>NZ_JAWHPN010000023.1:0-40520 GCF_032584215.1 Collinsella aerofaciens | reverse complement strand
CAGGGTCAACCAGGCGCGCGACAGGTGGGACCCGACTGCAAGGGTGGTGCGCCATATCCTGATGGCCGACGCGACTTACCGCAGCTTGGGATAGGTGCGGCATCACCCGTTATCTAAACTGTTAGAATTATAGTTAGATGACTCTAACTGTTTGGGGGCGACAGCCATGCACGAACGCGAGGGTTTCTGGGACAAGAACGCCGGTCGGTATGACCGTTTCATGCGAAACGACCGGGCGGCGTATGAGAAGATGTATGGGCTGATCCGGCCGGTAGTGAAAGCAAAAACCGTACTGGAGGTTGCCACCGGCACGGGGCTTATCGCAAAGAGCATCGTGAATGCGGCGGCGCACATCGAGGCTACGGACGCCTCTGCAAAGATGATCCTTGAAGCAAAGCGGGACAATCAATCCGCAAAGCTGCACTTTTCCGTACAAGATATGTTCCGCCTGCCCTATGCACAGAAGTCCTTCGAAGTGGTGATCGCGTCCAACGCGCTTCACATAGTGCCGCATCCGGAAAAGGCCCTGCAAGAAATCAGGCGGGTGCTGAAGGACGACGGCGTGCTCATCGCGCCAACCTTCACCCACGCGGGAAACTCGGTTTCCGGCAAGGCAAAAGCTTTTTCATGAGTATGGCGGGGTTCCCCTCCACAGCAGGTGGACAAGCGAGGAATACCTGCGTTCCCTGCGTCAAAACGGCTGGGCGGTGCAGAAAAGCGCGGTGCTGAAGGCCTCGTTCCCGCTGACCTATGCGGAATGCACGAAATCGGAGGGGCCAGATGTCGTTCTTTGAAAACACCCGCAAGCCCGTGGGCCTCGGCGGGAAACTTATGGTTGCCATGATGAATCTGGGCCACAGCCCTGTGGCGCGGTGGGGACTTCGATTTCTACGACTTGCGCCAAATGCCAAGGTGCTGGATTGCGGCTGTGGCGGCGGGGCGAACATAAAACGGCTGCTGGAAAAATGCCCGCATGGCGTCGTCAAAGGCATCGACTATTCGCCCGTCAGCGTGGAGAAGGCTAGAAAGCTCAACCGAACTGCAATTCAGGAGGGGCATTGCGCCGTTCTGCAAGGCAGTGTGGCGGATATGGTATTTGAGGACGTCATGCGGGCATTTTTGCATCCATCCTGCACATGGCAATAGGCATGACGGTCATAGCGGCTGTGCTGGCGGCGATTGTGACAGTTGTTATTCACTGAGGAAGAAACCTATGAAATGTAAAATTGAGAAAAACACCGTTCAGGAGACGCTGACCCTCCCGCTGTATTCCCGGAAGCTGTGTACGGAGCTGTACCCGAACCTTTATAGGGATGAAACAGCGGTTCGTCTGCTCGACCAAATCGACTACGACTTTTCAGAGGCAGAGAAAAACTCCCGTAGCCTGATGCAGCGCTTTGGTGCGCTGGAGGTGGCCACACGGCAGAGTGATCTTGCTTTCGAGGTGCGGGATTACCTGAAAGGCCACCCCAATGCGGCGGTGGTCAATCTGGGCTGCGGGCTGGACAACACCGGCAGAACCTGCGACAACGGTAGATGCAAGATCTACAATCTGGACTTCCCGGATGTGATCGCCTTGCGGCAGCAGCTACTGCCCGCCGGGGATCGGGAACAAAATATCCCCTGCGACCTGAAAGACACCGCATGGTTTGGCAAAATCGATGCCTCCGGCGGGGCGGTGCTCTTTGCCTCCGGGGTGTTCTATTACTTTCTAACCCAGCAGGTCCGGGAACTGGTGCGGGAGATGGCGGACGCTTTCCCCGGCGGTGTGCTGGTCTTTGATGCTGCCAATCGAACGGCAGTAAAGATGATCGCAAAAACATGGCTTAAGACTGCAAAAATCAAGGATGTGGGGGCATATTTTGCGGTTTCGGATGCCGCCAAGGAAATCGGCACGTGGAACAGCCGCCTGCAGGTCACAAGTCGCGGCTATATGCTGGGTTACAACGATTTGAGGGACCCTTCTGTCAGCGGCTTTTTCCGGTTTCTCGCAAGGGTCGGTGACAACGGGATGAAAATGCAAATCGTGAAAATAAGATTTTGAGTGGCAAAAATGAAGCGCGCTCACTTTGACGTTGAAGAAGACGGCTTTTACGGCACATATTGGGCGTGCAAGGACACGCGAGGGAGGCCGGACGTGGCCTTCCTCGTTTTTATTCATGGACTTTAGTCCGTGCCGCGCGGCATAGAAAGCCACCCGATCAGCGGGTGGAGGCCAATTTCCGCTACGCGACAAAAACCTTCCCCCTAGCATGAGGATTGTTCAGGTCATCATGCTAGGGGGAAGGTGATTGCTGTGGCCCAGAAAGCCAACAGCCTCGCGCACACGAAATGGCTGTGCAAGTACCGCCATCGCACCGAGGTCAAGCTCGTCGCCGCCATCGCCGAGAAGCACCCCAAGGTGCGCTTTGCCGTGAGCTGCACCTCGGCCTACGCCGACCTCTACGACCACATGGAGCAGGCCCTGCGCAAGCGCGTGGCCAACGCGGTGGAGGTCGTCCGCTCCGACATCAGCCCCGCGCTTCTTGTCCACACCGGTCCAAACCTCGTTGGTGTGGCGATCCAGGGACTCTAGCGGAGGCGGGGCGTCCTGCCCAAAAACAAATGCAAAAGACGAGCGCTTCTTGCCGCCCAATTGGCAAGAAGCGCTCGTCTTTTCTTAACGCGTTGTATGGCGGAGAGAGCGCAAGCTACGCGAGCGCCCTTCTTGCCAGCTCGGCCGCGCCGAGGATTCCTTGGTCGCCGCCGCAGCCCGGGGCGCAGATGTAGTTCTCTATGTCCTTAAGCTCGGCGGTCTGGATGTAGCCACCCAGATATTCAAGGGTCTTCTTGCGGACGATGCCGTAGAGCTGCTCCTGGTGCATCACGCCGCCGCCGAGGACGATGCGGCGAGGCGAGTACATGAGCACGAGGTTCGCGCACATCTGCCCCAGATAATCCCCCTCGAGCGCCCACACCTCAGCGTTGTCCGCGAGCTCGGCCGCGGGCTTTCCCCAGCGCGCGGCGATGGCGGGGCCGGAGGCGAGGCCCTCGAGACAGCTCGCGTGGCTCGGGCAGACGCAGCGTCCCTCCTCGGTGGGACGGGTCTTTACCAGCATGTGGCCGGCCTCGGGGTGCAGCATGCCGTGAAGGAGCCTGCCCGCGCACATGACGCCCGCGCCCACGCCGGCGCCGATGGTCACGTAGACGGCGTCCTCGAGCCCCTTGCAGCAGCCGAAGACCACTTCGCCGAGGCAGGCAACGTTCACGTCCGTGTCGTAGGTCACCGGAATCCCGAGGGCGTCGGCGAACGCGGCGCGAAGACCATAGCCTCGCCACGCGAGCTTGGGCGTCTGGAGGATGGAACCGTAGCGCTCATCGTTGGGGTCGACGCAGGTCGGGCCGAAGGCACCGATGCCCAACGCGTCCACATCGCGGGCGGTGAACCACTCGACCATTTGCGGGACGGTCTCGGCGGGCGTAAGCGTCGGGGTCTCCATACGGTCGAGGACCTCGCCGTCGCCGGACACCACGGCACAGACCATCTTGGTCCCGCCGGCCTCGAGGGCGCCGAGCCTCATTTGCTTTTCGCTCATGCGATCCTCCTTACAAAGGGGCGCCCGCAGTCATGGTCAACCGCGGGCGCCCATAACGTTGGCTTGTTTCGAGGCGACCCTACCTGGGCACGCGGTCCTGCCTTGCGGCAAACGGGGCGAGCACGGCGTGCGGCTCGCTTTGGTACCAGTAGGCGACGGTGGAGATGTCGTCCTCGCGCTCGTAGAGCTTGATGTCGTCGTTGCCGAGGTCCTGGAACGTCACGCGCAGGTCCTCCTTGAACGAGATCGGGTCGGGAAGGTGCCACCTGTAGAGGCCGTGCCTGGGCAGCGCGTCGTCGTTGGTCGCGAGCATCGGGTTCGGGTTCGGCTTGCCCGCGCTGAAGCGGTCGCGCGTGGCGTCGCGCGTCGAGCGGTACGGGTAGCCGGCGAACAGCGTGTTGAAGCACTGCGCCTCGGGCAGCGCGTGGGGTGGCCTGTCGAGGAAGGCCCAGGCACCGCCGAAGTAGTCCTCGGCTCCCGTCGAGGTGACCGTAGGGAACTCCTCGTCACCGTCGAGGAAGAACTTCATCTCGCCCTCGCCCCACCAATAGCGCTCCAGGGCGCACAGGGCCATGTAGGTGCCGACGTAGTAGCCCTTACCGCGCACGCCGTCGAGCACGGTGTAGTCGACGCCCCTGCGGGTGCTGCGCTCGCGGTTAAAACGGGCGTGGAAGTACATGGCGTCGTCCGGCACGTCGGTGAGCGCGTAGTTGAACGTGTAGAAGATGTACTTAATGAACCCGGGGTGCTCGCTCGTAAGCGTGACCTTGGCGTGCTTCCTGAAAGGCATCTCGAAGTAGCAGTTCATGCCGCCCGTCGGGTTCACGCAGATGGGCATCGAGTTGACGATGGCGCGCTCACCGAAGCCGTTGCAGAAGAAGTCGCCGACAGGGCACTCGACCGAGGGGGTCTCCTCGTCGTCCCAGTAGAAGCGCAGTACGAGGTCGCGCATGACGAAGCTGCCTGCGGCGGTCTTGTCGGGGACGGTCATCCAGATGTGGCGGATGATGCCGGGGCCCTCGATGTCCGCGAGCGTGATGGTCTCGCCGGACTCAAGGGGCACGCAGCACGAGCCCTTGCGGCCGACGCCGAGGTGGCTGGCCGACATGGCGGCGCGGCCCTTCTCGCCCGTGATGTTCTCGGGGGTGATGGCGCGGCTTTCCTCACCGCCGTGCATCCACACGTCCTTAAGGAACTCTCTCATCGTCGACCTCCTCTATTCGTCGTCTTCGCACTCGGCGGAACTGGCACCGTTCACGTAGACGATCTGCTGGCGCGCCTCGTCGACGAGGGCGTCGAAGTCGAGTTTCTCGTCGGGGCGCGCGAGCGCGACCGTCATGGCGAGCGGGAGGTTGACACCCGCGATCACGTGGATCCGGTCGGAGGCGAAGCGGGAGAAGCGCTGGTTCACGCTGCCGCCGAGCGCGTCGGTGAGGACGACGACCTCGTCAGTGCCCGAAAGCGCCGCCTCGACCGCCGCGTCGAGCCCCTCGCCGTTGTCGTTCACGTAGGCGCACACGGCGTTGATGGCGTCGCTCTTACCCGTAAGGAACTCGAGGGTGTCCTTGAAGCCCTGGGCGAGAAGGGAATGGCTCGCCACAACTATCTTTCTCATTGATTCACCAATCTCTTGGGTCGAAGCTAGGCGAGGATGCCGGCGGCGGAGGCGACCATCGCGAGGACGATCACCACGAGGATGAGGGCCGTCATGCTCGCGTTCTTCTTGGTAAGAAGGTAATACGCGCTTCCCGTGATGGCGGCGGGGATCATGGCAGGCAGGATCTTGTCGAGCAGCGGCTGAATCTCCATCGAGACGTCGCCGAAGCTGAAGCTAATCGGGCAGGTGACGCCGATGACCGAGGCGATGAGGCAGCCGACCACGGTGAGGCCGAGCACGGAGGCGGCGGCAGTGAGGTTGGGAAGCTTCTCGCTGAAGTCGGTGACGAGCTTCACACCCTGCTTGTAGCCGAACTCGAGGGCGTGCATGCGGACCCAGAAGATGGCCAGGATGAGCGCGAACCAGATGCCGGCTCCCACGGGGTTGCCCTCGATGGCCATGTAGGCGGCGATGGAGCCCATGATGGTCGGGATCATGGTCATGAGCAGGGAGTCGCCGACGCCGGCGAGCGGTCCCATGGTGCCGATCTTCAGGTCTTGGACGGCGTCCGCCGCCGCGAGGCCGTCACGCTCCTCCATGGCCACGCAGGCGCCGAGGATGATGGCGGCGAGCCAAGGCTGGGTGTTGTAGTAGCGGAAGTGGTTGTTGAGCGCTTGCTTATAGTCCTCGTCGTTCGTGTAGATCTTCCTCAGGATCGGCGAGAGGGCGTAGGCGACCGAGGCGCCCTGCTGGGTCTGGTAGTTGAAGGTGCACACGCTCATGAGCCAGCGCCAGTTCGCGTTGCGCAGGTCCTTCTTGGTGACCTTATAGCCGGAGGGCTTGCCCTCGGCGGCGGCGGTGATGTTCTCGTTTTCCATGGTTACTCATCCTCTCCGATGAAGGCGTCTGCGGAAGCGTGGGCGGCGAGCTCGGTGTCCCTCTCGGCGCGCTGGTAGAACGCGATCGCGAGGGCAACGCCGACGATGGCGGCACCGATGATGGGCACGTTCAGGAAGGCCGAGAGGAAGAAGCCGGCGAGCAGGTACTGGAAGTACTTAGCGGTGGGCATGTAGCGAAGCAGCATGGCGATACCGACGGCCGGGAGCATCTTGCCGGCGAGGGTGAGGCCGGAGAGGAACCACTGGGGCATGACCTCGAGGAGCCAGTTGACGGCGGGCTGGCCGAGCGTCACGGAAACAAAGACGGGCAGGGCGGCGCACAGACCGAAGAGCGCGGGGCAGACCCACAGGATGGCGTTCATCTGCTTGAACTTGCCCTCGTTGCAGAGCTTCTGGGACTTCTCGACGACGAAGCCGTTGAGGATCTTGACGATGACGTCGAGCTGGATGCCGAGCATGCCGACCGGCAGGCCAATGGCGAGGCCCGTGTCCGCGCCCAGGGTCACGCCGTAGGCGGTGGCGATGATGGCCATCGTGCCGTAGTCGGGAATCGACGAGCCGCCGAAGCCCGCGACGCCGAGCTGCATGAGCTGGATGGTGCCGCCGATGACGAGGCCGGTCTGCCAGTCGCCCATGACGACGCCGGTGATAAGGCCCCAGAAAACGGCATAGTTGACGAAGATCATCGGGATGCCGTAGTAGTCCACGTGCTTGATGAAGGCCAGCAGGGTCAAAAGGACGACCTGCAGGATAGTGAAGTTGACCATGATCCCTCCTTAGATGAGGTCGGCGACGGAGACGGGCTTGTCGGCGGGCACGAACTGTGCCGTCACCTTGACGCCGCGGGCGATGAGCGCCTTGTAGCTCTGGACGTTCTCGGCGGAGGCATAGGCGCGCTGGGTGAGCTGGACGCCGTCCTCCTTGACAAGAGAGCCGCCGACGATCAGCGACGGGAACTCGACGCCCGACTCGGCCAGGTGAAGGATCGTCTCGGGCTCCTTAGCGATGACAAAGACCTTCTCGCGGTCGTACTTGCCCGCCGCGAAGTTCTTGAGCGCGGTCTCCTCAGAGATGATCGAGACGGCCATGCCCGCGGGGCGCGCCATCCTCATGGTGGACTTCAGGACCTCATCGCCGGCGACCTTGTCATCGACGACCATGACGCGGGTTGCGCCCGACACCGGGGCCCACTGCGTCACGATGATGCCGTGAAGCAGGCGATTGTCGATTCGTGCCATAACAACACTCATGTTTGCTCCTATCAAATCAAGTCTTACGTTCGGTACTGCCTTGGCGCTATCCGGATTCGCGCCGGGCAAGGGGTTATCGGATTATTGAAGACGCGCGGTCAGCTCGTGACGGCGCGGGGGTCACTCGTCGAACAGGAGGCTCGAGGAGCCGAGACGCTCCTCTCGCGCCGGGGCGGCGCTCACGCTGATGTAGTCGAAGACGTAGGCGATCTCGCTTACAGGAACCTCCACGCGATAGCGCGTCGAGATGCTCGAGAAACTCTGCCTGAAGGACTCGATGAAGTCGGTGTGCTCTTCCTCGAAGCGATCCTGGCCGACGTAGGTCTCGATGGGGTTGCGGGTGACGAGGCGCTCAACGAGGCAACAGAGGTGAACGTACAGCCCGATGATGGCGTTGCTGCCGATCTTCTCGCCCGTTCTGCGCTGAAGCTCGTGCACGGCGCTCTCGATCTCGTGGAATAGCCGCTCCGGGTCGAGGATGGTGATGGAGCGGATAACGTTCTGCAGCGTCATGTTCGAAAGCAGCTTCTCGTGGAAAGAAGAGAGCTCGGAAGCGTCAAGCCACCTGCCGAACACGGCATCGACCTTCGAGGCGGACGCCGTCGACATAATGTCTTCGAGGGCGACGAAGGGAACGGAGGCAATCCCGGGGTCTCCCGTGCCGATGACGGCGCAGACGCGGTGCTCGGAGAAAACGGCGTCGTTCGACCCGTTCGTGACGAGCTGCTTGAAGGGCCTCGTGAGCAGGCGTGCGCCTATGGTGCGCGGGAGGCTCTGCGAGACGAGCTGGCGTATCCTCTCCGCGGCGTCGACCCCGGACTCGGAGCAGAAGACGATGGCGTCCTCACGGTTGACGCGCTCGATCACCTTGCAGTGCGTCACGCACACGGCGGTCGCATCGCCAAGAACCTCGGCGATGGACTTGCCGCCGAGCAGCCCGGACCCGATCTCGAGCGCGAGCCCGGTGGAGACGTTGTTCACCACCCCGATGGTGGAGTCGGTAACGTTCTCGAGGGCCTTATAGGCCTCCTCCAAAGAGCCCATGTCAACAAGAAACACGACCCCAGTGCAGTACGAGTGACGGTCGACGAGGCGCTGGAGCGGACCGACAATGTCCTTCAGCTGCTGGTCGTAGGGCATGTCGACCGCCTCGTACACATGCATGCCGAGCATACGGTTCGCCGCGTCGGCGATGCTCGTCGCCGTTGAGTAGCCGTGGGACAAGATGACGCAGAGCGTTCGAAGGGCCTTCGCGTCGCGAGACTCCGATGCGACGCACAGCGTCAGAAGCGTCTTCGTGAAGTGATCGAGCGAGATTCCCAGCGCCCCTTCCACGTCTGCGGCGACCTGATCGGAGACGCTCGAGGCAAACGGTAATTCGGAGGTCACGGCACCGAGGAGATGGGAGATTTGCTCCGCACAGGCAGACTTTCGCTTAGCCAGGCCGATGCCCGGCCACAACTGCAGGCAAATCTCCTGGGCCAGTAGAAAAGCGACCTTCCTCGAAAGCTCGATGCCATAAGAAGAGCCTGCGTCGGCAAGGACCACGCCCACGATGCGCTCGAAGGCGCGCGACCTCGAGGAGGTAACGCCGCGGCCGAAGATCAAGTGATCCTCAACGCCGCGCACAGCGGAGACAGCTTGCGAGACGAGCTCGGAGACAGAGAGCTCCCCGGCGCAGAATCGCTCATCGAGAGAGCACAGGGCATCGAGCGCCTGCTCGACCGGCCCTGTGCTCTCGGCGGCATCCAGGGACGCGTCGATCAGAACGCCATCGTCGGGCTGTTGATCGATCTGCGCGGAGGAGAGGAGCCCGCTGGGAAGAAGATACGGGCGAACGACGACGTAGTCGCCCTCGCGATTGAGGAACGCTTTGGCGCAGCAGTTCGTCACGCAGGCGCGCAAGCCGGCGATGTTATCGGAAAAGTCCGCGTTCACGAGGCAACGGTATGCGCCGCGGCTAATCTTCACATCAGAACCGATTCGGCACCCCTCGCTGCGCAGGAAGCTCAAGATGAGATCCTCGCGCTCCTCGGGGGTCCGCTCCTTGAGTGAGGGGACGCGGGCACAGATGGGCATTTTGCTGTAGGCCGAGGAAACCTTCAGGTCATCGGCAGAAAGCGTCGTCGAAAGAACGAGGCGAGCGCGCGGCGCATCCTGGGAGGCATCGAGCCCGAGGGCCGTCGCAAGGCAGTGCTCCATCGCAGAGGGAGAGAGTGCCTCGATGCCGTTGACAAAAACCACACCCCCGCGCGATTTCGCGATCGACTCGTCAAGAAGCCCGTTGAACGAGGCGGCGTCCGGGACCCCGGCGCAGTCGATGCGCACATAGGAGGAGTCGCGGGACAGCAAGCCCTGGTTCTTGCCGTACTCGTACACAAGGCGAGAAAGGAAAGACTTACCGACACCCACGCCGCCGCTCAAGAGGATGGGTAGGCCAAACGGAGGGTACTGAACCGCAGCCTTGCACTGCTCGACAACGGAGCTGAGGCTCAGGTCGAAGCCCACGGCACGCGCGAAGTCGCGGTGATCGGCGATTCCCGTCGCCTGGATGAGGTCGGCGAGCGAGGCGTACTCGCTTGCAGAGAGCTTTACCTGAAAACGCTTCTGGAACGCGCGGCGATGAAAATAACGGACAGGCCTGCCCGCCACCTTAACCACAAGGCCGGCGCGAACAAGGTCGTTGAGGTACTGGCTCGCCAGGCTCCTGGAGATGATGAGCGTCTCGGCGATGTCGGAGGTGGACAGACGGACAAGGTCATCGAGCGAGACGGCAGAGGTGAGGGCCTCGAGATGCTCGAGAATCCTGTCCCTCATGTCGACGGGTTTCTTTGCCAAGCTGTCCTGTGTGGTCTTGTCCATGACTTCTTACCTCCTCGTACAAGGAGTATAAGGGGAGAACAGAGAACGGAAGGGGGCGCGTGGGGGAATCAACAGCTCCGAGGAAAAGTCCACCACTTGAGGGACAGAAAACAACGGTCATTGAACATTCAGGGCCGACGCTCAACACTTCGGCTCGACACTTCGCTTTGGAAAGGGCCCTGCGCGATGGTGCAGCCCTCCATCTCGCAGCACAGGTCGCCGAAGGTCGCGAGGATGCGTTCCTTCTGTTCCGTGGGCGAGACGGCTCGGTGGGCAAGGTCCTCTCAAAAGGGGTCGTCCGACGCCGCAAGACCTCGATGACCGACTACCGCCTCGAGCAAGTGGCGGATTACCTCTGCACCATCGAACTTGCCTTGGTCAAGTGCGAGGCCAAGGAGAACGGTGAGACGTACAACAAGTTCTTCGGAGGTATAGGCTCTTTCAAGAGGAACTGGCTCAAGCAAGCCCGCAGCAAACGGATATAGCTGGTCTCGCGGTTTCGCAAGGAACGGTCAGTTCTCCTCTGGCGAGGAACCCCGGGCGACGTGCTTCGAGCAGCGGAAGCTGAAGCGCAAGCAGAAGCAGCGCGGGCATTGATCGGTGCCGACATGGGTCCAGACGTGAACAGTGCTACATCCCCTGTTCACGGGGCGCGAAACCGCAAAGGTTGCACAGAGGTTGCAAAATAAGAAGCCCCCGACCTGTTTTCGCAGGTCAGAGGCTTGAAATCAACGAATATCGTTTATTCCCACTCGATGGTCGCGGGCGGCTTGGACGTGATGTCGTAGCACACGCGGTTGGCGCCAGGGACCTCGGCGACGATGCGGCCGGAGATGCGGGCCAGCACGTCGTAGGGCAGCTTGGCCCAGTCGGCGGTCATGGCATCGCTGGACTCGACGGCGCGCAGGATGATCGGGCGCTGGTAGGTACGCTCGTCGCCCATAACGCCGACGGACTTAATGTCGGGCAGGACCGCAAAGTACTGCCAGCAGCTGTGCTCGGAGTTGCGCTCGCCGGTCTGCTCAAACAGACGCTGGTTGTAGGCGTCGAGCTCCTCGCGCACGATAGCGTCGGCGTTCTTGAGAATCTCGAGCTTCTCCTTGTCGACCGCGCCGATGATGCGGATGGCCAGACCCGGGCCCGGGAAGGGCTGACGGAACACGATATGACCCGGCAGGCCGAGCGCCAGACCAAGTGCGCGGACCTCGTCCTTAAAGAAGTGATCGAGCGGCTCGATGAGGTCGAAGTGCACGCCCTCGGGGAACGGGATTAGGTTGTGATGGCTCTTGATGGTGGCCGTCTTGCCGCCCGTCTTGCGAGCGCCGGACTCGATGATGTCGGGGTAGATGGTGCCCTGAGCCAGATACTTGACCGGCTTGCCATCGGTCTCGAGCTGCTGCGCCACGGCGAAGAACTCTTTCCAGAACTGCGTACCGATGATGCGGCGCTTCTCCTCGGGCTCGGTCACGCCGGCCAGAAGCTCGGCATAACGGTCCTCGGCGTGAACGTGGATAAAGTCGACGTCAAACTGCTTGGTGAAGACCTCCTCCACCTGCTCGGACTCGCCCTTGCGCAGCAGACCGTGGTTGATGAACACGCAGGTCATCTGCTTGCCCACGGCACGAGCACCCAGCGCAGCCACGACGGAGGAGTCGACGCCACCGGACAGGGCCAGAATCACGCGGTCGTCGCCGACCTTCTCGCGGAACTCGGTCGTCATGGTCTCGACCAGGTTGTCCATGCTCCAGTTGGGCTCCAGGCCGCAAATCTCAAACAGGAAATTGCTCAGCAGCTGCTGACCGTACTCGGAGTGCTTGACCTCAGGGTGGAACTGCGTGGTGAAAATCTTGCGCTCGACGCACTCCATGGCGGCAACCGGGCACACGTCGGTGCTGGCGGTAACGGTAAAGCCCTCGGGCACCTCGGAAACGGCGTCGCGGTGGCTCATCCACACGGTCTGCTCCATAGGCGTGGAGTTAAAGAGCTTGGCGCCGGCCGTGCGCGTGATGATGGCGCGGCCGTACTCGCCCACCTCGGAGTGGCCGACCTTGCCGCCGAGCGTCACGGCCGTGATCTGATGGCCGTAGCAAAAGCCCAGGACGGGAAGGCCCAGGTCAAAGATGGCGGGATCGATGGACGGAGCGTCCTCGGCGTACACGGAGGCCGGACCGCCGGAAAGGATGAGCGCAGAGGCGTTCATCTCGCGAATCTCGTCGGCCGAGATGTCGCAGGGGACGATCTCGGAATACACGTTGAGGTCGCGGACGCGACGGGCAATGAGCTGACCGTACTGCGCACCAAAGTCGAGTACGAGGACCTTTGCGGAAGCCTTTTGATCCATGGTTCCCCCTCTTGTTGGCGGGGAGCCGGTGCCCACCCGCGTGAATGAACGAAAATAACCTCCATAGTGTACACGTTATATGGGGTTTCTCGCCCCTCGCAGCCATCAGCGCACGGCAAACGCACGACCTGGGCCCCTATTTGACGACAATTGAAGTGTTTTCAAACGTTACAGATGATGTAATACGTTTGAACATTGGACGCCCTGTGCCACAATACTGCCGAACGACTCCGCCTCTGCGGCGGCAAATACGATAGGAATATCAGCATGAAGCGCATCCTTCTCATCGCCACGGGCGGCACCATCGCATCGACCGAGGACGGCAACGGCCTCTCCCCCGCCCTGACCGGTGAGGAGCTCGCCCAGAGCGTCCCCGAGATCTCGGGGCTCTGCGAGCTCGACGTCGTGCAGCCCATGAACATCGACAGCACCAATATGCGCCCGAGCGACTGGATGCGTATCCGCGACGTCATCGTCGAGGGTTATGCCGACCACGACGGCTTCGTGATTCTGCACGGCACCGACACCATGAGCTACACCGCAGCAGCGCTTTCCTACCTGATTCAGGACAGCCCCAAGCCCATCGTGCTCACCGGCTCGCAAAAGCCCATGGGCAATCCCTTTACCGACGCCAAGCTCAACCTGTACCAGAGCCTGCTCTATGCGCTCGACGAGCACTCGCACGACGTCTCGATCGTGTTTGGCGGCGTCGCCATTGCCGGCACGCGCGCCCGCAAGCAGCGCACCATGAGCTTTAACGCGTTCATTAGCGTAAACTATCCGCCCATTGCCTATATCCGCAACGACCGCATCGTGCGCAATGGGCTTCACGGCACGCATCAGGGCGAAAACCCGGTGCGTTTCTACGACAGCATCGATCCGCGCGTATTTGTACTCAAGCTTACGCCCGGCGTAAACCCGGGCATCCTCGACGCCCTTGCCGATAGCTACGATGCTGTAATCCTTGAGACCTTTGGCATTGGCGGTATCCCCGAGTTTGGTGAGTCGGGCGAGTCGTTCCAAGAGGCTATTTTCCGCTGGGTCGATTCGGGCCGCACTGTCGTTATGACCACGCAGGTCCCCGAAGAGGGCCTCGATCTGGGCGTTTACGAGGTCGGCCGTGCTTACGCCGATTATCCGGGCATTCTGCGCGGCGACGACATGACCACCGAGACGCTCGTGGCCAAAACCATGTGGGCACTCGGCCAGTCACGCGATGCCGCCGAAATCCAGCGCCTGTTCTACAGCCAAGTCAACCACGACCGCATCCCGATGGCGTAATCCCTAAGGCAGTTCCACTTATCGCAGCCTCAAACGACAGGTGGTCCCCTTCGGGCCGTGCAAAAATCGGAGTATTCTGCAATTTCTCCGCCGGAGGCATAGAATCGGCCGATTGTTAGACGAACTTTTAGGGCGAAGAAGCCGTCTGGTAAATATTTATTCCACATTTTTATTTATCGTATGGATTAACTACTGTCAAAAAGGCAAAGCCAGCCGCTCGAGCTACCATCTACGGCTGAACAGGTGCTGAATACTCGCGATTTTGCACATCGCAACCAGGGGGACCCGCCCAAAGAGCGTCAATTAGCAGCGGGGAACGCCCTATTCGATACCCTCGAGAAGCTCTGACACCGTCATGCCGAGTGCGGGCGCGATCTTAAATAGAACCTTGAGCGTGAAATTTGCCGTCCCATCTTCGATTCGGTCGAGGTAGGGTCGGCTGATTCCTGTCGCCACACAAAAATCAACCTTGGAGATACCAAGGTCCCTGCGTGTCTCTTCGACCCGCCTGCCAAGAATCTGTTTCGCACGTTCGTCCATGCAGCCGAGTTTGAAATGGAGCCGAACATAAACGTAAACTATAGTTTACGTTTTGCCGAATACACAGGAGTTTTCTATGTCGGGTTCTTCGGTCCGCATGTACCAAGCCACGCTTCGCACAAACAGCGCGCCGCCCAAGCTCGTCGTCGTTGAAGCAGAATGCCTTTCGCCCGATGAGCGCACAGCATTTGCATTGCTATCAAGTCGCGTCGCCGCCGTTCTGGTCCCTTGCCCGGCGCAAGGTGAACTTGCCATCCAATGCCAAGCGCACAGCTGCTCGCTCAATCAGGCTGCCGTAATCGCAACCAGCCAACACGGTCTGCCCCTTCTCCTGGAAGCCGGTATCGCACTTGCCCTTCGCGGCGCCGGATACGAAAACGAGGCCGCCGCCGACATGGTCTTTAAACCACGATCGAGCGGCGGCCTCGCAGCAGCCATTGAATATGCTTGCAAGCTCGTTGCCTAAAAGGACAAGCTAGAAACCAAAGCCAAAGCCCGTTCCGGTAATCGCCGAGTACATAAAGTAAACGTTGATTACGTTGAGGAACACGCCCGTGATGCAGCCGTTGCGCAGGTAGCGCTCGCACACGATGCGCGCCATGGCGGCGGAGTCATCATTGTTCTTTGCCTGGCGTCCCGCCGTAAAGTACGTCGCCACGCTCAGCAGCAGGTTGAGCACCGGCAGTGCCAGCAACTCGTAGCTCTTGCCCCAGCGCGTCACCTCGCCGGCGGCGTTAAACTTCGTTGCCACCTCGGGGCCAATGTTGGGGATAACACACGCTGCGACCACCAGCGGAATCACCGCAAGTACGAGCAGCGCAATACCCATGTAGCCAGCTTTTTTGCCATATTTAAACATATGCGTCGTCCTTACACGTTAAAGCGGAAGTGCACGACGTCGCCATCGGCCATAACATAGTCCTTGCCCTCAATACGCAGCTTGCCGGCGGCCTTGGCGCCCTGCTCGCCGCCGAGCTCGATGTAGTCGTCGTAGCCAATAACCTCGGCCTTAATAAAGCCGCGTTCAAAATCGGTGTGGATGACGCCGGCGGCCTGCGGGGCGGTCGCGCCCTGACGAACCGTCCAGGCCTTGACCTCCATCTCGCCGGCCGTAAAGAACGACTGCAGGCCGAGCAGCTTGTAGGCAGCCTGAGCGAGCACGTCCAGACCGGGCTGCTCCAGGCCCAGGCTCTCCAGGTAGTCGGCGGCGTCCTCGGGATCGAGCTCGGAAAGCTCGGCCTCGATCTTGGCGCAGATGGGCAGCGGCTTGACGCCATCGATAGGCGCCAGGTCGTCGTTGAGCATATCCTCGTCCACGTTGGCCACGTACAGAATGGGCTTCATAGTGAGCAGGAACAGGCCCTTGGCGGCGGCACGCTCCTCGTCGGTCATCTCCATGGATGCGGCTCGCTTGCCCTCGTTGAGCCAAGCGAGCAGGCGCTTGGCCACCTCGAACTTGGGCATGAGCTCCTTGTCGCGCTTGGCCTCCTTCTCGAGCTTGGGCAGTTGCTTCTCGAGCGTGCCCATGTCGGCCAGGATGAGCTCGGTCATGATGGTGTCGGCATCGCCGGCGGGATCGACGAACTCGCCCGTGCGGCCCACCTCACGCATGACGTTGGGGTCCTTAAAGTAGCGCACGACCTCGCAGATGGCGTCGGTCTCGCGAATGTTGGCCAGGAACTGGTTGCCCAGGCCCTCGCCCTCGTTAGCACCCTTCACCAGACCTGCGATGTCGACGAACTCGACCGTCGCCGGCACAATGCGACCCGGGTTAACGATGTCGGCGAGCTTTTGCAGGCGGCCATCGGGCACATCGACGATACCCACGTTGGGGTCGATCGTGGCAAACGGGTAGTTGGCGGCAAGGCCGGTCTTTTTGGTAAGCGCGGTGAACAGCGTCGACTTGCCCACGTTGGGCAGGCCCACGATACCGATGGAAAGGGACACGACAGCTCCTTTTGGTACAGGTACTTCAAACCGTATAAGTATAGCGCCGCCGCAGCATCCGGGCGAATCCGGACACCGCGGCGGCGCAAATGAAGCAGAGATAGAGCTCGCTGACTAGTCCGCGAGCTTCTCCACCTGATCGAGCATCTTGTCAAGCTTGGCCTTTGCCTCGGCCTTGGCCTTCTGGGCCTCTTCGTGGGCCTTGGCCTTCTGAGCGGCCTTTTCCTCGGCCTCGGGGTCGACAACGACCAGATTGGACGCATCGTGCTCGACCAGCTTGAGCGCATGCTCGGGGCACACCTTGACGCAGGCTCCGCAACCTAGGCAATACGTGGACTCCAGTGCAAAGCGACCGCTTCCCACCAAATCGCAGGCAAACGTGGGGCACACGTTGACGCACTCGCCGCACGACGTGCACTTGTCAAAATCGCATTCCGGTGTGCTCACCTGCATATTCTGGGCAAGCTCGGGGTGGTTCTGCAGCGTCGAGAGCACCAGCTGCCGCCCGTGCGTGAGCGAACGGCGACGCTTGGTCGTCGTGGTGCCGCACATGGTGTTGAGTGTGCGCTCGAGCTGCGTGATCTGGTGACGGTGGGCCTTCAACTTCTGCGTCACCGAGGCCAGCGCCGCCGTTGCCGGGTTGAGCTTGGTCACGGTAAGGCCCGTGGTGCGGGCGATCTTTTCCATGTACTCCTTGCGCTCGTACTCACGGCGCTTATGGCATTTGAGGCTCTTGGGGTCGACCTCCAGGCCCATGCCCGTACCCGCCCACTCCTCGGCGGTAGCAATGGCCTCGCCCAGAATGTCCTCGCCACCGGTGTTGCGGCATTTATCGCACACGCCCAGTGGCAGGTAGACGCTCACGTTGGGATAGTCCGCCAGTACCGAGAACCAGGTCTCGGCCGTAATATCGCCCACGCAGGCAACGACGACCTCGTTTTCGCGCGGCATGCGCTTGAGGGCGCGTGTGCAGGTGACGTAGGCGGTCTCGTGGCTCGTAGCAGCGGAGACGATATCGTCATACAGGTTTTTAGGCGCCAGGCGCGGCGAGATGATCGCCTCGGTCGGACAGGCAGCGGCGCACAGGCCGCACTTGCGACAGGAGTCGAGGATCTCGATGGCGTCTTCCTCGACCTCGATAGCGTTGACCGGGCACACGTCCATGCACGCGGTGCAACCGCTCTTTTCGTTTTTGCAGGTCAAGCACGGAATGGTGTTGCCGCGCGGGCGCTCCTTGTAGTCGGCAGGATTCCACTGCGGCGCCGACGGATCGAGTGCATCGGTCACGCCGCCAAGCGGGTTTTTAAGAAAGTCGAAACCCTTGCTGATCTCGATAATGTCATCAAACAGATCGTGTTCCTGCGCCATGCGCGGCCCCTCCCTGAGCAGTGCAAACAAGCAAGAGATAATGATACGCTATCGGCCCACGCCTCGGGCAAATTACACGCGGCGCACCTTTGAGGCAAATAGCCTATGCCTATCGCCGCCTCGATTGCACAAGGTCGATCAAGCGCCTAGCTATGCCTCGCGCATGAGCTGCACGAGCTTTTGTCTGGTCACCTTGGCCTGTTCGTTAGCCATATTGCGTTCGTTTCTAAAGGCCGCATCTGCAACGCTCATCAGGTCGGCATCGGAAATCTCGTCAAGGCCCAGCTCCTCGAGCGTCGTCGGCAGACCGACGCGCTGACAAAACTCGAGCACCTGATTAAGCTCGGGCGCACGCTCCAGGCGCAGCTGCACCGCCAGGCCAAATGCCACGGCCTCACCATGCATGGCCTTGCACTCGGGCAGAATCGTCAGGCCGTTGGCTATGGCATGGGCAAGCGCTAGGCCACCACTCTCAAAGCCAACACCCGAGAGCAGAATATTGCACTCGATCAGGCGCTCAACCGCTGGCGATGTACGGCCCTTTTTGAGATCGCGCTTGGCAGCGACGCCGCACTCCATGAGTGTGTCATAGCAGGCACGAGCCGCAACCAAGGCCAAGTGTCCCGGCGCGCCACCGTGCTCGTTGGCGCCGTGCGCCGCGGCGCACGAACGCGCCTCGAAATACGTTGCCAGCGCATCGCCCATGCCAGCGACCGTCATACGCAGCGGGGCCGCCGCGACCACGTTGGTATCGACCACGACCAGGTCTGGATTCTTCTCGAGCATCAGGTAGCGGTCGAACGACCCATCCTCGTGATACAGCACCGAAATCGCGCTGCACGGACCATCCATCGATGCCGCCGTGGGGCATACACACAACGGCAGCTCAGCATAAAACGCAACGGCCTTGGCGATATCGAGCATCTTGCCGCCGCCAATACCCACCACCATGTCGCAATACTCAGCCCGGGCTTCCTTAGCCATTTTTACAACGGCCTCTTCCGTACACGGACCGTTATAGATCTTAAAGAACGGCTCGCTTAGATCTTCATCCAGAAATCCATCGACGATCTGCCTACACAGCCGATCCTCGGTGCCCTGGTCAAACAAGACATAGGCAGCGCAGCCCAACCATGACAAATACCTGCCCTGACGCGAGAGCTCACCCGGCCCCTGAACATACCGACCGGGACCGCCATAAACCATGGGAAGCGCCATACGAGAATCCGCCCTTTCATCAACAACAATTGGTGCAAAGTAACCTGACCCCTTTGCACCATAGCAAAAAGGGGCAAAGCCATCTGCTGGCTTTGCCCCTTCCTTAGCTTGATTTACTCATCCATGAGATAGTAGTGGCCCAGCGCGTCGGCACCCAGGATGGCGTTTGCGACCATCTCGGGCGTCACCTCAAACGGCATGTTGCACATGGTGTCATCGGGCGCGCAGGCGGCCTCGGCAACAATCATGGCCTGCTCGCGCGTAAGCTCGGCAACGCCAAGTTCCTTCATCGTGACCGGCAGGCCCAGCTCACTGCAGAAGCCCAAGACTTCCTCGAGCTTCTCGGTCGGAGCATCCTCGAGTACCAGCTGGACGATGGTGCCAAAGGCGACCTTCTCGCCGTGATACATGCCGTGGCACTCGGGCAGCATCGTCAGGCCATTGTGGATGGCATGAGCAGCAGCAAGGCCCGAGCTCTCAAAGCCAATGCCGGAGAGCAGCGTGTTTGCCTCGATGATGTGCTCCACGGCAGGCGTCAGCGCACCTTTCTCCAACGCGACCTTGGCCTTCACGCCATCGGCCATAAGCGTCTCGTAGCAGAGCTTGGCAAGTGCCAGACCAGCCATACCGCCCTTGCCGCCGGCGCAAGTGCCACCGTCGGCATCGTGCGTCGCCTGGGCCTCAAAGTAGGTTGCGAGCGCATCGCCCATACCGGAAACCGTCAGGCGCACCGGGCTCGCCGCGATAACCGTCGTATCCATCAGGACAATGTTGGGGTTTGCCTTAAGGAAGAGGTACTTGTCGAACTGGCCGTCATCGGTATAGAGCACCGAAAGCGCCGAACACGGGGCGTCGGTCGAAGCAATGGTGGGACAAATGATAACCGGGGACTCCAGGTAATAGGCGACGGCCTTCGCGGTGTCGAGGATCTTGCCGCCACCGACGCCGACGATGATGTCGCAACCGTTGTCGCGAGCGAATGCAACCAGGCGATCGACCTCGCCCTTGGAGCACTCGCCGTTAAAGTCCTCAAACAGCAGCTCGGCCTTAGCCTCGGCAAAGCCGCCCTCGATCTTGGCACCGACGCGCTTCTTGCCCGAAGGCGTCACGATGACGAGGGCCTTAGCGCCAAGCGGCTCGACATAGGAGCCGAGCTTGGCGAGCTCGTCCGGACCCTGGATGTACTTGCTGGGGCTATTGAAAATTGCAGCCATAACTATCCCATTCTCTAAAAGAAAAAAGAAAGGGGCTCCGTACAGATACGTGCGGAGCCCCTCGTTACGATAACAAGAGTCGATTAGAAATCGATGTCGGTGTCGTAGTAGCAGGCCTTGAGGATCTTCTCGAAGTCGGCAGCCTTGGTCTCACGAGGGTTCTCGGGCGTGCAAGCGTCCTGCTCGGCGTTCGCGGCGATCTCGGGCAGCTTGGCGAGGAACTCCTCCTCGGAAACCATCTGCGGGTTCTCGGCGTCGACCTTCACGCCACCATTCGCGTAATCCTTGATGGACTGCGGAATGTTGAGCTGGTCGTTGAGGTCGCGAATCTTCTGGACGAGCGCAGCGATGAGCTCCTCGTTGGTCTCGCCGGGAAGGTGCAGGATCTCCTTGGCCACGTATGCATAACGCTCGGCAGCACGCGGGTCCTTGGAGTTCCACTGGATGACCTTGCCCAGGTACATGGCGTTAGCAGCACCGTGGATGATGTGACCGTTCTCAAAGGCTGCACCGGTCTTGTGAGCCATGGAGTGAACGATGCCGAGCAGGCCCGAGGAGAAGGCGATACCGGCGATGCACTGAGCCTCGTGCATGTGCTGACGGGCCTCATGGTCGCCAGCATAGGACTTGGGCAGCCACTCGACGATCTCGCGGATGCCGTGCAGAGCGTTGGCGTCGGTGAACATAGAGGCGCAGGTGGAAACGTAGGCCTCCATGCAGTGGGTCAGAGCGTCCATGCCGGTATGAGCGCACAGCTTGGCGGGCATGGTGTAGGTGAGCTCGGGGTCGACGATGGCGACATCAGGAGTGATGTTGAAGTCGGCCAGCGGGTACTTGATGCCCTTGGCGTAGTCGGTGATGACGGAGAAGGCAGTGACCTCGGTAGCGGTGCCGGAGGTAGAGGAGATGGCGCAGAAGTGAGCCTTCTGACGCAGCTCGGGGAAGCTGAACGGCTGGATGATGTTATCGAAGGACTCCTCGGGATACTCGTAGAAGACCCACATGGCCTTAGCGGCATCGATGGGCGAACCGCCGCCGATGGCGATAATCCAGTCGGGCTCGAACTCGCGCATGGCCTCGGCGCCCTTCATGACCGTCTCGATGGACGGGTCGGACTCGACGCCCTCGAACAGCTTGACCTCGAAACCGCCTTCCTTAAGGTCGGCCTCAACGTCCTGCAGGAACCCGCCGCGGCGCATAGAGCTGCCGCCAGAAACGATGATGGCCTTCTTGCCCTTGAGGTTCTTCACCTCGTGGCGAGCGCCCTCACCAAAGTACAGATCGCGAGGATTGGTAAAACGTCCCATACTGTGCCTCCTAAACAAGCCCCTCTTAGACTTGCGTATATAACGGAGCACCCAATTGGCTCCGTTAGGACCGGTTTGCGCGTTGCCGGCGATGACAATACGCGATGTCTAAACGTCTCAACGCTCAGACAAACACTATTTTACCGTTCTGGTTGGTCAGTTATTCACCTAAAGCCAACAATGATGAAACGTTTTTTCTATCCCTGAAGACCCTTGTGCGGCATCCATACTCCCAAGCTGGGCAAACGTTTTATCAAGGTTGACCACATATCCCGGGCAGGACTGTGCCGCTCCAAAATGCGCTCCGTTCGCCGCCAAAAATCGACCGTTTGCGGCACCGTGATACCACTCAGTCGTCCAAGGTGCCGACATTTGTGCGACATCCGTCTTCGTGGTGCAAAGGTGCATGTCCAAGTGCGGCACCCCCGGTGTGCCACATGCGGGTAAACTAGAACCTTATGTAGAGATATTTGAACCCTAACCGCAGCAAAGGAGGCCCCATGGCATTCGATCCCATTCAAGAGGATTGCCATCGCCTCGTTCTTGAGGCCTTGCGCCGCGACAATATCCCGCTCACCGACGCTGCCGCCGTAGAGCGTCTGATGGAACAATTCACCCGCAACCCCGCACCGCTCATCGTGCACGACCGCGACCGCGCCGGGCACCTCATTGCCAAGGTGGTCGAGGCTGTCGACTACCGCATTCCCTTTATCCCTGACGATACCCAGGCAGAGCAGGAAGAGGCAGCTGCCGAGAACATGCTCCTCGAGGCTGCCGCACTCGATCCGGCCAACTGGGATGCCCAGCGCATGCTGACGGCGCTCACCGCCGAATCCAACGAGGAATACGTGCAGTATCTGGTGTCCAAGTGCGACGAGGTGGAGCACGATCTGGCGCTCAAGATCGCCTCGGCGCAGGACCCCTACGAGCGTGAGGCCGCAGGCGACCTTATGCGCCGTCCCTACCTGCGCTGGCTTGCCGCCTTGGCATCGCGCGCGCTCATTAGCGGACGCTACCGCATGTCGCTCGAAGCCGCAAATCGCAGCTTGGACTTTGCGCCCAACGACCCCGCTGGTGTCCGCCACACCGCGATGCTCGCCATGGCAAAGCTCGAATACCCCGCCGAGGAGCTCAAGCGCTTTCGCTCCGCTCACTCCGTGCCGTACCTCGCGAATACCCCGCTGCGCCGCCCCAAAGATGCGGAGCGCGACTTGGACCCGTGGACGCTCATCGCACTGATGAGCGCAGCCTGGCGCGAACTGGACTACGAGGGCGCCGAGCACTATTTGCGCATCCTCGCACGCTCGTGCCCGCACGCGGCCGAGGCGCTCTACTTCCAAACCGAGTTTCCCGATGGCGTCTATGCCCGCGTCAACGTGGGTGTGGGCTCCACCGACGAGCTCGTCCTTGCGCTGTCCGAGGCGACGCCGGTACTGCAGGAGGGCCTGGGCGCCCCCGACAACGCCAGCTTTGCCGCCTGGGTCGCCACCAACGACATCGTGCGCTCCCAAATCGACGAGCGCATCCTGCGCGCAGCCGAGCAGGGTTTGCCGTTTAAGGGAGGAGACCTCTAATGGATCCGAGCGTCTACATCCCCGCCTACCTGGAGCGCACCTATCTGGCGTCGCACCCCGAGCTCACCGATGCAGCACGCGAGCTTGTCCATAACGACATTAGCGCGAATCCCCAAAAGTATGCGCAGTCCGAGCATGCCCAGGCGCTGCTGTCCTACGCCGGTGTTCATCGCCACCTGCTCGACGAGCTCCATCGCATCGAGGACATGGGCAGTGACGAGGAGTTTGAGCAGACGCGCAATCGCCTGTTCGACGACATGCGCGATGAGCTGCTCAAGATCGTCCGCGTCGATGCGTATGTCCTCGACGCGCAGCTGCTCGCCATCATCCTGGCCGACACACCCGTCGACGCCTGCCTGGGCGACCTGATGAAGCTCGAGGCGACCACGGCCGATTACCTGCAGCAAAGCGTGCCCGGGTTCGACATGGAAGCCCCGCACTACTGGGCCAATAATGTTTTGGCCGACGGTGTCACCGCAACAGACCTTACCGTGAGCGAGCCGACTCTTATCGGGTGGCTTCACACACTCGAGGCCATCTCGCAGCTGTGCATGGCGAGCGCTCGTTACCGTGCTGCCGCCAACTACGCCCGCCGCGTCCTTAAGGCGGAAGGCTACCCCACCCGAGCCGCAGGCACCGTGTTGCTCGCCCTCGCTCGTCTGGAAGACCAGAACGGCTTTTTTGCCCTGGCCCACCAGCTCGAGGAAGAGATCGGGACTGACGCGCTCGAGAACTCTCCTTGGTATCTGCTCGCCCGCACGATTCTGCTATTCAAAACAAACAAGATGCGCCCGGCGACACGCGCGCTGCGTGAGTTTGCCAACCGCTGCGAGGGCGGCGCGTTCTTCTTGCTGAACCCCATGTACCAGACGCCGTACCTTCCCTGCCGACCCGAGCCGCGCGACCCCTGGGATCTCTCGCACCAGGCGGTTTGGGAAGCCGACGGCATCATCTCGGATACCCCCGACTTTGCCCCCTGGGCCAATGCCTGCGAAGACGTTTCGCAGCTTGCCCAGGAGTTTGCGCGCCGCTACGGCTTTTAACGGCGCAAACGCCACGACCATGTCATTCACGTTAGGAACGGCTTCATGAACTTCCGCTCATCTCTCGCCTGCACCTCGAGCGATATCGCCCGCTGGGGGCTGCGCTCCATCCTTAAGCGCCAGGGCGGCGTACTCCCCGGCCGTATCGCCATGAAGATCGACCCCGAGCTGCTGAGCGACCTCGCCGGCCTTGTCGACCGCAGCGTGGTGATCACGGGTACTAATGGCAAGACCACCACCTCCAACCTCATCGCCGACGCCGTTGCCGCCAGCGGCGCCACCGTGGTATGCAACCGCGCCGGCAACAACATGGAGCCGGGCGTGGTGGGCGCACTGCTCGAAGCGCGCAGCGGCCTCAAGCGAGCCGGCGGCGGCAAGCGCGTGGGCGTTTTTGAATGCGATGAGCTCTACACCGTGCGCGTCCTGCCCAAGCT
Source organism: Collinsella aerofaciens (assembly GCF_032584215.1). GTDB lineage: Bacteria > Actinomycetota > Coriobacteriia > Coriobacteriales > Coriobacteriaceae > Collinsella. Next base: position 16,070 of record NZ_JAWHPN010000023.1, on the reverse strand, counting down.
CAAGCCGACGTACTTCGTGCTGCTCAACCTGTTCCGTGACCAGCTAGATCGCTATGGCGAGATTGACCACACCCAGGACGTCATCGCCCACGCGCTGGAGCTTTCGCCGGCAACGACGCTCATCTACAACGCCGACGATCCGCTATGTGCCTCGATTGCCGCACGCGTCCCCAACACAAGCATCGCCTTTGGCATCGACGGCGCCACCGACACCGAGTCCGACCGTATTAGCGACTCGCGCTTTTGCTCGCAGTGCAACGCCCCGTTGGAGTACGACTATGTGCAGTATGGTCAACTCGGCGCCTACCATTGCCCCTCGTGCGGTTGGGCACGCCCCGCACTGGTCCGCCGTGTGACGGGCGTGGAGCTCGGCTGCGACGGCTACGGCTTTGACCTGGTCTTTGGATCTGCGCCCGACGCGGCTGCCGCACACATCGCCACACGCTACAACGGTCTGTACATGGTCTATAACGTTGCCGCTGCATTCTTTGCCGCACATGAGTTGGGCGTGGACCCGGCGCATCTGCAGCCCACGCTCGATGCCTACGTCCCCGCCGGCGGACGCATGGGCCGCTGGGATATCGCCGGCCGCACCGTCGAGGCCAACCTGGCCAAGAATCCCGTAGGCTTCGATCGCCAGATTCAGTCCATCAAGACGGCAGGCGGCAGACTCTGCGCTTTCTTCCTTAACGACAACGACGCCGACGGACACGATGTATCGTGGATCTACGACGTCGACTTCGAGCGCATCGCCGATACCCCAGGGCTTGTCGCCTTTGCCGGAGGCACGCGTGCGCACGACATGCAGGTGCGCCTCAAGTACGCCGGCATCGATGCCGCGATTATCTCGGACGTCGCGCAGGCAATTGGCGCCGTGGCAGACGAGGCCGCCGATGACACCTTCTACGCCGTCGCCAACTACACGGCCTTCCCGCCGCTGGTCAAGGAGCTCGACGGGCTGAAAGGCGCCACCGCCGACGCTGTTGCCGGGCGCGCCGTAGCCCGTGCCGACGGCAGCGCTCTTCCTGTCGGCATCGCGCCAGTCGAGCTTTCGCGCCCGCTGCGCATCGTCTACCTGTATCCCGATGCCCTTAACCTCTACGGCGACGGCGGCAACGTTATCGCCCTCGAGCGTCGCTGCGCCTGGCGCGGCATCCCCGTTCGCGTGGACGAGGTCCGCATGGGCGAGTCGCTCGATCTCACCGACGCCGACATCGTCATGATGGGTGGTGGCTCCGACCGCGACCAGCTAGCCGTGGCACACGAGCTGCTCGCCCAAAAAGACAAGGTCGCGGCCTATGTTGAGGATGGCGGCTCGCTGCTTGCCATCTGTGGCAGCTATCAGCTGCTCGGCCGTTCGTACTACATGGGCGACGATCGCATTGAGGGCCTGGGCGTCATTGCCGCCGAGACCGTGCGCGGCTCCGACCGCCTGATCGGCAACGTAGCCGTCAAGACCGACCTGGCACCCGAGCCCTTTGTGGGATTCGAGAACCACGGCGGCCGCACGCTTTTGGACGCTGAGGCCACGCCGCTCGGAACGTCCGTCGTCACGGGCACCGGCAACAACGGCGACGATGGCTTTGAGGGCCTGATCTACAAGGGCGTCATCGGCACGTACCTGCATGGCCCGGCGCTGCCCAAGAACCCCGAGCTCGCCGACTGGCTGATCGCCCATGCCCTCGAGCGCCGCGGCGATGCGCAGGCCACAGCCCTGCTGCCGCTCACGCCCCTCGACGACATCTACGAGCACGCCGCCCACGACGCCGCCATGAAGCTCCTCCCCTAGCACCTCACAACCACAAAGGGGACAGGTACCTTTGTGGTGGTTTTTCAGTTTGCCAACGATATGTGAACGGCTAAAAAAGTCTGCTATACTCTTTCCCGCTGTCCCCATCGTCTAGCGGCCAAGGACGCCACCCTTTCAAGGTGGATATCGCGGGTTCGAATCCCGCTGGGGGCACCATTTGAGATGTGAAGCCCGTTACCAATTCGGTAGCGGGCTTTTTGCTACCGATATGTCGGGATTCGAACCCGACAGGGTGCGGAGCTGAGGAAACGCGCGAGCGTTTTCCAGCGCAGCACGCAAGGAGCGGAGCGACGCAGCGAAAGCGGGCGGCGCCAGCCGCACGCGGACATCCCGCTGGGGGCACCATTTGAATTGAAGAGCCCGTTACCCTCGCGGTAGCGGGCTCTTTGCTACCGATATGCCGGGATTCGAACCCGACAGGGTGCGGATCCCGGCATCATCGCAAGGCCTGTGGTCAAAAAATGGCAAATATGAGTACTGTTACCATTTTAGTTACAGCGATTTCATGCCTTCAGAAGGCGATTTAGCCGTCAGGCGTCCTACGGCGGAAAAATTGCAGACGTTTATCGGCTAAGTACTTGGACATATGTTGCGTAACGCTACATATTTTGCAAATAAATAATGTTACAGGACTTGTGACAGTACTCATATTTGACGTTTTTTGCCCACGGCCCCTTATTACGTGGGCGAATCAGTTGCAAAACGGACTCCTAAACGTCCTTCGCAAACAAAAACCGGGGCCCGCACGATGCGGACCCCGGCTCAATACCGTGACGATATGTCAGTTACGCTCTACACGTAGAACAGGATGTCGTCGTAGGTCGGGACCGGCCAGTAGTCGGCGGCCACGATCTCCTCCATCGCATCCACGGCGGCACGCAGCGCATCCATAGCGGGAACGACCTCGTGCGCGTACACGTTGGCCTGCTCCTGACCATCGAGGGCTTCGGCCTTCTGATGCACGGCGTCGAGCGCCTTGATGGAGTCGTTGATGGCGGTGATACCGTTGCAGAGCTTGTTGAGCGTGTTCTGCTCGCACTGCATGGCGGCCTCGGCACCGGCGGCACGAATAGTCTCAAGGCCCTTAGCGACCTTGGTGGCATAGGCGGTAATGACCGGGCGATAGGTACGACGCGCCTCGCGAACCATCGTGGTAGCCTCGATGTTCATGAGCTTGTTGTACTTCTCGAGCTTGCAGTCGTAGCGGCACTGGGCCTCGGCCTTGGTCAGGACACCCGTCTCCTCAAAGAGCGCAATGGCCTTATCGGAAACAAAGGCGGGCAGGGCGTCGGCCGTGGTCTTGTTGTTGGCAAGGCCGCGCTTCTCGGCCTCGACGGGCCACTCGTCGGAGTAGCCATCGCCGGAGAAGAGGATGCGCTGGTGGTCGGTCAGGACCTTCTTGCAGTACTCGAGCGCAGCGTCCTGGAACTCATCCTCGGGCGTACCCTCGAGCGCGTCGGCGAAGGACTTGAGCGACTTGGCCACGGCGGCATCGAGCACCAGGTTGGAGTCGGAGACGTTCTGCTCGGAGCCGCAGGCACGGAACTCGAACTTGTTGCCGGTGAAGGCGAACGGGGAGGTGCGGTTGCGGTCGGTGTTGTCCTGCATCAGCTTGGGCAGGGTATCGGCGCCCAGGTCGAGCACGCCGCGCGTGGCATGGACGGAAGCCTTGCCATCGATGATCTTCTCGACGACCTCGGTAAGCTGGTCGCCCAGGAAGATGGACATAATCGCCGGAGGGGCCTCATTGGCGCCCAGACGATGATCGTTGCCGGCCGAGGCAACGGAGGCACGCAGGAGCTCCTGATAGTTATCGACGGCCTCGATCACCGCGGTGAGGAAGACGATGAACTGCAGGTTGTCGAGCGGAGTGTCGCCCGGATCGAGCAGATTCTCGGACTCGGTGCCAAGCGACCAGTTGTTGTGCTTGCCCGAACCGTTGATGCCCTCAAAGGGCTTCTCGTGCAGCAGACAGACCAAGTCGTGGCGGGAGGCGATGAGCTTCATCTTCTCCATCATGACCAGATTCTGGTCGATGGCCTCGTTGACCTCGCCATAGACCGGTGCGAGCTCATGCTGGCAGGGAGCGACCTCGTTGTGCTTGGTCTTGGCGGGAATGCCGAGCGCCCACAGCTCATCGTCCAAGTCCTTCATGTAGGCCGAGACGGTGGGGCGGATAGCGCCAAAGTAGTGCTCCTCGAGCTCCTGGCCCTTGCATGGAGCAGCACCAAAGAGAGTGCGGCCGGTGATGACCAGGTCCTTGCGCTTGCGGTAAGCGTCCTTCTTGATCAGGAAGTACTCCTGCTCGTCGCCCACGGAAGGAACGACCTTCTTGGGGGTTTTACCGAACAGCGCCAAAACGCGCTTAGACTCACGCGAGAGCGCGGTCATGGAACGCAGCAGCGGGGTCTTCTTGTCCAGGGCCTCGCCCGTGTAGGAGCAGAAAGCCGTGGGGATGCACAGGACATCGTCCTTGATAAAGGCGGGGCTGGTGGGATCCCAAGCGGTGTAGCCACGGGCCTCGAAGGTGGCGCGCAGGCCGCCGTTGGGGAAGCTCGAGGCATCGGGCTCGCCCTGGATGAGGTTCTTGCCCGTAAACTTGGTAATGGCGGTGCCGTCGTGGTTGGGCTCCAGGAAGCTGTCGTGCTTCTCGGAAGTAATGCCCGAAAGCGGCTGGAACCAGTGCGCGTAGTGCGTCGCACCCTTGGAGATGGCCCAGACCTTCATAGCATGGGCAACGGCGTTGGCCACATCCAGGTCGAGCGGCTCACCGCCCTCGAGGGTTGCAGCAAGGCGCTTCCAAATGTCCTTGGGGAGGTAGTCCTTCATGACTTCCTCAGAGAACACCATGGTCCCGAAGCGGTCAGTAAGTTCGGCCATACGGAACTCCCTTCGTATCGGCACCGCGTGAGAAGCGGTGTTGATTACTAACGAACGAGTCATAGCTTAGACTCGCCGTGTTTCCGCGACATTACCGTTATGTTGCTGTCGCGAAACCAATCAATGAGGTTACCCTATCGAGGCGGCGTTGCCACCCTCAACAGCCAATCAACTGCATAAATTGCAGACCTCTCTCCATGGTTTAAGGGTAGTCAATTTGGGATGGAGCTCTATTAACTGGTATTTTGCATCAGATACCAGTCTTTATAGTCCGTGCCTAGATTAGCCGCTCTGTTATAGATAAAGCCGATAGCAAGGCATCTTTGATTGGTATCCTCAAATAGCGAGTGAAACTCCACCGTGGCACAGTGGTGCTGTAGAATCCTTACAACACATCACACTATTACGTATCTAGAGGAGCACGATATGCGCGTCGACGAGGTTTTTAAGCAGGCAGCATCCCAGGGCACCGCGCCCATTTCGTTTGAGATGTTCCCGCCCAAGGGCGAGCTGACCCTCGACACGGCTCGCGAAGTGGCAGGCAATCTGTGCAAGCTTTCGCCGAGCTTTGTCTCGGTCACCTGCTCGGCCGGCGGCTCGGGCAACGGTGCCGCCACCGCCCCCATCGCGCATATGATTACGAGCGAATTCGACACGCCCTCGGTGGCACACCTTACCTGCGTGGGCCGGTCGCACGCCGATATCGCCGCCAAGATCGACGAGTATCGCACCGCCGGCGTGGAAAACATCCTGGCCCTGCGTGGCGATCTCCCTGCCGGCGCGACCGAGGACGACAAGCCCGCCTCGGACTACGCCTACGCCCGCGACCTCATCCCCGAGCTCGTCGACGCCGGCTTTTGCGTGGGCGCCGCAGCCTACCCCGAGGGCCACATTGCCTGTGAGGATCTCAACCTCTCGGTCGAACACCTCAAGCAAAAACAGGACGCTGGCGCGAGCTTCTTTGTGACGCAGCTCTTCTTTGATAACGAGTGCTTCTACCGTTTTCGCGAGCTTGCCGACAAGGCCGGCATCACCGTGCCCATTACCGCGGGCATCATGCCGTTTATGGGCAAGTCGCAGATCAGCCGCATGGTCTTTATGTGCGGCGCGTCGCTGCCCTCCCCCGTCATCAAGATTCTCGCCAAGTACGAGAATGACCCCGAGAGCCTGCAGGCAGCCGGTGTAGATTATGCAGCCCGCCAGCTTTGCGACCTCAAGGAGCACGGCGCCGACGGCCTGCACCTGTACACTATGAACCGTCCTGCGATCGCCGCGACCATTATGGAGCGCCTGGGGTAATGGAAAAACCGCACATCGATACAACCGCTATCGAAGTGCCGGCCGACCTTGCGTCGCCGGCGCTTTACCGTGTCGATGCTGCGCACCATCCCCGTGTCGACCGTGCCGAGATGCTGCGGTATCTGGGTTACGGCGGCCAGCAGATTGAGCCCGAACTGTCACGACGTATTGAGCTTGTCGTTGAACGTCTGGAACTGGACATTGAGCCCCGTGGCGTGCGCCGCGTATTTGCCATCGATGCCACGGGCGTCGACGAACAGGGAGAACCTTGCATTCGCCTGGTCGGCACCAACGTTGAGCTGCGAGGTCGCGATATCTATCGACATCTCAAAGATGCCCGCTTTGCCGCGCTCATGGCATGCACCCTCGGCATGGACGCCGAGCGTCGCCTGCGCACCACGGGAGCCCAACATCCCCTGGAGGGCGCCGTGCTCGACGCCGCGTGCTCCGCTTACGTGGAAGCCGCCGTTGAGCAAATGGACCAGCAGGTCAAGACGGACGCCGCCGTTCATGGGCTCGCCGGCAACTGGCGCTTTAGTCCCGGCTATGGCGACTGCCCGCTCTCGGCCCAGCGCTCGATCGTCAATGCGCTCAACGCCACGCGGCTCATCGGCCTGACCGTCACCCCCACCAGCCTACTCATGCCCACCAAAAGCGTGACCGCGGTGATCGGTCTGTTTGACGGCGAGGTCCACGACGCCCAGAGCCGCCCCACCTGCAATATCTGCCGCATGCGCGAACACTGCCGCTTCCGCGCCGCCCACACCACCTGCTATTCCAGCCATTAGGAGCCCCCGATGTTTACTCCGCTTATCACTCATGATTCTGACGGCACTGCATTGGCGGCACCCGTTGATGCCGCACGTCGCAACGGTGCCACGTACAAGACGCGCACGATCGACGATCTGCGCATTAAGGACGATCGCCTGGGCGCCGCCATCGAGGGCACGGGGCACCTGCTGTTCGACGGCGGCATGGGCACCATGTTGCAGGCCGCCGGCATGAAGGCGGGCGCCCTGCCCGAGCTGCTCAACTTTGAGGAGCCCCAGGTTATCACCGATATCCAACGTCAATATGTCGAGGCCGGCTGCGACGTGATCACCGCCAACACCTTTGGCGCCAACGCCCACAAGCTCGACGGTGCCGCCACCGTGGCAGATGTCTTTGCCGCGGCCGTCGCCTGTGCCCGCGAGGCCGGTGCCCGCTACGTCGCCGGTGACATCGGCCCCATCGGTGCGCTGCTTCGCCCCTTGGGTACCCTCAGCTTCGACGAGGCCTACGACCTCTTTGCCGAGGAAGTGCGCGCCGGCGTCGCCGCGGGTGTGGACCTCTTTATTATCGAGACCATGACCGACCTGGCCGAGATCAAGGCGGCGGTCCTCGCCTGCCGCGAGAACTCCGACCTGCCCGTCTTTGCCACCATGACCTTTGAGGAAGACGGCCGTACCTTCTTGGGAACAAGCCCCGAGGTCGCCGCCATCACGCTCGATGCCATCGGCGCCGACGTTTTGGGCATCAACTGCAGCCAGGGACCGGCCGAGCTCCGAGGACTCGCAGCACGTATGCTCACCGTTACCGACAAGCCCGTTATGGTGCAGGCCAATGCGGGACTGCCCCACGTGGACGACGACGGCAACACCGTCTTTGATATCCAGGCCCCCGAATACGCCGAGGCCGTCGCCGGCATGATCGCCGACGGCGTGAGCGTCGTGGGCGGTTGCTGCGGCACCACGCCGGCGCACATGGCGGTCTTGCGCACGCTTATCGACAACCACACGCCCAGCCCGCGCCACCGCAAGCCTAGTATGTCGGTCACGAGCGCCCAAACGGTCGTGGACCTTCCCTGCGACGGCCACAAGATCGCCGTCATCGGCGAGCGCATCAACCCCACCGGCAAAAAGCGCCTGCAGCAGGCCCTGCGCGACGGCGACCTGGACTACGTTGTGAGCCAGGGCATCAGCCAGCAGGAACAGGGCGCCGACATTCTGGACGTCAACGTGGGCCTGCCCGAGATCGACGAGGTCAAGATCATCCAACAGGCGACCGAACAGCTCCAGGGCTCCACGCTGCTGCCGCTGCAGATCGACTCCACCGACCCCGCAGCCGTCGAGGCCGCCGTGCGCCGCTACGCCGGCAAGCCCATCATCAACTCGGTCAATGGCAAGCAGCAGATCATGGATGAGATCTTTCCGCTGGTCGCCCACTACGGCACCAACGTTGTCGGCCTTACGCTCGACGAAGGCGGCATCCCCGATACCGCCGAGGCTCGCTTCGCTATCGCCGAGCGCATCGTGGCCGAGGCTGCCCGCTACGGCATCGGACCGGACCGCATCCTCATCGACTGCCTGGTCATGACCGCCTCGACCAACCAACGCCAGGCCGAGCAGATCCTACGCGCCATGTCCCTGTGCAAGGAACGCCTGGGCGTTAAATGCGCACTCGGCGTGTCGAACATCAGCTTTGGCCTGCCTGCCCGCCCGCTGCTGGGCTCGGTCTTTTTGGCCGCCGCTTTTGGCGCGGGCCTGGACGCCCCCATCATGAACCCGGGTTCCAAGCGCTTTATGGATACCGTCTACAGTTATCGTGTGTTGAGCGTTGAGGACGAGGGCTCGACCGGATACATCGAGCGCTACGCCGGCTGGACCGATCCGTATAAGATCGCCGCAAACCCGGCAGCAGCTCAGGCCGCATCGACCGACGCCGCGCCCGCTGCTGGCACCGCCGGCGCCGACGGCAACGACGACCCCATCCGCCACATGGTCGTCTCGGGCCGCAAAGGCGAGATCGCTGCCGAAACCGAGCGTCTGCTGGCAGACCACGACGCCATGGACCTCATCAACAATCACTTTATCCCCGCCCTCGACGAGGTTGGCGTCCTCTTTGACCAGGGCAAGTTCTTCTTGCCGCAGCTTATGGCCTCGGCCGAGGCCGCACGCGTGGGCTTCGACACCATCAAGCGCCTGATGCCCGCCGGCGAGATTGCCGACAAGGGCAAGATCTGCGTGGCCACCGTCAAGGGCGACATCCACGATATTGGCAAGAACATCGTCAAAATGCTGCTCGACAACTACGGCTACACCGTCTTTGACCTGGGCCGCGACGTCGATCCGCAAGAGGTGCTCAAGACCGTCAAGGAGCGTGACATTAAGCTCGTCGGCCTCTCGGCGCTTATGACTACCACCGTCGTGGCCATGGAGGAGACCATCAAGCTGCTTCATACTGAGGTGCCGGGCGTCAAGATCATCGTAGGCGGCGCCGTACTCACCCCCGAATACGCCAAGCAGATCGGCGCGGACTACTACGCCAAGGACGCCGCCGAAAGCGCTCGTATCGCCGAAGAGGTCTTTGGGCAGTAACACAACGGAAACAACCGAGCACCAAAACGTGCCGCATGCGCCACTTGGCACGTGCGGCACGTTAGAATAGATAAGACTATGCTCGTTTTGGCAGATAGGAGCGCAAGGATGGCGATCACGCCCGCAGAAATCGCGGAAACCCGCGGCATGGTTGAGGAGCAGAACCTCGACATCAGGACCATCACCATGGGTGTTTCGCTCATGGGTTGCGGTGACGAGAACCTCGACCGCATGTGCACGAAGATCTACGACCACGTGACGCACACGGCTGAGCATCTGGTCGAGACCGCCGAGAACCTCGAGCGCGAGTACGGTATCCCCATCGTCAACAAGCGTGTTTCCGTCACCCCGGTGGCGCAGATCGCCGCGTGCTGCAAGGATGAGGACCTCGCCCCCATCGCGCATGCCCTCGACCGCGCGGCCGAGACGCTCGGCATCGATTACCTGGGCGGCTTCTCCGCGCTCGTCCAGAAGGGCATCGGCGACGCCGACCGCCGCGTCATCCAGTCCATCCCCCAGGCGCTCGCCACCACGAGCCGCGTCTGCTCCAGCGTCAACGTCGCCAGCCTGCGCGCCGGTATCAACATGGATGCCGTGCTCATGGCCGCCCAGACCATCATCGATGCCGCCAAGCTCACGGCCGACCAGGACTCCGTCGGCGCTTCCAAGTTTGTCTGCTTTGCCAACATGGTCGAGGACTCCCCGTTTATGGCGGGCGCCGTTCACGGCGGTGGCGAGGCCGACGCCGTCATCAACGTAGGCGTCTCGGGCCCCGGCGTTATGGCCGCAGCCCTGGAGACGCTGCCCGACTCCGCATCGATGATGGAAGTCGCCGAGAAGATTAAGCAGACCGCCTTTAAGATCACCCGCGCCGGCGAGCTCATGAGCCGCGAGGCCGCCCATCGTCTGGGTGTCGAGAAGGGCATTGTCGACCTGTCGCTGGCTCCCACGCCTGCCATCGGCGACTCCGTCGCGCGCATCCTCGAGATCATCGGCGTGGGCACCTGCGGTGGCCCGGGCACGACCTGCGCGCTCGCCATGCTCAACGATGCCGTCAAGAAGGGCGGCGTCATGGCCAGCTCCAGCGTGGGCGGTCTCTCTGGCGCCTTTATCCCCGTGTCCGAGGACGCCGGCATGATCGCCGCCGTCGAGGCCGGCGCGCTTTCGCTCGAGAAGCTCGAGGCCATGACCTGTGTGTGCTCCGTCGGCCTGGACATGATCGCCATCCCCGGCGACACCCCGGTCGAGACCATCGCCGGCATCATCGCCGACGAGATGGCCATCGGCGTCATCAACAACAAGACCACGGCCGTCCGCGTGATTCCCGCCATCGGCAAGGGCGTGGGCGACTGCGTCGAGTACGGCGGCCTGTTTGGCCGTGCGCCCATCATGCCGGTGAACCCCAACGCCGGCACCGTGCTTGCCCACCGCGGTGGACGCTTCCCGGCGCCGCTGAACTCGCTCAAGAACTAGCTGAGAGGGACTGGCGAGGAGCCCCGGGGAGGGCAAATATATAAGGTCGCCTGCTCGGACAGTCCTGACTCGCACGGAGAGCACATTAAGTGCTCTCCGGCTCGTGCGGAACTCGCGATCGACCTTATATATTTGCCCTCCCCGGGGCTCCCGCACAACGGGACCTCAGTTGGGTTCTATCCCGTATGGCAGTCGCTTCGCTCCTGCCCGCCTTGGTTGTGAGGGCGGTTTGGCGTTGGAACGGTTCTTTTTCTGATATATGCTGGTTGCGGCTCTTCTTTTGGGAGGAGTCGCTTTTTTGTTGCTAGGAGGTTAGCCCGTGGTTGATGGGGATGCTCGCTCTGAGCTTCTTTCTGCGGATTGGAATGGCGAATGGATGCGCCTGCAAGCTGGTCGGCATCGGGCTGATGATTCTTTTGAGTGGGATAAGCGGGCTCGGCATTTTCGGCCGCTTGAGACTGCTCCTTATGCCCGGGATTTTATAAAGTTGTTGGCGCTTGAGCCCGGCGAGTCCGTGCTGGATATGGGGTGTGGGGCTGGGTCGATTGCTATTCCGCTTGCTCAGGCTGGGCATCCTGTGATTGCTGCCGACTTCTCCCCCGCTATGCTGGGCACGCTTGATGCCGGCATTGAGTACTACGGACTCGAAAGGCGCATAACGCCGCTTGAGCTTGCTTGGGATGATGATTGGGATTTGGTTGGACCGGTCGCGAAAGCGGTGGATGTTGCCTTTGCCAGTCGGTCAGTTACGACGACCAATCTAAAAGGCGCGCTTGCCAAGCTTGATCGTACGGCTCGTCGGCGTTGTGCTGTCACGATGGTCGCCAACTCCAGTCCGCGCTATGACCTGCACCTGATGAACGCCATCGGTGCCTCGGTTACCTGCAGTAATGGCTTTGTGTATGCTTTTAATATCCTCATTCAGATGGGTGCCCTGCCGCAGGTTACGTACTTTGAATCGCCTCGTCGCGATACCTTCGATAACCTTGAAGCGGGCGTAGCAGATTTTTCCCGTATGCTCGAGCATGGCAACGAGGATAAGGTCGACCGTCTGCGCGACTACATCGCCCAGCACATGATTGAGAACCCCCATGCCGGTGAGCCGGGCTCCAAGGGTGTGCCGCAGGGACGCTATATGCTCGACCACGTCCGCAAGGTCCGTTGGGCGTTTATTGCATGGGAGCCGGTCTCTGCTCCCAGCTCATAGCCTGTTCGCAGCCCACGCCGCCCACTCACTCGGCATCCGCATTCTTTTTGAACTGGGCAAACGCGCTCCACACCGCGCCGTTCCTGCGCTATCGTGGGACAGCTCACGTAGATTAAGGCCCCATTGCGGGGCGCCCCATACATAGAAAGCGAGAACCCATGGCACTGACAGGAGCACAGGTCAAGCAGCTTCGCAGCATGGCCCATCACCTCAACCCCGCTATCATCATCGGCAAGTCCGATGTCAACGAGGGCACCGTCGAGCAGACGGTCGCCTACCTGGAGAAGCACGAGCTTGTTAAGTGCTCCGTGCTCGATGGCTCCAGTCTTTCCGCCCGCGAGGCCGCCGAGGAGCTCGCCGAGCGTTGCCACGCCGAGGTCGTCCAGGTTATCGGCCGCAAGTTCTCGCTGTATCGCGAGTCCTCGCGCAAGGACATCGAGAAGATCAAGCTCGTCTAAGAGCCAATGATCCGGCGAGCCAACACATAGCAAGCTTACGGGTGCCCAAGTACTTCGGGCGCCCGTTTTTTATCGCTCGACCAGCACGCGATTGAGCCGCCCCTCCACCAAGCGCTCGTACAGACGCCGCGTCTCGGGCTCGGGCACGCCATTGACCTGCTCCCTCAGATGGTGCATATGCCCGCTGTACAGCTCGACGATATCGCGTCTCCGCCCCGCCGCACTGTAGACACGCATGGCGCAGCGCACCATATCCTCACGCGCCGTTTCCTGTCGAAGCCCCGACTCCGCCAGCCAAATCGCCGACTGCAGATCGTTTTCTTCTAGAGCGGCATTTGCTCCCTTAATCATGCAATCGATGTACTTTGACTGCATAATGCGTCGCATGCGCAAAAAGTAGGTGGGATTACAGCCATTGGGAACATACAGCGGTCCGGCATAAAGCTGCTCAGTCTTAAGGCACAGCTCAACTAAATGGGGCCCGCGCGCACCCGTGCGATTTCCCAAAACCTCGCGGCTTATCTGGTCAAACAGCCGTACATCGGTCTTGACGTAGTCGCCGTTGAGCCCAATGCATTCATTTTGGATGAGCACACATGACTTGCCATCCGGCGTCGGCCCCAAAGCCGACCGCAAGCGCGATATCGTCGAGTACAGGTTGTTGCGGGCGCTATTGAATTCGGCATGGGGCCACAGCTCCATGGCCAGCGTCTCACGATCGACGAGCGCATCCATGCCCAGCGCAAGCCGCTCGGCAAGTGTCGCCGCCTTCTTGCGGCGCCACATTTTGTCCGTGATGGGAAACCCGTCGCGCTCGGCGCGAAACGCACCAAACATGCGAATCTCGATATGGTCGATGGTATCAACGGCTTCAACTTCGCCGGCCTGGAACAGGCGCTCGCCCTCCCCTTCCAAATCGTCGCGCAGCGAGTACCGCGACAGTTCGCGCACGGGAAGCTTCTTGCGTATCCTGCCCGCCGGCTCGCCCAGACAATGCATGGCAAGGCGCGCAAAGAGCCGATACGATGGCTCTAGAATCCCCGCACGATTCATGGACATCCAGGCCGCAAGGTCGCTGTCTCGGCCCGCACAGGCCAAATGCAGCGCCACCATCCAGGCCTCCGCTCCACCAACCTGCGTCTGGCTTATATCGAGCAACTCCGCTTCCTCGCGTACCGAAACCATCGACGTGTTACGCAGATACGCTGCGCGCTCCAGCAGCAATGCGTTATCGCGCATGTACGCAATCGACTCCTCGGCAAGTTTAAGCACTTGGACCGCACGGAACTTTGCATTAACCGGCCGTCCCTCTGCCAGCGACTGCCAACCTTCTAGCAACAGGCCAAACAGCTGAATCTGGTTGTCGCGCATGCGCACGGCAAAACGATCGAGCTCGTTGAACGCCGCATCGTCGGTTACCGGCAAGCCGGAAAGGAGCCGCCGTGCCGCCAACACCATGCGCACCCAGATAGCCATCGCCTTAAGCCCACGTACGTCGAGCGCCTCCCGCACCACCGTCATCTCGTCGTCGCGCTCGTCGGTTCCCGCAAACGATCCATCAAAGAGCTCCACCAGCATGCTATCGGCCCGTATAACAATCCCCGCGATGTCGAGCTCGCAATCGTAGGCCTTGCTCGTTTTGAGCTGCTGTAGAACGCCGCCGTCATCTCCCCGCTCGGTCAGGCAGCGCTTGACCTCGATATGCGCAGACAACATATCGAGTGCGGTGTGGGACGTCTCTATTTCTGGCACGGCCAGGTTCGTAGGAAGCCCAAGCCCGTTGTCCCCATAGCAAACAGCCGTCAGTGTCTGGGCCACCCTCCATGAAACAGGGTCTATTTCGCAGGCCGCCCGTTCGCCCCCGCGTTCGATGACCGATGCCATATAGCGAGCGAGCTTTGTATTGGACACGCTGACCGCTGCCAGATATACGCCAAGCGCTTCGGCAGGCGTTGGCTCTGGAGCCGGATCGTCGGCATCGATCGTGCCCAGCGCCGCTCGGCAGATATCGGCCCCGTGCCCCGTCAGAGCCAGATCGACCCCATACTGCCCAGCAAGTTCAAGGACCGCTTCACGGTCCAAAAAGGCGTCCGCCAGGCCCATCGCCGCATCGCATCGGCCCGCCTTAAGCAAAATCCGGGCCGCCCTCGGAACAAGTTCGGGGCGAACCTCGGCCACCAACTTACGCAAGCGCAAGCGTCCGTTATCCTCCGTGCCTAGACACGTAAAACTCCGCTCGGCGGGATCCAAGCCAAAGATCGGGTAGTCGCGTACAAAATAGGACTGGTCGACCATCGACAGCCTCACCCCACAGGCCTCGAGTTCTGCGATATTGCCCTCGCCCATCAAAACCATGAGACATGCCACGCAAAACAGCGCATTATTGTCGAGTGAAGCCAGATCGGCAAGTGCCGCGCCATACACGTTGACAATCTCGTTTTCGAGCAGGCCGGCTACGTCGCCTTGGCCATACAGACCTGTCTGCAATGCCGAAACGAGCTCGGGCACGCCCTGCGTGAGCTGATAAAAGTCGAGCGATGTGCTGATCGAAAACGCCGATGCCCACGCCGAATACTCATAGGCATGCACCTTGAGCATCTGCGCATTGATCTTAACCGAATCGCCCAGCCCATGAATCAGCTGACGATTTGAAGGACGGCAGGAGATAAAGACCCCTACCCCCATAGCGCGCAGGCCGCGAATCCTGTCGATGAGGTCTTCGGTATCGTGCTGATCGAGGTTTGGCACATTATCAATCGCGATAAGGGAGTGCGGTTTGTCTTTGAGTTCTTCGGTAACCACCTCGAGCTGCATAAACACCTCGCGCCCAATGGCACGATCGGCCTCGATAATCCGCACGGGGCCTCGCGTCGGGTCGCATTTAACCTCATGGGTGTACTGCAGCAGCACCGAGGTCTTCCCAAACCCGTCGGGCGCATAAAGAACCACGATGCCGGCCTTTCGGCCCTTGGCGATAAGCTCATTCATCAAGCGTTCGCGTCGCACCATATAGCCTCCGCCCAGCGGCATCAGCTCGAGGTCGTCTATACCGCTCAAATCATTTACCATGCCCGCTCCTCAACTCGACCGTATGGACACTGTAGCCGCAAGACCATACAAGCCGCGCTATGAATAGAGCGACCTTATGTTTTAGGTTGTCTTTTGGTACGCAAGCGGCAAGTTTTTGTACAGCGAGGGCCGATTGTTATTAATCCCCCGACTAATCGGTCTTTAAGCAGGTAAATGAGCTTGTCAGCTTGTCCCATCTAAGCGGCAGTGTAACGCAGATGAACAAGGTTCAGCCATGTCATTCAACTCGCCTAGCACCCGCTACCGTCTACGACCTTCTAGTGGCATTTTTGCATAGAATCTGGTATGGAATGAATCAAGCTGTTGGACATCTGGCGTTCGTCAAGCTTGCGGCAAGATTTTGGTCAAGTGGGCGGAAAGGGATAACAAATGTTAGCGCTAATCTAAAAATGACCACTTTCGCAAACGTATCTCGCCGAATGCGCTAATGCGCTTTCGCCGACCCCGCTAACGTACTTTCACCAACTGCGCTAACGGAACTATGCTCCGATCGGGTA
>NZ_JAWHPN010000022.1:0-40734 GCF_032584215.1 Collinsella aerofaciens | reverse complement strand
TGAGCCAGGATCGAACTCTCCGTCCAAAATATCTGGGCTTCGAGCCCGTCCGGTCCTCACAACTATTAGCTGATCGGTTCCGTTCGATTCATATGGTTCTAGTATAGGAAAAGGAATTTCTCGGGGCTGCCTCTCGGCGGCCTTGCGAAAAACAAATCCAAGTTAGACCATTTCAAATGGTTCGATGTCTGCCCGGATGCGACACTTGAAGTGTCCATCCTCGCAGTATCCGGTTCTCAAGGTGCACGCCTGCGCTGGTTCCCGGTTCCACCGGGCCGCGCGGCAAGGAGATATATTGCCAGACCGGAGGGGCCCCGTGGGCGGGAATCGCGTACTCCATATTTTGTTCACAAATGAATAGGTCCCTCAGTCGCATCACTGAGGTTAAAACTGAAGCATTGGCTTCTGATATTGGCGATGACCAGCTGTTTTATGTGTATTGAGACATCGGTCATCTCTGGAGCGCTACTTTACTCCAAAGGCATCAGTTATTTGTTTCCCATCGGTAAAAGGCGGGTTTTGTTCGCCAAGCGTTCTTATATATAGCTAGATACGGGTTCGAACCCGTGCACCGGCAACAAAAAAGCGACCAACCGGAGTTGATCGCTTTCTATTCCATGGTGGGCCGTCAGGGGTTCAGCCTGCTTCGCAGGCGGCCGCTGCGGCGCTTTCGCGCCTTGCGCGCTGCGCTGGCAAACGCTCACGCGTTTACTCAGCTCCGCGCCCCGACGGGTCCGAACCCATGAAAGGGCGACAAAAAAGACGGCCAACCGAAGTTGACCGTCTCAACAATCTTTGGGTGGGCCGTCAGGGGTTCGAACCCTGGACCTTGGGATTAAAAGTCCCCTGCTCTGCCAGCTGAGCTAACGGCCCGCGGGTGGCATTGTACCACGGTCTGGGACTATTCCCAACTCCATTGGCCGTTCTGGAAAATCACAACTTCACGTCCATCAGGCGTAATGCCCGTAATATCGATGTCGTCCGTGCCGATCATAAAATCGACGTGCGTGCTCGAGACGTTAACGCCATGCTCCAGGAGCTCCTCCTTGGACATGTCATACCCACCCTCGATGCATTCGGGAAAACCTACACCTAGCGCGAGATGGCAGCTAGCGTTCTCGTCATAGAGCGTATCGTAGAACAGAACACCACTTTCGCGGATCGGCGTGTTCTTGGAGATGAGCGCGACCTCGCCCAGATGAGCGGCACCTTCGTCGGTGTCAATGATGCTCGCGAGCGTTGCCTTGCCCACACGGGCGTCGTAGTCCACCACGCGGCCTCCCTCAAACTTAATCCAAAAATCGTCGACCTTATTGCCGTGGTGGATGAGCGGCATGGCCGAATACACGATACCGTCGGCGCGCATGCGATCGGGCGAAGTGAAGACTTCCTCGGTGGGAATGTTGGGGAAGAAGGGGTGCCCATCGGGCGTCTTGCCCTTGCCGCCGGCCCACTCGTGACCTTTCGTCATGCCAATCGTCAGATCGGTTCCATTTGCCGCGGTGTAATGCAGGTAGTCGAAACGATTGTCGTTCAGGAAGCGCAGGTTCTTTTCGAATGCGGCGTCATGGAGTTCCCAGTCGCTCTCCGGGTCCTGACCATCGGCGCGCGCGGTGTGCAGAATCGCATTCCACAGCTTATAGATTGCAACCTCATCGGCGTCTCCCGGGAACACCTCGTGCGCCCATGCCACGACCGGAGCGCCGGCGATGCACCACGGATTGATGTTGTAATCCAGTCCACGGCGGAAAACTTTGCACTGCGTATTCCTCGCCTTGGATGCCGCGGCCGGCTTGGCTGGATCGATGCCCTTGAGGGCTGCAGGATCCGCACCCTCGATAAAGACAAAGCAGGCACCATCCTGGGCCAAGGAATCCAGCTGCATGCGCTTCCACTCAGGCGTCTGCTCAAAATAGCTTTTCTCGACATGCTCGTACGTGAGCCTCGTCACGGCATCATCGGCCCAAATGACCGTCACGTGGCCGGCGCCGGCAGCATAGGCCTCCGCGACCACCACGCGCGCAAACGGCGCGCACTCGACCGGAGACTGAACGACGACCTCCTGGCCGGGCTTGACGTTTACGCCCTTGCGGACGACCAGGCGCGCGTAGTTTTTAATCTTGGGCTCCAGGGCCTTCATGCCCTCCAGAGCCTCTTCGACCGTCAGGGCAGCTCGAATCATGTGCCACTCCATCTATCTATAGAACAGTAAAAAGACGCGCCGCAAAAACGACGCGCCTTATATCTTAGCGATAAGTATGTATGCAAACGCTACTTCTTCTTGGAGTCCTTCTTGTCCTCCTCGGCAGCCGCGCGCTCAATAAGAGCATTGAGCTTGTTCTCGGACATGCCCTCGGCCTGCGCGCGGTACATGTTGCGCAAGGGACGAATACGAGCGAAGTCATAGATAAAGTCGCCCAAAATGATGACGTAGGACAAAACAATGCCGACCATCTGGACAGGGCTGGACACCATGCCAGCGGGAGCGAAGTACAGCGAGGCCCCAATTGCCACGACGAGCACCATGCCAATGGCGAGCACAATCCACCAGATGCGACGGCGCTTGGTGTAGTCCTTGTCCTGCTTGAGGAGGATATTCGACACCGTATAGATGCGGTCCTCCTTGGCGCGCTGCTTAGCCTTGCGGGCGCGCTTCTCCTCTTTAGAAAGGCCCTCGAGGTTCTCGCCCTTCTCGAGCTCTTTGCGGCGTGCCTTAGACGAAGCCGGCACGACGCGAACGGAGCTCGCTGCTTGGCGGGCGGGCTTAGCAGATGCGGCAGACTTGCGCGCGACCCCGGTAACTTCGTGGGATTGCGTGCGCTTGTTCGTGGCGCTACGGGTACTCACTTATGCGTTCTCCTTCATGCTTGTGAACTGGGAGCCCGTGATGATCTGGAAGGCCTCGCGATAGCGCTCGGACGTGCCATCGATGACCTCGGCGGGCAGGTGCGGGGTCTCCCCCGTCATATCCCAGTTGGCCTTGAGCCAATTGCGGACGAATTGCTTGTCGTAGCTAGGCTGGATCTTGCCCTCCTCGTAACTGGCAGCAGGCCAGAAACGGCTGGAGTCGGGCGTGAGGCACTCGTCGATCAGCGTGACCTTGCCATCAATGACACCAAACTCGAACTTGGTGTCGGCAATGATGATGCCACGGGTCGCGGCGTACTCGGCAGCGGCCTTGTAGATCTTGAGGGAAAGGTCACGAATCTGCGTGGCGATGTCCTCGCCCACGATCTCGCAGCAACGCTCGAACGAGATGTTCTCGTCGTGGTCACCGATCTCGGCCTTCGTGGACGGCGTGAACAGCGGCTCGGGAAGCTTGGAAGCCTCGGTCAGGCCCTCAGGC
Source organism: Collinsella aerofaciens (assembly GCF_032584215.1). GTDB lineage: Bacteria > Actinomycetota > Coriobacteriia > Coriobacteriales > Coriobacteriaceae > Collinsella. Next base: position 37,388 of record NZ_JAWHPN010000022.1, on the reverse strand, counting down.
AGCTGGATGCCGCAGACGGTGCCGTTCTCGTCGTAGGTCTTCTTGCCCGAACCGGTCAGATAGCCGCGGACGATGCACTCGATAGGAATCGTCTGGGCCTTCTTAACCAGCATGGCGCGGCCAGCGAGGTAGTCACGATACTCAGCAAACTCCTCGGGGAAATCCGCCGGGTCGATGGAAACGAGATGGTTGGGGACGATGTCGGCAAACTTATCGAACCAGAATGCCGAGATGCGATTGAGTACCTCTCCCTTAAACGGAATCTCGTCGGGAAGAATGAAGTCAAACGCAGAAATGCGGTCGGTGGCGACCATCAGCAGGTTTTCACCGGCATCGTAAATATCACGAACCTTGCCACGGGAATCCGGACGACGCTCCATCGTTGTCACGTGAGTCACTCCTTACCTAAATACGACAGAAATGCGGGTTCTTTCCCGCATGTTTTCGCAAACTCGGAGCGGCAGGGACGCGGCCCCTCCTTCACCGAATAACGAAAAGCTAGTGCTCCATTGTAGTAGATGCCGCGTCTGCCGTGTGCTCGCGGGGCAGATGAATTGTAAAAGTCGTACCCTTTCCAAGCTCCGACTCCACGGATATGTAGCCATGGTGACGCTCGACGATCTGCTTGGTCACGGCGAGGCCAACGCCCAGGCCGCCAGCTTCGCGGGCGCGGCTGGCATCGGCGCGCCAAAACCGCCCGAAGATGCGCGACAAATCGTCCTTGGCAATACCGATGCCGGTATCAGAAACGGCAATGCTGACGTGCTTGCGGTCACTGAGCACCGACACCACGACCCAACCGCCCTCGGGGGTGTAGCGCATGGCGTTGCTCATGAGGTTGATAACACATTGCGTGATCATGTCGGGATCGGCCTCGACGACATCGTCGTGACCCTGGGTCTCGTCCGCAAAACGCAGGCGCAGATCGCGGTCGACAAACAGGCGCTCCTGGGCATTAACGATGGAACGCACGAAAGGAACCATGTCCACCGGCTCAAGGTTGAGCGGAGCCGTGCTGTTTTCCATGCGCGACAGGTCGAGCATCTGCTGCACCAGACGAGCCAGGCGACGCGTCTCGGAAGCAACGGTTTCCAAATGCTCATCGTCGGTGGGATACACGCCATCCTGCATGGCCTCGACCGTTGCGAGCATGGCCATAAGCGGCGTGCGAAGCTCGTGTGCAACGTCTGAGGTCAGGCGCTTCTCGTGTTTCATATCCTTCTCGAGCGAAGTGGCCATCTCATCGAAGGTCTCACCCAGCTGATCGATCTCGTCATCACCGCGCAGTCCCGTGCGAGCCGACAGGTCGCCGTCACGGATTTGCTTTGCGGTACTGGTGATGCGATGAATCGGCTTGGTGAGCATGCGCGACACGAGCGATCCGATAACGACCGAAATGCAGATTGCAACAACCGCGGCGAGGGCCATGGCGTTAAAGGTCTTCTCCCTAAACGCAGAGTCCGCCTTGGTGAGCAGAGCGTCGGAGCCGATGGCCCACAGCTTTACCTGTCCGACATGCTCGCCGGAAGACGTTACAATCTCGACGTTAGCAACGCTATCGGAGTCGGTTGGAGCAGACGAGACCGGGCTATGCGATGCCCTCTTGCCGCTCGTGTCGTCGGTCGTAGCCTGGTTTTCGCGTACATCGGCGGTGGCGCTTGCCGAGGGCCAGGAATCGTCATAAACGATCACGCCCTTTTTATTGACGACCTGCATGCCCAGATCGGCGGAAACCAAACTCGACGTTGCGACCGTGCGCAGTTCTCCCGCGGTCCAAGAGCCGTTTTCCTCATATGAGGTTGCCAACTTCTCGGCAGCGGAATTTGCGATTTCGACGATATTGGAGCGTGTGTAATCCGAAAAGACCGTGCCCCACACAACAGAGACAACGCCCACCAGCACCAATACTGTCATGAGCGATGTCAGAGCAAAAGCAAGTGCCATGCGCGAGGGATAGCTCATCGTTGGCCGTGAATCGGAGCGAGGCGTGTTCCAACTAGCCCTGGAACCCGCCTCGCTCTCCTGCTTGTGCTTTTGTCCGATTTCAAAGCGCGCAGGTGTCATATGTGATTTCCCTATTTCTCGTCCGACTTATCGGTCTTGGCCGGAGCCTCGAAGCGATAGCCGACACCATGGACGGTGTAGAGCCACTTGGGCTTCTTGGGATCATCGCCCAGCTTGGCGCGAAGATTCTTCACGTGGCTATCGATAGTGCGCTCATAGCCCTCAAAGTCATACCCGAGCACTTTCTCGACCAGCTCCATGCGGTTATACACACGGCCGGGATGGCGGGCAAGCGTGGTGAGCAGCTTGAACTCGGAAGCCGTCAGATCGACTTCCTTGCCCTCGACCAAGATCTTGTGGCCCGAGATATCGATGACCAGATCGCCGAAGTCGAGTACCTCGACGGCGGGCTCGTCGGCCTGATGGGCACGGCGGAACAGAGCGCGAACGCGGGCGACGAGCTCGCGCGGCGAGAACGGCTTAATCAGATAGTCGTCGGCGCCGAGCTCAAGACCGATAATACGGTCCTCGATCTCGCCCTTAGCCGTCAGCATGATGATGGGGACATCCGAGGTATCGCGAATGGTGCGGCAAACGCGCTCGCCGGGGATCTTGGGGAGCATAAGGTCGAGCACGACCAGGTCGAACTGATGCTTCTCGAACTCCTCGATCGCGGACTGGCCGTCGCCGACGCCCACAACCCAGTAGCCTTCGCGCTCGAGATAGGCAGCGACGGCGTCACGGATTGCCTTCTCATCCTCGACCAGCAGAATCTTTTTTGCATCTGAAGCCATAACACGGCCCCCCTGTCTCAATTAGCTAAGAACAAGCCCATTTTAACGCACCTGAGCCCGCCAGATGCCGCTATGACGCGGCAGCTCGGCGGGCGGTACTCACAATTACAACGCGTTTATTCCCCTGTTGGCGCCTTTTTAACCCCTCTAAGCTTAAAGAGAGAATAGGCGTGCAGTGACTGTCTCTGGTATACCCTGGCTGTTGCGCACCGTGGCGTACGTAAGGAATGAGTCCGATTTTCCCGCCGTAGCTGGATAATCGCCATACTCCAAAGCGCGGTCGGGCGACAGCAGCGAGCCATAGGTCTTGGCAGAGGTGTCGATCAGGAAATGCGACGCCTGTACCTTAACAAGGTATTTATTCTTCTTGCCAGCCGCACATGCGAGCGGCTCACGGGACAGGAAGAGATACGGCCCTCCCTCATTACCGATATACGTGCCCATGTTGCCCAGGCTGCCCACGCCACTATAGGCCGCCTCGATAGAAAACACGAAGGTATCGCCCATATATACGGCCTCGAAAGGCGAGACTGACGAGGGAAGGACTAGCTGGGCACGTTTGGTGTTGTTGCCGTCGGTCAAATCGATTGCCGTTATGCCGTAGTAGACGCCCTCGTCGTTGCGGACACGCGGCGAGATGGTCAAAATGCCGTCGCTCGCGCGCGGGGCCGATGCAAAGCGACCCGTCGATTTCCAAATTGTCTCGGCCTTGGATTCATCAAGCGAGCGACGATAGCAAAACGAATCGCTACTCGTTTTATTGCCACCTGCCGAGGGCATTTTATACCAGATGACTGATGACCCGAACGCCGTAAACAGCGGCGGATCATAGTCCTTGCCACCTCGATCGAGCTCAACCACGTCGCCAGAGAGCGAAGCGCCCGACAGATTTTGACCGTAGAGCTTCCACGATGAATTGGCAAAGTTCATCTCAACCCACGCGAATACGCTGTCGCCGGCACGGACATCGTAGAATGCATATCCCGTGCCCTCGACAGGATCCTCGATTAATGTGGTAAGCGAGCCATCGCCCAGGTTGAGCACACCGAGTGTGTTGGCGTGCAGTGCCGATGCGGGCGCCATCATCGCCGCGGCATAATCGCCATCGCAGTAGTACAGCAACGTACCCAGAGGCAGCGTCCATGACGCCGCCGGCTCAAGATCGATGTCGACTGCCTCGTACTCATCCGTAATCGAGATGATTTTGGAATCGTCCTTGATAACCTGCGGCTCGCCGGCGGCATCATCGCTGGTGCCCGTTTTTTTCGAGCATCCGGCAAGCACCGTGGCAGCGCCCGCGGCAGCCCCACCGAGCACGAAGCCGCGACGCGATATTCCGTTCTTGATGTGATCGGCGATACCCATTAGGCGATCTCGGCGCGAGCGGCCTCGATAGCGCGTGTAAGCTGGTCGGCGCAGGAGGTCTTTTTCATACCGCAGGTATTACCGGCGAGAACCTCGATTACGCGATCGGCAGGAGCGCCCTCGACCAGCTTGGAGATAGCCTTGAGATTGCCGTCGCAGCCGCCGGTAAACTCAACGCCCATCACCTTGTTGCCGTCATCGGAAAGGTCAAGGTGAATATTGCGAGCACACACGCCCTGAGGCTTGTAATCAAACGAAATCATGCGATCCCCTCTCAGAATGTTATTCGAAACGACTATTATCCCCGTCTTTCCCTAAATGCAACGAGGCGCTTTGCCGGCAACACACATTACCAGCAAAGCGCCCTAAAAAGCTAACGTTATGCCCGAACCTACTCGAAGCTCAGCTGCTCCAGACGATCAAAGACCGTGTCGATACGGGTGAGGAAGTCCCACGGATCAAAGATCTCGTCGAGCTTCTCCTGACTGACGGTGCAGCGCGGGTCGGCCTCGAGACGCTCCTTAAAGGTGGGGCCGGAGACACAATCCTGTACCTCGTGCCAGGTTGCCATAGCGTTCTCCTGCACAATGGCGTACGCGTCCTCGCGGGTGATGCCCGTGTCGACGAGGGCGAGCAGTACCTTGGAAGAGAAGATGAGGCCGCGGGTCTTATTGAGGTTGGCCATCATGCGGGCGGGATACAGCTGCAGGCCGTCGATAACGCGGATGAGGCACTGGAACATGTGGTCGAGGGCGATGAAGCTATCGGCCTGGGCGACGCGCTCGGCAGAGGAGTGCGAAATGTCACGCTCGTGCCACAGGGCGACGTTATCGAAGGCAACCTGGGCGTTGGACTTCACGACGCGCGACAGACCGCAGACTTTCTCCATGGTGATGGGGTTGCGCTTGTGCGGCATGGCTGAGCTGCCCTTTTGGCCCTTACGGAACGGCTCCTCGGCCTCGAGCGTATCGGTCTTCTGTAGATTGCGAACCTCGGTAGCGATGCGCTCACAGGTGGCCGCTGTAGTGGCAAGCACGCCGGCAAGGTAGGCATGGTGATCGCGGCTGATGACCTGCGTGGACAGAGGATCGTGGACCAGGCCCAGGTGCTCGCAGACGTACTCCTCGACGAACGGCTCGATGGAGCTGTACGTGCCGACAGCGCCCGAGATAGCACCGAAGGCAACATTCTTGCGGGCGTCCTCAAGACGATCCAGATCGCGCTTGAGCTCCCAGGCCCAAGAGCCAAACTTCATACCGAAGGTCATCGGCTCGGCGTGGATGCCATGAGTGCGGCCGGCACAGAGCGTGTTGCGCTCCTCAAAGGCGCGACGCTTGCAAATCTCGCCGAGCTTCTTGACGTCCTCGATGATCAGGTCGCAGGCCTGGGTGAGCTGGTAGCACAGGGCCGTGTCGCCCAGATCCGAGCTGGTCATGCCATAGTGAACCCAGCGGCTGGGCTTGGGGTCGCCCTCGGGAACATCGGCATCGATGTATTCCTTCATGTTGGTCAGGAAGGCAATGACGTCGTGGCGCGTGACTTCCTCGATCTCATCGACCTTCGCCTTCTCAAAGTTGGCATGGTCGCGGATCCACTGGGCCTCGTCTTTGGAAATACCGATCTTGCCGAGCTCCGCCTGGGCCTCGCAGGCCAGAACCTCGATCTCCTGCCAAATGGCGTACTTGTTCTCGAGGGAGAAGATGTGTCCCATCTCCGGGCGGGTATAGCGATCGATCATAGCGGCTCCTTTTTGGTTATTGGCACGTTGGTCGTAACCCAACCATTGTACCGTGCGCAGGTGCAAGTATGGGCAGCAGGCATTAACCTAACATTTTGGAATTGGAGCGAGCAACGGGACGTCTGCGTTATTTGCTTCGCAAATCCGCACCGGCTTCAGGCGCCTGTCGGCGCCTTCGCCTGCTCGCTACAAACGCTTCGCGTTTGCTTTACGCTCGCACCCTGTCGGGTTCGAGTCCCGGCGCTTTATTGAAAAAAGCACGGCACCGTAATGGTGCCGTGCTTGTGCTTCTAGCTGGAGCGGGCAACGGGACTCGAACCCGCGAGTGTCAGCTTGGGAAGCTGATGCCTTACCACTTGGCGATGCCCGCATATGTGGGGGATAGTATAACGCGGTTGTCTTGTTCGATACAAGGGTGGCGATGCTTGTTTTAGCTGTGGAGATTCGTTTGAAAATCGCGTCAATTGTGGAGATGAGGACCTTTGGCCTCCTGTTCTCCCTATCTTCTACCTGCACTTTTGCTTGATTGTTGTATTTGAGCTCAATTTGTCAGGAATTGGGCAAGCTTTTGGTCAGGCTCCGGTACTTACCCGCATGAACCTCGGGGGTAGCCTCATCCTACGCGTCGCAGCCTCCCCGTGCGACGCACGAGGGATAAGGAGCAGCCATGTCCAACGCACCCACGCACTCTGTCCACAGCGCAATCGCAACAGGTCCGCTGCTCCTGCTCCTCTTCCTGCTTTTCGGCTGCCTGGCACCGGGAGCCGCATTTGCCGTCGATGGCTACGACCAGCTCGGCTTCCGCACTATTAGCGATGATTGTGGGCCCTTCTTCATCGGCAAGTATGAAGCTCAAGACACCTCGATTGCCTACTGCATGAACCAGGAGCGCCCCGGCCCCACCAAACCGGGCGGCCCATGGCTCAACTTTGATCAAGGCTGGGTGTGGCTCGACGACGAGTTCGCGGCAATCGTTTGTCACGGATATCCCACCACCACGTCGTTTGGCGGTTACCATCTTTCACCCGATCGCGCCCGCGCCGCCACCCAGCTTGCCGTATGGATGCTCAACGGCACTACCCATGTCGACGGCACCTACTCCTACACGACCGCTCAGGGCAAAACCAAGAGTGGGCACTTTACCGCTGACAATGAAGTCGTGGCGGCGGCGCGGTGGCTCCACGACAGCGCAAAATCAGGAAACATCAAAGCCGCTCCGCACCGCGCGCGACGCTATCTAGGAGCCGTATCGGGCGGCATCAAACGTCAGGACATGCTCTATGTACTGCCGGCGGTCTCTGTTTCCTTCCAAAAGCAGTCTGCAAACGCTGCCATTACCAGCGGAAACAATACTTATCAGTTTGACGGGGCAACATTCGATATTTTTGAGAGCGCCAGCGGCGCGCGTGTCGGCACCATCCAGATGGACAGCAACGGTCGGGCGCAAGCAACTCTTCTGCCCAACACTGCATACTACCTAGTTGAAACGAAGGCGCCGGCCGGCTATGTCCCCCGTCGTGATCGCATCGCCTTTACCACGGGGAATGACGGTGGACAGGTCGCCATTGATGAACAGCCCGGCATCATCAACCTGCATATCGTAAAACTCGATGCCGCGACGAATGCCGGCCCCCAGGCGGGATCTTCACTCGCAGGAGCAGAGTTCACATGTGTGTCACAATCAACCCCTGGATGGGCGCAAATCCTCACGACCGACGAAAGCGGTCAGGCCACCCTCGCCGATGTCCCCTTAGGAACCTTTACCATCTACGAATCAAAAGCCCCCGAGGGCTACCTGCCATCCAACGACAGCTGGACCTATACCGTTGGAGCCGACCAGCTCGGCGATTCAGGCGTGGTCGAGATCGAATCTCGCATTTCCGATATCCCCATTGCGTTTGACCTTGAGATTTCCAAATTCAAGGATTACGGCAATAGCGACCAATCCGGCCTGGAGCAACCGGCGGGTGGTGTTGTCTTTGAGGTTGTCAGCAACAGTTCTCAGCAGGTTGTTGGCACACTGACCACAAACATCTATGGCTTTGCCTCCACCAAAGATCAGCCCGAAGCATGGTTCGGCACAGGCAAGCGACCCGCCGGTGTCCACGGAGCTGTCCCATACGACCGTGCCGGCTACACGATTCGCGAGGTTCCGGAAACCGTCCCCGAGGGTTTTAAACGTGCAGGGGAATGGACCGTCGGGGCCAATCAGATTTCCAACGGCGCCGAGCTTCAATATATCGTGGACAACCACGCGCTGTCGACGCATCTCCAGATTGTAAAACGCGATGCCCAAACAGGCGCTTCTGTTCCACTAGCCGGATTCACCTTCCAACTCCTAGACAGCAATCACGAACCTGTCTCACAAACTTGCTGGTATCCAGCACATAACGTAATGGACACCTTTACGACTGACGCGACCGGGACCGTCACACTGCCCGAATCGCTCGTGCCGGGCACCTATTATGTACGCGAAACCTCGGCCAAAGAGCCCTATCTTGTCGGCGAAGAGATCGAGGTAAACATACCCGCCGACATGAACCTAACGCCCGTTGCAGTCGCCTCGTATTATGACCACGCCGCGACCGGAAACATCAGGATCGTTAAAACCGATGCCATAGACGGCAGCAGCCTCGCGGGCGCCGTCTTTGAGATCCGCGCCTCGGGTGATATCGTGCGCCCCGACGGTAGCATTGCCGCGTTCGACGGTGAGACTGTCACGACCGTCACGACGGATGAAACTGGAGAAGCACGCGCGGACAACCTCCCACTGGGATCTGGCACCGCACGCTACGAGGTTGTCGAGACTCAAGCGCCGGCAGGCTTCTTGCTCGATCAGACAACCCATATTGTTGCCCTTACTTATGCCGACCAGAAAACACCCGTTGTAGAAGCACGGCTTAACGTATCCGACGATTACACCAAGGTTGATATCTCCAAGGTCGATGCAAGCGGTGAGCAAGAAGTGGAAGGCGCACAGCTCACCTTATATGGTCCCGATAAAACCGAAATAGACTCCTGGACCTCATCCGACAAGCCGCATCGCGTCGAACATCTTGCACCCGGCACCTACTCGTTGCGCGAAATGATGTCTCCGCGGACCTATGACCTTGCTGAGGAGATAACGTTTGAAATAAAGGATACGGGAGAAGTCCAAACCGTCGCGATGAAGGATGCGCCCATCGAGATCAAGGGACAGGTCGACAAGCGTCAGGAACTTGTCCAACCTATCGAAAAGGGCCTGTTGGCTAACGGCGATGGTAAAAACCGCGCCACGACGCAAACCAATAGTGATGGGCTTTTCTCCTATACCATCGATGCTCGAAACGATTCCGCTACTTGGGTTGATGAGTTTACGATTACCGATGATCTTGAGTGCGCCAAAGACGGCACAGCGAGATTCATCTCAATCGAAACCCCCGTCGCCATCGGCGACCTCAACGGTCTGTGCGACGTATGGTACCGCACGACGCCGTTGGACTCGACAGACGTCGATGAGCCGGCAAACGCGACACTTGACGATGGGCACGAAAATCCTTGGCTTGAGTCCGACGAAGTAAAAGAGAGCCTTGGTGAGGACTGTCGCCTCGTCGATTACGACGGCTGGCGCCTCTGGAAGGCGGATGTCTCGACCACGGAATCCACCACACTCGAGGCGGAAGAGCTCGACCTTGCATCCAATACCGTCGTAACAGGCATTCGAATTGAATACGGTGCGGTAGCCGCCGACTTTACGACTCGAAGCGATGCGGATTCTTGGACCCGCGATGATCTCAAAGATGAGCACGACGACCTTGACGATGCCAAAGCAATCCTTGGCACAGACGCTCGGGGCGCAGTCGTACATATGCAGGCAACGTCGGCTTATACGCCCCAAACCGCACTCACCAACAGCGCGCGCGTCGATCTTTGCCGCAACGGTGGCGGCGATAAACTTGAGTCACATGACGAGGACAGCGTCATTCAACGCTGTACCCTACCGCAGGACCTACCGGCAACAGGATCAGTTCCCATCGCCGCTTACATCACCGCGCTCCTGACCTCGGGTGCCGCAGCCCTATGGTTCGCTCGCCTTAGGTCGATCCCAAAGAAGCGCTAGCGCGATGAAAAAGCGGGCGAGCCAGTCCCCTGGCTCGCCCGCTTTCAATCATGTAAATCGCCGTATCTACTCTGCAGACGAAGATCCACCATCAACGATTGCTTGCTCGGACTCAGGAATCCCATCGGCACCCGTGCTCTGTTCTTGCTCCACCTCTTCGCTGATTGCGGAGGCGGGGGTCGAGCCCTTCGCACCCACGATGTAGGCGGCCCCAAATCCTAACGCAATGGCAATCAAGGTCAAAATCACGTAGACAGGCCAATGGCGCTTAATATACGAAAACACGTTGACTCCTTAGAGCTCCGCCTACGAACGGCGGATAACCTCGGTAACGACCTCGGATACCGTGGCAATGTTCGTCGGGTTAACATTGTGGGGCAGGTCGTCCTCGGTACGAGCGCAAGCCAGACGTGTGCCGTCCACACCGGCGATGGTGAGGGCTCGGCGGCTCGCCTCGAGCGCGGCGTAGGCATCGGTCTTGGCATAGGGCATCTCGAGCGCGCCACAATCGACATGGAACGACTTGCAGACCTTGCTGACCAGGTTCATGATGCGGCGATCGCCCTTGAGCAACTGTTGTTCGCCCTCGACCGTCACAACCGAAAGCCTACCGGCACCGACGGATTCAAGATTGATAAAGAATACGCCGCGGAGCTTATCGCGATGCGAAGCCAAGAAGGCCTTCATGCCGGCGCCATCACAATCCGAGGCGCCCGTTGCCACAAACCAGATATCGTGACCGAGCAGCTCATCATCGCCCATAGAGGCGACAGCCGAGAGCATATCTTCGGAAGAAGCGCCATCGGAAGACGTAGCGCCACCCTTCCAGCCATCGTTATCGTCCTCGAAGTTATCCCACGAACCGATACCGCGACCGGACTTCTTGGCATCGTAATCGTCTTCGACGCCCAGCCAGTCACTCATGCTGTCCTGCTCGTTTTTCTTTTTACGACCGAACAGGCCACCCAGGCCGCGCTTACGAGACTTGGGTGCCGCCGGGGCGGGAGCCGAAATGGTCTCGATCGGCTGCGCGCCCGACGCAACGGGCATAGGAGGCGCAACGGGTGCCGATGTGGGTTCGGGACCCTGGGCAGTAGCAAAGGGATCGTTGACCTGTGCGGAGGGGTCGGGAAGGTCGAACAGCGACGTGCGAGACGCAACGTTTGCCTGCTTCATGGACGGCAGCGACGGATCGGGGACCGAAGCCAGCGGAGACGAGGAAGGTGCAGGCGACGGTGCCGACGCCGGATCGGGAACATTCATCTGCGGACGCGGCGATGCCTGGGAGGAAATCTGGGCCATAAGGGAATCGACCGTTTCGTCCTGAGTGGGAGCGACATTGGCAACCGTGGCACCGGAACCACTCGGGGTCGGCATGGTGAAAATCTGCGTGGAGTAAGGCCTCGACTCATCCGTCTCGGGAGTCTCGGAAACCGCAGGCACTTCCTCCTGCTCGACCTCGGTCGAATCACCTTGATCGGCTGCCGCGTATTGCTCTTCGTCAGAGCTGGCCTCAACGGACTCGTCCTCGGCGACATCTTGGATTTCGGCAGCATCAATAGGCTCGTCATCGTCTGCCGCGTCGCCCTGCTCATCGGAAACAGGAAGGGGCTCGGCAATCGCGGTGCCCTGCTTTTCAAACGTTATCGTGGAATCGAACTGCGCGGCATCAAACGACATGGTGCTATCGACGTGCTCCTGAGCCTCGAAAGACGTCGTCGCCTCAACAACATCCGCGGACGCCGGTTGCTGGGACTCAAAGGACGTTGTAGCTTCGGCGGCGTCGACGGGCGCGGACTGCATAGCCTCGTTCTGCTCGAACTCTTGCGCCGCGTGCTCACGTGCCGCCTCGGCTGCCTGCTGCTGAGCGATAGCCTCCTGCTCGGCAGTCTCGCGTGCGGCAGCGCGCTTCTCCTCGAAATCGTCGACAAATTTCTTGCCCTTTGCAAGCGCACCCTTAAAGAAGTTGGAAGCGCTGGCGCCAATCGACGAGAACGCGGATGCAATGTCGGCATGGGGCGTTGCCGCGGGAATCTCGGCCGAGAAATCAGTATCGCTCTCGTAAGACACGCGCCTCGGCTGTTCAACGTAATCGTCGTCAGACTCGTCCGCAACGTCTTGCGCCGGCGCGGCGGGAGCCAAAATGTCCAGTCCTGCCGCGGGATCGATCGCGGACACCGCCTCGGGCTCGGCAACGGCAACGGCAACCGCGGCAGACTCATCATCCACGGTGACAGCGGGCGCAGGCGCAGTCACGACGGGGGCAGGCTCGGGCTCAAACGTCGGCTCCTCGCCCTCCTCGTAATCGAGCGTGCAGGACTCGGGGAGCATTCCGAGCGCACGGATGGCATCCGAACCAAAGCGGATGTTGCCGGCGGCATTGCGATAGAGCTTGGGCTCGGGCTCGGCCGCGACAGGCTCCTCCGCCGACTCGGCAGCGGAAACCTCGTCATTGAACTCTTCAGCCTGGGCAGCCTGATTCTGATCCTCAGGCACGATAGCGCCGATCAGCGTCTCGTCGGCAGACGCACCCTCAAAGCCCTCGATTTGCTCGTCGAAAGCCTCACCCTGTTCGGGCTCGGTCTGAGCGTCGGGAGCAATCGGCTGACCGAATTCGTCCTCGGCGTAGGTAGGCTCTTCATACTCGATGGTGTTGCCGTAGTCGTTTTGCTGCTGGGCCGCGGCATATTCCGCCGCTGCGCGCGCCATTTCCTCGGCACGACGCTTCTGCTCCCCAAAATAGGTATCGAACGGAACATCGTCGGGAAACTCGTTTTCACCCTGGAAGGGAGCAACGTTGTCCATAACGCCGAGCATAGCGGCGACAGAAGATTTGTTGCACACCGCGCCGGACGTATAGGGAAGAATGTGGCGGTTAGAGATGATGTTTGCCGCGTTGGCAAGTGCAACGAGGGAAGCGAGGATCGCGACAATCCACAGCAGAACCTTGAGCGCGCCGGGGAGCGGCAGGATACGCAGGATGGCAACGGCAGCAGGGGCAACCGTGGCAACGGGCAACAGCTTGGCAATGAGCGCACGATACGAAGCATAGGGCTCGCGGGCGAGCAGCTCAGCACGGGGAGAGTCGTAGTGTGCGACAATGACCACCGGGCGGTTGCGCGGAGACGCGAGCGGGCCCGAGGCCTTGTGGTAGGCGATGACATTTTGGCTCACGCCCGTCTTGCCCAGACGCGAAACCACGGGGTGGCCCGTGCGCTCGAGCACGTAAAGAACGGCACCGACAATGGCCAGCAAGGTGCCGACCAAGCCGATACCGCCGCCGATACCCATCAGCAGGGCGCCGGCAAACGCAAGAATACCGGTAACGGCAAACGCCAATCTACTGGGCGCCGGGGCATTGAACTCCTGAACCTCGGGATCAAAGCCGTGGTTGCGGAAGATCTGAGCGATATCCTCGGCAGCCAAGCGCTCTTCTTCGCTGCATGCCGGCGTAATGCCGGTGTTCTGCAGCAGGTGGTTAATATAGTTCTGGGTGTTCGCCATGTGCGCTCCACATCCATAATCCGACAAATAGGCCCAATGCATGCACATTAGAACCGTATATAGTCGAAAGTATACCCCGAGCGAGCGCAAACGACCGAATTCGGTCCATCTTAACGCCCCGAGCGGACAAGGATATAGCCTAATCTCCATATCGGACTAAAATCATGGCAGCAAACCACCTTCTCATGCGAGGACTCTATGACGGCAAGCGACGCGACCGCGACAATTAAAAAGGGGAATTCGGAGCCCAGTTTCGATAAAACGGCTCAGCGCATCCTCAATCTTTTCTTTGTGCTCAATAGCTCCCCCGAACCGCTGACGACCGAGCAGATCGTCTTGGATTCTGACCTGGGATATGGCTCGGGCAATATCGACTCGGATAAGCGCAAGTTTCGACGCGATCGTGACAAGCTGCTCGAACGCGGCATCTTAATCAAGGAGGTTCGCCCCACCGGCGCGCAGGAGACCGAGGAAAGCTCGTGGACAATCGACCGCGAGCACACGTTTGCGGCAGGCGGCCTCATTACCGCAGACGACGCCGATATCCTGCTCAACGCCATCGACCAGACACTAGCGGCCGGCTCATCCACTTTTGCCGCACCGCTTGCCGATATTCGCTCCAAGATTGCCTATCTCACCGGCAGGACGACGGTAGACGAGGCGCCGATCAGCCGCTCTCCCACCGTCGATGCGGTTTGGAGCGCCTTTGCCGAGCGATGCGCGCTGCGATTTTTATATCAGAACGGACGCGGCGAGCAGAGAGAACGTACCGTCTGCGTCTACGGCATGTTCGAGCGCGAGGGCGTGGCTTACTTCTGCGGCCTCGACAACGTCACCGACGACATCAGGACATTCCGCTGCGACCGTATCGTTCGCGCTTGGCGTCCTTCGAAGGCCTACGTCATCCCCGCGAACTTCAACCTCAGCGACTACCTGTTCTTTGAATTCGATTTTGCCGACCGACCGCCCGTTGCAGCTACGTTCTCGTTCGCCCCTCAGACGCAGATCGATATGATCAACGGCCTCACGCGTGGGCGAGGTGAGCTCGCACACACCGATGCAGGATGGACCTGGACCGTTGACGTGCGCGACCTTGAAGCCGCCGCCTCATTTTGCATGGCCCACGCCATGGACGGCATGAGGCCCATGGCCCCCAAATCGCTCAAGCAGGCGTGGAACCACCTCATCGAAAGGACGGTGCACGAGTATGCCCGTGCGTAAACTCACCAGCGAGCAGAGACTCTCGCGCGCCATCGACATCATGGAGGCCCTCTACGCCGCCGGCGAGAGCGGCATGACACGAACCGAGATTTGCAGTCGCTTTGGCATCACGGGGGTGTCGCTCGACGAGATTCTCGAGATCGTCTCGACGCTCGCGGACCGAGAATCGGGCGCGCGTATCATCTGCGAATGCCGCGGCGAGCGTGTGGTCCTCACCGGTGACGCCGGGCGTGTGCTACCGCTGCGCCTGAGTGCCGCCGAGGGCGCTGTGCTCAACCATGAACTTGAATCGTTGGGGATCGAGCCGCAGACGGCAGCTCGGATTCGACATGCCCTTCTACCCGAAGAGCTCGGCTATAACCAGCGCGTCCTTGACACCGTCAACCACGGGTCGCACTGGCAGCAGCTGAGCTGCGCCATTCAGGACGGCGTTCGCTGTCGCATCTCGTATCGCTCGATGGACGATGCACGGCCACGCGAGCGTCTGGTCGACCCCTTGCGCATTACGGCAAACGGCGACCAAACATACCTGATTGCCTGGGACATCACAGTCGATGAGCAGCGCACCTATCGCATGGATAAAATCGAGGGACTCGCCTTGACGGAAGACTCCGTCGTGCCTCACGCACCGGACGTCGCATCCCTCCACGATTCCCTTGCCCGGACGCAGCATAGCGCAAAGCTTTTGATGCCATTCGATATGGCGGAGCATCTGGACTGGGCCGGCATCACCCTAATCGAGCGCAGCGGGACAGACACGGCAACGGTAACCGTGCATTACGGCTCCGAGCGTTGGCTACTGAGCCAGATAATCGCAGCGGGCGGAGCCATCCGCATCTTGGATGACCCCGCCCTGTCAAAGCGTCTGTGCGATATGGCAAAAACCCTCGTCTGTCCGCTTTAGCGCCGCCGCTCGTGGCGTGCGCGCCACAGTTGCAGATAGTGCCCGATCTGCGCCGATTCGATGCGCTGGTAGGAGCTCGTGGGCAGCGACGTTAAGAACTTCTTTCCGTAGCCCTTCGTCACCAGGCGCGGGTCGGCCAGAATCAGCACGCCGCAATCGGTCGACGAGCGGATAAGGCGGCCGGCCGCCTGCTTGACCTCGAGCACCGCCTCGGGCAGCGAATAGCGCGCCCAAGCGCGGTCTTCGCGCAAGTTGCGCTCGCACGAGAGCGGGTCCGTGGGGCTCGAGAACGGCAGCTTGGGAATGATGACGCAGCGCAGCGTCTCGCCGCTGGCGTCGAATCCCTCCCAGAAGGCCTTAAGCGCAAAAAGCGACGAGGTCGGCTCGTTGATAAACCGGTCGCGCAGGCGACGAGGAGATGAGTTGCGCTGCTGGCAGTTGAGTTCCAGACCCGCACGGGCCATCTTGGGCTCAACGCGGGTGTACAGGTCTTCCATGTCGCGCCGATTGGTGAACAGCGTGAGCACCGATCCGCCCATGGCAAGATGGGCGTCGACCAGCACGCGCTCGAGCGCCGTAAGATAGCTCTCACGATCGCGCGGATCGGGTATATCGCCCGCAACGACTACAGCCATGTTCGAATCAAAGTCGTAGCTCGAGTCCAAGTGCAGCGATGAGGATGTTGAAGCACCGATGCGATCGAGGCCGACCGCGTGGTTAAAGTGTTCAAAGCTTTTGGACACCGTCATGGTCGCCGAGGCAAAGATAGCCGTGTGAACCTCGGGCAGCCACTCGGTTGCCAAGGCCTCGCCAATGTCGATGCGCTCTGCGGTCATTGACTCTCCGCCGGCACGCAACCTGCGATTGACCTGCAGCGAATACACGTAGTGTTCATCGGTGCCGTCGATGATGAGTTTGAGGTTCTCGGCCAGCTCGTGCAGGCGGCGCGAAATATCACCCAGGTCGACAACAACCTCGGGCTTGTCGGCGGCGACGGCTTGCACCAGCGCGTCGACGCTCTTGTCAGCCTGTTCCAACGCGTCGATGGCAACGTAGGCCGACTGTAAGAAATCATGCCAGTCGTCAGATTCGCGCAGTTCGGGGCCAATCCATAGATTGGCATTGTCATAACCCCCACGGGCACGGCGGCCGAGCTCGCGAACGCCATCGAACACGTCGGCGATTGCCATGCTCGCGCGCGCAACCGTCGACGTCGCCTTGGCAGTAAGGCCCAGATAGAGCGTAGAGCCCTCGGAGGTTGCCAAATCACGGGAAACCTGGCTTAGCGCGCCGGTGCTCGAGCCACCCAGACGCTCAAACAGAACGCGTGATTCGTCCGCCGATACCACGCGCGCCCACTGACGGCGTGCCTCGCGCTCGATGGAATGGGCCTCGTCGATTACCCAATGACGAATCGGAGGCAAAATCCTGCCCTCGGCCGCGACATTGCGGAACAGCAGGGAATGGTTGGTGACCACCACATCGGCATGCGCCGCACGACGACGAGCGCCGTGGACCAAACATTTATCAGGGAAAAACGGGCAGAGGCGACGAGCACACTCGCGCGAGGCCGTCGTAAAGTCGGGGCGGTTGACGCTGCGCCACCGAATGCCAAGCGAGTCGAGGTCGCCATCGGCTGATTGGCAGACGTACGCCATAATGACCGCGACCGCCGTGAGCGTGTCCGCCGGATCGCGCTTGGTGGTAATCTCGACCTGGCCGCGGCTCATGCGCTCAAGCTTGCGCAGGCACGGATAGTGGTCATACCCCTTGAGAGCGCAAAATGACAGACCACCGTCCAGTTGCTCGGCAAGTTTTGGCAGCTCATGGTACATGAGCTGGTCTGCAAGATTGTTCGATTTGGTCGCAATACCAACCGTGATGTTGTTACGGCGTGCCGCCTCGGCAAAAGGCACCAGATAGGCCATCGATTTGCCGACGCCTGTGCCCGCCTCAATTACACGATGAGTGCCCGTGACCAGCGCATCGCGGACCTCGAGCGCCATCGCGATCTGCTCATCACGCGGCTCGTAAGTGGGATACATGCGATTGACCAGGCCACCTGGCGCATAGTCTGCCTCAATCTCCTCACGACTCGGCATCTTGAGGACCGGCAGTTCGTCGGCGTCCACCCGATCGTCGGCGCGATCGGCCTTGAGAACGTCAGCACGAGCGGCGCTGAGAGAGAAGATAGAACCAGGGTTCTGCCCTGCCAAGAATGAGAAGATAGGGCGATAGGACCAAGGCACATCCGGATGCATGTCGGCTAGGCGCGCCATGAGGCCCTGGGGCAAGTCGGTGAGCGCCACGAGCAACACGCGCCATACGCCACACAGGGCGTCGACGTCGGCATTGGCACGGTGTGATACCGAGTCACAGCCAAACAGATCGGCCATAAAAGACAGCTTGTGCGAGGCCAGGCGCGGAAGCGCGATGCGCGACAGCGCCAGCGAATCGATCCAAATATCGCTCACGTTGACGCCGCCTTTGACCGACTCGATAAACGAGCGGTCGAACGTGGCGTTATGTGCGATCACCGGGCAACCACCGACAAAATCGGCGAGAGCGGCGACGGCCTCAACGGCCGACGGGGCATCTGCCACGTCGGCATTTGTAATGCTCGTGAGCTCGGTAATCTCGGCGGGAATCAGCTGCTTGGGATGCACGAAGGTATCGAAACGGTCGACGATCTCGCGGCCCGAAAGACGGGCCGCCGAGATCTCAATCAGCTCATTGTCCTGCACCGAAAGACCTGTGGTCTCGGTATCGAGGACAATCACATCTTCCTCGATAAGGCCAAAGGACTGCGTTTTGGCGCGTTCGGCTAGCGTGGCATAGGAGTCGATGACAAACTGCGGCGTTCCTGACGAAACCGCGTCCTCGATTAGCATGCAATGCCCGCTCGACGAAGGCCCATACGGATTAGGCTGTCACAGACCTGCGGGAACGTCATGTCGTCGGTGTGGCGGATCTCATCCGGATACAGCGACGTATCGGTCATGCCGGGAATGGTATTGGTCTCGAGGATGACGGGGCCGTCCTCACTCACGATAAAGTCGCTGCGCGAGATACCCAGGCAACCGAGAGCCTTGTGAGCGGCACAGGCAAGCTCCTGAGCACGAGCGTAATTCTCGGGCGAAATCTGCGCCGGAATGCGATGGATGTCTGTAGGGTCGACATACTTCACGTCCAGATCGTAGAACTCGCAGTCCTTGGGCTTACGAATCTCGACAATCGGCAGAGCGCGCACGTCGTCCTCGCCGTATACGCCGACGGTGATCTCGGTACCCTCGATACACTTCTCGACCAGCACTTTGTCGCCGTACTCAAACGCCTTGGCGATTGCCGCGGGCAGCTCGGAGGGCTCATGGACCAGGGAAATGCCATAGCTGGAACCGTTGACGGCCGGCTTCACAAAGCAGCGCTCGCCACAAACCTCGACGACATGATCGATATCGACTTCATCGCCCACCTCGAGCGCAAGGCCGGGGGCAACAGGAATGCCCGCCTTGGCGTACAGGAGCTTAGAGACCTCCTTGTCGGCACCGCAGGCGCTGGCAAGCACGCCCGAGGCCGTGTAGGGGATACCCAGGGTCTCCATGGCGCCCTGCATGGCGCCATCCTCGCCGCCGGCACCGTGCATGGCGATAAACGCCACGTCAAAGCCGCCGGTCGCCATGGTTACCATAAAATCATCGGCGGCCGTGTCGAGCAGCTCCACCGAAGTGTAGCCGGCCTCCTTCAAGGCAACCACGACGTTCTTTCCCGAATTGAGCGAGATCTCGCGCTCAGCGGAATGACCGCCCGCCAAGACCGCTACGTGCATGTTCTCTAGGCTTTTACCCGGCATGGGCAGACTCCTCCTCTATAATTTCTGCAGCTGATACCATATTGTAGCGATACCCTCTACGTTTCCCCAAAATCGAAAGGCTTCCATGAATCCCAGGACTAAATCTCAGGACATTCGCGACTTGAGCCAAAACGATATTCGCGAGCTCGTGGCCGAACTTGGCCAGCCCGCCTTCCGCGCGAAGCAGCTCATCGAATGGGTCTTTGAGAAGAACGTTTGTTCGTTTGACGATATGACCAACCTTCCCAAGGCTTTCCGCGAGCAGCTTAAAGAGGCTTTTGCCTTTGACACGCCGACTGAACTAACCAAGCAGGTTTCCAAAGATGGCTCTCGTAAGTATCTGCTCGAGTACCACGACGGCGTTTCCGTCGAGACTGTCGGTATGCCCCGTCGTAACAAGCTTTCCGTCTGCGTTTCCACCCAGGCTGGCTGTGGCATGGGCTGCGCCTTTTGCGCTACCGGTCTCAACGGCCTCAAGCGCTCTCTGACCGCTCAAGAGATCGTCGACCAGGTACTTCATGTATCCAACGACTTTGGCGAGCGTGCCACGAGCGTCGTCTTCATGGGCCAGGGCGAGCCGTTTGCCAACTACGACGAGGTTCTCAAGGCGCTGCGAATCCTCAACGACCCCGATGGCATCGGTATCGGCGCTCGTCACCTCACCGTCTCTACCAGCGGCGTTATTCCCGGTATTCGCAAATTTGCCGATATCCCCGAGCAGTTCACGCTTGCCGTTTCCCTGCATTCCGCCATCCAGTCGACGCGCAACAAGCTCATGCCCGGTGTTAAGAAGTACACACTGCTTCGCCTTCACGAGGCGCTTCAGCTCTACACCGAGAAGACTGGCCGCCGCCCGACCTATGAGTATGCCATGATCGAAGGCGTCAACGATACGAATCCCGAGATGCAGGCGCTCTGCGACTTCTGTGAGGGAACGCTGTGCCACGTTAACCTTATTCAGCTTAACGACATTGAGGGTAGCCCGCTCAAGCCGTCGCCGATTCATAAGGTTGAGGATCTTCAGCGTCGTCTTGAGTCCCGTGGCATCGAGACCACGATTCGTAACTCCCGTGGTAACGATATTGACGCCGCTTGCGGACAGCTGAAGCAGCGCTTCAAAGTTCAGAAGAACGCATAGGGGAGTCGCACCCCAAAACGTTTCATGTGAAACATCGAACGGACCCGGTTGCAAGATATGCAACCGGGTCCGTTTCATTTATTGACCTTAATTTTGAATCAGCTGCTACCTGTCCCATTTTTTACGGCCAAAATAAGGGGTCCTTGCCTCGTGAATCAGACAAGAACCCCTCAAAATATGCTAAGTAATTGTTAGGTACCTAATAGCCTACATTTTCCCATTGTTTGCTAACCCAACCTTGATTAATCTTGGGATTCTTCGTTACCTGAGCAGTGCGCATGGCAACATCTTCTGTCATAACATCCATTTTCTTCTTGGATGTATCGACAATATCTTGCGCGCTACGAAGCAAACGACCTCGAAGTTCATCGTCTGTCGCGATCTTATAGCCAGCAAAGGCACCAACCGCGACAGTCGTCGCCAATGCAATCGCAGTTAAAATCCTATTCCTCATCTTGGCCTCCTTGATCAAACTGAATCATTTCGCCAAGAATACGAGAGAGCTCTTCCTCGTCTTTAAACTCAATCTCAATCTTATTCTTTCCTCGTGAGCTCTTCACACGCACGTTGGTATTAAAAACCTGACGAAGCACGCGGGCAGCCTTTTTAAAAGACTGAGGTGTTGCAGGCCTCGGAGTCTTAGGTGTCTCTCCGGCAGAAAACAATGGAGCAAGATTTTCTGTCGCTCTTACGGAAAGGCCCTCTGCAACAACCTTCTCTGCAAGTCGAATTCGAGCGTCCTCATAGGGAACTGCAAGAATAGCACGCGCATGACCAGCAGTAAGTTTGCCCTCAAAAATCATCTGCTGAACAACTTCAGGGAGATCGAGAAGGCGCAGCGAGTTTGTAATTGCAGAGCGTGACTTGCTTACCGCCCTCGACAATGCCTCCTGGGTCATACCGCTGGCATCGATGAGCTGTCGATAGCCCTTAGCCTCTTCGACGGGATTCAGATCAGAACGTTGAAGGTTTTCGATAAGAGCAAGAGCCAGCATCTCTTCATCGTTAACATCTTTAATGATGACAGGCAGTTCCTCAAGACCAGCAAGCTTTGAAGCTTGGTAACGACGCTCACCAGCAATGATCTCATAGCCGTTTCCATGCTTGCGAACCAAAAGCGGCTGCAAAACGCCGTGTTCTTGGATTGACTCGCTTAACTCGCGAAGTTCAGTTTCGTTAAAATGAATTCGTGGCTGATTAGGGTTGGGAACGATATCCTCAATAGGTAGTTTTGCTTCAGATGCGGTATTTGCAGCCGATGTAGCCGAACCACCGGTCTCATACTCGGCCTCTGAGACCAAAGCATTGAGTCCACGTCCTAATCCGCCACGTTTCTTTACACTAGGCACGTTTGATCACCTCTTTTGCAAGGTTCATATACGCTTTTGCACCCTTATTTTGAGGTGCATAGGTAATTACCGGTTCTCCAAAAGACGGAGCTTCAGAGATTTTAACCGTACGGGGGATCAACGTCTTAAACGCCTTATCACCAAAGTACGATTGAACCTCCTCAACAACCTGATTCGATAGAGAAGTACGCGAGTCATACATGGTCATAAGCACACCGTAGGTGTCTAAGCCCTTGTTCAGACGAGATTTGACCATCTTCATTGACTCAAGCAGCTTCGTAACGCCCTCGAGTGCGTAATACTCGCACTGAATCGGAATCAAAACGCTGTCTGCTGCGGTCAAAGCGTTGATAGTAAGCAGGCCGAGCGAAGGAGGGCAGTCAATGAAAATAAAATCGAACTCGTCCTGAATCGGCTCAAGCAAATCTTTGAGACGTGTTTCACGAGCAATTGCGCTTACGAGTTCAATTTCCGCGCCTGCAAGCTGAATTGTAGCCGGAATTACGAATACCTTTTTGCAATTTGTATCAAGAACAAGCGATTCTGCCGGCACATCATTCAACAATGCATCATAGATGCAGTGATCAAGGTCTTCTTTTTCAATTCCGAATCCACTGGTGCTGTTTCCCTGCGGATCAAAATCGACAATCAGTGTCTTACGACCCTGCTCACCCAGTGCTGCTGCAAGGTTTACAGCCGTCGTTGACTTACCGACGCCGCCTTTTTGATTGATGATTGCAATGATACGCGTGTCTTTTGCGCTCTTAGAACGCTTAACGTCGCGAAATCCCACGGTCCCTCCTGGTGTGTATTAAAGCTGTCAAACGGAGGATGTTTCACGTGAAACATTCCGAATCGATAGCAACCGCCATGTTTCACGTGAAACACTGCAAGTTGTTAGTATCCATTATGTTTCACGTGAAACATCTAGGCAAGCGGATTCTTCTTTGCCATGCCATTTGCACGAGGCAATGAAACGGATGCTGAATGACTCTTCTTAAGAACAATGAACTCCCTGTGACCCAAGCCTTCAGGCAAATCAATTGCGTCATTCAGAAGCAAAGTGAAGCCGCAAATCTTAGCTGCTGACATGCCGGAAGCAAGCTCCTCATCCGAAGGATTGCCCTTGGTGATAACAAATAGCCCTCCATCCTTCAGGTACGGAGCCGCATACTCAACAAGAATCGGTAGAGGGGCCAGTGCGCGGGCGGTTACAACGGAGAACTGCTTCTTATGGCTTCGAGCATATTCTTCAAGACGATCATGAACCGCATGAGCATGTTTCAATCCAAGAGCATGGACAAAGGAATTAACCGCATCAACCTTCTTGCCAACAGAGTCAATATAAGTAGCTTTACGATGCGTGGTTATGGTTAATGGAATACCAGGGAAGCCCGCACCTGTTCCCATATCGAGCAAAGCTCCCTCAGGAGCCTTATTGATATAGGGGAGCAAAACAAGTGAGTCGAGGATATGAAGTACGGCAGCATCTTCTACGTTAAGAATACGGGTGAGATTGGTTGTCTTATTTTTTTCTAGAACCAAATCCAAATGCTGGATACATTTCCTCAGCTCAACATCAGTTACGCTCAAGGAATATTCTTTGCAATAGGAAGTTAGGCGACTCAACATCTCGTCAGCCTGATGATCAGTAAGTACTAACAACGAAAGCTCCTTTCTGACAAAAATCAGCGTACCGAGAACTTTTGACAAAAAAAGGGACGTGGAAACCACGTCCCCTTAGCATAAGCTCGAGAAGATTATCGAGCAACAATCACCACATGACGATCAGGGTCAGAACCCTCAGAATGAGTATCGACGGCATCATTGCCACGAAGTGCAATGTGAACCAGTCGACGCTCGTAGGCATTCATGGGCGGAAGCGAAACACTCTTATGAGTGCGGATGGCACGCTCGGCAGCAGACTGAGTCATGGAAGCAACCTTGTCCTGACGGCGACTCTTGTATCCCTCTACGTCCACTACAACCGGATACCTAAATCCAAGTTTGCGGCTCACCAGCAAAGAGAACATAACCTGAAGGGCATCAAGGGTGCGACCATGACGGCCAATGAGAACAGCAAGGTCGGGAGCCGTTACATCCAAAATCAGCTCACCCTCGTCGCCCTCATACTCATCGATAGGAGAGTTGGCGGCATCGAAGTGCGAAAGGATGGAACGCAGGATGGAAATCGCAACATCGGCAATGGTGTCGAGCTCCTCATCGGTCAGCTCTTCACCAGCCTTGTAGCGCTGTGCAATCTCGGGATAATCGCCCGCGACCTGCGGGGCAACCTCCTCAAGCATATCCTCGATGATCTCTTCAGACATAACGTACTCCAAAAGTTAGGTACCTAAATAAGATTGATATCCCACTACTTCTTCTTGTGCGGGCGCGGCTTCTTCTCTCGACGAGTGACCTCAACCTGCAGCGGCGCGTTCTTAAGACGCTCCTCCTCATCAGCCTTCGCCTTGTCGATGACCTTCTGCGTCACAAAAATCTGCTGGATAACCTGCCAAGCAGACGAGACGTCGTAGTACAGCAGAACACCAACGGGAAGGCTCCAGCCCATCCAAAGCATCATGACCGTCATGACAACAGCCATCATACGCATGCTCTGAGCCTGCTGGCCGGTCTGGTTGCGCGACATATAGAGCTGCGGAATCAGGGTCAGGACGGCGAACAGAATCAGGCAGACCAGCGCAGGCAGCACAACCATAAAGCCATCGGCAAAGGAAGCGCTCGGCGTGGTGGTCAGGTCGGGCAGGATGTTGAAGAACGAGAACGTGCCGTCGTTAAAGTACTGCGGCAGGTTGCGCAGCAACGTAAACAGAGCAAACAGGACAGGCATCTGGATCAACAGCGGCAAACAACCAGCCATCGGGTTGAACTTGTTCTCGCTGTAGAACTTCTGCATCTCCTCGGCCTGGCGCTGAGGATCGTCGGCATAGCGCTCCTGAATCTCGAGCATCTTGGGCTGCAGCACCTGCATGCGAGCCGTCGACTTGGTCGACTTGAGCATAAGCGGCGTCAGCAGCAGACGGATGATGACCACCAGGATGACGATGGACAGGCCCCAGTCGACCGCAAAGGTCTGGATGAGCTTGAGCAGCTCGAAAAGGATGTTAACGATCCAATCCCACATGTAAGTTTTCCTCCGATAGCGAGTGCCCGCTAGGGCACAGGGTCATAACCGCCGACGTGCAGGGGATTGCAGCGAGCGATGCGCCTCACGGCAAGCCAGCAGCCTCTCAAAACACCGTACTTCTCAATCGCCTGGACGGCGTATTGCGAGCACGTTGGGTAATAAATGCAGGCGTCAGGCAATAAGGGCGAAATAACCTGTTGATATATGCGAATAGGAGCGATGGCAACACGTCGCAAAACGTGATTGCTCATCGCTCCTCCCCGGCAACGCCGGCGCGTTTCACAAGCGAACGCAATGCCTTGTCCATCTCCTGCGGCGAGGAGACCCTCGTCTTGGGAGTTGCGAACAAGATGATGTCAAAGCCCGCAACGGGAAATCCACAGCTGCGGGCGGCCTCGCGCATCACACGCTTAGAACGGTTGCGCACGACAGCACAACCGAGCCGTTTAGCACCAACGAAGGCGACCCTTCCGGAGTCGCCTTCGCCAACCGATTCACATATGGTCATTCGAATCAGAGGGTGATTGAAACGACGCCCCTGACTGAACACATGCTCGAAATCTTGCCGAGACTTAATAGTCTTCATGCGAGATGTGTGTATCGCTGCTAGACAGTGAGACGCTTGCGGCCCTTGGCGCGACGACGGGCGAGCACGGCACGACCACCCTTAGTGGCCATACGGGCACGGAAGCCATGGGTCTTGGCACGCTTACGCTTATTAGGCTGATACGTACGCTTCATCTTAAGTTCCTCCTGCTGCATTTCGAGTGTCCGCGGGGACGCGGACGCAGATATAGACACGTGAGCTTGAAGATTGTAGGGAAATCAATGTTCAAATGTCAAGGAATCAAAGGTAAAAGGTTGCGCAGTTCACACGGTTCCCCCATAAGCCAAGCTCGATTTAGCGGTACATGGTAACTTTTCACGATATTTCATCGAGTTTTCAACAGGTTATGTTGGCAATGTTAAGAACTTTTCGCCCGTTTTCCAAAGTTTTCAACAGGTTTTGAAAAGTTGTCGAAAGATGAGAAACATTGCACGGTGAGCTACTATTTGTCCGAAACCTTTTGAAAGATTGCGAGCGGCATGTCTGACGACTTTTACACCATGGTCGATTCCGGAGACCCGGCACCCGACAACGAGCACATCACCGGCGTGCGCGAAGAGCGTGCGGAAGGCGAGCAGACGACCACGCAGGCGCCAAAAACCATGTACGCCGCGCGCATCGCCGTCTATGACGACATGCTGTCGACACCGCGTGTGATCGTCATTGATCCGCAAGATGTCCGCACGTATTTGGAAGAGACGACCAACACCGTCTACCAGTGCATGAAAGAACAAGGTGGCCATATCTCGCTCATGGTCATCCGCGAGATTGTCGAAAACTTTATCCACGCACACTTTGCCGAGCCCATCATCTCGATTCTGGACGGCGGAGACACCATCCGCTTTGCTGATCAAGGACCCGGCATCGACGACAAGGAGCGCGCTTTCGACTTTGGCGTTACCAGCGCAAATAGCAAGATGAAGCGCTATATCCGTGGAACCGGAGCAGGGTTTCCCATGGTGCAAGAGTATTTGGAAAACGCCGGCGGTGCCGTATCCATCGAGGACAACATGGGCAACGGCACCGTGGTTACGGTAAGCCTGAACCCTAAACGCGTGCAGGAAATCGAGCGTGCCGGTGGACGCGGTGCTGCCGTGCGGCCCGAGACGGAGCAGCCCACATATCCCCTGCCGGGAGCTTTTGCGCAGCAGCCCATGGCAACGCAGCAGATGCAGCCTCCCGTGGGGCAGATACAGCAGCCCGGAATGCTTCCTACACAAGAGCCCCAGGCGACATCGATGTCGATGCCGCCAAACATGCCAGAGGCCATGCCGCTGGCGGATCAGGATGCAGCAGCAATGCAGCAGGCGACGGGGGCACCGGGTGGCCAGCAAATAGGCTATCAGCCGTACCAACAGGGATATCCATATCAGCAGATGCCGCCACTGGGGTACGGGCAGCAGTTCCCGCAGCAGTACCAGCAGGGATATCAGCAGCCGTACCAGCAGATGCCGCAGCAGCAGTACAACCCCTGGGCCCAGCAGATGCCTCCGCAGCCTTACCAACAGTGGCCTCAAAGTTTTCAACAGCAAATGCGGTCGATGCAGAGTTCTCAACAACCAGCAGCTCAAATGATGTATCCTAATGCAGCAAATCAGTATGCGCAGCCACAACCGGACGTGTTCGTAAGCGATCGCGGCAACGCCGCGCTGGGCTATCTAGCGCAAAATCAAGCGTGCGGTGCAACCGATCTGGCGAGGGCGTTTGGAAACTCGGCCCCCACTTGGTCACGCACGCTCAATGACTTGGCGCAGGCCGGCTTGGTCATCAAGCATGGCCAGAAATACCATCTGACCGAACTCGGCGCCGCTCGCGTGCGAGCTCAGAGCTAAAGAACGGGAGAGACAGTGGACGAGGAAGCAAGCATCATCCTGGGGGATGCCATCGCCTTTTGCCAGCGCGACGGCCAAGATGCACGCCTCATCAACATGCTGGGGCAATCGCGCGCCATAAGCCTGACCGAAGATACGCTCACGATCGAGGCCCCCTCGCGCTTTGCCATCGCGCAGCTCAAAAAGCATCAGCCAACTATTGAGGCCTATCTGGAAGAAATCGCCTTTGCACCGATTGCGCTCGACATCGTGGCACCGCAAGGCGCCGCGACGGAATCTGCTGCCGCGATGGTGCCCGCCACGGCTCCCGCCGCTTCCCCGGCGGCACCGGCCTCCGCAGTCGACGTGCCGACAATCGAGCACCAGCACAGCGATGTTTCCCGTGAAACCATGGCACCGTTGCCGACCGCGGCGGCGACGCCAACGAACGCGCCCGTCACGCACATGCCCATCGCTCACGACGCAGCGGCGGGCGCGGATTCGGGCATTGCAATCAAGAACACGCTCTCGGCCGACGATTTTCGCCGCATGATGAACCAGATGAAGGGCGGAGCGCCGACTAAATCCACGCAAGCTGCGACCCCCGCTTCACCCATGCCAGCACCGACCGTGCTGGCCGAGCAGAATACGGATGGAGCCCCACTCGCCGCGAACTCAAAATTTACCTTTGAGAACTTTGTCTACGGCCCCGAGAACAGCCACGCCTATCGCTCGGCACTCAAGTTTGCCGCCCTCGCGGACGAGCGCGGCACATGCACATCACTGTTCATCTACGGCAAATCGGGCCTGGGCAAGACGCACCTGCTGCTTGCCATCAAAAACGAGCTCGCCGAGAAGTCGCCCGAGATCAAGGTCAAGTATGCCAACTCCCAGGCATATCTGGACGACCTGATGACCGAGTTCGACCGTCAAAAGAAGAGCAACGCCCCCATCATGCAGGCGTACCACGGCGTGGACGTGCTCATCATCGATGACATCCAAAACATCATCGGCAAGCGCGCGAGCGTGGACTACTTTTTCCAGCTCATGGACGAGTTCATCCGCAACAACAAGAAGGTCGTCATCGCGGCAGACCGCGCCCCCAAGGACCTGAGCATGGACGAGCGTCTGACCAGCCGCTTCAACGCCGGCATGCTCTGCCTGGTCGCAGAGCCCAGCTACGAGATGAAATACAAGATCTTGCAGCGCTATTATGAGAACACCATCGTCGCCGCTCCCGAGGCGGGCGACGACTCACTGCTGGCGGCCTACGGGGGCGACGGCGGGCACCTGACCGATGAGCACTTTAAGCACATGGCAGAGGTGTCGGGCACCAACATCCGCGAACTCGAGAGCTTCTGCGAGCGCTGCGCCGGCGAGGCGGGCGACCGCGAACGCGAGGGCGGGGAGCTCACCTTTGACGATATCGACGCCATCGCCAGCCAGTACTTCGACACATCGGCCAAAAAGATCAACGTGCAAACGGTTCAGTCCGTCATCGAAGAGCAGTACGGCGTAACGCACGAGGAGCTCATCGGTCCGCGTCGCAACGCCAATATCGCCAAAGCACGCCACATTGCCATCTATCTGGCCATCGAAATGTGCGAGATGACGACCACGGCGGTGGGCGCCGAATTTGGCAACCGCAACCACTCGACCGTCAGCACGAGTTACAAAAAAGTCCAGAAGATGATCCAGGAAGACCGCACCGTCACCGAAGACCTCAAGTCGCTGCGCGATAAAATTACACTGCGCTCGTAGGGAAATAGAGACACCTGTTGAAAACTTGTCGAAACCACGGGCATAAGGTGTCTAAAACCCAACCCGCGGCGATGAAAAGTTTTGCGCAGGTTTTGAACGTGGAAAACCACCCCCGTTGCACACAGGTTGCTGTCGATTCTCTTTCTGGGTCTGACCTGCGTCTTTGGGAGTAATCAACAGTTTCGTCAGTGCTATTACTATTATTAAGATATTTATATCTATAGAAAGGTATTAAAAGATGAAGTTCACCGTCAGCCAGAGCTCGCTTACACAAGCCATCGGCGTCGTTATGAAGGGTGTCGCTTCGGCATCCACCCTCCCCATCCTGTCGGGCGTGCTCGTTAAGGCGCAAGACGGCATCTTGGAATTCCAGACCTCTAACTACACCATCTCGATCCGTCATCGCATCGCGGCGCATGTCGAAGAAGAGGGCGAGATGGTTATCCCCTGTAAGATGCTCTCCAATATCACCAAGACCCTCCCCGATGCCCCGGTCACCTTTGAGCTGTCCGAGCGCCAGGTGCTGATTGGTTGCGAGAAGAGCTCGTTCCGCCTGAACACGCTCGATGCCAATGACTTCCCCGAGTTTCCGGCCTATGCCATCGAGAGTGCCGTGGAGCTGCCGACCGATATCTTGTCCGAGATGGTCGGGCGTGTATGGCGCGTCACCTCGACCGACAAGGCCCGCCCCATCCTGGGCGGCGTGCACATGAAGGTCGAGAACAACACCGTGCGCCTGGTGGCGACCGATTCCTTCCGCTTGGCCGTGTGCGATACGCAGGTTGAGACCTCGACCCTCGAGGGTTCCTTTGAGCTCAACGTTCCGGCCGACGCCTTTAACGACGCGCTGAACATCATGGCCAGCCAGGCGACCATCATGATCGGGGCTACCGACACCCAGGTCGTCTTCGAGGCCGGCAATACCACCTACGTGTCGCGCCGCATCGAGGGCGTGTACCCCAACTACAAGCAGCTCATCCCCGATTCGTGCGTGACGAGCGTCAAGATCGACGTCGCCGCCTTTAACGCCGCCCTCAAGCGCGTGGCCGTTATCGCGAGCGCCAACCCCGCCGTCAAGTTCGAGATCGATGTCGAGAACGGGCAGATGGGCCTGTCCTCCATTTCCAATGACCAGGACCTTGCACAGGAGACGATCGATGTCGAGGCCGAGGGCGAGTCGGGTACCATCGCCTTCAACTACCACTACATCTTCGGCTGCCTCAATGCCCTGTCCAAGGAGAAGGAGATCACGCTGGAGCTCAAGAGCTACTCGCAGGCGGGCATCTTCAAGTCCTACGACAAGATCAACTACCTGTACCTGGTCATGCCGGTCCGCATCTAGCGCTTCGCCATGACCATGTTCGCCCGCGATCTTTCCGTCGCGCACTACCGCAGCTTCGATAACTATCGTCTTGCCCTGGACGAGGGCGTGACGATACTTGCGGGACCCAACGCGGCGGGAAAGACCAATCTCATAGAGGCGCTGCAGCTGCTGACGAGCGGCGCCTCGTTTAGGCATCCGACCGCAGTCGAGCTCGTCCATGATGGCGTGGGCTCGTGCAAGGTCGAGCTGAGGCTCGAGGGCGACGGCCGCGTGCTTGATATGGGATTGAGCGCGGAGGACGGTAAGCGCTCGTTTAGCCGCAACGGCAAGAGATGCTCTGCCGCCGGTGTGCGCGGGGTTCTGCCGAGCGTGCTGTTTTGCCCCGACCATCTGGACATGGTTAAGCGAGGCGCCAGTGTGCGCCGCGCCGCCCTCGATGACTTTGGCATGCAACTGAGCGCACGCTATGCCGATCTTGCGAGCACCTATGGGCGCTGCGTGACCCAGCGTAACGCCTTGCTCAAGGAGACCTGGTGCTGCCGTGAGATGCTCGGCGCGTGGAACGATTCGATTGCCCGCGCGGGCTCGGCCCTGCTCGTGCACCGGTTGGCCCTACTCGACCGGCTGGCGGGCCATGTGCGCACTGCCTACGGGCAAGTGGCGTCCGGTGAGGCTGCCAACGTGACCTATACGTCCACGCTGGGGGATTTGCCCCAGGTCGAGGATCGCGAAGAGCTGAAGGGCTGGGCGTACGAGCGCATGCTGGCCGCCCTTGATGAGCACGCCGACGAGGAAATTCGCCGCGGCGTGACGTTGGTGGGACCGCATCGCGACGAGATTGAATTTACCGTGGCGGGTCGCTCCGCTCGTTCATTTGCCAGCCAAGGACAGCAGCGAACGTTGGTACTGTCCTGGAAGGTGGCCGAGGTGGCCGTGGCTCGCGATGTTCTGGGTACTGCTCCGCTGTTGCTTCTGGACGACGTGATGAGCGAGCTCGACGGCGAGCGCCGCGGTGCTTTTCTGCGGCTGATCGGCGATGATATCCAAACGGT
Source organism: Collinsella aerofaciens (assembly GCF_032584215.1). Classification (GTDB taxonomy): domain Bacteria; phylum Actinomycetota; class Coriobacteriia; order Coriobacteriales; family Coriobacteriaceae; genus Collinsella. Next base: position 5,719 of record NZ_JAWHPN010000022.1, on the reverse strand, counting down.
CATAACCACGACCAACCTGGGATATTTTACCGATGACCTGCTTGATCGAGCCAAGGTGGTGAGCATGGGTGAGACGTGCTAATTACGAGCGCGAGAGCGAGACGGTCGCCTTCAGTGGGTTTTTGAACGCAGAGCGCCAGCGCATCCTGGCGTCGGCGACGCCTGAGCGCCGTGCGCAGATGGAGGCTGCCGAGGAGTCGCGCGCGGTCTATCGCGCGTGGAACGCGGTGTGCTCGGGCACGCGCGAGGGGCGGCATGTGACGGGTCTGCGCTACCTGCCCGAGTCCAATGAGCTGCTGGTATATCTCGATTCGCCCTCGTGGACGCAGGAAATGACGCTGTTGCGCGAGATCATCCGCGCGCGCATGGAGCGCGCCGGTGCGCATGTGGACGGCCTGGTGTTCAAAACCACCGCACCCGGTCACACGCCGCCCGCCGCCAAGGAGCGCCTGCGCCCGGCGACGACCGAGCGCCCGCCGGCCCCGCACGCCGACCTAAGTGAGGCCGAGCGCACCGAGATTGAGCGCCAAGTGGCGCCCATCGAAGACCAAAAACTGCGCGAGGCCCTCGAGAATGCCATGAGAGCCAGTGCCGAGTGGGCCAAGGGCGTGCAAAGCAAAAAAGAGCCTTAAATCGCATCTGGTGGCCTTGTAGAGCCAAATACCCTCGTTCCCGAGGGTATTTTTTTACGATAAACTAGTAAGGCTGTACACATTTTCTTGACTGAAGGAGGACGTGTGGCAAACGAAAACGATTACGATGGCGGCGAGATTAAGATTCTCGAAGGTCTCGAGGCCGTTCGTAAGCGCCCGGGCATGTATATCGGCTCGACGAGCGCCAGCGGTCTGCATCACCTGGTGTGGGAGATCGTTGACAACTCCGTCGACGAGGCCATGGCCGGTTTCTGCACCGAGATCCAGGTGACGGTCCACGCCGACAACTCCATCACGGTCGTCGACAACGGGCGCGGCATCCCCGTCGACGAGCACCCTGTTAAAAAGATCCCGACGCTCGAGGTCGTCATGACGATCTTGCACGCCGGCGGTAAGTTCGATAACTCGGCCTATAAGGTCTCGGGCGGCCTGCACGGCGTGGGCATCTCCGTCGTCAACGCACTGTCCAAGCGCGTGGTCGTTCAGGTTCGTCGCGATGGCAACACCTACGAGATGGAGTTCTCGCGCGGCAAGACCGTCAAGAAGATGGAGGTCGTGGGCACCTCGGATTCGACGGGCACCACCGTCACCTTCTGGCCCGACGATGAGATCTTCGAGACCTGCATCTACGATTTCGATACGCTGCATAACCGTCTGCAGGAGACGGCGTTCCTCAATAAGAACCTCAAAATCGTGCTGACCGACGAGCGCGAAGCGACTCCCCACGTGGAGGAGTTTTGCTACGAGGGCGGCATCATCGACTTCGTCAAGTTCCTCAACGAGGGCAAGGACGTCCCCGAGGCCTTTAAGGAGCCCATCTACATCGAGGGCAAATCGGACCCGGACGCGCCTGTGGCCAAGATGGGCGAGGTCGAGGTTTCCCTGCAGTGGAATAGCGGCTACGGCGAGAACGTCATGTCGTTTGCCAACGACATCTACACCCCCGAAGGCGGCATGCACCTTGAAGGCTTCCGCACCGCGCTCACCCGCGTGATCAACGATTACGCGCGCAAGCAGAACCTGCTCAAGGAAAAAGACGCCAACCTGACCGGCGACGATGTGCGCGAGGGCCTTTCGGCCGTTATCTCGGTCAAGCTGCCCGATCCGCAGTTTGAGGGCCAGACCAAGGCCAAGCTCGGCAGCTCCTATATGCGCGCGCTGACGCTCAAGATCGTGACCGACGGCCTTGCCGATTACCTCGAGGAGCACCCTAAGCCCGCTCGCGAGATCGTCAAGAAGGCGCAGCAGGCCTGCAAGGCGCGCAATGCCGCCCGCAAGGCGCGCGAGGCGACCCGCCGCAAGAGCCTGCTCGAGACGGCGTCCCTGCCCGGTAAGCTCGCTGACTGCTCGGTGCGCGATGCCGAGCTGACCGAGCTCTTCATCGTAGAGGGCGACTCGGCAGGCGGTTCGGCCAAGGACGGCCGCCGCCGAGACATCCAGGCGATTCTGCCCCTGCGCGGCAAGATTTTGAACGTCGAACGCGTTGGTGACCATCGCGCGTTCTCGAGTGACACCATTCAGTCGCTGATTACCGCGATCGGCTGCGGCGTCACGACGAGTGCCGGCGACGGCGGCGACTTCGATATCACCAAGGCGCGCTACCACAAGATCATCATCATGACCGATGCAGACGTCGACGGTGCGCATATCCGCATCCTGCTGCTGACGTTCTTCTACAAGTACATGCGTCCGCTGATCGATGCCGGCTACGTCTATGTTGCCTGCCCGCCCATCTTTGGCATTAAGGTGCGCAACAAGATCCACTACGTGTATCCCAACGGCCGCCAGCCCGAAGACGAGATCCTGCGCGACACCATCCAGAGTCTGGGCCTGAACCCCGACGATAACGACGAGGACGGCAAGGCCAAGGACGGCAAGATTACCAAAAAGCGCAAGGGCTATACCGTCCAGCGCTACAAGGGCCTGGGCGAGATGGACCCCAAGCAGCTTGCCTCGACGACGATGGACCCCAAGACCCGCATTCTGCAGCGCGTGTCGATCGAGGACGCCGTGGTGGCGGACCGCGCCGTGCGCGAGCTGATGGGTTCCGAGGTCGGCTATCGCCGCGAGTACATCGAGAAGCATGCACATGATGCACGATTCCTTGACGCTTAAGAGGAGGTAACGTGGCAGACGATATCAACAATAACGAGGGTATGGACGAGGCCGGCGATGCCGGTATGCCCGATGATCTGAAGCGCCTGCTTGCCCGTGCTGAGCAGGGCGAGGACGGCGATCCGGACGCCTATAACCCCGATGCCGATGATGATGAGGAAGAAGACGACGACGCCGAGCTCGAGGAGAGCTTTGGCGAAGTCGATCGCGGCGCCTCGGCCGGCGAGGATATCAACGGCGGCCAGCTCCAGATTTCGGAGTTTGGCCGCGAGATGAAGCAGTCGTTCATCGAGTATTCGATGTCGGTCATCACGGCGCGCGCCCTGCCGGACGTGCGCGACGGCTTAAAGCCGGTGCACCGCCGCATCCTGTACGCGATGAACGAGAGCGGCATCTACCCCAACCGACCGCACAAGAAGTCGGCCTGGACGGTCGGCGAAGTTATCGGTAAGTACCACCCGCACGGTGACTCCGCGGTCTATGAGGCCATGGTCCGCCTGGCGCAGTGGTTCTCCATGCGCACGCCGCTCATCGACGGTCACGGCAACTTCGGCAACATCGACGGCGACGGCGCGGCGGCCATGCGTTACACCGAGAGCCGCCTGGCAAAGCCCGCCATGGAACTGCTGCGCGACCTGCAGAAGGATACCGTCGACTGGCAGCCCAACTACGACGAATCGCTCGCCGAGCCCGTGGCGCTGCCTGCGCGCTTCCCCAACCTGCTGGTCAACGGCAGCCAGGGCATCGCCGTCGGCATGGCCACCAACATCGCTCCGCATAACCTCACCGAGGCGATCGAGGCCACTTGCTACCTGATCGACAACCCCGACGCCACCGTCGACGAGCTCATGCAGATCATGCCCGGTCCGGACTTCCCCACCGGCGCCATCATCATGGGCAGCGCCGGCATTAAGCAGAGCTACGAGACCGGCCGCGGCTCCATTACCGTGCGTGCCAAGGAACATGTGGAGTCCACCAAGACCGGCCGCAGCCGCCTGGTCTTTACCGAGATTCCCTACATGGTCAACAAGGGCACCCTGCAGGAGAAGATCGCCCAGCTCGTCAACGACAAACGCATCGAGGGCATCTCGGATATGCGCGATGAGTCCAACCAGAAGGGTATCCGTCTGGTCATCGAGCTCAAGAAGGGCGTCATTCCGCAGGTCGTGCTCAACAACCTGTATAAGTACACCTCGCTGCAGACGACCTTTGGCGCCAACAACCTGGCGCTCGTCAACGGCGTTCCCAAATGCCTGAGCCTGCGCGAGATGCTGCAGCACTACATCGATCACCAGGTCGACGTCGTCACCCGCCGCACCCGCTTCGACCTTAAGAAGGCCCAGGCGCGTGCCCATATCCTCGAGGGCTACCTGATGGCCCTTGACCATATCGACGAGGTCATTAGCATCATCCGCTCCTCGCAGACCGACTCCGAGGCCAGCAGCCGCCTGATCGAGCGCTTTGGCTTTACGCCCGAGCAGACCACGGCCATCCTCGAGATGAAGCTGCGCCGCCTGACCGGTCTGGAGCGCGACAAGATCCAAGAAGAGTTGGACGGCCTGCGCCGCGCCATCGCCTACTACGAGGACCTGCTGGCGCATGAGGAGAAGATCCTGGGCGTCATCAAGGAAGAGATGCGCGAGATTTCCAAGAAGTTTGGCGACAAGCGCCGCACCGAGATCAGCCAGGTTGAGAAGGACCTGGATGTCGAGGACCTCATCGCCGACGAGGACATGGTCGTGACCATCACCCACACCGGCTATGTCAAGCGCATCCCGGTGGCTGCCTACCGTGCCCAGAAGCGCGGTGGCAAGGGCGTGTCGGGCGTCAACCTCAAAGAGGACGACGTTATCGACGAGATGTTCATCGCGTCCACGCACGAGTATGTGCTGTTCTTCTCGAGCAAGGGCAAGGTCTATCGCCTGAAGGTGCACGAGCTGCCGGTGGGTACGCGCCAGGCGCGCGGTACCGCGATCGTCAACCTGCTGCCCTTCGAGGAGGGCGAGAAGATCGCGAGCGTCATCAGCTGCCGCGAGTTCCCGGCCGACGAGTACCTGATGTTTGCCACTAAGAGTGGCATGGTCAAGAAGACCGTGATGAGCGCATATGACCGCAGCCGTCGCGATGGCCTGATCGCTATCAACCTGCGTGACGATGACGCGCTGCTGAACGTGCGCCGCGTGCGCGAGGGCGACAAGATTATCCTGGCCACCACCGCGGGCAAGGCGATCATGTTCTCCGAGGAGCAGGTGCGCGCCACCGGCCGCGATACCAGCGGCGTTCGTGGTATCGGCATGAAGGACGGCGTGAGCGTTCTGGGCATGGAAGTCACTAACGGCAACGGCGATCTGTTCGTCATTACCGAGCGTGGCTATGGCAAGCGCACGCCGGTTGCGGACTACCCGGAGCAGAATCGCGGCGGCCAGGGTGTCTACACCATCCAGATGACCGAGCGTAAGGGTAACCTTGCGGCCATGAAGACGGTGGGCCCGCAGCACGAGCTGTTCATCGTGACGGAGGGCGCGACGGTCATTCGCGTCAAGACCGACGAGATCAGCCAGACTGGCCGCGCCACCCAGGGCGTCAAGATGATGACCGTCGACGACAACGACCGCATCTGCGCCGTAGCCCGCATGACAGCCGCCAAGGAGAAGCCCGAAGGCGAAGCCGCAGAAAACGGCTCCGCCCCCGAAGAAACCCCTGTCGATCTAGGCGACGGCAACGACATGCCAGAAGATCTCCTAGACGAGTAAGAGGCCCTAGCTGGTAAAAAATATCAGACCCCATATATCGGCGGTCGGCGCACTGCGCGCCGACCGCTTTTTTCAAGACTTTAGTCTGCTGGCCGCGCAGCGGCCAGCTTTAAACCACCCGCTACGCGGGTGGAGACAAACGGCTTTACAAAGCCACCCCTCCGACCGATATTGACGATTGTTCAGGCCGTCAAGAAT
>NZ_JAWHPN010000021.1:0-42169 GCF_032584215.1 Collinsella aerofaciens | reverse complement strand
GCCGGGTAGCCGCGTGCGGCGCGGATAACCGCTGAAGGCATCTAAGCGGGAAGCCGTTCCAGGGATTAGTTCTCCTTCCGGTAAGGGCCCAGGTAGACTACCTGGTCGATAGACGGCAGGTGCAAGGCTGGCGACAGCCTCAGCCGAGCCGCACTAATCGCCCGAGCTCTTCCGGAACCGCACCTCGCGGCCCGCGGGACATGCGCTCATGCGCGGTCCGGGCACGAGGATGCCCCCGAGTCATCTTTCCTATGCGCCATGCGGCCCCCAGGGCACGTGAGAAGACACCCGGACACCGTAACGGTGGGCGCCGCCCACCGGTCAGCGGCCAGAGCATGGGGGGCACGCCCGGTCCCGTTCCGAACCCGGAAGCTAAGCCCCATCGCGCCGAGAGTACTGCGGGGTCAGCCCGTGGGAGGCCAGGGCGCCGCTGACCGGTGGACGGCACCGAGCCGTACGCTTGAACTGAGAAGGGGGAGGCCTCGCGGCCTCCCCCTTTTTGCGTTGTATACACGTTGTACTTTGGGACCTAGCTCCCCCGTATGCGCTCTTACTGTTTGGCTGTATTTTGAGTCCATCTAGTGTATTTGAGCGATAATTACTCGCATTGGCGTTAGGGAGGGCTTGATGTTTACCGTATTTGTCTTGGGCAATATTGCTTCGGGTAAGTCGACTGCCTGCCGCTATTTCGAATCTCGTGGCGCTATGCTTATCGATCTGGATGAGCTTGCAAAATCGCTGTATGTGCCGGGCTCTGATATCGTCAATACACTCGCGGATGAATTCGGTTGGGACATTTTGGATGAGGAAGGCGGCATTCGCCGCGGCATCCTCGCTTCTCGAGCTTTCGCTTCTCCTGATTCGGTCGCACGGCTCAATGACATCGTGCATCCCATTCTGATTGAACAGCTTTCGCTTAGGATTCTCGATCCGGTTTGTTGTACTGTTTCATCTCCCCGTTATCCTTTTGCGGTGGTCGAGGTTTCTGCTCCGACTGGTTTTGAGGATGCATTTGGCTTGGCTGATGAAATTTTGGTCATCAGCGCCCCTTTGTCAGTTCGTCGCGAGCGCGCTATTCAACGTGGCATGGAGCCATCTGATTTCGATGCCCGTTCTGCTTGCCAGCCCGAAGAGTCTGCGCTGTGCAATCTCGCTACAACTGTGATTGACAATGCGGCAGACGATAACTCGCTCTTTGAACAACTGGACGCATGGCTTTCGCGCCATGGGTTCGGGGATGTAGTGGATAAGGAGGAGGCCGATGCCTAAGACACGTTTCCTTACGTGGTATCGCCTTATACCGCTGGCTGCCGTTTTTGCCTTCGGCCTTATCTCATTCGTTTACTCGTATGCTCCTGCCGCTTTCTTTAAGCCGCTGTATCCGATTGACTACGAGGCGTATGTAAAGCAATCCAGTATTTCGCATAATCTGGATCCGTATCTGGTGTGCGCTGTCATTAAGTCTGAATCGAATTGGGATCCCGAGGCCGAGTCGAATCAGGGTGCTCAGGGATTGATGCAGCTGATGCCCGAGACTGCCCAGGATATGATCGCCAAGGGCCTTGTCGACGGTGGCGAGTATTCGGCCGACAACCTTAACGATCCGGCTACGAATATCGAGTTTGGCTGTGCGTATCTCTCGTATCTTCTAGCGTATTTTAACGGGTCGACTGACAGTGCCATTGCCGCCTATAACGCCGGCATGGGCAATGTCGACGGATGGGCGCAGCAGAGTACGTCGCTTCATAATGCAATCACCTTTCCCGAGACGCAGGCGTATCTGATTCGTGTCAATAATGCCTGGGTTCGCTACAAGACCCTCTATCCCGATCGGTTCGTATAGGACTATGCCTGCCGCCTGCGTATACTGCAGATATATGAGTTAGGAGTATCCATGGCGGAATTTGAAGTAGAACGCGTTGGTGGTGAACTTAAGCGCTTTGGCGTTGAAGGCTCTGACGTGCCGTTTAAGGTCGTGTCTCCCTATGAGCCTGCCGGTTCCCAGCCTAAGGCCATTGAGTCGCTTGTGCAGGGCGTGAGGGACGGAGACCGCTATCAGGTTTTGCTGGGCGTGACTGGTTCGGGCAAGACCTTCACGATGGCAAAGACTATTGAGGCCCTGGGAAAGCCGACGCTGGTCATGGCTCCGAATAAAACGCTCGCCGCTCAGCTTGCGAGCGAGCTCAAAGAGTTCTTTCCCAACAACGCTGTGGTCTACTTCGTCTCGTACTACGACTACTATCAGCCCGAGGCGTATGTGCCGCAAAGCGATACATATATCGAGAAAGACTCCTCGATTAACGAAGAGGTTGAGATGCTGCGACATCAGGCGACCGCATCGCTGCTCTCTCGACGCGATGTGATCGTTGTCGCATCGGTCTCGTGTATCTATGGCATTGGCTCTCCTGAGGACTATGCGGGTCTGGCTCCAAACGTCGACAAGAAGGTGCCGCTCGAGCGCGATGACTTTATCCATGCACTTATCGACATTCAATATGATCGCAATGACTATGACCTGGCACGCGGCACGTTCCGCGTGCGCGGCGATGTTGTCGACGTGTATCCGCCTTATGCCGAGCATCCGTTGCGGTTTGAGTTCTTTGGCGACGAGGTCGAGCTGATTGCCGAGATCGATGAGGTCACCGGTGAGATGCTTCGTGAGTACGAGGCCATCCCCGTATGGCCGGCATCGCACTACGTGACCGAGAAGCCGAAGGTCAAGACGGCTCTGAAATCGATCAGCGAAGAGTGCGAGAAGCGCGTAGCGGAGCTCAAGGCGACCGACAAGTTGCTCGAGGCGCAGCGTCTGCAGCAGCGCACCGATTATGATCTTGAGATGCTCGAGACGATGGGCTTTTGCAACGGCATCGAGAACTACTCGCGTCATCTGGACGGTCGCAAGCCGGGTGAGCCGCCGTTTACCCTAATCGATTACTTTCCCAAGGATATGCTCTGCATCATCGATGAGAGCCATGTGACGGTGCCGCAGATTCGCGGCATGCACGAAGGTGACCGCTCGCGTAAGGTGACGCTGGTGGAACACGGTTTTCGCCTGCCCTCGGCGCTCGATAACCGCCCGCTTCGTTTCGATGAGTTTGAGGCAAGGATACCCCAGTTTATCTATGTTTCGGCCACGCCGGGCGATTACGAGCTGCGGGTGAGCCAGAACGACGTTGAGCAGATTATTCGTCCGACCGGTCTGCTCGATCCCAAGATCGACGTGCGTCCGGTTCGCGGTCAGATTGACGATCTTGAGGACGAGATTCGCGAGCGCGTTGCCCGCAAGGAGCGCGTGCTGGTGACCACGTTGACCAAGCGCATGGCCGAGGACCTGACCGACCATCTGCTTGATGCGGGCATTAAGGTCAATTACATGCATTCTGATACGGCGACAATGGACCGTGTCGAGATCCTGCGAACGCTGCGCGAGGGCAAGATTGATGTTCTCGTTGGCATCAACCTGCTTCGCGAGGGCTTGGATCTTCCCGAGGTCTCACTGGTGGCAATTCTCGATGCCGATAAGGAAGGCTTCTTGCGCAACCGCCGTTCGCTGATTCAGACGATTGGCCGCGCGGCCCGTAACGCCGATGGCGAAGTCATCATGTATGCGGACGTTGTGACCGATTCGATGAAAGAGGCCATCGAGGAGACGCAGCGCCGTCGCGAGATTCAGATGGCATATAACGAAGAGCATGGCATTGTGCCCAAGACGGTGCGCAAAGCCATCAACGACATCTCAAGTTTTATTGCCGAAGCCGAAAAAACCGTGGGTTCCAAGGGGCGCTCGAAGGGCGACTCCCTTGGCCATGGCGCATTCTATACGCCCGATGAGTCGGGCGAGGGCGGCGTGCCGGAAACGGTGGCACCCGAGCAGACACTTGCGGAGCAGTTGGAAGAACTGCCGCATGACGAGCTTGTGCGGATCGTCGAAACCATGGAAGAGGATATGCGCAACGCTTCTGCCGCCATGGACTTTGAGGAGGCGGCGCGCCTGCGCGATGCCGTCGTTCAGATTCGGGCGATGCTCGAGGGTGCGTCTGAGGACGAGACGATCGAGCGCTTACGTTCGCAGGCCCGCAAGGGTTCCACGTTCGCATCGGGCAGAAAACGCCAGGGTGCACGGTTTAAGAAATAGCGAACAGGCCCCGAGTTCCCTGTGGAGCTCGGGGCCTGTGTCTTTTGCGTGCTGGAATTCGTGCGCTAGAGGTCTGCGATCAGGGCTTCGGCACAACGGATGCCGTCGGTGGCCGCGCTCATGATGCCGCCGGCATATCCAGCTCCCTCACCACAAGGGTAGAGGCCAGGGGTCGACACGGCATGGCACGTTCGGTCTCGGGTGACAGTGACCGGTGAGCTTGAACGAGTCTCCACGCCGGTAAGAACGGCATCGGGGCGGTCGTAGCCTCGTAGCTTTTTTCCGAGTAGGGGAAGTCCCAGGCGGAGCGACTCGACGATATGCTGCGGCAGGGCTTCGTCAATTGCCGTCCAGGTCACACCGAGCGGATAGGTGGGCTTTACCTTTCCGGGCGCCATGCTGACGCGTCCTGCGAGGAAATCTCCGACGAGCTGTGCCGGTGCGTTCCAGTTGGAACCGCCCAGGCGATAGGCGGCCGCCTCGCAGGCACGCTGGAGCTCGATGCCGGCGAGCGGGTCATCGTTGGGAAGGTCCTCAGGCGTGACGTTAACGAGCAGGGCGGCGTTTGCGTTGCGTCCGTCGCGGGCATTGAGGCTGGCGCCGTTGACGCACAGGTGGCCCTGCTCGGAAGAGGCGGCGACAACCTGCCCGCCGGGGCACATGCAAAACGAGAACACGCTGCGGCCGTTGGGAAGATGGGCGACGAGCTTGTAGGGGGCTGCTCCGAGGGCAGGATGTCCCGCCGAGGCTCCATATTGGGCTCGGTCGATGTCGCGCTGCGGATGCTCGATGCGAACGCCCATGGCAAAGGTCTTTTGTGCGAGGGCCACGTTGTGGTCTTTAAGGAGCTCAAAAATATCGCGAGCAGAATGCCCACAGGCGAGGATGAGGTGCTTTGTCTCGATTGGCTCGCAAGCGGCGTCTTGGGACGATTGGACATCAATACCGGTAATGGCGCCAGACGCGTCGATGTGAATGTCGACGAGCTTTGTTCGATAACGGACGACACCTCCGAGCTGCTCGATGCGCTGGGATATGGCGGTGACAACCGTGGGAAGGATGTCGGAGCCAATGTGCGGCTTGGCATCCCACAGAATATCGCGGGGCGCACCCGCCTCGACGAAGGTTTCGAGGATAAGGCGATGGGCGGGATTTTTTGTTCCCGTATTGAGCTTGCCGTCCGAGAAGGTCCCCGCGCCGCCCAGACCAAACTGGATATTACTCTCGGGGTCGAGGATGCGCTCCTTTAGAAAGAGGTCGATCGCATGCGAGCGGCGAAATGCCGGGTCGCCGCGCTCGATGAGCAAGGGCTTAAGACCTGCTTCGGCGAGAGTTAGCGCAGCGAAAAGGCCAGCGCATCCGGCGCCGACAACGACAGGGCGTTCTTGAGGTGCGTCGGAGACGGGGGTGGGGAATGAAGACCCATCGTCTTCTATCGCGCGTACGCGCGAGCGGTCACGCTCGGAAACGCTGTCGACCGCTTCTCGCTCGAGGTGGGGACTGGTCAGCTCAACACGAAAGCTCAGGATAAAATGGACGTCTCGTTTTTTGCGAGCATCGATTGACTTGCGATGGAGCACGATGGACTTGATCTCGGAGTCCTTGCAACGTAGGACGCGCTTGGCGACTCGCTTGCCAACAATGAGGCAGGCATTTTCATCGCCGGCTTCATCGAGCGACGCGTTGACTTGGGTGATTTCGATCATCGAGGTCTCCTTAGAGGCAAGAAAGAGGCCGTCCGGTATCCCAGACGGCCCGAATGCGTTTTTGATTATAGACTGCGCGGCTACAGGCTGCTTGCAGCGCGAATGCCCGAGAGCCATGCCCACGCAAGGTTAAAGCCTCCGCAATCGGCGTCGATGTCGAGCGCTTCGCCGCAGACGTAAAGCGGGGCGTCGACAACGCTGCGCGCGCGTAGACTGGGTATTGAGATGCTCTCGACAGATACGCCACCACGCGTGACCTGCGCCGAGCGCTCCTCGGCTGTTCCCTCGACGAGCAACTTAAAGTGTTTGAGGATTGAGACCAGGTGGATGACATCGTTGGAGCCTGGATGGCACTGCTCGAACGTCGTGCAGACGACGCGGGAGAGTTGCGGGGCGAGCATGCCGTCGAGCCAACGGGGATCGCGGGGAGAAAAGCCGCCGAGCAGCTCAACGCGCCGGTTGAGCATATCGAGCAGCTCGTCTTTGGAGAGGTCGGGGAAAACGTCGAGCAGGATCGTATCGCCGCGCTGGATACGACGGGAGAGGTTGAAGACAGCGACGCCCGAGATACCGAAGGTTCGAAACAGGACTTCACCGTCTTCGTGCCAGAGCTCATTATGATTGCGGGCGAGCGTCAAGCGGGCGCGGACGCGCAGGCCATCCAACGTCTTGAGTGCCGCCCGATCGCCGACGACCGTTGCCGATACGGGGCAGAGGATGGGGCGCAGCGAAGTGAGGGGGAGGCGAAACGTATCGGCGATACCGGTGGGGTTGCCGCCCGTGGCGATAATTACGGCATGTGCCTGCAGGGCCTCGTTCTTGCGAGGGACATCGGCGAGCGCTTTCCGAAGCGAGCGAAGCTCCGATTTTCGGTCGTCGTGCTTTTTTGCCTTGAGCGCCCGCGCTGGACGGTCTATTTGGAGTGCCCAGCCTTCGGAAGCTTTGTGTGCCGAGGCAACGTTGGCTCCGCAGATTAAGGTGATACCCAGGCGGTCGCAAACATTGAGAAGTGCGTCGCGCACCGATTCGGCGCGAAGGGAGCGCGGGTACAGCCGGCCTTCCTCGGAGGTTGTCATGATGCCCAGCGAGGAGAAGAAACCCATAAGCTCTTGTTCGGGCTGGGGGCCCATGACGGATTCGACGAATGCGGGGTGGTTATACCGCTGAGGATCAATCGATTCGTTGGAGAGGTTGCAGCGGCCGTTACCGGTCGCAAGGAGCTTTAGGCCGCAGGCGACATCGCGCTCAACGATGCAGACGCTTTTGCCAGCGCGTGCGGCCGTAATGGCGGCGGCGAGGCCTGAAGCTCCGCCGCCGATTACCAGGACGTCATAGAAGGCGCTCGTGTTCACTTAGGCCTCGTCGGTCTCGTGCGGGGTAATAGCCTCGACGGCAGAGACTGCCTTGGGCAACATGCCATCGGGCAGCGCGGTCTCGACCTCGCCCTTATCGCAGGCCTCGGCGAGTGCCGGATTAATGGGAAGCTGGCCCAAGATGTCGAGGTTATAGCGCTCTGCGACCTCGGGGAGCTTGCTCTTGCCAAAGACCTCGATCTTCTTGCCGCAGTCGGGGCACTCGATATAGCTCATGTTCTCGACAATGCCCAGAATGGGGACGTTCATCTTCTCGGCCATGTTGACCGCCTTGGCGACGATCATCGAGACCAGATCCTGCGGGCTCGTGACGATAACGATGCCGTCGACGGGCAGCGACTGGAAGACGGTGAGCGCGACGTCGCCTGTTCCCGGAGGCATGTCGACCAGCAGGTAGTCGATGGGGCCCCACGAGGTCTCGCTCCAGAACTGCCTAATGGCGCCTGCGATGACCGGACCGCGCCAAAGGACGGGGTCGGTCTCGTTTTGGAGCAGAAGGTTGGAGCTCATGACCTTGACGCCGTGCTCGGAGATTTCAGGCAGCATAAGGTTGCCAAGGGCATGGACGTGGCGTCCGCTCATACCGAACATCTTGGGGATGGAGGGACCGGTGATGTCGGCATCGAGGACGCCGACCTTGTGGCCGTGGCGGGCAAGCTCGGTGGCGATGGCACCGGTGACAAACGACTTGCCGACACCGCCCTTGCCGGAAAGCACGGCGATGACGCGCTTGACCTCGGACAGCGTATTCTCCTCAAATTGCGACGGCGACGTTTGTCCGCCGGCGGCCTGTGCGTGCTCGCAACCCATGTATGACTCCTTTGTATATGTTGGGGCCGGGGCCCCGCGATGTGACACGAGCGTCATTGTACCCTCGTTTGCGAGCGGGAGTCATTTGCGATGCATTTGGGCCGAGCGTGCTTGCAATACGATGGGCCCAAGCGAATGGGCGGGCTTACTGAACTTTGCTGGCGAACTCGAGGTATTGCATGCGCTGCAGCTTGTCGATCGTCGAGGTGTATGGGCTGTCTTCAGATTCCAAGTCGTAGCGCAGCCCGTCGGCACCGAGATAGCCGGCGACATTGATGGTGGGCACATCTGATCTTGTTGCAAGCAGGGCCTTTTGATAGTCGGTGAGCGGGGCGCCGATCTTATTAAGGGTAATGGCTGCAATCTCGTTTGCCCCGACGGTGTCGTAGACGTTGAGCTCGGTATTGCCGGCGATTTCATAGTTAGCCCAGACGAAATAGGTCGACTGATAGACACGGAAAGCGTGGCTTGCCGTGTCTTCCTGAGGGTACAGCTCGTCGTTGAGAGTCGTTGCGGCGCTCGGCTGATGGTCGCCAAAAAAGACAAGGACAACCGGTCTGCCGATATTGCGGAGCTCGTTGATAAAGTACTCGAGGTCCCGGTCGGATGCGTTGATGCAGGTGAGATAGGTGTTGAGCGCGCTATTGGCGCCCTCGCTGGCTCCCTCGACCCAATAGTTTGTCAGCTCTTCGGCGGGAACGGTGCCATAGTCGTAGCCGCCGTGATTTTGCATCGTGACGTCAAAGATGAACTGCGGCGCTTCGTCGGTTCTAAGCAGGTCGAGTATCTTGTCGTAGGTGGCGTAGTCGCATACGCCGGCATGGTAACAGGGCGCACCTTCGAAATCGCCGATTGAAAGAAAGTCTCCAAAGCCCAGCTGCTGATAGATTTTATCTCGATGGTAGTTGACGGGGTTTTGCGGGTGCATGGCGGTAGCGGTATACCCAAGCTCTTTAAGGTCCCTTGCCAGGCTGTTGACGCCATTCATCTGATACAGCTGATAGGGGATCTTGCCTAATCCGACAAAGGCCGTTGTCGCTCCGGTCAAAAATTCGAATTCGGAGTTTGCCGTTCCGCCACCGGTGACCGAAGCGAGCATGGTGCCGCGAACAAGTGTGTCGGGAAGCGAGTTGTAGAATGCGGGGCCGGTGTACCCGGCCGCCTGGAGCTGCTCAAAGCACGAAAGGTCGCTAAAACTCTCGTTCATGACGGCAACAAGCGTCGGCTTGATTTCATTGAACTGGGCAACGGCAGCCGCGCGCTGCTCGCTCGAGCCATACGTGCTGTCGTAGGCGGCGGCGAGCTCCTGCTCGATGCTCTGCGCCTCATCGGGCGTATAGTCTTCGGGCTTCTCAATGGGCAACTCGTTGACCATTTCGGTGAACGAAGTGATAAAACCCTGAGACGTATATGTGGTGATGGGCTGCCAACGGTCAAATCCAAAATCCAGCGCCTGCTCCAAGTCGATGCTGGAAAAGCCCGAGAGCCCCACAACGGTCACTAGCAGAAAAGCGCAGAGGTTAGCGGCGATTGCGGGGAAGACATGGGTGGACGTACGGAGCTTTCGCGGTCGGATAAGCGAAAGAAGCCCCAGAGAAATCTCCAGCAGGGCGAGAGAGGTTACGATTCCGGCGGTAAAGGTAAACTCGTATCCCTCGCTCACCTCCATTGCGGTGCCAAGGGCCAAGATATCGCTTGGCAGGATGGCTTCGCCTTTAAACGTAATGACGAAGTGCTCGGCAATGCCAAGGATGCAACAGACGACGGGCACGAGGACCATGACGCCTCCATGACGCTGTCCCAGCAAATAAAGGGAGAGCAGAACCGTCGCGAGCAGCCCGACGGAAAACCCGAATGAGTTGGCAGGAATGCGATAGAACGTTTCGTTGCAGGCAATTTCGAGTGAAACGAACGAGAGCGCTGAAACAGCGGCGATGACAAGGATGTCACGGCAAATACAGGCAACTGTTCCCGTCGCAAGATCGGTTTGGTCGATAAGTCCCGAAACCAAGGGCTCGACAAGAAGTATGACGGCGGCAGCACCGAGCGCCGAATAAGAAAGGACCCATAGGGAACTGTCCTCATTTACGAGCAATTGATTCGTAATCCATGCAGCTACCATGCCGAGCGGGATGAGGAGCGTCGCGCACCAAAAGACGCGGGCAATGGGCGGCTTTTCATTGTGTTTGATTGAAAAATACACGCGCACGACGACGGTGGCCACGATAAGGATGGCGATGAATATGGGCAGATTGGCCATGTCACTCGAAGTGATTTCAAGGGGGATATCTTCGGTCATGGACGTTCCTCTGTTACAGCAAATTAAGTTCAGTATTAGATTACTGTAACCTTTCCGCGGCATTTCGAGAAACAAAGCACCCGATACGCAAAGCTAAAGGTCTGCGAATCTTGTATTACGAACATCTGTGCGCGTCGAGTGCGCTAAACTCATCGGCAGTATGATTCGATGCAATAGGAGGCAAGGAGCTTCCATGTCTGATTCTTCTATCGTTATTCACGGCGCTCGTGAGCACAACCTCCGTGATATCGATGTTTCCATTCCGCGTGACCAACTCGTGGTCATTACCGGTCTTTCTGGCTCGGGCAAGAGTTCGCTTGCATTTGACACTATCTATGCCGAGGGCCAGCGTCGATACGTCGAGAGCCTTTCGAGCTATGCGCGCCAGTTCTTGGGCCAGATGGACAAACCCGACTTGGATTCAATCGACGGCCTTTCGCCGGCGGTGTCGATCGACCAAAAGACGACGTCTAAAAACCCTCGCTCGACGGTTGGCACCGTAACCGAGATTTATGACTATCTGCGCCTGCTGTTCGCTCGTGTGGGCACCCCGCACTGTCCCGAATGCGGCCGCGTCATTGAGCGCCAGACGACCGACCAGGTTGCCGACAAGGTCTTGGCGGCGGGGGAGGGCCGCCGCGCGTTTGTGCTGGCACCGGTGGTGCGCGGGCGAAAAGGCGAGTACACCAAACTGTTCGAGGACCTTCGCGCCGAGGGCTTTAGCCGCGTGCGCGTTGACGGCGAAGTGCGCTCGCTCGACGACCCTATCGATCTGGACAAAAAGTTCAAGCACGATATCGAGGTCGTGGTCGATCGCATCGTGATCCGTGAGAACTCTCTTGGCCGTATCGCCGAGTCTGTTGAGCAGGCGACCGCGCTGGCTCACGGCAATGTAAACGTGTACATGCTGCCCGATCGTGATGCTCCCGAGGGGACCGAGGGCGAGCTTCTGGAGTATTCGTTGGCCTTGGCGTGCCCGGAGCATGGACATTCCATTGACGATCTTCAGCCGCGTGATTTTTCGTTCAACGCTCCCTATGGCGCATGTCCTGAGTGCGACGGCCTGGGCTTTAAGAAAACCGTTGATGCCGAGGCGCTGATTGAGGATCCCTCGAAGTCCATTGCCGACGGAGTCTTTGGTAGCCTGTTTGGCAATTCGAACTACTATCCGCAGATTTTTGCTGCGGTCTGCAAACACTTTAAGGTGAACGCTGATACGCCGTGGGAGGACTTGCCCCCTCGCGTGCGTCGTGCATTCTTGGATGGCCTGGGCGATACGAAGATCTCGGTCGACTACCAAAAGCTCGACGGACGTCGCAGCCAGTGGGATACCAAGTTTTCGGGCGTTCGCAACATCCTGTACGAACGCTATACCGAGACGACGAACGAGAACACCAAGGCGCGCCTGGAGAAGTACATTCGCGAGGAGCCGTGCTCGACCTGCCACGGCGCTCGTTTGCGCTCCGAGATGCTCGCCGTCACCGTGGGCGGCAAGTCCATTTACGAGGTTTGTTGCCTGTCGTGCCGTGAATCGCTCGAGTTTTTTGAGGGCCTGGAACTCACCGAGCGCCAACAGTTTATCGGCGGTCGTATCGTCAAGGAAATTCTGGAGCGCTTGCGTTTTCTGGTCGATGTTGGACTCGACTATTTGACGCTCGATCGTGCCTCGGCGACGCTTTCTGGTGGCGAGGCACAGCGTATTCGACTGGCAACGCAGATCGGCGCGGGTCTCATGGGCGTGCTCTATATTCTGGACGAGCCCTCGATCGGTCTTCATCAGCGTGACAACGAGCGCCTGATCAAGACGCTCGAGCGCCTGCGCGATATCGGCAATACCGTTATCGTTGTCGAACACGACGAGGATACAATCCGTGCCGCCGACTACGTGATCGACATGGGGCCCGGCGCCGGTGTCAACGGCGGACACGTAGTCGCGGCGGGAACGCCTGCCGATATCATGGCGTGTCCTGAGTCGATGACGGGCGCTTATCTGACCGGCAAACGAATGATTCGGGTGCCTGATGAACGGCGCAAGCCCGGTCGCGGCTGCCTTAAAATTACGGGCGCTCGAGCCAACAACCTCAAAAACGTTACCGCCAAGATCGAGTTTGGTACGCTTACGGTTGTTACCGGCGTGTCGGGATCGGGCAAGAGCTCCCTGGTTACCGACACCATTGCGCCTGCCCTTACGAATGCTATTCACCGTTCGACGCGCCCTGTGGGTCCGTATAAAAAAATCGAGGGCATCGAGTGTATCGATAAGGTTATTGATATCGACCAGTCGCCGATTGGCCGCACGCCGCGTTCCAACCCTGCTACCTATATCGGCCTGTGGGATGATCTTCGCGCGCTGTTTGCGAGTACGCCGGAGTCGAAGGCGCGCGGCTACTCGCCGGGTCGTTTCTCCTTTAATGTGAGTGGCGGGCGCTGCGAGGCGTGCAAGGGCGACGGGCAGATCAAGATTGAGATGCACTTCCTTCCCGATATCTACGTTCCCTGCGAAGTTTGCGGCGGTAAACGCTACAACCGCGAGACACTCGAGGTCACCTACCGTGGCAAGACCATCTCGGACGTGCTCGACATGAGCGTCACCGAGGCGCTGGCCTTCTTTGGGAATATCCCGCAGATTAAGCGCAAGCTCCAGACGCTGTACGATGTAGGCTTAGGCTACGTGAGCCTGGGCCAGCCCGCCACGACTCTCTCGGGCGGCGAGGCGCAGCGTGTGAAGCTCGCCAAGGAGCTTCATCGACGCCAGACGGGCAAGACGTTCTATATTTTGGACGAGCCGACGACCGGTCTTCATTTTGAGGACGTCCGCCAGCTGCTCGATGTGCTGCAGCGCTTGGTCGATGCGGGCAACACGGTGCTGGTGATTGAGCACAACCTTGATGTCATCAAGGTTGCCGACCGCCTGATCGATATGGGTCCCGAGGGCGGTAACGGCGGCGGAACCGTCGTGGTTTCGGGCACACCGGAGCAGGTTGCGGACTGTCCGCAGAGTTATACGGGCAAGTTTTTGGCGCCGTTGCTCAGGCGTGACCGGGAGCGTCAGGCTCAACTTGATGCTTAATAAATAGGCGATTCAGTTTATGGGCGCCATCGACTCCTTGTGATTCGATGGCGCATGCTGTGCCGATGTGACGTATGCAGTCGAATTGGACATATACTTAATCTTTGCGTCCGAATGCGAGGGAAAGGATATGTCATGGCAAAGGCTGTAAAGACGCCAAAAACCAATGCGATGCGCGAGCTGGAAAGTGCCGGCATTTCCTATGTTCTACATACGTACGAAGACGATGGTGATGAGTCGGTGGGCCTGGGGGTCGCGATTTCGGAGCAGCTTGGCGAGGAGCCCGGTCAAGGATTTAAGACTTTGGTCTGCGTGACACCGTCCAACGACTATGTCGTGTGCTGCATCCCTGTTGCCGACGAGCTCGATCTAAAGTCCGCCGCGCGTGCCGCGGGGGAGAAGTCCTTGGCCATGATGCATGTGAAGGATTTGCTTGCGGCGACTGGCTACGTTCGCGGCGGCTGCAGCCCGGTCGGTATGAAAAAACGCTACCGGACGCTCATTGATGAGACATGTATCCTTTGGGATACCATTTTTATTTCGGGAGGCAAGCGTGGTTATCAGCTCGAGCTTGCACCCGATGATTTAATTGCATTTTGCGGGGCGACGGTTGCCGCGATTACGAGAGAGGACTGAGCGATGCCGCAGGAAGAATTGAAGCGCGGAGCTCATTTTGCAAGAGAATCTGCGCCTCAGACACCCTCGTCCGAAGCTCCTTCGTCGCGAGATGACACTGACGACATGGGCTCGTCGGACTACTCCACGGTTGGTCGTTCCGCCGGGCTTATGACCATCCTGACCATCGTGTCTCGCGTCACCGGTTTTATCCGCACGTGGGCAATGGCGGCCGCTATCGGCATGTCGCTACTCTCGTCCTCCTATCAGGTCGCCAACAACCTGCCCAATATGCTCTACGAACTCGTGATGGGCGGCATGCTCGTGACGGCGTTTTTGCCCGTGTACATGGGCGTGAGGCGTGAGCAGGGTCGCGAGGCCTCGAACGAGTACGTGGGCAACCTGCTCGGCATTCTGCTTTTGGTGCTGGGTGGCATTTCGTTGCTGGGGACCGTGTTCGCCCCGGGCTTTATCTGGACGCAATCGTTCCTTTCGGGTGACGGCGGCAGCATGGATACCGCTGCGTTCATGTTCCGTTTCTTTGCCATCCAGATTCTGTTTTATGGTTTGGGCTCGGTGTTCTCGGGCGTTCTCAACGCACACCGCGACTACTTCTGGTCGACGTTTGCCCCGGTCCTCAACAATGTGATCGTCATTGCGAGCTTTATGGGTTTTGCGCCCGTGTCCGCACAGTTTGGCGAACGTACCGGCATCATCTTGATTGCGGCCGGTACGACCCTCGGTGTCTTTGTTCAGATGGCATGTCAGATTCCCGCGCTTGGCAAGCACGGCGTGCATCCCCATATCCATATCGACTTTAAGGACCCCGCACTGCGCCAGACGATTGCGCTTGGTATCCCGACGCTGCTCGCCACGGTGTGCATGTTTGTCTCGACTTCTATCACCAACGCTGCCGCGCTGGTGGTCCAGCCCGAGACTGGTCCTTCCGTCATCGCCTATGCGCGCCTGTGGTACACGCTGCCCTACGCGCTGATTGCCGCCTCGCTTTCGACGGCGCTCTATACCGAGCTCTCTCACGACGCGCAGGAGAAGGATTACGACAGCGTTCGCACGGGCATTTCGCGTGGTGTCGCCCAGATGCTGTTCTTCCTGATTCCGTTCGCGCTGTACCTGATTGTCTTCGCGCGTCCGCTCAACATGATTTACTGTGCCGGCAAGTTTGATGAGTCCGGCGTGACGCTGGTGTCCGAGTACCTTGTCTACCTGGCGCTCTCGCTGCCGCTCTACGGCGTGGTCGTGTTGATGCAGAAGAGCTTCTCTGCCTTGCTCGACATGAAGCCCTATAGCCGCTATTGCCTGTATTCCGCCATCGGCCAGGCCGGCTCGGTTCTGCTGTTTGGCGTTGTGCTGGGCTTCGGTATGCCGGCAATCGCGCTTTCGTATGTCGTCGACTACGTGATCTTGGTCGGCTGTTCGCTGTGGTGGCTGCGTCGTCGCCTGCGTGGCCTTCAGGTCAAATCTATCCTACATGGCGGTTTCTTTGGCCTTTTGCTCGGTGGCCTAGGTGCTGCCGCAGGCGCCGGCGTCATGTATGCGCTTGAACACTTTGTCGGGGCACTTGGCGGCTCGATTCTGATTACTCTTGGCTATGTTTGCGTTGCGGGTGTCGTCTCGCTTGCTGTTACCTTTGGCCTTGCCGTCGTTCTTAAGATGCCCGAGGTCTCGGCGCTGCTTCGTCGCAAGTAGGTGCGTGTGGCCGGTCACGACAACATTCCAACACTCGCCGAGCAGGTTTCGCGCGTTCCCACGCAGCCCGGATGTTACCTTTGGAAAGATGCCAAGGGCGATGTCATCTACGTTGGCAAGGCGAAAAACCTGCGTTCCCGTATGCGCCAGTACGTGACGCTGCAGGATGAGCGCCAAAAAATACCGCTCATGATGCAATTGGTTGCGAGCTTTGACTACATCGTTGTCGAAACCGAGCATGAGGCGCTTGTACTCGAGCGCAACCTGATCGGCCAGTACCATCCG
Organism: Collinsella aerofaciens; assembly: GCF_032584215.1. GTDB lineage: Bacteria > Actinomycetota > Coriobacteriia > Coriobacteriales > Coriobacteriaceae > Collinsella. Next base: position 26,169 of record NZ_JAWHPN010000021.1, on the reverse strand, counting down.
TACTTTAACGTCGACCTCAAGGATGACAAGAGCTACCCCTTTATCGCCATTACAAAGGGCGACCTGTATCCCGCTATCAAATACACGCGCGAGCGTCATAAGCCGGGAACGCGTTATTTTGGTCCCTATACCGATAGCCGCGCGGCGCGTGAGACCATTGACACGCTGCGCAAGGTGATCCCGATCTGCTCGGCTTCTTGTGCGGAGTGGCGTCGTTGTCGTCGTATCGTCGAGTCCCACAAGGGCGAGGAAGACATCGTCAATATGATTTGCGCGCAAAACGGGCGTCCCTGCTTCGACTACCATGTCGGGCGCGGCCCAGGTGCGTGTGTCGGCGCGATTTCTCCTACGGACTATGCCAAGAACGTCAAGCGTGTCGAGCGCTTTTTGTCGGGCCATCGCAAGGATGTCGTCGATGAGCTGACCTCCGAGATGACGGATGCCGCCGAGGCGCTCGACTTTGAGCGCGCGGCACGCGTCAAACGTCGTTTGGAGGTCATCAGGGGTCTGGACGACCGTCAGCAAGTCGTTTTTCCCTCCAGTGTCGATATCGATGTCATCGGTTTCTATCGCGAGGAGACCATCTCCGCCGCTTGCGTCTTTGTCGTGCGTGAGGGTCGAACGGTTCGAACCTGCGAGTTTATTCTCGATAAGGGTTTGGATGTCGACGAAGAGGAACTTCAATCGGGCTTCCTTAAGCGCTATTACGACGAGACGGCTGATATTCCAGCTGAGATAAACCTCTCTGTCGAGCTTGAGGATGCGGAGGCGCTGGGGGAGTGGCTTGCAGGCAAGCGCGAGCGTTCCTGCCATCTCCATAGGCCGCAGCGTGGCGAAAAGCACCGTTTGCTCGATATGGCATCCAAAAATGCGCGCCATGCCCTCATGCGCTACATGATGCGAACGGGGTACGCTGACGACCGCACCAATCAAGCGCTCCTGGAGCTCGAAAGCGCGCTGGCGCTGCCGGCGCCGCCGATGCGTATCGAGTGCTTCGATATCTCGACGCTGCATGGAACCTTTACGGTCGCCTCGATGGTGGTGTTTACCAACGGACGCGCCGACAAGAGCCAGTACCGTCGTTTTAAAATTCAGGCCGAATTGGACGAGGCAAACGACTTCGTGTCGATGTCCGAGGTTTTGGGACGACGCTATGCTCCCGAGCGCATGGTCGACGAGCGCTTTGGCTCGCGCCCCGATTTGCTCGTTGTCGATGGCGGTAAGCCGCAATTGACCGCTGCGATCAAGCAACTTGAGGCTCTTGGGCTCGATATACCGGTTTGTGGCTTGGCGAAGGCCGATGAGGAAGTTTTCGTGCCTTGGGACGAGACTCCCGTCGTGCTGCCGACCGGGTCTGCTTCGCTCTATCTAATTAAACAGGTTCGCGATGAATCGCACCGTTTTGCCATCACGTTCCATCGCGAGTTGCGCGATAAAGCCATGACGGTTTCGGTACTCGATGACGTTCCAGGCGTGGGACCCACCAGAAAACGTGCCCTTATGCGCCATTTTGGCTCGATGAAGCGTTTGCGCGCGGCGAGCGAGCAAGAGATCGCGGAAGTTCGCGGCATACCTGCCGATGTTGCCAAGGCGGTCCACGAGGCGCTCGTTGCATGGAATGCCGAGCGCGCCGAGGCGGCGGCTGGCCATTCCGATAGCTAAACACGAGCCAAACAACTGATATACATGATTGCGCGATTTTCAACCATTTATTTCGCCATGATTGCCTGCTGGTTTCGGGTTTTATTAACGCTAAAACGTTTGACTAACCCAAGCGAAAACCCTGCTATCCTGCGGGTTGACGAAGACTGATATCTCACCTCGCCGATACATACTGTCTGGCGAATCGTTTGTCAACGAATTCGGTGAACGGTAGTAAATACCGTTCAAGCGTATGTATGTATCGGTCGCCGAGCGCGGCACCTCAGTTGGGTTCGTCGGTAGGTAAGGTATATATCGTCCGCAAGTTGCGCGGGGGCAAGTCTAGGTGCTCCCGAGTAAGATTCTCTATTGATAGGAGAAGACATGGCCATCATCAACAAGGGTATGTCCAGGCGTTCGTTCCTCGGCCTCACCGGCAGCGTCGCTGCTGTCGCAGGGCTTGGTCTCACCGGCTGCGGTGGCAGCTCTAGCGACGAGGGTTCCGCTTCCGGTTCCACCGATTCCGCCAACCGTGGCGGCGGCGTGATCACCGCTGGTTCCGCTTACGCTCCGTCCAGCTTCGATCCCGCCAGCACCGGCTCCGCTGTGGGCCTGGGTGCTAACTGGCACGTCGTCGAGGGCCTCTACGGCATCGATTACCACGACTACAGCACCTTCAACGAGCTCGCCACCGACGATCCTAAGTCCGTGGACGACACCACTTTCGAGGTCACCATCCGCAAGGGCGCCAAGTTCTCCGATGGCACCGAGGTCACCGCTGACGATGTCGTTGCCTCCTACACCGCTTGCGCCGCTTCCGCTACCTATGCTCCGTTCTTCCAGCCCTTCGAGTCCATCGAGGCCAAGGACGCCAGCACCGTGACGGTCAAGACCAAGGTCCCCAACTTCTCCCTGCTCAAGGATCGTCTGGCCATCGTCCGCGTTACCCCGGCCACTCAGACCGAGGAGGATCGCGCCAAGCAGCCGATCGGCTCCGGCCCCTGGATGTACGACTCTATCTCCGATACCGAGATTACCCTGGTTCCCAATCCTGAGTACAACGGTGAGTATGCTGCCGAGGATAAGAAGATCCAGTACAGCATCCTGACCGACCCCACCGCTCGCGTTACCGCTCAGCAGGAGGGCTCCACGCTCGTTATGGAGCTCGTTACCGCTGACGCCGTCGACCAGCTCGAGAGCGCCGGCTGCAAGATCGATAACGTTCAGGGTTTCGGCACCCGCTTCATCATGTTCAACGTCGCCAAGGAGCCTTGGAACAACGTCAAGGTCCGTCAGGCTGTCATGTATGCGCTCGACACTGAGAAGATGGTCAGCAACACCTTCGCCGGCCTTGCCACCGCTGCCAGCTGCTACCTGCCCAAGAGCTTCACCAACTATCATGAGGCTTCCACGGTGTACAAGACCGACGCCAAGAAGGCTAAGAAGCTCATCGAGGAGTCTGGCATCACCCCGGGTGCCATCACCCTGCGCACCACCGACAACGAGCAGATTAAGGGCATGGCCGCCCAGGTCAAGAACGACCTCGACGCTCTCGGCTTCGATGTGACCATCCAGACCGATACCTCGCCGGCCACCTACGCTGCCATCGACGGCGGCGAGGCCTACGATATCCTCCTTGCCCCTGGCGATCCTTCCTGCTTCGGCGCCGACCCTGACCTGCTGCTCAACTGGTGGTACGGCGACAACGTCTGGATGCAGACCCGTTGCCCGTGGAAGGAGTCCGCTGAGTGGCAGAAGCTCCACGGTCTCATGGACGAGGCTCTCGCCGCTGAGGGCGATGAGCAGCAGAAGAAGTGGAACGAGTGCTTCGACATCATTGCCGACAACGCCGTTCTGTACCCCGTTGTCCACGTCAAGACCGTCTCCGCTTCCTGGGACGATCCGTCCACTGCGCCCAACGGCGAGGCCCTCGATGGCTTCAAGGGCATCGGCACGACGAGCATGTCCTTCAGGGGCGTTGCGACCGTCAAGGCGTAAGACTCGCTTGAGTCTGTATGCAGGATGTCGGTCGTTGGGACCGTATCCTCATAGTTGAAACAAAGACCCGGGCGGCAACGATGTCGCTCGGGTCTTGTAATGAGTATCCGTACTCATATACCAGTTGGTCCTACCGACAAAAGAAAGGGGAGAGAACGTGAACAACTTGCTACGTTTGATTGGAAGGCGTCTTGTGGCGCTGCCGATCATGGCATTGGGCGTCACCGTCCTGGTGTTCTTCCTTATGTCGTTCTCCAAGACCGACCCCGCCTACACGGCGTTGGGTGACGGCGCCTCGCCAGAGGCGGTTGCCGAGTACCATGAGAAGTATGGTCTGGACGACCCCTGGCCCGTGCGCTACGTGCGCTATATGGGCGATTTGATCCATGGCGACATGGGCACCTATGGTGCTGCTCGCAACTCCGTTGCCAAGCGCATCTCCACGGCCCTGCCCGTCACGATGCAGCTGACCTTCATCGGTCTTGCCATCGGTGCGGTCGTTTCGTTTTTGCTCGGCGTCATCGCGGCACTGTATCGCGACAAATGGCCGGACCAAGTGATCCGCGTCTTTTCCATTGCCGGCTTGGCAACCCCGTCGTTCTGGCTTGCCGTTCTGTTGATCCTTCTGTTCTCTTCCTACCTTAAGGTGCTCCCGGCATCGGGTGCTCTGCCTCACTTCACCACGAATCCGGTTGGCTATCTGGGACGTATGATCATGCCCGCTATCGCCTTGGCATTTCCGCTGACGGGCCAGATGACTCGTATCGTGCGTACCGCCATGGTCGAGGAGCTCGACAAGGATTATGTCCGTATGGCTCGCGGCGCCGGCGTTCCCGAGAAGGTCGTCGTCGGCATCAACGTTCTTCGCAATGCGCTGATCACCCCGGTCACCACCCTCGGTCTTAAGATCGGTTACCTCATGGGCGGCGCCGTCGTCATCGAGGTTATCTTCAACCTCCCCGGCATGGGCACCGCGATTCTGCAGGGCGTTCAGGGCAACGAGGCGAACCTGGTTCAGGGCGTCGTCATCGTCGTTGCTCTTGCCTTCATCATCATCAACATCGTGGTTGACATGCTCTACCTGCTCATCAACCCGCGCATCAGGACGGTGTAGATTATGGTAAAGATTCGAGAGAAGCAAACCGAGCAGCTCGAGAAGGCTGCCTCCAAGGGGCTCAAGCTCGGTGGCTGGAAGAAGATGACGCTGTCTTCTAAGATTGCCGCCGTCGTGCTGGTGCTGGTCGCCCTGACTGCGATTCTGGCGCCCCTTCTTGCCCCCTATAGCCCGGTCGAGATCTTTACGGCTCGCCAGGCTCCCGGCAACGGATTTATCTTCGGTACCGACGATAAGGGTCGCGACATTCTGTCGCGTATGCTCTACGGTGGTCGTTACTCGCTGATCATCGGCTTTGGCGCCACCGCCATGGCTCTGGTCTGCGGCTCGGTCGTGGGCGCCCTTGCAGCGGTTTCGCGCAAGGCCGTCTCCGAGACGATCATGCGTATCTTGGACATCATCATGTCCATCCCGGGCATCGCCCTCGCGGCCGTCTTCGTCTCCATCCTGGGCAACTCCGTGCCGTCGATCATCTTCGCCATCGGCTTTATGTACACTCCGCAGATTGCCCGTATCGTGCGCGCCAACATCGTGTCCGAGTACGGCGAAGACTATGTCCGCGCGGTCATCGTTTCCGGCGCCAAGGCTCCGTGGATTTTGATCAAGCATGTTCTGCGTAACTGCATCGCCCCGATCATGGTCTTTACCGTTACCCTGGTCGCCGACGCCATCATCTTCGAGGCCTCGCTGACCTTCATCGGCGCTGGTATCCAGGAGCCCACCGCTACCTGGGGCAACATCCTCGCCGACGCCCGCGGCGGCGTGCTCGCTGGCCGTTGGTGGCAGGCGCTGTTCCCGGGCCTGGCCATCATGATCACCTGCCTGGCGCTCAACATCCTCTCCGAGGGCATTACCGACGCCATGGCCGCTGCTCCCTCCGCCGCCCTGGATCCGACCGATTCCTCCAAGCGTCGCGAGGCCGATCTGCTGGTCTCCGACCCCGTTCGCGCCTACAAGGAGCAGGCCCAGTCCCTCTCCGCTCGCCTTGGCGCCCTGCGCGATGTCGAGCTCAAGCGTGACGATCGCCACGTGCCCGACGAGTCCGTTGAGCCGATTCTCTCGGTCCGCGACTTCTGCATTCAGTTTGAGCATCACGGTGATATCAACGTCGTCGACCATGTCAACTTTGACGTTCGTCCTGGTCAGACCATGGGCCTGGTGGGCGAGTCCGGTTGCGGTAAGTCCATCACCACGCTGGCCATCATGGGCCTGACCGACGATGACGAGCATCTTTCCGGCGAGGTTCTCTGGGAGGGCCGTGACCTGCTCAAGATGAGCAAGAAGGAGTGGTTCGGCCTGCGCGGTACCGATATCGCCATGGTCTATCAGGACGCCCTGTCCTCGCTCAACCCCTCTATGCTCATCTCTGCCCAGATGAAGCAGCTCACCAAGCGCGGCGGAACCCGCAGCGCCGAGGAGCTCCTGGAGCTCGTCGGCCTCGATCCCAAGCGCACGCTCGAGAGCTATCCGCACGAGCTTTCCGGCGGCCAGCGTCAGCGTGTCCTGATCGCTATGGCCCTTACCCGCGACCCCAAGCTGGTCATCTGCGACGAGCCCACGACCGCTCTGGACGTTACCGTCCAGAAGCAGGTCATCAAGCTGCTCAACGATCTTCAGGCCAAGCTCGGCTTTGCCATGATCTTCGTTTCGCATGACCTGGCGCTGGTCGCCGAGGTCGCCCACAACATCACGGTTATGTACGCTGGCCAGGTTATCGAGCAGGCGCCCACCAAGGAGCTGCTCACTAACCCGATCCATGAGTACACCCGCGGTCTTCTGGGTTCCGTTCTGTCCATCGAGAGCGGTTCGGGCCGCCTGCACCAGGTGCCCGGCGCCGTTCCGAGCCCGCGCGATTTCCCCAAGGGTGATCGCTTCGCGCCCCGCTCGAGCCATCCGCGTATTGGCCTGGACACCCGTCCGGTCTTCAAGCGCGTGCCCGGCACCGAGCACTTCTATTCCGAGCTCCCCGACGAGGTGCTCAAGGCAAATGGTTTGACCCCTCACGCGGAGGTGATGTAGATGAGCGAGACCGCAGTCAACGGCGTCGAGCCGATCATCTTCCTTGATGACGTCCACGTCACCTTTAGGACCCGTACCGGCTCGATTCTGCACCCCAACCTGGTTCACGCCGTCCAGGGTGTAACGATTAAGCTCATGCCCGGTCAGACGATCGGTATCGTCGGCGAGTCCGGTTGTGGTAAGTCCACCACCGCCAACGTCATGTGCGGCCTGCAGGCCCCCACGAGCGGCAAGGTCTACTTTAAGGGCAAGGACGTTACCAAACGTACCGCCGAGGACCGTCGCCACATGGGTCGAGTCATCTCGGTCGTGTTCCAAAACCCGGCCACGGCGCTCAACCCGCGCATGGTCGTTCGCGAGCAACTGCTCGATCCCATGCGCGTCCACAGTCTGGGCACCGAGGCAGAGCAGGAGAAGCGCGTCAAGGAGCTCCTGGAGCTCACCGGTCTGCCCAGCTCTGCCGCCGAGGTTCTTCCCGGCCAGCTTTCGGGTGGTCAGCGCCAGCGCGTGGCAATTGCCCGTGCCCTGTCGCTGAACCCCGACGCCATCATCGCCGACGAGCCCACCTCAGCTCTGGACGTTTCGGTCCGCGCGCAGATCCTGAACCTGCTGACCGACCTTAAGAAGGAGCTCGGCCTGGCCATGGTGTTCATTAGCCATGACATCCAGACGGTCCGCTATATCTCTGACGACATCATCGTCATGAATGGCGGCAAGATCGTCGAGCAGGGCGAGGCCAAGCAGGTCTTCCAGCATCCCCAGGACCCCTACACCAAGATGCTGCTCGGCGCTGCGCCGTCGCTGCTGCATCCCAAGCTCGGCGAGTAGCCTCGCTTTCCCTCCCGTGCGCCCGGTTCCCTTGCCGGGCGCACCTCCGTTGCGATTTCGAAAGGTTGGGTTCACGAGCCATGCCAAGTGCTCAGGAGCTACAACATCAATTTGGTGAATATCGAGGTGCCATGCCCCGTCCATCAGATTTCGATCTCTTTTGGAAGGATCGCATGGCCGAGGCCGACGCCGTTGGGCTTGACTATGCGATCGAGACGGCATCGGTCACCGATGCCGTGACCTGCCAGCTTTTCGACCTCTGGTATACCGGCATGTGTGGCGCTCGCCTGCATGCCAAGTACCTTAAACCCGTCTCGGACGAGCCCGTGCCATTGGTGCTTCAGTTCCATGGGTATCCGGGTGCAAGCCGCAGCTGGTTTGAGCAGGCGTCGTTTGCGGGCATGGGCATGGCACTCATCGCCCTCGATTGCCCCGGCCAAGGAGGTCCCTCCGAGGACATTGGCGGATTTGAGGGCACAACGGTCGCGGGCCATATCGTCGCCGGTATCGACGGCGACCCGGCCAACCTCTACTATGTCCGCTTGCACCAAGATATTCGCATTCTGTGCCGTATTGTTCGCGAGCTTGAGGGCATCGATCTTTCCCGTGTGTTTGTGAACGGCGCGTCGCAGGGTGGCGGTTTGGGCATTGCGACCTGTGCGCTTAACAGCGAGCTTATCAATCGTGCCGCCATCCTCTATCCCTTCCTGTCGGATTTCCGCCTAGTCTGGGATTTGGATGCCGACGACATTGCCTACGAGGGCCTGCGCTATTGGTCTCGCTGGTTTGACGAGGACTCGACTCGTATTGACGAAGCCTATGCCAAGCTGGCGTACTTCGATTCCAAGAACTTTGCCCCTATGGTCAAATGCCCTGTGCTGTTTGGCACCGGCACAGCCGATATCGTCTGTCCGCCAGCGACGCAGTTTGCGGTCTATAACAACCTGACCTGTGAAAAGCGTCATGAGTTCTTTGAAGGCTTTGGCCACGAGGAGATTCAGGATTTTGACGATCTGATCATTCCGTTTTTCTGCAAGGGAGGGGAGGCTCATGTCTAAGTGCGAGAGCAATGTCAATGAGCTGATTGTCCCCGGGCTCATGGGAATTCCTGGAACGGTTTCGTCAAGGCTCGCAGAATATCGGGACTGGCGCGGTGATGTCCAAGCAGATGTTTCTGATTTAGAGACATGCGCTTCGAATCTTGAGATTCAAGGCCTGACCATTACGGCGATTGACTTTGTTAACCCCTGCGCCCGTTACTCGGAGGTCTCCTTTGAGCTCGGTGACGATGCGATTCACGCTCGTTTGATCGAGCCTGTCGGTCGTGCCCGAGTATCTGAGTGCGTGCCGTTGTGCCTGATGTTCCACGACATCGATCGGCCTGTGCGTGGCTGGCATCACATGACGAGATTTGCCGCCATGGGGTATGCCGTCCTCGCGCTGGATGACGATGTTGCTGGTGCGGACGACCTGCAGCGGGGGATTTCTTCGCCCGCTTTTGTCGAGCGCGTCCGTTGGGGTTGCGCGCTGGCGAAGGTGGCGCGCAATCTTGATGGCATGGACCCCGACCGCATCTTTGCATGGGGCGAGGGCCTTGGTGGCGGTGTCGCTTTGGCGGTCTCCGCCTTGGATAAGTGTGGCCTTGCCTGCACGGCGGTTGCCAATCCAATTCCCGGTGGCCTTGAGGCGCTGTCGTCTCGGGTGCGCGGATCGGTTCTCATGGGCACATCGCTTATGGATGCCGCGAGCGACCCCAAGGATCAGTTTGCCGTATTCAACGGTCTTGAGTGTGACCGGAGGCATATCATCTATGCAAAATACGCTCACGAGCGCATCAATGCGTTCGAAAACGAAGTCGTCGACTTCTTTAACCAAACGTTCTACCCGTGTTCTTTGGCCTAGACGGCCTGGACACTGCCAACAAGAGTGGGCGGCATAGGGCTGCCCGCCAGACAACTAAGGAGATTCTTGTGGCAACTCAGAAATTCACCGGCGTTATCCCTCCCGTCGTTGTTCCCGATACCGAAGACCACCAGCTCGATGTTGCCTCCTTTGAGCGCAGCATCAACCGCATGATCGATGCCGGCGTCGATGGCTTGTTCTTCCTGGGCTCCTCGGGCGAGGTCGTCTTCTCCACCGACGAGCGTCGCCGTCAGATCATCGCCGAGGCCGTCCGTATCGTCGACCACCGCGTTCCCGTTCTGGTCGGCATCATCGACACCGAGACCGAGCGCATGATCGAGCACGGTAAGGTCGCTCAGGAGCTGGGCGCCGATGCGCTTGTCGCCACCTGCCCGTTCTATGCCCTGCAGGGCATGACCGAGGTCGAGGAGCACTTCCGCATCCTGCATGAGGAACTCGACCTGCCCATCTTCGCCTACGACATCCCCGTGTGTGTCCACACCAAGCTCCCTTGGAAGCTCCTTGCCAAGCTCGGTGCCGAGGGCGTTCTGGCCGGCGTCAAGGATTCCTCGGGTGATGACATCTCGTTCCGCTACCTCGTTCAGGAGAACGAGAAGAACGGCCATCCGATGAGCATTCTCACCGGTCACGAGGTTGTTGTCGACGGCGCCTACCTCGGTGGCGCCGACGGTTCCGTCCCGGGTCTCGCCAACGTTGAGCCCGAGGGCTACGTGCGTCAGTGGAAGGCCGCTCAGGCTGGTGACTGGGCTACCGTCAAGGCCGAGCAGGATCGCCTCAATGAGATTTCGCACATCTGGGATGTCACCTCGGGCGTCCAGGGCTATGCCGGTGGCGTCGGCGCCTTCAAGACCGCTATGAACCTCATGGGCATCTTCGACAGCCCGACCATGCCGCGCCCGGTGAAGGCCATGACCGGCGAGAACGTCGAGGCTATTAAGAAGGTCCTCCAGGACAACGGTCTCCTGTAAAGCTTCCCCAGGCACCCGATCTTGGGGCTCAAGTGGTCGGTCGTGACCCATTAGGTCAACGCCCGACCACTTTCACCCCAACCTCGGGCACCTGGGAAACCTTTACCAAGCTGCGGCGATAACGCAGCCTTCATTTCCTGTAGTTGTTTTTTATCTCCTAAGGAGAGCGACATGGAGAACAAGTACGTCTGCTCTGTCGATATCGGCGGAACTAAGATCGCGACTGCCATCATGGAGTACCCGGCTGACGGCAGCGTGCCTCATCCCGTTTTTGAGGCCGAGGTTCCCACCGAGGCCCAAGAGGGCGGCGAGGCCGTCTTCCAGCGTATCGAGGCGTCCATCAAGGCTGCTCTCGAGGCGAATCCCGATGTCGAGGTCCTTGGCGTCGGTATCGGTGCTGCCGGCGTCGTCGATCCCAAGACGGGCGCCATCGCGTATGCCAACGAGATCATGCCCGGCTGGTCCGGCGTCCAGTTGGGGCCGCGTCTGCGCGAGGACCTCGGTCTTCCCGTTGCCGTTGTAGGCGACGTGCAGGCTCATGCTCTGGGCGAGGCCCACTGGGGCGTCGGCAAGGGCAAGTTCTCCGTCTTGTGTCTTGGCATCGGTACGGGCATCGGCGGCGCATATGTCGAGAACGGCCGCGTGATGCAAGGCTTCCATGGTGCTGCTGGCCATATGGGCCACATCGAGTGCTCGGCTGCCGCCGGCATTCCCTGCGCCTGCGGGCGTTCTGGCCATCTGGAGTCGGTTGCTTCAGGCACTTCCATTGGTCGAATGTACGATGAGCGTTTTGGCCGCGTCGACCCCAGCCGTCCTTCGGTCGGTCGCGATGTGAACGACCTGTGCCGCGCGGGCGACGCAAAGGCGACCGAGGTCATCCATGACGCCGGCTTTGCGCTGGGTGCCAGCTTGGGCTCGCTCGCTAACATCCTGGACCCTGAGGTCATCGTGCTTTCGGGTGGCGTGATTCACCAAGGTCCCGATTGGCGTTCACAGACGTGGAAGGATTCGGTACACGAGGGCTATGCCAGCCAGGCGCTCGATCCGCTTCAGGACACGCCGATCCTTATCGGTTCTCTGGAGGGCGATGCTCCGCTCATCGGTGCCGCTGAGCATCTTCTTGCCTCGTTGAAGTAAACATAACTACCAAGTGCGCCTTCTGAGGTGCCGCAGATTGACGTGAAAGAGGAGCGAAGCGTACTTCGGTACGCGAGCGACGGTTTGAACGTCAAGGTGCGGTGTCTCAGAAGGCTGTTTTGAGAAAGGTTGAGTCGAACATGACCGTTGATCCTTTGATCCAGTCCCTGAAGGGCAAGCTCGTCGTGAGCGTTCAGGCGTATATGGGCGAGCCGCTTCGTACGCCTGAGACCATGGCTCAAATGTCTCGCGCTTGCGAGCTCGGCGGCGCCGCCGCCATTCGCTGCCAGGGCCTTGCCGACATTGCCGCCATTAAGGGTCGCTGTGAGGTTCCTGTTATCGGCCTGTGGAAGGATGGGCACGAGGGCGTTTACATCACGCCGACGCTGCGCCACGCTCGCGCCTGCGTTGCTGCGGGTGCCGATATCGTGGCGATCGACGCCACCGATCGTCCGCGCCCCGATGGCAAAACGGTCGAGGATACTTTCCGTCCGCTGCACGAGGAAGGTGTGCTCCTGATGGCGGATTGTGCCACCATCGAGGATATTCGCCGTGCTGTTGATATGGGCTTTGACCTGGTATCCACCACGCTTTCTCACGGCGTCGCCGCCATCGACTGCACCATGGCCGATGGCCCCGATCTGCCGCTCCTGCGTCAGGCGACCGAGGAATTCCCCGGCCTTCCCATCATTTGCGAGGGTCGCGTGCATACGCCCGAGGAGGCTCGCGCCGCGATCGATGCTGGCGCCTGGGCCGTTGTCGTCGGCACCGCCATCACGCACCCCACGAGTATTACGAGTTGGTTCAAGGCTGCGCTTGAGGCGTAAGACAGGCCTCGTATCCGCTCGGGGCGGTATACTCAATATAGGCAATTGACCGCGCGGGATCCGGGTTGCTGGGTCCCGCGCTTGTTTTCGGGAGGCAGCACATGCAAAAGGGAGATGCCATGGATGCGGCGGAGCGCTCGGAGCGCATCCCCGATATCGTCATCATCACCGGAATGTCCGGATCGGGCCGCACGCAGGCCATGCACGTGTTCGAGGACATGGGCTATTTTTGCATCGATAACCTGCCTCCACGTCTCATCGCCCAGCTTGCCGAGCTCGTCGGCATCAATACGGGCGTGGGCAGGCATCTCGCCGTCACCTGCGATTTGCGTAGCCAGGGACTGTTTGACGAGTTGCTCGATGCGGTCGCCGCGCTCGAAGAGCGCGAGATGAGCTGCGACATCGTGTTCCTGGAGGCTTCTGACGAGGTGCTGATTCGTCGCTACAGCGAAAATCGCCGCCGTCATCCCATTGCCAAGCCGGGGGAGACTACGGCCGATGCCATTCAGCGCGAGCGCCTTCAGCTTCAGGGCGTGCGCGACCGAGCCGATATGATTATCGACACGAGCCGTCTGCGCACCTCTGCGCTGCGCAACAAGCTACGTATGGCATTTTCCGAGTTGTCCGACCAGCAGCTCATGGACGTCCACGTGTTCTCGTTTGGCTTTAAGCACGGCATGCCCGTCGAGGCGGACATTATGATCGACGTCCGCTTCCTGCCCAATCCGTTCTACGATCCCGAGATGCGCACGATGACCGGTCTCGATAAAAAGGTCTCCGATTTTGTTCTGGACCATCCCAAGACGCAGGAGTTTTGGAAGGCTTGGACACAGCTGCTCGATACGGTGATGCCGGGCTATATCGCGGAGGGTAAGCCGCAGCTTTCTATCGCCATCGGCTGCACGGGCGGCCAGCACCGCAGCGTTGCCATTGCCGAGGCCACGGCCCGTTACCTGGAAGGCGCTCAGTACCACGTGAGTATCTCTCACCGCGACCTGTCGCGCGCCAACACGAAGGCATAGGCCTGCATGTCGTTTACCGCTGAGGTGCGCGACGAGCTTGCGCGCTGCGAACCCGAATGTGAATACTGCGACTTGTCGACGCTTGCCGCCCTCACGCGCGTGAGCGGTACGCTCTCGCTTACCGGCTCTGGGCGGTATCGTTTGACGGTTGCGACTGAGACGGGAGCCGTCGCGCGCACGATGATCACGCTGACGCATCGTATCCTTAAGCTCAAAACGGAGTTCACCGTCCGTAAATCTGTATTGCATAAGGTTCGAAACTACCTCATCACCTTGCCTGATCAGCCAGACCTGGATAAGGCCTTGGTTCTGCTGGGTATCCTCGACCGTAGGGGAGGACTTGTCGCCGGCGTACCCCGACATATCGTTGCCCGTCCTTGCTGTAGACTTGCCTATATCCGCGGCGCGCTCATCGCGGGCGGCTTCGTGGCCGATCCACGCGGCGATTTTCATCTGGAGATCGCTGTGCAGGGCGAGCAATATGCCAAGGGACTTTGCGATCTGTTGGAGCAGATTGGGGTCCATGCTCGTGTTAATGCACGGCGGGGGTCATATGCCGTGTACATTAAGAGCGCCGAGGAAATCGAGCATCTATTAAAGCTGATTGGTGCCAAGCGCAGCGTTGCCGAGATTGAGGAGGCGCGCGCGGTCAAGTTGGTTAAGAACGATGTGAACCGTCGCGTGAATGCCGAGCTCGCCAACCAGACCAGAAGCGCCGGTGCTGCCCAACATCAGCTTGCGCTTATCGATGAGCTCGAGCAGCGTGGCCTTCGCGATGCGCTTCCGGATGCCTTGGCGGTCTTTTGCGACCTGCGCGAGCGCTATCCTGATCTGTCGCTGCGTGATTTGGGGGAGATGGCTGACCCTCCCTTGTCGAAGTCAGCCCTCTACCATCGTGTTTTACGGCTTGAAAAGCTCATTGAAGCAAACAGGTAGTTTGAAGTAACGACTTATATATGGATTTAGCTGCTATTTTAGTCTTTAAAACGTTTTAACGTAAATTTGATTTTCAATTTCGAGCATTCTCGTGAAATTCAAGTCAAAAAAAAGGTATATTAGGCGAGTGGTTAGTTTGTGGGCCTCAACGGCGGGCGCTGTAGCTCGCGGGGGCCTTACGAAAGGAGACACAATGGCAGTAAAGGTTGCTATTAACGGCTTCGGTCGCATCGGTCGTCTGGCTTTCCGTCAGATGTTCGGTCATGAGGGCTCCGAGATCGTCGCTATCAACGACCTCACCTCTCCCGATATGCTCGCTTACCTGCTGAAGTACGACTCCACGCAGGGCAACTACGCTCGCGATCACGAGGTCGTTGCTGGCGAGGATTCCATCACCGTTGACGGCAAGGAGATCAAGATCTACAAGGAGGCCGACGCCAACAACCTGCCTTGGGGCGACCTTGACGTCGACGTCGTTCTCGAGTGCACCGGCTTCTACACCAGCAAGGCTAAGGCTCAGGCCCACATCAACGCTGGCGCCAAGAAGGTCGTCATCTCCGCTCCGGCCGGCAGCGATCTGCCCACCATCGTGTACAACGTCAACCATGAGACGCTGACCGCTGAGGACAACATCATCTCCGCTGCTTCCTGCACCACCAACTGCCTCGCCCCGATGGCCAAGGGTCTGAACGACTTCGCTCCCATCGTGTCCGGCATCATGACCACCATCCACGCCTTCACCGGCGACCAGATGCCGCTCGACGGCCCGCAGCGCAAGGGCAACTTCCGTCGCTCCCGCGCCTGCTCCGAGAACATCGTCCCGAACACCACGGGCGCTGCCAAGGCCATCGGCCTGGTTCTCCCCGAGCTCAACGGCAAGCTCATCGGTGCCGCCCAGCGCGTCCCGACGCCGACCGGCTCGCTGACCAACCTCTACGCCGTCGTTGACAAGAAGGTCACCGTCGAGGAGGTCAACGCTGCCATGAAGGCCTACGCCGAGACCATCCCCGAGACCTACGCCTACAACGAGGACCAGATCGTCTCCCGCGACATCGTCGGCGAGACCCACGGCTCCATCTTCGACGCCACTCAGACCATGTGCTCTGACCTCGGCAACGGCCAGACCCTCGTTCAGGTCACCTCTTGGTACGACAACGAGAACTCCTACACCTCTCAGATGGTCCGCACCATCAAGTACTTCGAGAAGTTCGTTGCTTAATTTAGCTTTTAGCGAATAGCTCGTTGAGCGTCTAAAGAAGGGCGCGGCCTTATAGGGCTTACACCCTAGGGTCGCGCCCTTTTTATAAGAAATCGTCTGCCGTAATGGGAGGCAGACACGTACGAAAGGTAGAAGCAAACATGGCCTTTACCAAGAAGACCGTCCGCGACATCGATGTCGACGGAAAGCGCGTTCTCGTCCGCGTTGACTTTAACGTGCCTATCAAGGATGGCGTCGTTGGCGACACCACCCGTATCAAGGCTGCCCTGCCCACCATCAACTACCTCGTTGAGCACAACGCTCGCGTCATCCTCATGAGCCACCTCGGCCGTCCCGAGGGCACCGGCTTCCAGCCCGAGCTGTCCCTCGAGCCCGTCGCCAAGAAGCTCGCTGAGCTCTCTGGTCTCGACGTTGCCTTTGTCGCTGACACCTACGGCGAGAAGGCTGCTGAGGCTGTCGCCGCCGTCGAGCCGGGTAAGGTCCTCGTTCTCGAGAACGTCCGTTTTGACAAGCGTGAGAAGAAGAACGATCCCGAGATCGCCAAGAAGCTCGCTTCCTATGGTGACGTCTTCGTTCTCGATGCCTTCGGCACCGCTCACCGCGCCCAGGGTTCCGTCGTGGGCCCCGCCGCTTACCTGCCTGCCGTCGCCGGCTTCCTGCTCGAGAAGGAGGTCGACACGCTGACCGGCATCTTCGCCGAGCCCGAGCGCCCCTTCGTCGCCATCGTCGGCGGTTCCAAGGTTTCCTCCAAGATCGGCGTTCTCGATCACCTTATCGACTCCGCTGACACTCTGATCATCGGTGGCGGCATGGCCTACACCTTCTTCCTGGCTCAGGGCCTGTCCGTTGGTCAGTCCCTCAAGGAAGAGGACTGGGTCGAGCGCGCCGGCGAGATGCTCAAGAAGGCCGAGGAGAAGGGTGTCAAGATCCTGCTCCCCATCGACAACCGTGTTGCCGATCACTTTGGCGAGGACGCTGTCCCCGAGGTTGTTGCTTCCGACGCTATCCCCGACGATCGTGAGGGTATGGACATCGGTCCCAAGACCGAGGAGCTCTATGCCGAGGCTGTCAAGGGCGCCAAGACCGTGTTCTGGAACGGCCCCATGGGCGTCTTCGAGTTTGACAACTTTGCTCACGGCACCCAGGCTATCGCCGAGGCTCTCGCCGAGGCTGACTGCACCTCGATCATCGGCGGTGGTGACTCTGTCGCAGCTGTCAACAAGTTCAACCTGGCCGACAAGATGAGCTGGATCTCCACCGGTGGTGGCGCTTCCATGGAGCTCGTCGAGGGTAAGGCCCTGCCCGGAGTGGAGGCGCTTCTCGATGCCTAATCGCACCCTTCTTATCGCTGGTAACTGGAAGATGAACAACGACGTCGCCGAGGCCGCCAAGCTCGCCGACGAGCTGGCTCAGGCTCTGCCCGAGGTTCCGGCTGGCGTCGAGGTGCTCGTCTGCCCTCCGACCATCGACATCACCACGGTTCATGACCGCATTCAAGCTGCCCCCATCGCCCTCGGTGCACAGAACGTGTACTGGGAGGCCAAGGGTGCCTTCACCGGTGAGTCTTCTTGCGACATGCTCAAGTCCGCTGGCTGCACCTACTGCATTATCGGTCACTCCGAGCGTCGCGACTACTTCCACGAGACCGACGAGGACCAGAACAAGAAGGCTAAGGCTCTCGTTGCCGCCGGTCTTGTTCCCGTCTTCTGCTGCGGCGAGTCCCTTGAGGTCCGCGAGGCTGGCACCTATGTCGAGCACGTCGTGAACCAGGTCAAGGCTGGCCTTGCTGGCCTTGAGATCACCTGCCCCAAGCAGGTCGTCGTCGCCTACGAGCCCATCTGGGCCATCGGCACCGGCAAGACCGCTACCGCCGAGGACGCTCAGGAGGTCTGCGGCGCTATCCGTGAGACCCTCAAGGAGATGTTCGGCGAGGAGCTCGCCAACGGCATCCGCGTTCTCTACGGCGGTTCCGCCAAGCCCGGCAACATTGCCGAGCTCGTCGCCAAGCCCGACGTTGACGGCGCCCTCGTGGGCGGCGCTTCGCTCAAGGCTGCCGACTTCGCCTCTATGGTCGTCAAGGCAGGCGAGTAGGACATATGGCACAACGTCATCTTCCTGCACTCCTGATTATCATGGATGGCTGCGGCCTTGCTCCGGCCGATGGCGAGAATGCCGTCGCCGCTGCCAAGACGCCCTTCCTTGATGGCCTGTACGAGAAGTACCCCCACACCACGCTCGGTGCTTCGGGCGAGGACGTGGGCCTTCCCGACGGCCAGATGGGCAACTCCGAGGTGGGTCACCTCAACATCGGTGCCGGCCGCATCGTGTTCCAGGAGCTTTCGCGCATCAACAATGCCATCAAGGACGGCTCCATCGCCAAGAACGAGGTTTTCGTCAAGGCTATGGACGATGTCAAGGCTGACGGCAAGACTCTCCACCTCATGGGCCTTATGAGCCCTGGCGGTGTTCATTCCCATATGAACCACGTTGAGGCTCTGGTCAAGATGGCTGCCCAGCATGGCGTCAAGACCGTTCGTGTCCACGCCTTCATGGATGGCCGCGACGTCGACCCGCAGTCCGGTGCTGGCTACATGAGCGAGTTCTGCGCCTTCCTGGCCAAGATTTCCGAGGAGACCGGTTGCGACGCTCGCGTTGCCACCGTCTCGGGTCGTTATTGGGCGATGGACCGCGACAACCGTTGGGAGCGCATCCAGCGCGCCTACGACGTCATGGTCAACGCGTCCGATGCTGATACCGACCCCGTTGCCGGTATCAAGGCCTACTACGAGAAGGACCCGCGCGGCGACGAGTTCGTCGAGCCCTTCGCTGCCCACAACGAGGGCATTCACGAGGGCGACGCGGCCATCTTCTTCAACTTCCGTCCCGACCGCGCTCGTCAGATGACCCGCGTGTTCACGGACAAGGAGTTCGACGGCTTTGAGCGCGAGCAAATCAAGCTTTCGCACTTTGTGACGATGACCGAGTACGATCCGACGTTTGACGTCGAGGTCGCCTTCCCCAAGACGTTCCCCGAGAACGTCCTGGCCGACGTTATCGCCGCCAATGGCCTGAAGCAGCTGCACACTGCCGAGACCGAGAAGTACGCCCACGTGACGTTCTTCCTCAACGGTGGCATCGAGGAGCCCAAGGAGGGCGAGGAGCGCGTGCTCGTCGCTTCCCCCAAGGTTGCTACCTACGATCTGCAGCCCGAGATGAGCGCTCCCGAGGTTACCGAGAAGCTCGTCGCCGCCATCAACGAGGATCGCGCTGATTTCTACATCGTGAACTTCGCGAACTGCGACATGGTTGGTCACACCGGTGTCTTCGACGCTGCCGTTAAGGCTGTCGAGGCTGTTGACGATGCCCTGTCCAAGGTTGTCCCGGCGATTCTCGCCAAGGGCGGCTTTGCACTGATTACCGCCGACCACGGCAACGCCGATCACATGTTTGACGTTGCTTCCGACGGTTCCAAGCATCCGTTTACGGCTCACACCACCAACCGCGTGCCGTTCATCATCGTTGATGAGAAGGCACAGCTCACCGGTATCGAGGACGGCCGCCTTTCCGATATCGCTCCGACCATGCTCACCATGGCTGGTATTGAGCCTTCCGCCGAGATGACGGGCCGCGTGCTCGCCACCGAGGCCTAATAGAAAACAAATACCGTTTTCTAGTAAGGGGGTTGTCCACAACCGGACAACCCCCTTTTTGGTATTTCTGCCATTTCCACCCCGTCCTTGAGTGGCAGGTAGGGGAGAGCGGGGGATTGTGGTACAGTACTGGAGTTTGAACTGTTCTATTAAGGAGCTTATCTATGGGTCCGTTCCAGATTCTTCTGTTTGTCGTTTGGGCTGTCTCTGCCGTGGCGTTGACGATTCTCGTCCTGATGCATTCCGGTAAGGGCACCGGCGTTTCGGATATGATCGCTAGCTCGCTGTATAACTCCAGCTCTGCCACGGGCGTCATGGAGCAGAACCTCGATCGCCTGACGGTAATTATGGCCGTCGTTTTTGCCGTGTGTGTCGTCCTGTGCATGTTCTTCTTCCCGCAGGGCATCGTCGGCTACTAAGCATCGGCGTATATACGTTTGCAATGGGTCTCGCAGGTGCGGGACCCTTTTTGTTTACATATTTGTAACAGAGTCAAAATATCCCCACATACTTCGCCCAACTAAAGAAATTCTTGACCGTTGACCGGAATTAGCCCCAAATTGTGCATAAAATGCGCTACTGTATTGCGAAACGTTGGTCCGTTGTGCATAACCAGCCATAGCAACGGGCGGCGTTTTAATGGTTCGGATCGGATTGTCTCGACATGTGTCCGACTGAACATTTCTTTGTCCTATCTCATAAGGAGGATGGCATGGCTGATTCTATGTTCCACCAGCCCGTTATGGGTCGTCGCGCCTTCGTTGGCGGTACCCTTGCTGCGAGCTCCATGGCTTTTCTTGCCGCATGCGGCAAGAAGGGCGGCGACGCTTCCGGTTCTGAGTCCGGTTCGACGCTGAACTTCTACATCAACAACCCGGTCTGCATCGACCCCTACAACGTCCAGGAGGACCAGGGCACTCAGGTCGAGTATCAGCTCTTTGACGCTCTGACCTCTTACGACGCCGAGAAGGGCGAGATCGTTCCGCTGGCTTGCGAGTCCTTTGAGTCCAACGACGACGCCACCGAGTTTACCTTCAAGATCAAGAAGGCCAAGTTCCACAACGGTGACGACGTTACCTCCAAGTCCTTCAAGCTCGGTTGGGAGCGTCTAGTCAACACCAAGTCGGCCATCGCTACCGAGTACGGCCCTTCCGAGGTCTCCTATCACCTTTCCATGGTCGAGGGCTATGACGACCTGCTTGCCGGTAACGCTACCGAGCTCAGCGGTGTTACGTGCCCCGACGATGAGACCCTCGTCGTCAAGCTGTCTTCCGCTTACGCTGACTTCCCCTTCGTCGCCTCTCATCCGGCTCTGGCCCCGGTTCCCGAGTGCGCCGAGTCCGATGTCAAGAGCTTCTATCTTGCCCCGGTCGGTAACGGCCCGTTCATGATGGACGGCAAGTGGGAGGATGGTCAGGAGATCAACGTCAAGAAGTTCGACGATTACTATGGCGACAAGGCCAAGATCGATGGCATCCACTTCCAGGTCATCAAGGACATGGAGACCGCTTACAAGGAGTTCCAGGCCGGTAACCTCGATGTCTGCGACGTTCCCGTCGCTCAGATCGATGCCGCCAAGAAGGATCGCGGCGTGTCCAAGGACGGCTACACCATGGGTGACGGCGAGCGCATGCTGCTCGGCGCTGAGCCTTCCACGTACTATCTGACCTGCAACACCACGGCCGAGCCGTTCAACAACGCCGACCTGCGCAGGGGCATCTCCCTGGCCATTAACCGTGAGGCCATCTGCAAGACCATCTTCAAGGGTACCCGTACCCCTGCCGACGGCATTGTTCCTCCGGGCATCGATGGCTACAAGGAGGGCGCATGGGAGTTCTGCGCCTACGATGTCGACAAGGCTAACGAGTACCTCGACAAGGTTGCTCCCGCTGGCGCTAACGGGGATCGTGGCATTAGCGTGACCCTGTCCTACAACCAGGACGGCGGTCACAAGGAGATCATGGAGTCCATCATCGGCGACCTCGCCAAGGTTGGCGTTACCGCTGTCTCCGATACCCCTGAGTGGTCTGCCCTGCTCGAGCAGTATCAGAACTTTAACTATCAGTTCGGTCGTCTGGGTTGGATTGCCGACTACCCGATCATGGACAACTTCCTGTATCCGCTGTTCCACTCCGACTCCCTCGGTGGCGACAACCGCTCCGGTTACAACAACCCCGAGTTCGACGCCAAGGTCGACGAGGCTCGTACTATTGTTGACGACGAGGAGCGCGTCACTAAGATGCAGGAGGCCGACGCAATGGTCGCTGCCGACTGCCCGGTCATCCCGATTATGTTCTACACGCACACCATCGCCGGCTCCGATCGCATCAAGCACCTCTATGTCGATCCGCAGAAGCACGCCGATCTGGGTACCGCTGAGCTCGCCTAAGAGTTTGCAGCTTCCGTGAGGGTCAAGTATTTACGTAGACCTCATGGGAAACATACAGTTCTCCCTAACCTGGGGTAAACTGGCTGATGGTAATTTTGGGATGCCGGTCTGGCGATCGGCATCCCATTTAGGTTAATCCCTAGATAGGGGAGTGGTATGGGTAAGTACATCGTTAAACGTGTGCTTCAGTTCATCCCGGTGTTTTTGGGCGTTACGCTGATTCTGTTCGCCCTCCAGAATATCGTGCCGGGAGATCCGATCAAGCTGATCGGTGGAGACAAGGCTCTGTCCCCCGAGGTGGAGCTTCAGCTTCGCGTCCGCTATCACCTGGTCCAGACGGACGAGGACGGCAACGCGATCCTTGACGAGAACGGCGACCCCGTTCAAACGTCGCTCGTGGACCGTTACTTGTATTACATGAACGGCCTGCTTCATGGCGATCTGGGCAATTCGTATCAGCGCAAGCTGCCGGTTACGGATATCTTTGCCCAGAAGTATCCGTATACGGTCAAACTTGCCGCGTGCGCCATCGTGCTCGAGGCAATTATGGGTATCGGTGCGGGTATCATTTCGGCGGTAAAGCGTTATTCCTTCTGGGATATTTTGGTAACGCTCACCACGTCGATCCTCGTTGCGGTCCCGGCCTTCTGGCTCGGTATGTTGCTGCAGCTGTTCTTTGGCGTCATCCTCAAGGACGCCACGGGCGGTGCAATCTCCATGCCGATTTCGGGTGCCGGCGGTTCCAGCTCTCAGTATCAGGATTGGATGCACTATGTGCTTCCGACCATTACGCTGGCTTCGGTTTCGACCGCTTATGCTGCGCGCATCATGCGCTCGCAGCTGCTTGACGTCATGAATCAGGATTACATCCGTACGGCAAAGGCCAAGGGTCTCTCCAATCGTGCGATCATCGTCAAGCATGCGCTTAAGAATGCACTCATCCCCGTCGTTACCTATATTGGTGTCGACTTTGGCGGCATGCTTTCGGGCGCCATCCTGACCGAGACGGTCTTCAACTGGCCCGGTATCGGCTATGAGGTCTATCGCGCCATTAGCATGCGTGACTGGCCCATCGTTATGGGCGGCGTTACGCTCATCGTTGTCGTCGTCATGGTGATCAACCTGCTCGTCGACATTAGCTATGCATTCCTCGACCCGCGCATCCGCCTTGGCGGTCCGTCGGATAAGGCCTAAGGGAGGTACGTCTCATGCAGGAAACTGATTCTCAGTCTCAGGAGCAGGCTACCGCCACCAAGGCCGCATCTGCTCCCGCCAAGTCCCGCACGCTGTGGGGCGACGCTTTTAAGCGTCTTCGCAAGAACAAGCTCGCCGTTATCGGTGTCTGCTGGATCATCATCGTCGTTGTGGTTGCCCTGACCGCAGATCTATGGGCTAAGCCCTGGCTCGGTTCCCCGACGGCTTCCGACTCGACTACAATGGCCGAGACGTCACTGCTGGCTCCGTGTGCCGAGCACCCGTTTGGCACCGACGCCCTTGGTCGTGACATTCTCGTCCGCGTTATCTACGGTGCGCGCGTTTCGCTGTCCGTCGGCATTATGGCCACCGCGATCTCCACGTTGATCGGTCTGGTCATGGGTGCTCTGGCCGGTTTCTACGGCGGCATCTGGGATACGATCATCATGCGCTGTGCGGACATCTTCCTGGCGTTCCCGTACGTGCTGTTCGTTGTCGCCATGATCGCCGTTATCGGCCGTGGTCTTCAGAACGTCTTTATCGCCATCGGCATTCTTGGCTGGCCTTCGATTGCGCGCGTCTTCCGCTCTGCGATCTTGACGGTCAAGGAAAACGACTATGTTGACGCTGCGCGCGCGATGGGTGCATCTGACGCTCGCATCGTCGTACGTCACATCTTCCCGAACTCTGTCGCCTCCATCGTGGTCTATGCGACCATGAACATTGGTGGTGCCATTCTGACCGAGTCCGCTCTGTCCTTCCTCGGCATGGGCGTTATTCCGCCTACGCCTTCGTGGGGCTCCATGATTCAGGACGGTCAGCAGTATCTTCTGACTGCTCCGTGGATGATGATCATGCCCGGTCTGGCAATTCTCTCGACGGTGCTCGCCTTCACCCTGTTGGGTGATGGTCTGCGCGACGCCCTCGACGTCAAGATGAAGGACGCATAAGGATGAAGAAGAACAAGAACTATGTGGACCTGAAGGACCAGCCGGTTCCCGAGGGCCAGCATCTGCTCGAGGTCGATGACCTTAAGATGTATTTCCACACCGAGGATGGCGTCGTTCGCGCTGTCGACGGTGTCTCCTACACGCTCGATCGCGGCGAGACCCTGGGCGTCGTCGGTGAGTCCGGCTCCGGTAAGTCCGTGACCGCCATGACCATCATGGGCCTTATCTCGATGCCTCCGGGAAAGATCGAGGGCGGCGACGTTCGCTATCGCGGTCGCTCAATCCTCGAAATGACCGAGGAAGAGATGCAGCACATTCGCGGTAACGACATCGCGATGATCTTCCAGGATCCTATGACCTCCTTGAACCCGGTCTATAAGATTGGCAAGCAGGTGGGCGAGGGTCTTCGTCTGCACCGTGGCTACTCCAAGCAGGAGGCGCTCAAGCGCGCTACCGAGCTTTTGGACCTCGTGGGTATCCCCGAGCCCGAGAAGCGCGTCAATGAGTATCCGCACCAGTTCTCCGGCGGTATGCGTCAGCGTGTCATGATCGCTATGGCTCTTGCCTGCGATCCCGATATCCTGATTGCCGACGAGCCCACGACTGCCCTGGACGTTACCATTCAGGCTCAGATTATCGAGCTCATGCAGGAGATGCAGGAGAAGAACGGCAACGCCATCATCATGATTACCCATGACCTGGGTGTCGTTGCCGATATGGCCGATAAGATCATGGTTATGTACGCCGGCCGTCCCGTCGAGTTCGGTACTGCTGAGGAAATCTTCTACGAGAGCCGCCACCCCTACACCTGGGGCCTTATCCGCTCCATCCCGGAGCAGGCCATCGAAGAGAAGAAGCCGCTTACGCCGATTCACGGCAACCCGCCTTCGCTCATGAACCTGCCCGAGGGCTGCGTGTTCTCGCCTCGTTGTCCCTATGCGACCGATAAGTGCCGCAAGCAGCGCCCCGAGCGCGTTGTCACCGAGTCTGGTCATTACTCTGCGTGCCACTACTCCGGTGACCCCGAGTTCCTCAAGAACGCTCCTGAGACGTCCCGTACCCGCAAGGATTCCAAGAAGGGAGGCGAGGCGTAATGGCAGATACCAACGAGCGTACTCCGCTGCTTAAGGTCGAGCACCTCTCTAAGGAGTTCCCCGCTGAGTCCGGCATGTTCGCCAAGCGCTTCTCCAAGCGTGTCGTCTCTGCTGTGAATGACATTTCGTTCGAGATTTATCCGGGCGAGACCTTTGGCCTGGTCGGCGAGTCTGGTTGCGGTAAGTCCACCACTGGCCGCACCATCATGCGCCTGACCAAGCCGACGGCAGGCAAAGTGTTCTTCCAGGGCAAAGACGTTGCCGAGATGAGCAAGCACGAGATCAAGGATATGCGTCGCGAGATGCAGTTCATCTTCCAGGACCCCTATGCTTCGCTCAACCCTCGTATGACCATCGGCGAGATTGTCTCTGAGCCCATGACCATTCATGGCGTGGGTACCAAGGAAGAGCGTATCGAGCGCGTCCGCGAGTTGCTGGACGTCGTCGGTCTGAACCCCGAGCACATCAACCGCTATCCGCACGAGTTCTCGGGCGGCCAGCGCCAGCGTGTCGGCATCGCCCGCGCATTCGCTCTGAAGCCCAAGCTGATTATCTGCGACGAGCCGGTTTCCGCTCTGGATGTGTCCATTCAGGCCCAGGTTCTGAACCTGCTCAAGGAATTGCAGGACAAGTTCGGTACCGCGTATCTGTTTATCGCTCACGACCTGTCCGTCGTGCAGCACATTTCCGATCGCGTTGCCGTTATGTATCTGGGTAAGATGGTTGAGGTTTCGGACTGGAAGACGCTCTATAGCGAGCCTCACCATCCGTACACGCAGTCGCTGCTGTCTGCCGTGCCGGTTCCCGATCCGGATATCCAGAAGACCCGTAAGCGCATCATCCTCGCCGGCGATCCGCCGTCACCGCTGGATCCGCCGACCGGCTGCCGTTTCCACACTCGCTGCCCGATCGCGCAGGGCATCTGCTCCGAGAAGCTTCCCGAGTTTAAGGAAGTCGCACCGGGTCACTGCTGCGCGTGCCACTTCGCGGAGCCGTTCCCGATCAAGGAATCGCACATCGACCTGTAGTCGGTTGTTATCGTCCGGGCCCGCCCTGAAGTTACTTTTCAGAACGTCCTCGGACATGCAAGAAACCCCCGCTGCGCACTTCGTGCGGCGGGGGTTTCTTGCGTCCTGACGCTCCTATTTGGCAAGGTGTTTTTTAGAATCCATTTTGCGCTCGGCCTCGAAGGCCTGCCTGTCCCAATCGAGCGGGAGCCCCGCCTCGACCCATGCCTCGTAGGCCCTCCTTATGGGCTTG
>NZ_JAWHPN010000020.1:0-43075 GCF_032584215.1 Collinsella aerofaciens | reverse complement strand
ACATAGAGCTCTATTACAATAGGGTGCGCATGCATTCCACCCTGGGCTACATGTCTCCAGTGGAATACGAGCGGCAATACGCTTGATGGTCCTTAAAAGAAAGTCCAGTTTATCCTTCCCACTCCAATGGATACGCCTAGGCACGGTCCAAGAAATCGTCCGCGCCCCCTATCTGACCCTATTTCACCGCAACTTAGAAGGTGTCGGCGCATAACGCTTCACCCCAAATTAAATTGATTCGTTGAATAGACACATTACAAATCTTTAGACTTCGTTTAATCTACAAGTGGGTATTATCACACATTAAGCACACGTGAAAGGATATGCCCATGTCGCTTACACAGTCAGCAGAGCGTGCAGCGCTTAACAAGCTCATCGATTATCTCGACGACAACCCGCAAGAAAACATCGACAAAATCATGGACCTCGTGAACAAGCTGGTCCCCAATCGCGTATTTCCTGTACAGCGAGAGGCATTCACCAATGTCATCAAGAGCCGCGGCAATTGGTATGACCTGATCATGCGTGTGTTCAGCCTTAATCCCCAGATGCGAACCAAACTGCTTAAGACCCTCATTGTCGACGCCAACCTGCTAGCTTGGCCAGAGCAGGAAAAGAACCGCGAAAAGTACCAGTGCAACGTTCCGTGGGCCATCCTGCTCGATCCCACGAGCGCCTGCAACCTGCATTGTACGGGCTGCTGGGCCGCCGAGTACGGCTACAAGCAGAATCTCTCGTTCGAAGACATCGACTCTATCGTTACGCAGGGCAAAGAGCTCGGTACGCATATCTACATCTATACCGGCGGCGAGCCGCTCGTCCGCAAGCACGACCTGATCAGAATTTGCGAAAAACATCAGGACTGCGTGTTTCTCTGCTTTACCAACTCCACGCTGATCGACGAGGCCTTCTGCGACGATATGATTCGCGTAGGTAATTTTGTCCCCGCCATCAGCGCCGAGGGCAATGAGCACACAACCGACGCCCGTCGCGGCGAAGGTACCTACGCAAAGATCGAGCACGCCATGAAACTCCTGCGCGAGCACGACTTGCCGTTTGGTATCTCCACCTGTTGGACCAGCGCCAATGCCGATACGGTAGCTACCGAGGAGAACATGGACTGGATGATCGGCGAGGGAGCACTCTTCTGCTGGTACTTCCACTTTATGCCGGTTGGCCGCAATGCAACCCCCGAGCTCATGCCCACGCCCGAGCAGCGCGAGCACATGTATCACTTTATCCGCGAAATGCGCGAGAAGAAGCCGCTGTTTACGCTCGACTTTCAAAACGACGGCGAGTTTGTAGGCGGGTGTATCGCCGGAGGTCGCCGCTACCTGCACATCAACGCCGCCGGAGACGTGGAGCCGTGCGTGTTCATCCACTACTCAAACGCCAACATCCACGATGTGAGCTTACTCGACGCGCTGCGCTCTCCCCTCTTTATGAAGTACTACGAAAACATGCCGTTCAACGACAACTACCTCAAACCATGCCCCATGCTCGAGAATCCCGACGTGCTGCCCAAAATGGTTGCCGAGAGTGGCGCAATGAGCACCGATCTTATCGAGAAGGAGTCACCCGAGCAGCTGCGCGAAAAGACCCAGGCTGCCGCCGAGGCATGGTCACCTGTCGCCGACCGCATCTGGAACGACTCCGACGATCCGCTATACGCCAAGCGTCACGAGGATAAGTCGCAGGGTATGGCCGATAGCGACATGCACAAGTTCGAAAAACAGGGCCGCACACTCAAAAACGGCGATTAATGCCGCCCTACACGACAAACGCTCAGAAATGAAGCGGAGCAGTCTCGAGGCTCATCTTCGAGGCTACTCCGCCTTACCATCAAAACAGTTTTACTAAGTTGCGGTGAAATAGCGACTAGATCGGCCTTCCAATAACCAAAACAATCCCTATTCCACCGCAACTTCTTTAAGTTGTTGAATTATCGATGCTATTCGAAGCGAGATTCCAGGCTCGACAGGCCGTTGAGTGTGAGGTCATTGGCAACCTCCGAGACGCGCTCGATAGGAACCGAGCCATCAGACAATGCCCACGTGCGATAGATACCGATAATACCCGACAGCAAAAACGCCAGATAGTAGTCGAACATCTCGTCCTTGAGACCTTGGGGCAGCAGATCGCGCTCGGCAATCTCGTGCTCGAGCGGTTCGCGCAGGCGAGCCATAAAGTCGTCGAGCGGAATGTTCTCGATCAGCTGACGATTGAGCACCAAGTTGTTACACAGTGCCTCGTTAACGGTTTTAAAGAAGGTCGCCGCCGCGCCCAGGGCGCGCTCGTTGGTGTCGCCGTCCATTGAAGCAAGGGTTTTCTCGACCGAGTCGACAATCATCTCCACCACATCGACGGCAATGGCATCGAGCAGGCCGTCAACCGTACCAAAGTGAACGTAAAAGGTCTTGCGGTCGACATTGGCCTCGCGCGCGATGGCACTCACCGTAATGTCTGCCAGCGGCTTTTCCATGAGCAGGCGCTCGAAAGCGGAAAGGATGGCATTACGGCTGCGAACAATGCGGCGGTCAAGACGCGGTTTGCTGGTTGCCATGGGCGTGTCCCTTCGATATGCGAGCATTCATCAACAGATGAGAGATAATCTACGTAAGAGGATTATCCCCCATACAGCACAAATATGCCCCGCATCATGAAGAACGCACGACTGCCCTACTGCGACTTAGGGTGCTTCTTCTTATTGAGTGCCGACGGAGATACGCGAATACCGTCGCCTGTCTGGCGCACATAGGCTTTATGAGCCGGCTTAGCGGTCCCAGAAGCCTTCTGAGCCTGCTTCTTGGGATCAACGGTAACAGCATTCATGGGGTGGGGCTTTGTGGGCGCAGAGGGCGTTTGAGGCGTACGACCGAGCTTGCGCATCACGCGATCCCAGCGCGCATGGATGCTCTCGTTGTGGGCACTCTTAAGGCCCAGCAGGGGCGCAGCCAAAATGGTCGGCGCAATAAACGTAATGAGGCGCCACAGCAGATAGCCGGCGGTCGATGCCGACCCAAAGAAATGACCCAAGAACAATGCAAAGCCGCCCTCAGCGCCACCAGTTCCACCGGGCAGGGGGACCGCAGAGCTCAACAGCTGGACAAAGGCGCTCGCGGCCATGACCGAGAAAAAGTCGACCTCGTGGTGGCCAAAGGCAAGCATCAGGAAATACGGCACGAGGTAGAAAAACGCGAGCTGTAGCATGGTGATGACCACCGTGAGCAGCATGGACGAAAAGTGGCCAGCCGAAAGCTTGAACTTCTCGGAGAACGAGTAGATCTCGCCATCGACAAACGTGCGCCATCCCTCGATCTTAGAGGACGAGACGCCTATGCGCTCGAGCCAATTGATGATGCAATGGGCGACGCGCGTGACGGTCTTAGGCATGAGCGCGACGGCGAAGATGCCAAGCAAGATGCAGCAGTGCCCACCAAAGATAAAGACGCACAGCAGCGTCATGTCGCCATAGCGCTCGGCAAAAAACGGCATGCGAGCAAGCAGGAGGATAGCGCCCCAGGCAACGAGGCCAAACTGGTACACGATAAAGCGCGTGAACTGCGTGGCTCCGGCCTCGCCGACATTTTGGCCCGCTTTGGTCAGGCGGTAGATCTGGGCGGGAGTCGAGCCCATCATCATAGGCGTCAAGTTGCCAAAGAAGATGCCACTCGCCTCGACCGAAATGAGGTCGCGAATACCGACGGGCGAATATGGGTCGAGCCAGACGGCGATCGCATAGGCCACAATGCCAAAGAACAGATACATGAACATGCAAAGACACGCGACAACGAGCCATGGCGCCTGGACGCTTGACATAGCGGCCCAGAACTGCCCCATCTGCCCGGTTACCACCAGATAGACGATATAACCCACCAGCACGACGCCGATAAAGATGGCGCCACGGCGTGCGCTCTTATTGTCATCTCCGCCCGAGGCCTCAACCTCGACCTGGGGCTTAGACGTATGCTGAGAGGACTCCGTCATGAGACTCCTTCTAACAGTCAAAATATCTTGGATATTGTACCCGTAAGGGCCATAGGCAGAACGCAAAGCTCTGGTTCAAACGGGAATTGCAGACGGTTGTTTGAAAATAAAAAACCCGACCTTCTATGGGAAGACCGGGTATGAGATTCATGGTAGCCCGTACCAGATTCGAACTGGTGATCTCCGCCTTGAGAGGGCGGCGTCCTAAACCGCTAGACGAACGGGCCATAAGCCTTAGCAGAAAAGAAGTGGTAGCCCGTACCAGATTCGAACTGGTGATCTCCGCCTTGAGAGGGCGGCGTCCTAAACCGCTAGACGAACGGGCCACATGACATCTGCACTGCCGTGCTGCGAGGAAATATATTACGGGACAAAAAACGTCAGCGCAAGAAGAAATTTCAAATTGCCGAAAAATTGTCGGCAGGTTATGGAACACGCAGGTAAACTGAGTAGCTAATTCAAGTTGAGATGGACCAAAAGAGCTTCGCGCTCGTTGGGAATATTGTCTTCGATCACGGCGTCGAGGGCGGAGTTGAGAAGCTGACCCAGTTCCGGCCCGGGCTTAACTCCGGCACGGATCAGGTCGCCGCCGTTGATGGCGAGCATCTTGAGCGTATAGGGCTCCCCTGCCTTCAGCAGCTCGTGCGCCATCGCGCGCATCTCCTCAATCGTCTCAACGTAATAGAAGCACGACGGGGCCTTGCCGAGCGTGTCAGCACGCTTAAGGTCCATGAGCTCGTCAATCAGACGGGCCGTGTCGACGCCCTCGCCAGAAAGCGCACACATCATATTGAGCAGGCAGGATCGCTCGGGACGCAGCGGTTTGTCGTGATATTTGATGAGCAGGCACACGTCGCGCACCAGGTCGTGCGAGAGAGCCAGGCGATCCATAATGACGCGCGCTTTCTTGGCGCCGAGCTCGGGATGACCGTAGAAGTGTCCGCTGCCGGCGTGATCGACCGTAAAGCACTCGGGCTTGGAGACATCGTGCAAAAACGCCGCCCACATAAGGCTCGACGATGGCGCGACGCCGTCGCACAGCGCCAGCTCCCCAGCCACCGTCAACACGCGGGCGATATGCTCGTAGACGTTAAACGCATGATAGACACTTCGCTGATCAAACCCGCGAGCGGGCGCAAGCTCGGGCACGGCGGCGCAGATGAGCTCGGGGTAGCGCAGCATCGCGTCTCCCCCGTGGCCGGTCGAAAGAATGCCCTCGAGCTCAATACCCACACGCTCGCGCGCCACAGCATCGAGCAGCGGCGCGCACTCGGCAAGCGCACGCTTAGTCTCGGGCTCAATCATAAAGTCCAGGCGGCAGGCAAAGCGCACCGCACGCAGCATGCGCAGTGCATCCTCGTTAAAGCGACGCTTGGGATCGCCGACAGCACGAATCAGCTTGCGCTCCAAGTCACCCTGGCCGTCGTAGCGGTCGACAAGCCCGCGCTCGGGATGCCAGGCCATGGCGTTGACGGTAAAGTCGCGGCGCGCTAGATCGTCCTCGAGCGAGGCGGCACGCTCCACACTCTGGGGATGGCGACCATCGGTGTAAAAGCCATCCAGGCGGTACGTGGTGACCTCGATACGCTCGCCATCGGAAATAGCCGTGATTCCGCCAAATTTAATGCCCGACTCCACGACCGCGATGCCAACGGCCTCGAGCGCCGCTTTGGACTCCTGCCACAGGCCGCTACAGCACATATCAACATCGTGGCTGGGGCGCCCCATCAGGGCGTCGCGCACCCAACCGCCTACGTACCAAGCCTCAAGACCGGCTGCTTCGAGCGAACGCAGGACGCGCAGGGAGGCATCAGACGGTTGCGTACCGTTGAGAGAAACATTGCACATGCCTATGGCCTCCTGCACTTGCGAGCGTTAATCGATGGTTCTCAAGAAGTCTAACAAGAAACGAGAAAGCGCGCACACGCAATCGCGTCGTCGATTCGATAAAACGAGACAGCAGACGCCACATACGTTCAGCGCGCAAAAAACACCCGCCTTGGTAATCCAAAGCGGGTGTTCGGCAACGATGTATCGATGCGGCTAGCAGACCTGGCGAACCTCGATGTGCTTCTTATATTCGTCAACCTTGGCAAAATCGCCCAGACCGGGGCACTCGACCACGTTGGCGCCAGTGGCCATCGAAAGGCGCAGGGCGTCCTCGACGCGCTCGGGGGCGTCGTGCCACACGGACAGGAAGGCAGCGAGCGAGGAATCGCCGGCACACACCGTCGACAGCAGCTTGACGTCGAAGGTGCGGTTAGCAAACCAGATGTGCTTGCCGTTGGAGAAGTACGCACCGGCGCCGCCGAGGGTCAGCAGCACGTTCTTGGCGCCCTTGGCATGAAGCTCAGCCATTGCGCCCTTGACGGACTCATCGTCGCCACCGCTCACCTTAATGCCAAAGATGTCAAGCAGCTCGTCGTCATTGGGCTTGATCAGCAGCGGCTCCATGGCAATGAGGTCTGCCAGCTGATGGCTCGAGATGTCTAGGACGAACTCGGCCCCCTTGGCCTTGACGCGGCGAAGGACCTCGGCCAGGAAGCCCTCGGAAGTGTTGGGAGGCAGCGAGCCGCTGATGACCAGGCAGGTCATGTCATCGAGCGAATCGATGAGCTCAAACATCTCCTGCTCGTTGGCCTCGTTGATGGCGGCACCGGCGTTGACCATGTTGTACTCCGTGTCGGGGCCGGCATTGAGGAACACGTTGACGCGCGTGATGCCGTCGGTCCACACGGGCTTGACGGGCACGCCCAGGGCCTCGGCGCCCTTAACGATAAACTCGCCCGAGAAGCCGGCGAAGAAACCCAGGATCGTGGTGTCGACACCGTAGTGGTCAAGCGTAAACGAGACATTGAGGCCCTTGCCGTTGGGCGTGTAGACGGCGTTGCGGGTACGCGTGACGGTGTTGGCAGCAAGACCGTCACAGGCGATGTTGTAGTCAATGGCGGGATTTGCAGTGAGCGTGTAAATCATGAATGTTCCTTTCACGAAGCAACGTGTTAATGAAAGTATATTCCACGCATCGATAAAAGGCTAGGGCAACTCGGTGAACGGTGTGGAAGCGATGAAGTACGGCGGGACACCTCTCCCCCGTGGCGGAACAAAAAGGCGCCCTGGCCGAAACCGGGGCGCCGCATGCGCACGAATATGTCGCGTTTCGATTACTGACGATCGAGCTTGCGGACGGCAACGCGCTTGCTGTACTCGTCGACGTGACCAAAGTCGCCAATGCCGACGGACTCGGCAACGTTGGCGCCGGTGGCCATAGCGAGCTTCATGGCCTCCTCGACGTTGTCGCGATCCCTGTACCACTTGTGCAGGAACGCAGCGAGGGTGCAGTCGCCGGCGCAGACAGAAGAAACCAGCTTGATGTTGAACTCACGCTTGGCGTACCAGATGTCCTCGCCGTTGGAGAAGTATGCGTCGCCGCGGCTACCACGGGTGAGCAGCACGTTCTGAACGCCAGCGTCGTGAGCCATCTTCATGGCAACGCGAACCTCGTCGTCGGTGTCGACCGGCACGCCGAAGATGGCCTTCATCTCGTGATGGTTCGGCTTGATGAGCAGCGGCTTCTTGTGAGCGAGCTCCTTGAGCTTGTCGGAGGACAGGTCCAGGACGACGTCGGCGCCACGAGCCTGAGCGTGCTCCATGACCTGAGCCAGGAAGTCGGGCGTAGCTTTGGGAGGCACGGAACCGGAGACGATCAGGCACTCAAGATCGCCCGCGGTGTCCAGGATGTTGTAGAGCTCCTCCTGGTGCTGCGGCGTAATCGGGGCGCCGGGGTTCAGGATGCCGTACTCGTGCTGGCCATCGTTGACGTAGGTGTTGATGCGCGTGATACCGTCGGTCCAGACCGGGCGGCACAGGCAACCCAGGTTCATGACCTCCTCGACGATAAACTTGCCCGTGAAGCCGGCGAAGAAGCCGAGCGCGACGGTGTCGACGCCCATCTTCTTAAAGGCGAAGGACACGTCGAGGCCCTTGCCGTTGGCCGTGTAGCTGGCCGAGCCGGTGCGGACGTTCTCGTCGGGCTCGAGCGGAGAGCTCGAAACCGTCATGTCGACAGCCGGGTTAGCGGTTAGCGTGTAGAACATTTACAGTACCCCCTGTATATGTGAGGGCCGCGTGGCCGGCCCATTCCAACCACGCGGTTACCTCTGATACCAAATTAGCGAGCTGCGGACTCGAGCAGTGCCTTGACCTCGGCGGCGGTGTTGCAGGCGAGCGCCTTCTCGGCGAGCTCGTCGCACTCGGCCTTGGTCCACTGGCTGATGGTCTTGCGGGCGCGCAGGATGGACGGAGCGCTCATCGAGAACTCCTCCAGGCCCCAGCTGATCAGCAGCGGCTCGAGCAGCGGATCGGCAGCGGCCTCGCCGCACATACCGACCATGATGCCGGCCTTCACGCCGCTCTCGATGATGTTCTTGAGCGAGCGGAGCACGGCGGGATAGTAAACCTGGTACAGGTTGGAGATGGTGTCGTTACCACGGTCGGCGCACATGGTGTAGCCGATCAGGTCGTTGGTGCCGATGGAGAAGAAGTCGGCAACCTCGGCAAGACGGTCTGCGAGCAGCGAAGCGGCGGGCGTCTCGACCATGATGCCGACCTCGATGTTCTCGTTGAACTTGCGACCCTCTTCGGTAAGCTCGGCCTTGCACTGCTCGACGAGCTCCTTGACAGCCAAGACCTCCTCGACGCAGGTGACGAGCGGGATCATGATCTTGACGTCACCGAAGGCGCTAGCGCGCAGCAGAGCGCGGAGCTGGACCTTGTACTGGTCGGGATTGGCCAGGCAGTAACGCACGGCGCGGAAGCCCATGAAGGGGTTGTCTTCCTTGACCATATGCAGATACGGAATCTCCTTGTCGCCACCCACATCGAGCGTGCGGATGATGACCGGAGCACCCTTGAGCGCGCTGGCGACCTTACGGTAGGCGTTGAACTGCTCCTCCTCGGAAGGAAGCTCAGCAGAGTCCATGAACAGGAACTCGGAGCGGAACAGACCGATGGCCTCGGCGTCGTGATCGAGCGCGTTGGGCACGTCATCGGGGTTACCGATGTTGCAGGCGATGATCTTCTTGATGCCATCGGCAGTCACGGACGGCTTGCCACGGAAGGCCTCGAGGGCTGCCTTCTCGGCAGCGAAGGCCTCGGCCTTGGCGGTATAGGCTGCAAGCGTCTCCTCGTCAGGATCGGCCTCGACGATGCCCTTGCCGCCGTCGACGACAACGGTCATGCCGTTGCGCAGTGCGGTGCAGCTGTTGGAAACCGAAAGGACAGCCGGGATCTCGAGGGCGCGCGCAATGATCGCGGAGTGCGACGTGCGGCCACCGGTCTCGGTGACGATACCGGCAACGTGAGCCTTATCGATCGTGGCGGTCATGGACGGCGTGAGGTCGTGCACGACAACGACAGTGTTCTCGGGCAGGACGGAGAGGTCGACGACCTCCTTGCCCAGCAACTCGGCCAGAATACCGGTGCGGATGTCGGCGATGTCGGCCGCGCGCAGACGGAACATCTCGTCGTCCATGGACAGGAACATGTTCTCGAACATGGTCGAGGTGTCCATGAGCGCCTGCTCGGCGCAGGTACCGCCGTCAATGGCGGCGTTGATGGCGTCGGTCATCCCCGGGTCCTGAGCCAGGACAATGTGTCCGCTCATGATCTCGGCCTCGGCCTCGCCCACCGTCTCCTTCATGTGGTCGGCCTGAGCCTGGGTCTTCTCGCAGAAGACCGAAAGAGCGGACTGATAGCGCTCCTTCTCTGCTGCCGAATCAGCAACCTCGTGCGGCTCAAACGTCAAGTCGGGATCGACGGCGACCATGACGGTGCCGATACCGATGCCCTCGGAAGCGTTGACTCCCTGATACATTCCCATTCCTCTCTCCGTGTCATGTGATAAAGCGTTTTGCCATATCCATGACAAAAGAGCGCAGTTACCTTACAACAGGTCACTGCGCCCCCAAATATGAACTTAGTTGTTCAACATGCGACCCGTTTGAGTTCTACTCGCCAAGACCGCTCTTGATGAGCTCGATGGCAGCAGCCAGAGCCTCGGCCTCGTCAGCGCCGTCGCACTTGACCTCGACCTCAGTACCGCAGGGGATACCAGCAGCCATGAGAGCCATCGGGGACTTGCCGTTGACCTCCTTCTCGGGGGTAACGACCGTCACGTCACAGGCATACTTGCCCATGGTGGAGGCGAACAGACCAGCCGGACGCATGTGCAGACCCTGAGGATTAACGAGGGTAGCCTTCTCAGAAACCATAGTTGACTCCTTTTTGTGTTTAACCCCTGTCAAGCATGTGGCAGGAGTCAGATTCACGACGTTGTTTATATTAACTCACATCAAACTGTTTTTCATTATGTTTCAGACGAATTATTGGACAGATGTGTTTGTCGTCCGCTTGCTCGCCAGGCGGGGCGATTAAGTTTGCTGCTCTACAGTCCTGCGCAAGACGGAAAGCACATTAAGTGCTTTCCTTTGCGTGCGGAACTCGCGACAAACTTAATCGCCCCGCCCGGCGAGCAAGCTGCGGAAACTCAGTCGATCCAAAGTAATATCGTGCGAACGGAATTCTGGCTGATGAACTGTTCGCGACAAAGACTCGATAGGTAGCCCCCTCTATACCCTTTTATAAGTTGCGGTGAAATAGGGACTGAATTTGGGGTTGAATCGTTTAAACAGTCCCTATTTCACCGCAACTTATGGGAGGGATAGAAAAAAGGCGGAGGCCCTGGAGAGGGGCTCCGCCTTATATACAGGGGGCGATGCTATTCGCGTACCGTGGAATTAGACCAAGCGGGCGTTGATCGTCTTGGCGATCTCGGCGGCGTCGGTGGAACCCTTGACAGTGGCACGGAAGTCCTCGTCCATGAGCGCCTCGGCGACCTTGGACAGGATCTTGAGGTGCGTGGTACCGGCCTGGGCACCGGGGATGAGCAGGGCGATAGCCACGTTGACGGGAGCGCCGTCCATGGTGTCCCAACCGGTCACGCCGGACTCGTCCTTGACGACGATAACAGCAGCCTCGGTAATGGCGTCGGACTTGGCATGCGGGATGGCGAAGCCCTCCATCATGCCCGTGGTGCCCTCGGCCTCGCGGGCCAGGAAGGCGTTCATCACGGCGTCGGCGTCGCTGGCGATACCGGCCTTGACAGCCTGGTTGGAAACGAAGCTCAGAGCCTCGTCACGAGAAGCGAAGTCCTCGGCAACAAAGACATTCTCGACCTTCACGAAGTCGGCAGCCTCGGCCTTGGGAGCCTCGACGGCAACGGCCTTGGGAGCCTCAACCGGCTTGGCTGCAGGAGCGGCCTTCTGATTCTTCTCGAAGTCGTACTTCTTGAAGGCAACGAACAGGATACCACCGACCACAGCGCCGATGAGGATCGCGAGGACCCACAGCGGACCGTTCTCGACAACGGGCAGGACCAGGAAGCCACCGTGAGGCGCCGGATCGTGAACGTTGAACATAATGGTCAGGATCGAAGCGATAGAGGAACCGAGCATCATGATGGGCATGACGGGCCAGATGTTCTTGGTCATGAACGGAATGGCGCCCTCGGTGATGTGGGTGCAACCAAGGATGAGGTTGACGACACCGGCGTCATGGTCCTCCTGGCTGAAGTACTTCTTGCCGACAACGACGGCGAAGGTGGTGATCAGCGGCGGAACGATGCAAGCGGCGGAGACGGCAGCCATGAAGTTGGTGCCGAAGTTGTAGGTATCCGTGCCAACACCGGCGGCCAAAGCCTCGGTGAGCATAGCGGTACCGGTGACGTAAGCAGCCTTGTTGACCGGGCCGCCCATGTCAAAGGCGCACATGCAGCCAATGGCAAGACCCAGGACAACGGCGCCAGAGGCGGACAGGCCCTTGAGGAAGTCCATCATGGCGGTGTTGATGGCAGCCATGGGGCCGGAAATGCCGAGCATGACCAGACCGACGATGGCGGTAGAGAACAGCGGGTACAGGAAGATAGCCTTGAGGCCGTCCAGGTTCTTGGGCAGACCGGCAAAGACCTTCTCGAGCAGCAGGATGACATAACCGGCGAGGAAGCCGCCGACGATGCCGCCCAGGAAGCCGAAGCCCACACCGGCGCCACCGGCGTCGATCATGCCGGTCTCGGCGTTAACAGGCAGACCCTGGATGGCGATCATACCGGCAACAAAACCGGGGACGAGCGCCGGGCGCTTGCCGATGGACTCGGCAATATAGGCGGAAAGCACCGGAACCATGAGGTTCATGGCGATGCCGCCGATGATCTTGAGCATCGCAGCAAAGCTGTTGTAGTCAGACGCCGTCGAATCGAAGGACGTAATGCCCCACAGGAACGAAACGGCGGTCAGGACACCACCGGCAACGACGAAGACCAGCATGTGGCTGACGCCGTTCATGAGGTGCTTGTAGATGATGTGGCCGATGGACTCCTTCTCCTCGACCTCGTCCTCGACATCGGCAGCGGCTGCAACCGTGCTGTCGCCCTTGGCGGCGAGCGCGCGGTCAATCAGCTTACCGGCGGCCTCAACGGACAGGGCCTTGGAAACACCAACGGAAACCATGGGCTTGCCGGCGAAACGCTCAGCCTGGACATCCTTGTCGGCTGCGACGACGACGGCCTTGGCACCAGCGATCTCACTCTTGGTGAGCTCGTTCTCGACACCGACCTGGCCATGAGTCTCGACCTTAATGGTCAGACCGCGCTCGGCAGCTGCCTTCTCCAGCGCCTCCTTCGCCATGAAGGTGTGCGCAATGCCGGTCGGGCAACCGGTCGCGGCGATGATGTCAAACTTAGCCATGTGTCCCTCCTTCTTGAGTACAGCGCCCGCGGGCGCTCCCCTACACGCGCTTCGATGCGCGTTTTTCCACAACTGAAAGATACCAACCTACCGTCCGCGTGAGAAGAGCTAAGGTGCAAATCTCCGGTGAAAGGTTCTTTCATAACCGTAAACGGTAAGTGAAAGTTTACCATCAACACTTGAAACGGCAAGGTGTATCTTGTAATTGAAAATGCCCGTATACTATGGCATTGCAAATCAAGCTAGATTTTCATGCCAACCAGGAGCCATCCATGACCGATAGTAGCAAGAGCGCACTTTCCCTCATTAGCACCCATCAGGGATACAGCGAGTCCGAGCAGCGCATTGTCGACTATATATTGGAGCACCAGTCCGAGGCGCCACGCCTCACGGCCGCTCAGCTCTCGCGCGCCGCCGCCACGTCAGAGGCGACCGTTTCGCGCTTCTGCCGCAAGCTTGGCTTTGGTAGCTTCCGCAGCTTTCAGTTTTCGTTGGCGAGGGATTTGGAAAGCCAGCGTAACGAGGGCCTGACTGACGAGGTCTCGCTCGACAATATGGAGCAGAGCCTCAAGAATATCCTGGCTGCTAAGGTGAGCGAGCTTAATGCGACCATCGACGGGATCGACCACGATACGCTGGCGGCTGTTGTGCATGCCCTTAAGCATGCAGGGGTTATTGAGTTTGCAGCTGTGGGCAATACGAACGCGGTCGCGCTCGATGCGACGTTTAAGTTTTCGCAGCTGGGCCTGCGCTGCATGGCGAGCACCATTAGCGAGACATCAATCGGCTTTGCGCTCACGTTACGCCCGGGTGACGTCATCGTGCTTATCTCAAACTCCGGCAAATCGCGCCGATTGAATCGCATGGCAAAAGCGGCTCGCAACTGCGGCGCAACCGTAGTCGTCATCAGCAGCGACAGCAAATCCCCGCTCGCGCGTCTGGCAGACTACACTTTTAATACCGTCAACCACGAAGCGCTGCTGACGACGGGCGACTTTGCGTTCTCTAAGATCAGCGCCACGATGATCATCGAAGTCATCTACAACTTCCTGCTGCCCGAGATTGAAGACGCGCGTGAGCATATCAGCTACTACGAGGAGCTCATCCAGCCGGATAAGGTCGTTGAGTAGGTAATTTGGGGAGCCGATAGACGCCCCTCGCCACGAAATCCGCCCATCTACTACGTTTTAACCTCAAGCG
Source organism: Collinsella aerofaciens (assembly GCF_032584215.1). Lineage (GTDB taxonomy): Bacteria > Actinomycetota > Coriobacteriia > Coriobacteriales > Coriobacteriaceae > Collinsella. The sequence continues at coordinate 29,087 of NZ_JAWHPN010000020.1, read as the reverse complement.
CCAACCATACACCCAAAATAGATAAAACCGCAGGCGTTCTACATGCGGTTTTCTTTTTGCAATTCTTGGCGTGGTTGCCGATGCCCTGCCAAACGTAGTAAATGGACCCGTTTCGTGGCGGCCGGGTTGGACATGCATGTGGCGGCTCGGCCTAGGCACGCGCCTCGGCAAGCATCTGCTTTGCGTGGGCCAAGCTTGCCTCGGACTGATCGCCGCTCAACATGCGGGCGATCTCGGCAGTACGCGCTTCGCCGGTTACCTCGTCCAAATGCGTCTGGGGAACATCGCCCGGTTCCTTGCTGACGACATAATGCTTGTCAGCCATGACGGCGACCTGCGCCAAGTGGGTTACGACAATCACCTGATGAGTAGCGGCGAGATCTGCCAGCACGCCCGCGAGCGCACGCGCCGTGGAGCCACCGACACCGGCATCGACCTCGTCAAACACCAGCGTATCAACACCGTCCGCGTTACCGAGGACGACCTTGCTTGCCAGCATGACGCGGCTGAGCTCGCCGCCCGACGCAATGCGGCGCAGGGGACGTGGCGTCAAGCCGGCACCGCTGCGGTATAGCAGCTCGTAGCTCGAAGGACCAACGGGCGTCCACTCAGCACGGGGAAGATCGCGCGACTCCCAGACGAGCTCGGCGCCACCCATCTCCAAGCGAGCCATCTGGCGGCCGACCTCGTGGCAGAAGCGCGGGGCCGCCGTATTGCGAGCGCGCTTAAGTGCCCTGGCAGCAGCGAACAGCTCGCGCTCGGCGCTCCCGAGTGCCTCACGCGCCTTTTTGATCTGTTCATCGCCATCATCGACCAGCGACAGCAGCTCTTGTGAGCGGTCGCGCATGGCAAAGACATCGTCCATGGTCGGACCCCACTGACGCAGCAGGCCCTTGAGGTCGGAATACCGCTCGCGCATGCGAGCGAGCTCGCGAGGATCGAAGGCAACCCCATCGCGATAGGAACGAAGCTCGTTCGCGCAATCCTCAAGAGAGATGCAGGCATCCGAAAGTGCATCGGCAATGTAGCCCAGTTTGCGATCGACGGTAGCCATTCGGGAAAGCTCTGCCACGGCGCTGTTCACGGCATCGAGCGCTCCCCCTTCAGAGGCAAGCGATGCATGGGCCTCGTTTGCCGTCGCCACCAAGACCTCGGCGTGCTCCGAGCGAGGCAGCAGCTCCTCGAGTTCCTCATACTCGCCCGGTTTGGGGTCGACCTCGCCGATGCGCTCGAGCGCAAAGCGCGCCTCCTCGACGCGGCTCCCCTGCGCACGCGAGGCCTCTTCGACACGTCGAACCTCCTTGGCGGCAGCGCGCGATGCTTTAAAGCAGGCGCGGTACGCATCCAGCGCCTCGAGCGCAGAGCGGCCCGCCCACGCATCGACCATCGCAACGTGATGCGCCGGATCGAGCAAGCGCTGGTGCTCGTGTTGGCCGCACAGATCCATCATCACGCCAACGCGCTCCGAAAGCTCGCGCACACTGGCGATGCGACCGTCAATCTTCACGCGGCTGCGGCCCTCGGCAGAAAGGCTGCGCTGGACCGTGAAGCCTTCCGTGTCGTGCGGGCCGTCAAACAGCCGCGCCTCGACGCTCGCCAGCGCCTCGCCCTCGCGTACCGTCGACGAATCCGCGCGCTCACCCAAAATAAGCTTGAGGGCCGAGAGCAGCGCGGTCTTGCCGGCGCCGGTCTCGCCGGTCAGGACAGTCAGACCGGCACTCGGCACCAGCGTCGCCTCGCGAATGAGTGCAATGTTAGAAACCTGCAGCTCATCGATCATGACGGACTCCGTAGAAAACGCGGCTCACCGAGTTATAGAAGCTCTCGGGGCCGTAATCGAGGAGCAGCACATCTCCGGGCCCGCGGCGCACAGCCACGCTCTCAACGGTGCCATCGCAGGTAATAAACTGTCCATCGATAGCAATCGCCGGAACGCTCGGGCGATCATCGGACATAAAGATTTCGACGACATCACTCGGCGAAGTCAAGAAGGCACGGGCCTGAATGGTGTGCGGCGCAATGGGTACGCAGACCATGCCCGTATAGTCGGGGCTCACGATGGGGCCACCGGCACTGAGCGCGTAACCCGTAGAACCAGTCGCCGTCGAAACGACCACGCCGTCACCGCGCAGGCGGTCGATATGATGGCCGGACACCGTGATGTCGAACTCGACCATATCGGACAGCGGACCGCGGGTAAGCGCCATGTCGTTGAGGGCGAAGGTGCGCACGACATCCTTCGTACCATCTTCGCGCACGGACACGATATCCGCGGCGATGGTAGCGCGACGGCTCACATGCAGCTCGCCGGACAGGGCGTCGCTCACGACTTGCAGAATGTCGCGCTCCTCGGGACTCGCAGCAGTTAAAAAGCCCAGGTGACCATAGGAAAGACCGAGGATAGGAATCTCGCGATGGTTGAGGATGCGGGCAGCACGTAGCAACGTACCGTCGCCGCCGAGCGTAATGACCAAATCGGAGCCGTCAATATCAGGCGTGCTCTGAATCTTGGATCGCTGGTCGGCAGCCCATGCGACCTCATAGCCCTGGCGCGTCAGCCAAAGCTCGAGCATCAGGCCGCTCTCGACCGCCTCTTGCTTGTAGTAATTGGGAACCAGAAAGACCTTCATAGCGTTGCAGCTTTCTCGCTCAAAACCGATACCTGGGATTGCAGCTCATCGTCGGTGCGTTCACCGGGGGCAAACCTCGTGCCGTACAGGAAAAACTCAACGTTGCCCTTGGCACCATGAATGGGTGACACGCACACATCGACCGGGAACAGGCCCTTGGCAGCAAAGAGTTCAACCGCCCTCACGAGTGTATCGCGGCGCACGGCGGGATCGGTCACAATGCCGCCCTCGCCCACCAGCGCCGCCGGAGCCTCAAACTGCGGCTTTACGAGCGTGCAGAATGCACCCGTAGGAGCCAGGCACGCCAGTACCGCATCGATAATGTTCGCGATGCTGGTAAACGAGACATCACACACAGCCAGGTCGATGGCGCCGGCATAGCCAAGCTCAGGCAGCTGCGTCACATTTGTGCGCTCATGCAGCGTCACGCGATCGTCCTGACGCAACAACCAATCGAACTGGGCGCGACCCACGTCCACCGAGACAACGGTCGCAGCTCCGCGCTTGAGCAGGCAATCGGTAAAACCGCCGGTAGAGCAGCCCACATCCAGACAGGCAAGGCCCGTCGGATTGATGTCAAACGCATCAAGCGCGCCTTCGAGCTTAAGACCGCCGCGGCCAACATAGGGAATGCGCCCCTTCACGTGCAGCGGCAGCCCCGGGATCACCTTAAGGCCCGGCGAAGTCAAGCGCTCACCGCCACTCGAGACCAAGCCGGCCATAAGAGTGCGAAGGGCATCCGCGCGATCTGCGCAGATGCCCTGTGAAATCAGTTCGTCATCAAGACGCACGCGTTTCATGAATGCCATCAACCATTCGTATCCGGAGATGCGGCCTAGCTATCCTGGGATTCGTTTGCCGCATCCTCATCATATTCCTGCTCGAGCTTGTCGGCCTCACGCGGTGTAAGCTCAAACTTGTCGACCATATCGACCGCGCGGGAGCCCAGCTCAATCGCTTCGTCAAACAGATCGAGCGAACGCTCCAAGGAGGTATCCTTGGAGCGAACGGTAGCGATGATCTGATCCAGACGGTCCGAGATCTCATCAAAGTTACGGACAGAACCCTCTGGCATGACTACTCCTCGACGGAGTCGACAACAGCCTCGGCGGCGTCCGCATCCTCGGCCAGCACGCCAGCCTCAGCCTGAGCAACCGCAACCTTGGCGGCAGCCTCGACGGCTTGGGCCTCCTCACGAGCGCGATCTTCGGCCAGCAGCTCCTGGTACAGGTCCTCACCCGGCAGCTCCTCGCTACGAGCGATCTTGCCCAGCACGCCGTTGACGAACGACGCAGACTGGTCGGTGCCATAGGCCTTGGCAAGCTCGACAGCCTCGTTGATGACGATGGCGTCCGAGACCTCTTCGTCGGTGAGGAAGCGCATCTCGTAAACGGCGATACGCAGCAGGTTGCGGTCGGCACCGGGCATGCGCATAAGATCCCAGTTCTTGGCGACGGCGCGCAGGGCACAATCGATGCGATCAATGTGCTCGTAGGCACCGCGGCAAAGCTCCAACGCATAGGGGTCGAGGGGACCCTTCGAAATCAGGAAATCGCCCTCGAGGACGCGCTCGAGCGGGCTGTCCGTGGCCTCGGCCTGGAACAGCAGCTGCAGCGCCTGACTGCGGGCAAGCGTGCGCCCGCGATAAACCTTAAGGCTCAAAGGTTACTCCTTGGGGAAAACGAGGCCGTCGATGCAAACGTCAACGCGTTCGACCTCGACGCCCACCTGGGCATCGATGGCGGCGACCACGGCGGCGCGAACGGCCTCGGCGAGTTTCTTGAACGGATAGCCAAAGAACACCACGACACGCACGGTGAGTGCGAGCTTGTCGCCGACGACCTCGGCCTCGACCGCCGGCTCGGAAGCCGGGGCCTTGGACGAGAGCATCATGGAGACAAGGTTGGTGGCAAGGTCCTTGACGCCAACGGAGGCGATGCCCTCGACATCCGACACGGCGCGCGAGACGATGGCGGTCAGAACATCGGGCGAAATGCCGATGCCGTCAATCTTGATTTCCTGGGGCATGAGTCCTCCTAGAAGAGTTGGTTGCTAGACGCGGGAGACGAACTTGCCGTCGCGGGTGTCAACCTTGATGACCTCGCCCTCGTTGAGGTACATGGGGACCTGGATGACAGCGCCGGTGTCGATCGTGGCCGGCTTGGTGGAACCCTGGACGGTGTCGCCCTTAAAGCCCGGGTCGGTCTGGACGATGGTGGTCTCGATGAACATCGGCGGGGTCACGCCCATGAGCTCATCGTCGGCGAAGAGCAGCTGGCAAATGTCGTTCTCGCGCAGCCACTTGGAGTTCTCGCCCACCATGTCCTCGGGAACGGGAACCTGCTCATAGGTCTCGTTGTCCATGAAGATGTAGTCGGCGCCATCGTTGTAGAGGTACTGGAACTCACGGGTGGTGAGCATGACGCTCTCGAACTTGGTGCCGGCGTTGCAGGTGTTCTCGACGACGCGGCCGCTCTTGATGTCGCGGGTCTTGTAGCGCACAAACGCGCCGCCCTTGCCCGGCTTGACATGCTGGAACTCGACGATGGTGTAGACCTTGTCCTTGATGCGGAGACCGAGGCCGTTCTTGAAGTCGGCGGTAGAAATGGTAGGCATAGCGACCTTTCTTGTTATGGGCAGAACGCACAAGCGTCCAAATTACATACGACAGAAATTATACACTTGCAGACGGCTGCTGCAGCGAGCGCATAAAAAGAGAACGCGGGGCGTCCGAATCGATCCGGACGCCCCGCCCCAAAAATCTATCGAAATGGGCTAGCAATCGATGACGTGCAGGTCGTGCGGGGTCTTGGTGAAGGGCTCGTAGCCGTTCTCGGTGACCACGCCGTAGTCCTCCAGACGCACGCCGCCCACACCGGGCAGATACACGCCGGGCTCCATGGTGATAACCGAGCCGACCTCGATGGTGTTCTTGCTGCGGTTGAAGTTGGGCAGCTCATGGATGTCGATGCCCACGCCGTGACCCAGACCATGGTTGTAATAATCGCCATAGCCGGCATCGCCGATGATCTTCTTGGAAAGCTTGAAGATGTCGTTGCCCTCGACGCCCGGATGAATGGCAGCGACGCACTCCTCGTGCGTACGGCGCACGAGCGCGTACAGGTCGAGCTGCTCCTGGGTAGGCTCGCCCATCACGACGGTACGCGTCATGTCGGAACGATAATCGCAGTAGCCCGCGCCGTAATCCATGAGAACGAAATCGCCCTTCTCGATGACACGGTCACTCGGGACGGCATGCGGGTTGGCGGTGTTGGGACCGCTCGCCACGATGGAGCCGAAGGCAAGGCTGTCGGCGCCGTTGGCGAACATAAAATTCTCGAGCTCGTTGCGAACCTGCTTCTCGGTCATACCGGGCTTAATAAAGCCGAGCATATGCTGGAAGGCGGCATCGGTGATCGACTGTGCATGGCGCATGAGCTCGATCTCCTCGGCATCCTTGATGGCGCGCATCTTGCGGATGTCGTCATGCATCAGCGGCAGCATGCAGGCAACGGAGCGGTCCTCCAGGCCGCGCTGAATACCCTGGTAGAAATTAATCTGCATATCGTCCTCGACAGCGCAGACGCGGCACTTGTTAGCCACAATCTTGCCGGCGACCCAACCGGGGATGGTGCCTTCGTCCATGTCGTAGACCCAGGGGCTGCCGGCGGGCGTGTTCTCCTCAAAGCTGTTGAGGTAGCGCGAGTCGGTGTGGAACAGGCACTGGTCGACCGTAATAAACGCAGCGTGCGGGAACTCGAAGGTGTAGTCGAAGACGCCCTTCACGCCCGTAAGCCAACGAAGGTTGGCCTCGTCGCGCACCACGATGGCGTCGTAGCCACGCTCGGCCATCAGGGCACGGACACGCTCGATACGACCGGCAGGACCGGCAGCAAACTCAGACATGCAGATTCCTTTCTTGTTGTCTCTATATAGACGGGACGGGTCTCAATCGAACGACGGAATCGCATGCGATCCGCAACCGATTGAAAACCCGCCCCTCAACATGATACGAAAGACAATGGATGTCAATAAATCTTAGAGAAGTTCTTTGCGAGAAGCCAAGTAGGCGTGAGCATGGCGCTCAAGAACCTCGTCCTCAACGCTCGTTAGGCGAATGGCACCGAGTGCTGCGGGCAGCGGCAGCATGCTGCGATTCGAGCGAGCGAACTGCTGCTTGCGGAACTCCTCGATATATGCGGCAGGCTCCAGGTCGAAGGCAAGTTCCTCGATACCAAAGTCCTCCAGGCAGTCATCGACCTCAAAAACGTAATCGATATCGAAGTCGCAGGCGTCGTGGGCAAGGCGCGCCTCAAAGCGCATGCCCTCGGACAACAGCTGGTAGGCAGGGACCTGCGAAGCGGCATCGCCCAAGCAGGCGCGCAGGGTGCGCTCCCCCGTCTTGCCAAAATCGAGCGCATGGCGGGCGCTCGGGTTCGTGGCCATCAGTACGTCCTTACGGGCAGTCTGAGACCATTGAACGGCATTGACGAGCGCGACCTCCTCGCCCGCGAGAATCTCGGGGACGGTCTCAGTAAACTGATTCCAGCGGGACTTGCTGCTCGAAAGCATGGTACCAACAAGTACCACATAGCCGAGCTTGAGGTCCTCGGGGTCCGCCTCGCGAACAAGGTCGAGGTCACACACGACCAAGCCCGGTTCGGGACGGAACGCGATAGCGGGAAGCGCATTGGCCGACGAGGCGACAAGCGGCTTCATGGTCGTCGCGACCGTGAGCATGGCGTCGAACGTCGACGGCAGCAGCGCGCACTCGGTGCGACCGCACCACTGGTTGGCGCACCAGCTAACAACCGAGCAGATTGCGGCATCGCCAACGGCGACAACCAGATCGTCGCAGGTAATGCCGTTGGCAGACAGGGCGCCAAAGACGGTATCGGCATCGGCCAGCGTAGCACCGGCAGGCGAAACCTCGAGGACGAGCAGCGACACGGCAAAACCGGCGTCGACCAGCGCATGCTCGACGACCTCACCAAAACGCTCTGACGTGGCGGAGTTCCAAACGACCATCGCGCGCTTAGGCTTGCCCACGGCCGAGGCAAACATACGCGACAGTTCATCGAACGCACCCAATCCGACGCGGACATCGACACTGCGGTTTTGGAAATTGATCAGTTGACGGCGAATCATAGCAGCCCACGCTCCAAAAGCATCTCGGCACAAAGGTAGGAAACGTCCTCGAAGGACTTGTTGCGAATATCAAGGGTAAGGTCGGCGGCCTGGCGATACAGCGGACGGCGATGCTCAAACAGGCGCGCGGCATGCTCGGGCGAGCGGAAATCGGGGCGCGTGTCGGACCGACGAATCTGGCGAATTGAATCCTCAAAGTCGCCCTCGAGGTACACGCACGTACCCATTTCGTGCATCAACTCAATATTCACCGGCGTCTCGACAATGCCGCCCCCGCACGAAACCAACAGGCTGCGCTCACTTTGGAGCGAACGGAGTGCCGAGGTCTCGAGCTCGCGAAAACGATCCTCGCCCTCGGTCTCAAAAATCTCGGTTACCGACTTGCCGCAACGGCGCACGACCAGGCGGTCGGTATCGATAAAACGCCGCTTGAACATGGTGCCCACGTTGCGCGCAAGCGTCGACTTGCCCGCGCCCAAAAAGCCGATAAAGAAGATATGGTCGCAGCCGTGTTTGATGTGCTGGGACATGACGAGACCTATTCCTCGCAGGGAAGGTCGCGCAGGGCCCGGCGCTCAAAGATACGGAAGATCTGCGTATACCACAGGTCCTGCGTCGCCTGCGGCTTTACCAGGATAGTATCGACGCCGGCGAAGTTGCCGCTCCACACGTCCGTGTAGAGCTGATCACCGATCAGCACAGCCTCGCCGGCTGTGGCGCCGAGGCGCTTAAGGCCCGCCTTGAGGGCAAACGGCGCCGGCTTCATGGCGTGGCTGATGGCCTCGAGTCCCAGCTCGCGCGCAGAGCTCATGACCTGGTCGCGATGCCAGTTGTTGGACACCATGCACAGCTTAAAGCCTTTGGCGCGGGCGGCGTCGAGCCAAGCGGAAACCGCGGCGGGAACCTGCTCGGTGTCGCGCGGCACCAAGGTGTTATCGCGATCGAGCAGAATGGCGCGTTTGCCGTCGGCCCACAGGGTATTAAGGTCGATGCGATCGACCGAGGCAACGTATCGTTTGGGGCTAAAAATCCTCATGCTAATTCCAAGACTGTTGATGCTCTTCGTAGGTTTGCGAGAAATACTCCTCGTCCTGCGTAATGTAGAAATACAGGTCATCAGAGTCGGTCGGCTCAAGGGTGGCCTTGAGTGCCTCGAGCGACGGAGAGCAGATGGGCGTGGGCGGCAGGCCCTCGTGCTTATAGGTGTTATACGGGCTATCGCTCTGCAGGTCGTCGGCGGTAACCTCGCCACCGGTGACATACATCATAGTCGCATCGCTATTGAGATAGCGCAGGCCATCGAGCTTGCCGGCAAGGCGGTTGTAGAAAACCGAGGCCACATGCGCACGTTGATCGGCGTTGAGGCCCTCGCGCTCAACGATAGAGGCCAAGTTGACGATGTCGTAGTCGGACATCTCCACACCGTAGCGTTCCTTGATCTTGGCTTCGCAGCTCGCAAAGTCAAGCGACTTGTACTCGGTCTTAAACTGATCGAGCATAGCGCGAATCACGCCATCGGCCGTCGGCGAATTACCCAACGAATAGGTCTTGGGGAACAAGAAACCCTCGAGCGAGTCGTTAGCGGCGCCCTTAAGGAAGCTATAGTCGTCCACGTAGTTGGAGGCCTTGGCCTGGTTGAGGAAGTCTTCCTTAGAGATGCTGTCGTAGGCCTGGGCCACACGGTCGGCGACTTGATCGACCGTCAGGCCCTCAGGGATAGTCAGCGCATTGGAGCCCGCGTTGGGGCCTTCCATGAGCTGCTGAACAACCTTGGTCGCATCCATGAGTGTGGTGAACGAATAATCACCAGGCTTGAGCGACATATCGGCGTTGAGCTTTTTCACCGCCGCATAATAATCCTTGGGATTTTCGACGATATGATTCTCGGAGAGAATCGAAGCGATGCTGTCACCCGAGGCACCATCGGGAATCGTGATAGTAACCTGCTGGCCTGCAACGACTTTCGCACCCTCACCGCTAAAGAAGCCCTTGACGGCTGGCACGACAAAGAAAACGATCGCGACAAGCGCAAGCACGGCAACAACGCCACCGATAATCATAGGCACCGGGGAGCTTTTCTTTTGAGCACCGCGACGAGCATGCGTGTTGTAGCTCGAGCGGGTCGCCGGAGCAACGCCATGCGAACCACGAGCGTGATGCGAATGCGATTGGGGGGCCTGCGTTCGCTGGGTAGGTGCCTGCTGCTTAAAGCGGGTGCCGCCTGCAGGCTGGGCCGTACGAGCAGTGGGCTGCTGAGCCGCGTGAGAAGCCGAATGCTGAACCGAACGAGCAGAAGGCTGCTGACCCGTCCGTTGAACAGGTTGGGCCGAACGAGAGAAGGACTGCGCCGGGCGCGCGGCAGGCTGAGCTGCGCGCTGCGTCGGCTGTGCCGGACGCTGGCCAGGCTGGGCGGGGCGCGACGCCGGCTGCCGTGTACGATTCGGCTGGCGCGGATCGGAAGCACTAGGCATGCGAAACCTCCTCGTTTTTACGATCGAGCCACGTCTGCAAAAACAGGCTGGCGGCAATCATGTCGATCTTACCCCTCATCTGCTTTTCGTTGAGTCCCTGCTCGCGCAGGATACGCTTGGCCTCTTGCGAGGACAGACGCTCGTCCTCAAACTCCAACGGAAGATCAAGCTCGTCGGCAATCTTTTGCGCCACAGCGGCAACGCGCTCGGCCTGAGGGCCGGGCTCACCGGCCATGGTCAGGGGACGTCCGCTTACCAGGATGTCGGGCTCATAGTCCTCAACCAGGTAGCGAAACGTCTTGGCCATACCGGTGACCTCGGCAGCCGGAAGCACCTTGACAGGCATCGCCATCTTGCCATCACGGCTCGAGACGGCGATGCCGATCCTGGTCTCCCCTATGTCCAGCGCGAGCGCAACCACAGCGGCTTCTTAGATTCTTAGGCGCCGAGCGCGGTCTTAGCGGCCGTGAGGGCATCGGCGATGCCGGCAGCATTCTTGCCACCGGCCTGGGCCATGTTGGGACGACCGCCACCGCGACCGTCGACCAGACCCGCGATCTGCTTGATCACGTTACCGGCGTGGAAACCGGCCTTGACGGCGTCATCGGAGCCGGCAGCGAGCAGGGCCGGAGTGCCCTTCTCAGTCACGCTGGCGACGACACAAGCGACAGGGCCGACGACCTTCTGATGCACGGTATCCCATACGTTGCGCAGGTCGGCAGCCTCAAGGCCCTGGAGCTCAGCGACAACGAGCTTATAGCCGTCGAGCTCGACGGCGCCCTCGATGGCGCTGGAGATGGCGTCGGAGGAGCCACCGGTCAGAGCCTTCTTGAGCTTATTGGACGTCTCGCGCAGCTCGGCCTGCAGGTTCTCCACGCGGGCGGGAACCTCGTCTACGCGGCACTTGAGCGCAGCGGCGGCGGCGTCGACGAGCGCCAGGCGGTCGGCCATATAGTCGAGAGCACCCTTAGAGGTCACGGCCTCGATACGACGGACATTAGAGCCCGTGGAGGACTCGGAAATAATCTTAAACAGGCCGATCTCGGCGGTGTTAGCAGCGTGTGTGCCACCGCAGAGCTCGCGGGAGAACGGCTGGTCCTCGGCGCCCACGGAGACGACGCGGACGACATCGCCGTACTTCTCGCCAAACAGAGCGACAGCGCCGGCGGCCTTAGCCTCGTCGATGCCCATGACACGGGTCACGACCGGCTTGGAAGCGAAGATCTGCTGGTTGACCAGGTCCTCGACAGCCTTAAGCTGCTCGGAGGACAGGGCCTCGAAGTGCGTAAAGTCAAAGCGCAGGTGCTCGGGCGTCACCAGCGAGCCGGCCTGGGAGACGTGCTCGCCCAGGACCTGCTTAAGGGCGGCGTCGAGCAGGTGCGTGGCGGTGTGGTTGCGGCGCAGGAAGCCACGGCGCTCGGCGTCGAGCGCGGCGGTCACGGTAGCACCGACGGCCAGCGTGCCCTCGGCAACGTGGGCGACGTGAGCATACAGGCCGTTGTGGTTCTTGGTATCGGAAACGGTCAGCGAAACGCCCTCGGCGGAAAGCTCGCCGGCATCGCCCTGCTGGCCACCCATCTCGGCATAGAACGGAGTGCGGTCGAGAACGACCTCGACGTCCTCGCCGGCGGCAGCGGACTCGACGGACTCGCCGTTGCGCACGATGGCAACAACCTTGGCGCCCTCGATCACATCGTTGTCATAGCCGTCGAACTCAGTCGCGGCGACCTTGTCGGAAAGCTCGACCCAAACGTCGTTGAAGCTGCCCCAGGCGTCGCCTTTGGCATTGGCGCGGGCGCGGGCCTTCTGGTCCTCCATGCAGGCAGTGAAGCCGTCCATATCGACATCGTGGCCAGCGGTGCCGGCGATCTCGACGGTCAGGTCGATGGGGAAACCAAAGGTGTCGTGCAGCTTAAAGGCAACATCGCCCGGAAGCACAGCACCCTCGGCAAGCGCTGCCAGGGCCTCATCCAGGTAGACGCGACCGTTGTCGAGCGTCGTGGAGAAGCGCTCCTCCTCGGAGGCGACGATACCCTTGACGAGCGCGACGTTCTTGAGCAGCTCAGGATAGGCCTCGCCCATCTGAGCGTTGACCTCGTCGATAAACTTGGTCAGGAAGGCGCCCTCGATGCCCAACAGGCGACCGTGGAACACGGCGCGGCGGAGCAGGCGGCGAAGGACGTACTCGCGTCCCTCGTTACCGGGGAGGATGCCGTCCGAGATCATAAAGTCGACGGCACGGGAGTGGTCGGCGATGATACGCAGGGAGCGGCTGGCGCCAGAGTAATCGTCGGCGTCATAAGTCTTGCCGCTAATCTTCTCGCCCAGCTTGATGAGGTGCTGCATCAGATCGCCGTCGTAGTTGGCGGTCTTGTGCTGCATGATGGCGGCCATGCGCTCCAGGCCCATGCCCGTATCGAGGTTGCGGTGCGGCAGCTCCGGCATGGAGCCGTCCTCCTGACGGTCGTACTGGGTAAAGACGAGGTTCCAGAACTCCAGGAAGCGGTCGCAGTCGCAGCCAGGCTTGCAGTCGGGGCTGCCGCAGCCGACCTCCTCGCCCATGTCAAAGTAGATCTCTGAGCACGGACCGCAGGGACCGGTGGGGCCAGCGGCCCAGAAGTTGTCGTCCTCGCCCAGGCGGGAGATGTGGTCCTCAGCAACGCCCAGAGAACGCCACACGTCGTGGGTCTCGTCGTCCTCGGTAAAGACGGTAAAGTACAGGCGGTCGAGCGGCAGCTTGAACTCCTTGGTGATGAGCTCAAAGGCCCAGGCGCAAGCCTGCTCCTTGGAGACGCCGCCAAAAGAGAAGTCGCCGAGCATCTCAAAGAAGGACAGGTGACGGCCGTCCTCGCCGATGCAATCGATGTCGTTGGTGCGGACGCACTTCTGGCAGGAAATCGCGCCGATCTCCTTCATGGTCTTCTTGCCCTGGTAGTACTCCTTAAACTGGTTCATGCCAGCGTTGGCAAGCAGCAGCGAAGGATCGTCGGGGACGAGGGACGAAGAAGGATAGAGCTTAAGACCGCGCTCCTCAAAGAAGTTGAGGAACTTGGAGCGGATCTCGGCCGTAGTCATTGACGGGTAGTCAGCACTCATAGAGGGAATCTCCTCGGTTTCACATCGAAACAGTTCAAACGTAACGATATTACCATCCCACCGCGCAAGTGCAAAAAAGAGGGCCGCCAAACAGCGACCCTCCAGCGAAAGTGCACGTTATTCAGTACTGTGCGATCCTTTGAAAAAGGACTGCTGTAGAATTACATATAAGAGTCACCCGGAAGGAGCGATCGATGAAAAGTAAACGATTTGTCCTGAATGCACTTCTGGTACTAGCACTTTTAGCGCTCTTGGCCTTCTCCTGCTGGTACGCAAACCAACCAGCATTTGGCTACGTATTGTATGCAGTAATGTCCGGCGATAAGGCTTATCGCACTCTACGCGCAATTGACGTTCTCTTTTTCTATATAGCCGGCCCCTTATCAATCGCTTTGCTTGCGTTTATTGTCATTTACAACTTTAAGAAACGCTAACGGGGCTTATTTAGAATCCGAATCGTCCATGGAGCCGTCGATACCGGTTTTGGTATCGTCGTCCGAGTTGGAGTCATCGTCCTTGGCAAAGGGGTTCTTGAAGAAACCCGTCGAATCCGGCTGCAGACTCGAGAGCTTGATCCAGGGATTATCCGTGAGGCTCATGATGGGATGCACCTGCACCGAGCTCTGCATGACCTTAGGCGAAATCACGTTATCGGTGACGTTTTGCGCGACCATCGTCACGATGAGCGTCCATAACGCCAACATAGGGCTGAACATGAAACCGAGCACTGTGGCGATTGCTGCGCTCACCCAAGGACCGACGACCGGAACCAAATGCATGATGCCGGTAAAGATAGCCATGAGCGCCGCATACGGATGGCCGATGATCATAAAACCGATAAAGGCGAGGAAACCACCGCAGATGGACGTCACGACCATACCGCGCATGTAGCCGCCGACAGAGCGAGAAAGAATGGCGACCATAAAGCGGTACGAGGTCTCCTTCTCCTGACCGATGATGGTGCAAATCTCGTGGTGCATGCGAGGGTAGTCGCAGGCCATCCAGTAGGCAAGCACCAGGCCAAGGAAGATAACAAACAGCTGCGACGCTGTATTGGTGATGAGCGGGAACACACCACGACCAAGCTCGGCAGCAATCTGAGACACATACTTCGATGCCACGGCAACCAGCGACGAAAGATTATCGTCCAAATACTCCTTGAGCGGCGTGTTGTTGAGCGTCTTGGCATGCGAGATCATCTCGTTGAGATCGCCACCTGCAACACGAAGCTGCTCGGGCAGGCGGCTCAGGACTTCCATGATCTGACCAAAGAGAATCGGCGACAAGATGCAAACGACACCGACGAGCACGGCAACAACAACAATAAGCGCGATAAGCGAACCGATGCCGCGATTCACGCCATGGTGCTCGAGCCAATTGGTGATCGGGGACATCACAAAGGCAATGATGGAGCCGACGGCAAGAAACTCAATAACCGGTGCCAGGATGCCCATAAGGTTAAAGATGACAGCGGCGATGACAATGCAGCCGACAACAGCCCAAATGCGCAGCGTCAGAATGCGGGTGTCGCGCAGCACGCGATCGGTTTGTTGGGGGTGCTCACTCATGAACGAATCATCACTCCGTCGGGGTCGATCTTGTCCTGAATCTTCTTAAGCGTGCGGCGCAGCAGACGCGAAACCTGCACCTGAGAAATACCCAGCTTCTTGGCGATCTCGATCTGGGTCATGCCCTTCACAAAGCGTAGCTCGATCACCTCGCGCTCGCGCGGCGAGAAATCGCGGATGGCTTCCTCGATCACCAGGCGGTCATCAGTAAAGTCGAGCTCGTTGTCATCGTCGGCGTAACGGTCGAGAATCGACGGCGCATCGTCGGAATCGGACGCACCAGGAGCCTCGATGGGCACCGAGGTATAGGCCGAAGACGATTCCATAGCCTCGAGGACCTCATCGACAGTCACATCTAGATACTCAGCGATCTCCTCAACCTTGGGCGAACGCTGCAGCTCGTTGGTAAGTTTGTCAGTAGCCTGGTTGACCTTGGCAGAGAGCTCCTGCAGGCGACGCGGAACGCGCACACTCCAGCCCTTGTCGCGGAAATGGCGTTTGATCTCGCCCAGGATAGTGGGTGTCGCAAACGTCGTGAACTCGAGTCCGCGCTCGGGATCAAAACGGTCGATAGCCTTGAGCAAACCCAGATAGCCGACCTGCATGAGGTCGTCGAGCGGCTCGCCGCGATTCTTAAATTTGTTGGCAAGAAACCTTACCAGGTTCATATGGGACATGACGAGCTGCTCGCGGGCGTCCGGATCACCGGTCTCCTTGTAGCGACAAAACAGCTCGCGGGTTTTCTCCTTGTCCCAAGCGGTCTTGCCGCTCCGGGAACGTTCGGTCATATTAAATATCCGCCTTGAGGTCGAGGGAAAGCGTCAGGGGCGCCGCAGTCTTTTCGTAGGAGTCGCACACGCTCGCCAAAATAAGCTCGGCATAAACAGCAGCCTGGTCATCCTCGTCGACGGTGGCCTGATCGCCAAAGGTAAAGGTCATGCCAACGTGAGATTCATCGACATCGAATTTGATTGAGATGTCGTCGGAATCAACAGCCGCGCAGCCAAAGATAAAGGCTTCCTCGGCAGCCATGCGGATGTCCTCGATGCGATCGACAGACATGGAACACAGGGCACCAACGTTGGCTGCCGTCATGCGCACAAGGCGAGCGAGACGCGGGTCGCCGGCAACGGTCAGCGTGATGGGGCAGGTTGCTTCGCTACTCATCGCAGGACTCCTCAGAGGTCTCGGAGGGTGTATAGGTGTAATACTGAGCCCGCTTGGATGCAGACTTCTGACCATCACCGTCGCCCGCGGCGGCCTCGTCCTCGCCAATTAGGACGCGCTCGGTAGGCCGCTCTGCCTCCGCAGCAGCAGCGGCGAGCTTGCGATCGGCGTCGGCTGCAGGAGCCTTCACCTTATTGAAGAGCTTCTGCACAGCACCGGCGGCAGAGTCGGTCACGCTCGACACAGCATTGCTGGCCTCGGCCATGCTGCCCGTAACCTCGGAAATGTCGCGAACCACGGCTTCGACCTCTACGAGATTGGAGGTAAGGGCATCAACTGCCGTCTTGCTCGACTTAAGCAGCGGCTCCATCTGGGCAAGCGCCGGCGTAAGCTCATCGACAGCGCCATCGAGCTTTGCCACCACAGGCTGAGCCTCGGCGATGGTGTTGTTGAGATCGTTCACGGTCTTATCGAGCGAATCAACGACGGTGCGGGTCTTGCGCAGGGTAAGCGCGAGCTCAACGATGGCCCACACGCCGGCAACGGCGAGCAGCAGCAGGGCGATTTGAATGGGACTCATACAAGCCTCCCGGAAGAATCGAAATACAGACGCTTTCCATGGTACCCCAAAGGAGACCGAACATGCCAAGAGCAGCAACGTGGGACAAAATTATCAGCAGCTACTTCGGTGCATTCCCGCTGCGGTCGCGTTCGCTTTGCTCTACGCGCCATTCTTCCCAACCGCGGCCGGCAGGCTGCCAGAACGCGCCGCGCTCCAGTCCCTCGGGCAAATAGCGCTGATCGACCCAGCCTTCGGGATAATCATGTGGATACTTATACACACCGTATTCATCGCTGCCCGGGCGATGGCGATCGCGCAGATAACTCGGCACCTCGCGAAGCCCACTAGAATGGATATCGGCCAACGCCGCATCGATCGAAGCCTCACACGCGTTGGATTTTGGCGCCAAGCACACATAGAGTGCAGCCTGAGCCAGGTTAATTCGGCACTCGGGATAGCCGATGACCTCTGCAGACTTAAACGCGGCATGTGCCACCAAAAGCGCCTGCGGGTCAGCGTTGCCAACGTCCTCAGAGGCATGAATCATAATGCGACGGGCGATAAACTTAGGATCCTCCCCTGCATCGATCATGCGCGCAAGCCAGTAGACCGTGGCATCGGGGTCGCTACCGCGCATGGACTTGATGAACGCACTGATGATGTCGTAGTGCATGTCGCCGTTTTTGTCATACGTAAAGCCGCGACGCGGATTGGCAATCTTTACGTCATCCACGGTGATGGGATAGCGCTCCCCCGCCGCCGGCGCAGGCGTCCCCTCGGTATCGGGACGCGTGACGGCAATCTCGCTCGCCAGCTCAAGTGTCGTCAAGGCCGAGCGTGCATCACCCGCGGCCAGCATACAAATGGTCTTGACCGTATCCTCATCGGCCGAGAACTTACCGTTCAGACCATGTGGTGCCTCAAGCGCACGTTCAATAAGCGTGGCGATATCCTCATCCTTCAGATGCTCAAGTTCCACCACACGCCCACGCGACAACAGTGCCGAGTTGACCTCGAAGTACGGATTCTCCGTCGTAGCGCCAATCATAATGACGGTACGGTTCTCAACCGCATGCAGCAATGCATCCTGTTGTGACTTCGAAAAGCGATGAATCTCGTCGATAAACAGGATGGTGCGACGGTCATACGTATTCAGGCGTGTCTTTGCCTCGTCGATCACACGACGCAGGTCCTTCACGGTACCCGTGACGGCGCTGACTTCGACAAACTCGCTCTTGGTATGGTTGGCGATAATATGGGCCAGCGTCGTCTTACCCGTACCGGCAGGCCCGTACAGAATCACGCTCGAAAGCACGTCGTGCTCGATCGCGGCACGCAACCATGAGCCCTTACCGACGGCCTTTTGCTGGCCCACATACTCGTCGAGCGAATTGGGGCGCATACGCACCGCAAGCGGCGCATTCTGAAAGGAACGCTCGCGCGTCGAAGCAGAAAAAAGGTCGTCCATAGCCATCCCGTGTATCAATCAAAAACGTTTTCCGCTAACAGTATACCGAATTTATACGAACTACCGTTCGTTAATATAGGTACGGTGCGGAAACTTCAATCCCGGAAACAGCTTGCTCGTGAGCTCGCAGAAATAACCGTCCGTCATGCTCGCAATGTAATCCACGACCGCCTGGTCCTTATCGTTCTGCCAGGCATAGGCGCGATCGTAGTAGGAAAGCTGCTGCTCGATGCGAGAAATGTGGTGTTTAAAGATATACGAGGACTCGTCACCTTCGTTTATATCCTGCAGGCAACGGTCGTAAAGCTTTTCGAAGGCTTCGCGCAGCTCCGCCTCGGAGTCGCCTTCGATACCGCCCTTGCTATAGATCTTCTCGTAGTTCTCGCGCTTGGCCCGGCGGATCTCCTCAAACAGGTCCTCGCTCATCTCGATGCGCGGCTTACCATAGCTATGCTCCACGATATCGATGGAAGCGTGCGTAAGGATCCAACTGTTGTAGGCACCGCCCCGGCCATCATCAAAAGCGTCAGGTGACAGCAGGCCCGCCGCGATCGCATCCTGACGGTCACGACCGACGTAGGCAAGAATATCCGAGATGCGAACGACGCAGCCCTCGAGCGTCATGGGACGCAGATGCTCAATTGCGCTATATCCCGTGGCAATGCAATCCTCAACCGTCTGGTCAAACTGGTCAAAGGAGCTCATGTCCGAGAGCTCAAACACACGCTGCTCGTACTCACCGTTATGGCATAGCACGCCGTCGAGCGTCTGGAGAGACACGTTGCGGCCGTACAGCGTGTCGAGCACGCGGACCGACTGCACGTTATGGAAAAAATAACGCCCCGTACGCTCATGATAGATATCGTTGAGGAAGCGCTCGCCGGCATGGCCGAAAGGCGTGTGTCCCAAGTCGTGACCCAGGCCAATCGCCTCGATCAGATCGCAATTGAGCCCCAGGGCGCGACCGATATCGCGCGCAATGCGGGAGACGAGCTGCACGTGCAAACCGCGGCGTGACAGATCGTCATTGCTACGGAAGCTAAAGACCTGCGTTTTGCCTGCATAACGGGTGTACGCCGGAAGATGAAGTATCTTTTCGGTATCGCGCATAAACGCCGGACGCATAAGCGTGCCTTTGTCGGCGGCGCGATCAATTCGACGAATGACCTGATCGTCGTTGCAACGATACAGGTTGACATAGCCCGAAGCACGATCGGCGGCAATGCGCTCGACAAGTTCGGGCGACAACGCCGAGGGAATACGGTCCATGCGCGCCTTAATGACGGCCGTTTCTTGATTAGTTGCCATGGCATGCTCCTTAAGAAGGATGCGCAATCGGTTACAAAGTGCAGCCCACAACCTCGATTATGGCAAAAATCGGCACCAAAAATGGGAGCAATGGCAGGGAGCGTGATTTTGCGATGAGGCAAGCGACGGCAAGGGTCAGGAGCGCAACCGCAAACGCGACAACGCCGCCCAGGGGATCGAAGGTACAAAGGGCAAAGAGTGCCTTGACGTCCCCCATGCCAATGCCAGGAGCGTGGCGAACTCTACGCCAGAGCGACTCGGTAAGCACAAGGCCAAGGTAGACGATGACTGCAAGACCGGCGTGGTCAAGTGCCGTGCTAACGCCCCTGTCGAGGCAAACACCTGCAAACGCCGCCACCGCACACGCACCGGCAAGCTCATTGGGAAACCGCCGCTCGCAGACATCAATCGCCGCACCGGCAAAGGCGCAGATCCAAAATGGGATGTAGAACATCGTGCACCTCCATGAACAGCTGCTCAAAAGCAAAAACCGCCACAAAGGTGCCTGTCCCCTTTGTGGCGGTTTTGGTAGTGGTTATTTGGCGCCTTGCATGACCTCGTCGAGGGTGACGTTTACGGCATGCTGGGTAGGAACCCAGTCGACCTTCAGGAACAGCGCTGCCACCGTGATGGGGATATAGCTGAACATAAAGATCGGGAAGGTAAACAGGTTGGTCACCAGGCGCCACTTTTGAGCACAGTGAATGTGCTTGTACTCAAAGATGGTCGTAAGCAGCGCCAAGATAAAGAAGGTCTGGTACATCATCGCGAACGTCATGATAAGCGAGGCGGCACAAGCCTGCATCTCGACTTCGGTAGCCAAGAAGCCGTGCGAAAGACCGCCCACGATCAGGAACGTCGCATTGGCGAGCATCGAGATCAGCGATAGCAGCATACCCGGGGCGATGGTCATAAACATGTCGTAGGCGGCAAAGCGATGATAGCGGAAGGTCGATTTGACCAGGTGCTTGCCATAGGTAAAAAAGACCTGGTAGAAGCCCTTGGTCCAGCGCATGCGCTGTTTCCAGGACGCCTTAAACGTCACCGGCTGCTCGTCAAAGAACTCCGCCGGCGCATAGCCAATGCGAATGCCGTGAATGGCGCAGAACGTGGTGAACTGGATGTCCTCGGTCAGCGTGTGGAACTGCCAACCGTGCATGCCCTCGATGACACTGGCGGAGATGAGGTAGCCCGAACCCGAGACGGCGCAAGACGTCTTGCAGATGTTGCGCGCGTTGTTGAGAAAGCGCGCCTCGCGCAGATACCACGTGGCATTAGCCGCCGAGATCCACGAGCTGCCAAAGTTCTTGGAGTTACGATAGCTCGTGACCACATGGAATCCCTGGTCAAAGGCATCGTTCATCTTGGACACGTAATCGCGGGAGATAACGTTATCGGCATCGAAGATAAAGTAGCCCTCGAACGTGTCGGGATACTCGTTAAGAATGCGATCAAAACCAAAGTCCATGACCCAGCTCTTACCCTTGCGGGCCAGGTCGTTGCGCTCATAAACGATGGCACCCGCCTCGCGCGCGAGCTGCGCCGTGTTGTCGGTGCAGGCATCGGCGACCACGAAGACCTCGATAAGCTCGGACGGATAATCCTGATCCTTGATGGAGCGAACAAGGTTGGCGATCACGGCCTCCTCGTTATGCGCCGCGATAAAGAAGGCATAACGATGGAGCTTTTTGGCCTTGGGGGGCGCGACCTCACCACGAAGAGCGCCAATGACAAAGAAGACCACCTGGTACAGAAAACAGACCGTGAGCAGCGTGACGACAATCTGGTTGAAGATCACGATGGGTGTGTTGGTTTGTAAAAAGGCGAGCATGCAGGCTCCCAGCAACGCGTTACGTAAACAACCGTATATCTTACCGCAGGCTTACCGAGTTCAAGAAACCACCTAATACTGGCTAGGCTTCGAGAAGACCGAGCTGCGGAACGATTTCATCTCCAACGGCCGTGCGACCGAGCGAGCGCGGGGCCAGATCATCCAGAACCGCCGCAAGATCCCACGGAAGCTCGTCACGGCACTCAATGCGCTCCCCCGTCACGGGGTGGTCGAACGCCACGCGCCAAGAATGGAGGAACTGCCTGGTCAGGCCCTGATCGGCGCGCGCATCGCACTTACCGTAGAGCGGATCGCCCACGCAGGCGTGGTTGATATGGCGCATATGCACGCGAATCTGATGCGTGCGGC
The DNA here is from genome assembly GCF_032584215.1 of Collinsella aerofaciens. Taxonomy (GTDB): domain Bacteria; phylum Actinomycetota; class Coriobacteriia; order Coriobacteriales; family Coriobacteriaceae; genus Collinsella. The sequence goes on along the minus strand of NZ_JAWHPN010000020.1, from coordinate 7,469 downwards.
CGGTAAACAGGTGGCACTCGACGAGCGTGTAGCCGTCGTCGAAACGCGTGGAATCAAAGCGCTCGAGCACCTTGAAGGTCGTGATGGCCTGACGCGCAAAGGGGTCATCGGAAACCGCCATCTTGACGCGGTCGCGCGTCGATCGGGCGATACCGGTGTTGATAGTGCCCTCGTCCATGGCGATGTGACCGTGAACGAGCGTGATATAGCGACGGTCGAGCGTGCGCGTGCGGATGAGATTCTGAAGCGCGCGCTGGGTGTCGTCGTCTTTTGCCGCGAGCATAAGGCCCGAGGTATCGCGATCCAGGCGATGCACGATGCCGGGGCGGTCCTCACCCTGCACGGTACCAAGATGATCGATACCGCAATGGTAGACCAAAGCGTTCGCAAGCGTGCCGCTCTCGTGGCCGTGGGCGGGATGGCATACCAGCCCGCGCTGCTTGGAGAGCACAATGAGATAGTCATCCTCATAGCGAATGTCGAGCGGGATGGCCTCGGGAATCACGTCAGTCGGATCGTGCGGCTCGGGCAGGTCGACCGAGATGCGGTCACCGGAGCGCACGGCATACTTTTTTGACAGGCAGGTCTCGCCGTTGACGGCGACGGCACCGCCCTCGATCAGATGCGCACAGGCAGAGCGCGTGGGACAGCCATCGTTGGCGCCCAGATAGGCGTCAAGACGCTGACCAGCGGAATCGTCGGCAACGAGAATATGGATGTCGGCCATTAGCGCTCATTCCTTTCGCGAATCTTGCGGGCACGCTCCCCACGCTGCTTGGCTTTGCGTTTGGCGCGGGCCTCGTCACGGGCGTTGAGCTCGGCAGTCGCATCGACCTCGCGAGCGGCGGGACTCAAGAACATGTAACCAATGAGCGCCAGCACGACGCCGACCGTAATGCCGATATCAGCAACGTTAAAGACGGGAAAATCGATGAACGTGGTGGCGATAAAATCGGTCACGAAGCCAAAGACAAGGCGATCGATCGCGTTGCCGATGGCGCCGCCCGCAACCATGGCCATGCCCACAACCTCAAGACGAGCGAGCTGAGGCGCACGGAGCAAGTACACGGCAATGGCGACAATGACCGCCAGCGCCAGCACGGCAAATGCGATGCCATGCCCCTCGCCCATGCTAAAGGCAGCACCGATATTGCGGACAAACAGGAAGTCGATCACGCCGGGGATGACGGTCACATGCAGTGCATCGCCCACGGCACGAACCGCAAGCTTGGTCAACTGGTCAACAAGCAGCACAACCAGCGCCACCCCACCAGCAACACCCAACCGCCAACGCAAAGGCGGCGTCATATCCCCAGTACGACCCAAAGAAATCCCCTACCCTCAGAACAATCGAATTCCGTTTAACGCAATTAACCATCTTATATTGCCACACGCAGAGCGCACGACATATTCGCTAACGCCAGATAAATAACCAGCATAAAAGAAAGCGGCATTCCGAAAAACAGAATGCCGCTTGAATATGACACAGGTAGTCGTTGGGGACGTTCTTGTTTGACTAGTCGTTTAAGAACGTCCCCAACGACTAGGTCCATAGAAACGCCGCATTACCGTCGCCAACAGCGAAAACGTCCCTAAGCGAGCAAGGTGACGTGAAAGAGGAGGGAAGCGTATTTTGGTACGCGACCGACGATTGAACGTCAGATTGCCGCTTAGGGGCGTTTGCAGCGTCGGTAGGTTACGGCGTTCTACGAACGCCGTAACCTACAGCGCATCAGCGCAGCGCTTACAGATATGTGCGTGGCCGTTGTACTCGCCAACGGTGGTGCGGTAGTTCCAGCAACGGTCGCAGCACTCGCCCTCGGCAGCCTCAATGGCAACGGAGAGTTCCTCGCCCTGAGTCAGCTCAACATCGGAGACGATGTAGAACTCGGCCAGGTCGACGGCTTTGTCGCCGGTCAGCAGCGCGTACATCTCGGCGGGAACGACCGCCTTGACGCGGACCTGCTGGCTCTTGGTGAAGGTGCCTGCAGAACGGGCATCCTCAAGGGCCTTGGTCACGGCGCTACGGAGCTCGAGCGAAGCCTCGAGCACGCCCTCAAACTCATTGGCCTCGTCGACCGTGATGGGCGACTTGTACCAATCGAGCAGCGCGGCGTACTTCTGGTGGTCGACGCAGCCGGCAGGCGCATAGGCCATGGCCTCGTCGACGGTGTAGGACAAAATCGGCTGCAGATCGCGCATGAGCATCGAGAAGAGCTCGGCCAGCACGGTCTGGGCGCTGCGGCGCTCGAGCGAGCCGGGCTTGTCGCAGTACAGGCGATCCTTCAGGGCGTCGAGGTACACGTTGGAAAGCTCGGTAACCACGAAGTCATAAAGCGCACGGTAAGCGCGCGGGAACTCGTAGCAAGAGTAAGCGTCGTCGACCTCGGCCTGAACCTGGGTCAGACGGGCAACCATGAGCTTGTCGAGCGGCAGCAGGTCGGCAAAGGCGACACCGTCGGTCTCGGGCTCAAACTGGCCCTCGAGCTCGGAAAGCAGGAAGCGCAACGTGTTGCGGAAACGACGGTAGGCATCGGACGTACGGGCAAGAATCTCGTGGTCGATGGACACGTCGGAGCTGGTGTCAACGGAAGCAACCCACAGGCGGATGATGTCGGCGCCCATCTCGTCACAGACCTTATTGGGGTCGATGACATTGCCGAGCGACTTGGACATCTTGCGGCCCTGGCCATCGAGCGTGAAGCCCTGCGAGACGACCGCCTTGTACGGAGCATGGCCGTTGGCACCCACCGAGGTGAGCAGCGAGCTCTGGAACCAACCGCGATGCTGGTCGGAGCCCTCGAGATACACGTCAGCCGGGTACTCAAGCTCGGGTCGATACTCGCAGACGGCCTTCCAGGACACGCCGGAATCCCACCACACGTCGAGGATGTCCTTATCGGCCTTGAGGTGATGGCCGCCACACTTGGGGCAGACGCAGGCCTCACCCAGATAGCTCTCGGGAGCGTCGGTGAACCAGGCGTCGGAGCCCTTCTCGTGGAAGAGCTTGATGACGGCGTCGAGCGTGGCGTCGTTCATGACCTTCTCGCCGCAGTCGGCGCAAGTGTAGCTGGGGATAGGCACGCCCCAGTTGCGCTGGCGGCTGATGCACCAGTCAGGGCGTTGCTCGACCATGGCGCCAATGCGGTTGGCGGCATGGGCCGGATACCACTTGACGTTCTCGCGGACCTCCTTGCCAGCCTGCTCACGCAGACCCGTCTTGTCCATCGAGACGAACCACTGGTCGGTAGCACGGAAGAGCACCGGGTGCTTGCAGCGCCAGCAGTGCGGATAGCTGTGCGTGATATTCTTCTCGAGGACCAGGGTGCCGCGCTCGCGCAGGAACTCGATGATATGCGGGTTGGCCTCGTCGGTATCCATGCCGCTGAAGGGGCCGCCGGTACCAAACTCCTCGCCGGTGTAGAACTTGCCGTCGTCATCGACCGGCATGCAGATGTCGGTGATGCCCTCCTTGAGGCAGGCAAAGTAGTCGTCGACGCCGTGGCCGGGCGAGTTGTGGACGATACCGGTACCGTCATCGACACCGACGTAATCGGCCAGCAGCGCCACACCCTCGACACCGTCAAAGATCGGCTGCTTGTAGTGGATGTGGTGGAAGGTCTCGGCGGGAACCACATAGGGCTTGCCGTCGACCATAACCGGGGTGTACTCCCAGCCAAACTCCTCGCAGCACTTGGGAGCCAGGTCCTCGAGCATGACCTCGGCACGACCCTCGTGCTCAACGGCGACATAGGCGGCGCCGGGCTTAAGGGAAACGGCCTGGTCGGAGGGGATGGTCCACGGCGTGGTCGTCCAGATGATAAAGTCGACCGGGCCGTCGAAGTTCTCGAGGCCGGCGGGCTTGGAAGTCATCTCAAAGCGCACGAAGATGGACGGGCTCGTCTCGTCGGAGTACTCGATCTCGGCCTCGGCCAGCGCGGTGTGGCAATGCTTGCACCAATGGACGGGCTTGTGACCGCGATAGATCATACCCTTATCGAACATGGCCTTGAAGACCTCGATGTCGGCAGCGTCATGCTGGTGATAGAGCGTCAGGTAGGGGTTGTCCCAGTCGCCAAGAACGCCCAGGCGACGGAAGCCGGCCTTCTGCAGCTCGATGTTCTCGACAGCGAACTTGTTGCAAAGCTCACGGATCTTAGCCGTGGAGGTCTGGTTGAACTTCTCGGTGCCGAGCTTCTCCTCGACCTTGTGCTCGATCGGCTGACCGTGGCAGTCCCAACCGGGGACATAGGGAACTTCGCAGCCCTGCATCATCCAGTAACGGTTGATCATGTCCTTGGAAATCTTGTTCATGGCATGGCCGATGTGGATCGGACCGTTGGCGTACGGAGGACCGTCGTGCAGCACGAACTTCTTGTGACCCTCGTTCTTCTTCAGAACCTGCTCGTAGACCTTGTTGTCCTGCCAGTCCTTGAGTCGCTTGGGCTCGGACTTGGAAAGACCGGCACGCATGGGAAAACCGGTCTTGGGCAGATTCATCGTCTGCTTGTACTCGTTTGCCACGGTACCCCTTTCATGTCGTGGGCGCGCACGCCCGTTGGGCACCAAAAAAAGCGCCCGTCCCTGCAAGCTGGGACGAAGCGCCACAAAACGGGCTGCACGCCCGCAAAAGCTCTTCGCTTAACCACCCAGCTTAGATGCCCTCGCCCGCGTATTCGCGCGCTCGCATCCGTTACTCGGCTGGCCTGTATCGACGACCATCTCGGCGATGTCTACTAAGACGAACCTGCGCGGCACGTCCGTTGGGACCGCAGCTCCGGGGTGATTTTCATCGGTCGCATGCACGGGTTCTCAGCGCTCCCCGCTCTCTGTAGCATGCGGACGGCCGACTACTCGTCCCCATCAACGCTTATGCGGAGTATGCTAGCACGTTCCGCGCCGGCGAAAAACCCTCAACACTGGTTTTATACGTTCGAAATTTCTCGCTATTACAGCCCTTCTCTAGGAGCAAAATACCTGAAAGCACTTTATCGAACGAAAGAAGGTTGCTATGCGCACGATTGGAATGAGCGACTACACCGTTGGCGAGGATTGCTTTACCGAGCTGTCAACTGCACTGGCGGAGTACGGCGCGAAGAAAGTCGCCATCATTGGCGGCAAGCGAGCCCTGGCTGCGGCGCTGCCGGGAATCGAGGCGGCACTTGAAGGTACCGATGTCGAGGTCCTGGAGACGCGCGTCTATGGCACCAACAGTACGCGTGCCAATATCGCCAAGGTCGTGAACTCCCCTGCCTGCCAGGAGGCTGATGTTCTTATCGCCTGCGGCGGCGGCAAGGCGCTCGACACCGTCAAGACGGCGGCCATCGAGCTCAAGAAGATCGTCTTCACTGTCCCGACGATCTGTTCCAACTGCTCCGCCGCGACCGCCATTGCCGTCGTGTACAACGACGACGGCTCGCTCGAGGGATATTCGTACCCCAACCGACCGGCGCACATCTTCATCAACCCCAAGATCATCGCCGAGGCTCCGGCGGAGTACTTCTGGGCCGGCGTGGGCGATGCCCTGTCCAAGCAGCCCGAGGTCGAGTACGCAACGAGCGCCGGTAATTTGGAGCACACCGCCGGTCTTGGCCTGGCGCTTGCCCACACCTGCTCCGAGCCGCTGTTTACCTATGGCGTCCAGGGTCTTGAGGACGTGCGCCAGGACCTGTCGAGCGAGGCTGTCAAGCAAATCGCACTCGATATCGTGGTCAATACGGGCTATGTCTCGAACCTGACGAACCAGAACGATTACTACTACAACTCAAGCGTGGCGCACGCATTCTACAACGCCACATGCAGCATTCCGCGCGAGGGCACCTACCTGCACGGCGAAGTCGTGAGCCTGGGCGTGCTCGTGCTGTTCGCCTATACGGGCGATACCGAGAACCTTGAGCGCTACGCGGCCTTTAACAAGCAGATGGGCCTGCCCGTGACGCTTGAGCAGGTCGGGCTTTCCGAGTCCGATATCCCGGCCCTGTGCGAGTACGCGCACGCCACCAACGAGTGGAAGCAGGGCAACCCCGAGCCCTTCACCGACGAGAAATTCGCCGCCGCCATCAAGGCCGCCAACGCCTACGGCCACACCCTCTAGCACTAACCCAAAACCACCACAAAGGGGACAGGCACCTTTGTGGTGGTTTTTTATTGCTCCAACATTCAGTTCGCACTCGAACCCGATTCTATACGAGAAAGGGTCCGGGTACGTTATTTGTTTATCGGTAATTCTGCGGAAGGACCACTCGGAACGGTAAACAGAAACGAACAGAGGCAGAGTACCATCGTGGTGATGGTATCCTGCCTTTTGTTTTGCGGAACCAAGGTCGCTTTATGCGAACTTGATCGCCACTTATATGGCGCATTGATGGCAATTGCTGCGTACGTGCGTACCGGGAGCCTGTACACCTCTGGCAAGGCGTAACACACTAGACTTTGTTCCAAAGTCCGTGTGCTAAGGGGGCAGGGCCCTTAGAATTCCTGTGGAGTGTGTACGCACGTACGCAGGAAAACAGCAAATTACGCTATATCAGGGCGTTCTTTCATTGGTGAGTATGGTATACACGGCTTAGTTCAACAAATATGAAATTATATATAAAGGAGAATATTGATGAAAATGTTTTTATGTTCGCACTTTTCAAATGTAGGAAGTCTGATAAAGGAAGAAATTGAAAATAAAAAAGTCGCATTTATTCCAACAGCTTCGCTGCGTGAAGGCTACACCGGTTATGTCGGCTCGGCTCGAAAATTATTCAAAAAGTTGGGAGCAATTGTAACTGAAATTGATATTTCAACGGAGGCTTATTCAACGATACAGTCTCTTTTTGAAGATGCGGATGTGATCTATTTTACCGGCGGAAATTATTTTTTCCTTATAGACCAGCTCCGTAAAACGGGAACGGATGAGCTGCTGAAGAAAGAATTGGCAAAGGGAAAACTGATGATTGGTGAATCGGCAGGTGCGATTGTATGCGCTCCAAGCATCCAATATATCGAGCAAATGGATGAAAAGCCGGAGGACTACTCACAAGAAGATGATGCAGGGCTTAATTTGATTGATTTCTATGTTCTTCCGCATTTTCTTACAGCACCATTTAAGAAAGTTACCGAGAAAATAATAACTGAGTTTTCGGATTTGAATCTATGCGCAATTAACAATCGTCAGGGAATTGTAATTGATGGTGAAGGTTCAAAGGTTATTTGCAAAGACTAATTTAAACTTCCAGTTTGCTGCACTCGCTCCTAGCAGGGTTTGGGGCAGGCACGCCCCAACAAGAAGCCGGCCCAAAGGGGCAAGAATGGGGACTGCGGACGATTTCTTGGACCGTTACGTGGCCCTTCCCAGTGGAGTGGGAAGGATAAACTGGACTTTCTTTTAAGGACCATCAAGCGTATTGCCGCTCGTATTCCACTGGAGACATGTAGCCCAGGGTGGAATGCATGCGCACCCTATTGTAATAGAGCTCTATGTA
>NZ_JAWHPN010000019.1:0-44472 GCF_032584215.1 Collinsella aerofaciens | reverse complement strand
CAGCCTCGCCCACTCCCATCCCTCGGGTATCTCGAACGGGATCTCGTCCTCGATGCAGACCGGATCGGACTCGCGGCCCCTGGCGTCCACCCTCTTCTCATAGCGGCGGCCATCGGAACCGGCGAAGATGATCGACTCACCGCCCTTCGGGGCCCTCATCTTCCCCTCGGCCACGAGCCGCCGGCGCTGCCCGCGGATGCGCTCGAGCAGGACGCCGGCGGGCTCGTCTGCGGGGTCCTGCGGCACGAGCCCTCCCTGAACCGCCAGCTGCAGCACCGACTTGCGCAGGCGGCCGGGCAGCGCGGCGTCGAGCTCCTCGCGGGCGCCCTCGAGCTCGCCGTACTCCTCGACCAGGGGCATGAGCTCGTTCACCCGCTCGACGATGCGGCGCTGTTCGGCGAGGGGCGGAATAGGATATAAAAACGACTGGAAATTAGCTGCCGACAAATTTGGCTGGGCAGTTCCGTTGTTGAATCTTTTTATGCTTGCCGCTGTTAACGCTGAGTCAAATAGGGCGCTTAGGTATTTAACGGATATTCCAATGCTGTCAATCAGTCTAACAATTACTAACGAAGACGCGATGGCGCCTCGTTCGAAAGGAAAGATGCCGAATTTACCTAGGGACCCTCGTATGTAGAAAACCATATCGCCATGTACCAGCTTCCCAGCATTAAGCAGGTCGTATTGGTCTTCCGTCATATAGAGCATGCTCGTTTCCGAAACAACGCCTCGTTCTACATTGATAGCGCTAACGAAAGGAATTCCGGAATCGTGCAGCTTCGACTTTGCTGGATAGTTCTTCCCCCTGTCGCCATTAAGGATTTGGGCAACGCTTTCCAACCTCGTCCAGCACCACCCCTCGGGCAGCTCCTCAAACGGCACTTCGCTCGTGATGCACTTATCGCTAGTCACGCGGCCCCTGGCGTCCACCCTCTTCTCATAGGGGGAGCCATCGGAACCGATCAGGCGTTCAATTGTGTTCGCAACAAGCGTTTTAAATCTTACGATATGAGCATCCCGGTTGCTTCTGCGCTTCGATGCTCTCGTCTTTAGCGCCCTCCGTTCAGTGGAGGACTGACGGTAAGTGACGCATAACAAGAAGAGGGGGCAACCGCAAATGAAAGCAACCGAGGCGAATCTGCTCGACCTTATGGGCGTAGCGAAGATGCAGTTTGTCATTCCCGTGTACCAGCGAGTTTACTCGTGGAGCGTAAAAGAGTGCGAGGTGCTTTGGGATGACGTCATGCGAGCGGGCCGTGATGGCGTACCGCACTTCGTGGGGTCGATGCTTTATATCCCCGAGTCCGAGAGCTCTGCCACGAGCATTTCGCGCGTGCTTCTGATTGACGGTCAGCAGCGCATGACGACGTTTTCGTTGATGATTGCTGCCTTGGCTGACTATCTGGAGGGTAATCCCGACAAGGCCGGCTTCCTTGGCGATCTCAAGATTTCGGCGCTGCGGAAGAACTACCTCTTTAACGATGATGACTACAACGGTCTGGCGCGCTACAAGCTGGTGCTTTCGCAGGACGATAAAGAGACGCTGTTCTCCATCGTGTCTGGGTCTCCCGTGCCAGATGAAAAATCGGATCGCATTGTCGAGAACCACGCGTTCTTCCGTGAAAAGATGCACGGGAAATCATTCGACCCTGCAAGGCTTTGGGCGGGGCTAAACCGCGTGCAGGTCATCGACACTAAGCTCACCGCTGGCGTCGATAATGCCCAGCTCATATTTGAGTCCATGAACTCCAAGGGTAAGCCGCTCACGCCTATTGACCTCATTCGTAACTACGTTCTTATGTCGCTTCCCAACGACGAGCAGACCAAGCTCTACGAGGGTTACTGGCATCCGCTCGAGCGCTTGTTCGGAAAAGGCGGCGAAGAAGAGTTCAATGCATTTATCTGGTACTGGCTGTGGCTTAAAGTTCCCAATAGGATGCCGAAGGAGAACGAGGCCTACTACGAGTTTAAGCGCTATTTCGCCGACGACTACGATGGTGACACCGAGGGTCTGCTTAAGGAGCTGCGCGGGTATGCACATAGATACGCCAGTCTGTTCCTTGGTAAGGAGAAGGACGACGGACTGCACCGAGTGTTCGGCAGAATCGTAAGCCTCGACGTGAAGCAGATAAGGCCCCTCTTAATGTTGCTTTATTCGGTTTACGAGGGGAATGGACTAGACCGCAATGCGTTTTTACGTATCTGCGAGACTATCGAGTCGTTTCTGTTCAGGCGAGCGGTTTGCGGCAGACTTACCACGGGCCTAAATAATTTCTTTGCCGGCATGTATCGCAATCTCGAGCAGCAGGACGATATCGAGGAGTACGTTACGGCGATGCTCCTTATCCACAGCAGCGGTATGACCGCATACTTTCCGACAGACGAGCATTTTGTCGAGGAGTTTAAGACGCGTGACTGCTACAACCGCTTCTCTAAAAAGCGCTATTACCTGGAACGCATGGAGAACTGGCACCACCCGAAGGAGTCCATCTCAGCCGACGATTACCAGATCGAGCACATCATGCCCCAGACGATCGATGATGAGCACGGCTGGAAGGAATCGCTTGGTGAGAACTGGGAAGACGTCCACGACAGGCTGTGCAACAACTTGGGAAATCTTACGCTGACGGGCTACAACCAGGAGTACTCAAACCGGTCGTTCTCGGACAAGCTCAATCTGCCTGACGTCGGATTTAAGTGCAGCCCGCTCTACCTAAACAAATCGATTGTCTCGCATGAAAAATGGGGTGAGGAAGAGATTGGGCAGCGCGCGGACGAGCTGGCGAAAGAAGCGTGCGAGATATGGAAGTATCCCGACCTTCCGGCAGACGTCGTCGACAAGTACCGTCCTTCTCGTGGGGAGTCTGACGAGGCTCCTGTCTGGACTCTGCAGGAGAACCACCCCACTTTTGCCGAAGGTGGGCTCAATCAGAAGCTTTTCGATGAGGTGCGCGAGTCCGTTCTGAGTGGTAACCCTTCGTGGGAGTCCTACATAGCTAAGTACTATGTAGGCTTCAGGTCGGGCAAGCGAAAACTGCATGCCGTGCTAGAAGGCAGGACCAGCAACGGTGGTTGGATTGCCGTTGGCTTGGCAAAGAGTGTGGATGATCTAACGGATCCAGAGGACATGTGCCAGGACAAGCGTACGCAGGGTGGATTTGGCCCGGGCTTACCCACTTACGTTGCGCTTCGGAATGCCGATGACATTCCTGCGGTGCTCGATCTCATAAAGCAGTGCTAGGTTGAAGGCCGGGAATCTAGTTCCCGGCCCTTGCCAGCTCAAAATCGTCGATGGCCCATTCGCCCGTCTACGCCCCCACAATCCCGCGAGTCGCTTGATTTGGTTTACGGCCCTCAGTTTTCGGCATCTGTTACTCGTCGTCTCCGTCGTTGGGGTCGCCCTTGAGGGTGTTGATGTCCAGGTACTGGTTATCGTCCTCTTTTTGCTGGGTTTCCGACTCCGCTTGGGTGGGGCCGCGGAACAGCTGGAATCCCTCAAACGCAATGACGCCGAGCAGGGCAATGACAATGGCGATAAAGGCAACCTTGACTGCCTGCGGAAATTCCGAGAAACGCAGCGCCTTTTCCTTGGCGTAATAATCGGCGAAGCGCTCTTCGCCCGTGCTTTTGGTATAAGCCGGTGCGGACGCGGCCTCCGGGTCATATTCCGGTGCGGGCGTGGCAGCGTACGGATCGTTGAGATAATCGCTCGATGCGGTGCCATAATCCTCGGTCTCGATGCGACCGTTGCCAGCATAGCCATCGGAATAATCGGAATATGCCGCACCGCCCTCATAGTCCGCGGCGCTCGTGTTGGCGGCAAAAAGCGGGTTAACTGGAACATCGAGCGCCGGCATGCCGGTAGAGGTCTCATCCAGATCGGCTGCAGCCCAGGAATCATGGACAACCTGATGGGCAACGGGCTCATCGAGCCTTGCGACCGGAGGCTTGCGTGCCGCAGGAACGGGCAACTGCTGGGCGCTGTACATAACGGTGCTGTCGGCCGATTTGCCCTGCGTCGCTGCAGCGAGAAATGCCGCCGTCTCGGACGGGTCGCTTGCGGGGCGGGGAGCGGGTGTGGGCGCCGAAGTGGGTGCGGGCGTAGGCGCGGGCGTCGAAACGGGCGACTGCGCAGGAGTCAGCGCAGATGCGGACTTGGGCGCAAGTGCGGGATTGGGGTTTGACGGGCGAGCCCCGCCGCCCATGAGTTCGTCGGCGGTCCACGGGCGATCATCCATCACGTCGTCAAGGCTCAGCGAAAACAGGTCGTCTTCACCCTCATCGAACATGCGGTGCACATGTCCACCAATTGCCGGAATCAATCCGCGACCGGTGCATGATGCCTTGCTCAACGCCATTCTGTTCCATCCTTTCGAAATACTAATGACATCGATTATATGGAACTTCCCAAGCGGCTCGGTCTTGGATTCGTGCTTTCCAGAACTCGCGCCCAAAAGGGAGGGCAATCCAGGCGAGTGCCTACTTGTTGCCGGCCGCCGCCTTGGCCTCATTGAGGTAGCTATAGAAGCTGTACTTGGAGATGCCAAAGAACTCGCAGGCGCGCTCGCTCGACTTGGAAATGAGGAAGGCACCGCGACGGTCGAGGTAGCCAATGGCACGAATGCGCTCGTCTTTGGTCATGAGTGCCGCGGGCTTGCCCACAAACTGCTCGCACTCGTGCAGCAGGTCCTCGAGCAGGTCGCCGATGTTCTTGGTAATGGGCTCGGGCTCGGTATAGCCCGTGCCGCCGGTGCCGGTAAAGGCATCGAGCGAGCGCTCAAAAGCCTTCATGAGCGTAATGTCAAAGTTGATGCCCAAAATGCCGACGGGCTTGCCCTCGTCGTTGCGGATAAAGATCGTCGACGATTTGAGCAGCTTACCGTCGGTGGTTTTAGTGAGGTACGGCTCGCGGTCGTGTACATCGGTGGCGCCCTCGTGCATGGACTCAAACACGATATGGCTGGGGCCGTCACCCAGTTTGCGCCCGCTGACGTGGCCGTTTTCGATCACTACGATGGAGTGGTCTACGTCCTCGGTCTCCAGATCGTGGACGACGACTTCGCAGTTGGGGCCAAATTGGAGCGCCAGGCCGTGTGCGAGGCGCTTGTAAAACTCAATCTGTGCGGGGGTCATGTGTACCTTCCTAAAAATTAGTTTGGGCTCACTGTGCCATAAACCACACCTGTTCGCAAATAACGAAAGCGTTGCTGCGTTGTGTGACCGTTCGGCGGCGAAAAAGTACCGATTACGGCAACAAACAATTCGTTAGGTATGCCAATCAAAAAGTGTGATAGAACAGTACTAACAAACTTTTTGTTTGGCATCCACATAAAAGTTCAGCCGTGTGAATGGGATCGGGCTGAAACGCGTATGCGGGGGCCGGCAAGAGAGGACTTAAGGAGTTCACCGTATGGCCGATAAGATCCAGTGGGCGAGCAACACGATGCCCAAGAGCGATGACAAGCACTTGGGAATCATGAGTCTCGACCACGTGAAGAAGGCCCGTGCCTTCCACCAGTCGTTCCCCCAGTACACCGTCACTCCGCTTGCCCGCCTGGACGGCCAGGCCGCGCGCCTAGGCCTGTCCAACCTGTGCGTTAAGGACGAGAGCTATCGCTTTGGCCTCAACGCCTTTAAGGTTCTGGGCGGCTCGTTTGCCATGGCCAGCTACATTGCCGACGAGACCGGCAAGGACGTTGCCGACTGCACCTTCGATTACCTGACCTCCGATCAGCTGGCCGAGGACTTTGGCCAGGCTACATTCTTTACCGCTACCGACGGCAACCATGGCCGCGGCGTGGCATGGGCTGCCAACAAGCTGGGCCAGAAGGCCGTCGTGCACATGCCCAAGGGTTCCACCAAGCCCCGCTTCGATAACATCGCCGCCGAGGGCGCCACGGTGACCATCGAAGAGGTCAACTACGACGAGTGCGTGCGCATGGCTGCCGCCGAGGCTGACGCCTGCGAGCGTGGCGTCATCGTTCAGGACACCGCCTGGGAGGGCTACGAGAAGATCCCGTCCTGGATCATGGAGGGCTACGGCACCATGGCTTCCGAGGCTGCCGAGCAGCTGCGCGAGATGGCCATCAACCGCCCGACCCACGTGTTTGTCCAGGCTGGCGTGGGTTCGCTCGCCGGCGCCGTGGTGGGCTACTTCACCAACCTGTATCCCGATAACCCGCCCACCTTCGTCGTGGTTGAGTGCGCGCCTGCCGCCTGCCTGTACAAGGGCGCTGCCGCTGGCGACGGCGATCCGCGCATCGTGGACGGTGACATGCCCTCCATCATGGCCGGTCTGTGCTGCGGCGAGCCCAACATCCTGGGCTGGGATATCCTGCGCAACCATGCCACCGCCTTCGTGTCCTGCCCCGACTGGGTCACCGCTCGCGGCATGCGCACCCTGGGCGCTCCCGAGAAGGGCGACCCGCGCGTCATCTCCGGCGAGTCCGGCGCTGTGACCACCGGCCTGGTCGAGACCCTCATGCTCGATCCCGAGTACGCCGAGCTCAAGGAACTCATCGGCCTGGACAAGACGAGCTCCGTGCTCTGCTTCTCCACGGAAGGTGACACGGACCCCGACCAGTACCGCCGCATCGTCTGGGAAGGCGAATACCCCACTTGCTAATACTGGGCGGAATAAATAGGTATCGCTCCGCCACCTCACAGGTAGATTCCTTCGTTTGAAAGGTTAAGAACAATGGCTAAAGAACTCGATTTCGACGCTATCAAGGCTGCTGCTGAGTCCCATCGTGCTGATATGACTCGCTTCCTGCGCGCTATGATCTCTCACCCCTCTGAGTCCTGCGAGGAGGGCGAGGTTGTCGCCTGCATCAAGGCCGAGATGGAGAGCCTTGGCTATGACGAGGTCAAGGTCGACGGCCTGGGCAACGTTATGGGCTTTATGGGCGAGGGCGACAAGATTATCGCTATCGACTCCCACATCGACACCGTCGGCATCGGCAACATCGAGAACTGGGACGCCGATCCCTATGAGGGCTACGAGACCGACGAGATCATCTACGGCCGCGGCGGCTCCGACCAGGAGGGTGGCATGGCTTCTGCTACCTACGCTGCCAAGATGATGAAGGACATGGGCCTCATCCCCGAGGGCTACAAGATCATGGTCGTCGGCACCGTCCAGGAAGAGGACTGCGACGGCATGTGCTGGCAGTACATCTACAACAAGGACGGCATTAAGCCCGAGTTCGTCATTTCCACCGAGCCCACCGACGGCGGCATCTATCGCGGTCACCGCGGCCGCATGGAGATCCGCGTCGACGTTCACGGCACCTCCTGCCACGGCTCCGCTCCCGACCGCGGCGACAACGCCATCTACAAGATGGCCGACATCATCGCCGACGTCCGCGCCCTCAACAACAACGGCTGCGACGAGTCGACCGACATCAAGGGCCTCGTCAAGATGCTCGACCCCAAGTACAACCCCGAGCACTTCGAGGACGCCCGCTTCCTGGGCCGCGGCACCTGCACCGTCAGCCAGATCTTCTACACCAGCCCCAGCCGCTGCGCTGTCGCTGACTCCTGCGCCATCTCCATCGACCGTCGCATGACCGCCGGCGAGACCTGGGAGTCCTGCCTGGACGAGATCCGCAACCTGCCGGCCGCCAAGAAGTACGGCGACGACGTGAAGGTCTCCATGTACATGTACGACCGTCCGTCCTGGACCGGCGAGGTCTACGAGACCGAGGCTTACTTCCCCACGTGGATCAACAAGGAGACCGCTCCGCACGTCAAGGCCCTCGTCGACGCCCACAAGGCCATGTTCGGTGACGAGCGCATCGGCTGCGAGCCCAGCATGGACAAGCGCACCGGTCGTCCGCTGTGCGACAAGTGGACCTTCTCTACGAACTGTGTTTCCATCCAGGGCCGCTACGGCATCCCCTGCGTCGGCTTTGGCCCGGGTGCCGAGTCTCAGGCTCACGCTCCCAACGAGGTCACCTACAAGGACGACCTGGTCACCGCTGCCGCCATGTATGTGGCTGCCCTGAACCTCTACGATCCGAGCCAGGCCGATGGCGATGCCACCGTGTTCCGCGCCGGTCTGACCAACAACAAAATCGACTAGTCCCATTCCTCGATCTTGTTGAGCCGGGGACAGTTTATGCCCCCGGTGCCTCCTGTTGACTTGGGGCCCGCGGTCGTTATCTCCCATGCTTCCTCGACGGTGGCGGGTCCTCGTCATAGCGTTCTGCATGTTCTAGCCACACGCGCATGCCGGAGCGCATCTACTCATTGCGATCGTTTCACCTTTAGAAAGGACATTTCCATGGACGCCAAGTTTACCGAGCTCGTCGAGCAGCTGAACGGCCTCGACTTTAAGGGTATGTACGGCAGCGACTTCCTGCACACCTGGGACAAGACCACCGATGAGCTCAAGGCGCTCTACATCGTCGCCGACGCTCTGCGCGAGCTGCGCGAGAACAACGTTTCGTCCAAGATCTTCGATTCGGGCCTGGCCGTCTCCCTGTTCCGCGACAACTCCACCCGTACGCGCTTCTCCTTCTCTAAGGCTGCCAACCTGCTCGGCCTTGAGCTGCAGGACCTGGACGAGAAGAAGTCCCAGATCGCTCACGGCGAGACCGTCCGCGAGACCGCTACCATGATTTCCTTCATGGCCGACGTCATCGGCATCCGCGACGACATGTACATCGGCAAGGGCGACGCCTACATGGCTGAGGTCTCCGAGTCTGTCCAGCAGGCTTACGAGGACGGCGTTCTGGATCACCGTCCCACGCTCATCTCCCTGCAGTCCGACTCCGATCACCCCACGCAGTCCTCTGCCGACATGCTCTACCTTATCAACGAGTTTGGCGGCCTCGAGAACCTCAAGGGCAAGAAGGTTGCCGTCACCTGGGCCTATTCGCCCTCTTACGGCAAGCCGCTGTCCTGCCCGCAGTCGCTGATCAGCCTGCTGCCCCGCTTTGGCATGGACGTCACCCTGGCTCACCCCGAGGGCTACGACCTCATGCCCGAGGTCGTCGAGCGCGCCAAGACCTATGCCGCCGAGTCCGGCACCACCTTTAAGCAGGTCAACACCATGGCCGAGGCCTTCGAGGGCGCCGACATCGTGATCCCCAAGAGCTGGGCTCCGTTTGCCGCCATGGAGAAGCGCACCAACCTGTACGCCGAGGGCGACGACGCCGGCATCGCAGCGCTCGAGAAGGAGCTGCTCGCCCAGAACGCCACCCATCAGGACTGGTGCTCCACGACCGAGCTCATGGAGAAGACTGCCAACGGCCAGGACACCATCTTTATGCACCCGCTGCCCGCCGACATCTCCGGTGTCTCTTGCGAGCACGGCGAGGTCAACGCCGACGTCTTCGACATGCACCGCGTGGGCATGTACAAGGAGGCCAGCTACAAGCCGTACGCCATCGCTGCCATGATGTTCCTGCAGAAGGTTGCCGATCCCGCCGCTACCCTCAAGGCCCTCGACGAGCGCAACACCGCCCGTTGGTTCCAGGCCTAAAGCTGGGCTGAGGTAAGCCATGTAAAGGGGGCGCTCTGCCAACCGGCGGGGTGCCCCCTTTTTTGCATCGGGGCATGCGGGATAAGCGCTTTCGATGTAGATGCCCCGCGGCGCGAGTTATGGGTACGATGGTTTCAGGGGAGGTATCGCCATGAAACTCGGTTGCGTGATTATGGCCTCGGGCGAGGGCAAGCGGTTTGGCTCTAACAAGATGCTCGCCGATATCTATGGCGAGCCGCTGATTGCCCGGACCATCGATTCGGTTCCCCAGGGCTTTGACGCCGTGGTTTCGACGCGTTGGCCCGAGGTCGCCCAGATTTGCGAGGACAAGCATTGCCCGTGCGTGCTGCACGATGGCGAGCTGCGCAGCGAAAGCGTCCGCGCGGGCCTTTCGTGGGGGGTCGAACGCAACTGGAAAGGTTGCCTCTTTTTGCCGGGCGACCAGCCGCTCGTGAGTTCGGATTCTTTTGAGGCTATGGTTCGTGCATTTGACGAGCGTGGCCGCAAGCATCCGGTGCGTCTTGCGTGCAACGGCGAGCCTTCGAGCCCGGTGCTCTTTCCTAGGCAGCTGTTCGATGCGCTTATGTGTCTTGAGGGCAAGGACGGCGGCGGTTCGATCCTCAAGGACCGTACCGACGTGATGCTGGTCGAGGCACGTGCCTACGAGCTGTGGGACGTCGATACCGCCAAGGGACAGCAACGCATAACGGAGCATATCGCCGCCTGCTCGTATTTTGATCGCGTGGCCAACTGCATCAATCAATAAGGAGCAATTATGATCATCATCAAAAACGGCGCGCTCGTGACGCCCCAGGGGCTTCGCCGCGCCGATCTTGCCATGGATGGCGATAAGATCGTACGGATCGCCGCGGCGATTGAGCCGGCCGAGGGCGATACCGTCGAGGATGCCGCGGGCTGCTGGGTGTTTCCCGGCTTTATCGACGGCCACACGCACATGCAGTGCTGGACCGGCATGGATTGGACAGCCGATAGCTTTGAGACCGGCACGCGCGCGGCTGCCTGCGGCGGTACGACGACCATCGTCGACTACGCGACGGCCGATCGCGGCGTGACCATGCCCGATGCCTTGGCCGAGTGGCACCGCCGCGCCGACGGAACCTGCACGGCTAACTACGCCTTTCATATGGCACTCGCCGAGTGGAACGAGCGCAACCGCGCCGATCTTTCGGCCATACGCGAGGCGGGCGTATCGTCGTTTAAGACCTACTTTGCCTACGACCACCTGCGCTTGGACGATGCCGAGACGCTCGAGGTGCTGGAGGAGCTCAAGCATATTGGCGGTATCCTGTGCGTGCATTGCGAGAACGGTACGCTGGTGAATGAGCTGCAGAAGCGCGTGTTTGAGCAGGGTATCCACGGGCCCGAGGGCCATGCGCTCAGCCGTCCGGATGTGTGCGAGGCTGAGGCAGTGAGCCGTCTGCTATACCTGGCGCACCTGGCCGGCGACGCACCGGTCAACGTGGTGCACCTTTCGACCAAGCTGGGGCTCGAGGCCATCCGTGCCGCCAAGGCGCGCGGGCAGAAGAATATCTATGTCGAGACCTGCCCTCAGTATCTGATGCTCGACGATACGTGCTATTTGGAGCAGGGCGAGGACGGCTTTGCGGGCGCCAAATATGTGATGAGCCCGCCGCTGCGCCATGCGGGTGACCGTGCGGCACTGCGCGAGGCGCTTGTGGCCGGCGAGATCGATACGATTGCGACCGACCACTGCAGCTTTAACCTGCATGGGCAAAAGGACCGCGGGCGCGACGACTTCCGCGCGATTCCCAACGGCGGGCCCGGTGTGGAGCATCGCCCCGTCGCGATCGCTACGAGCTTTGAGGGACAGCTGGGTCCTGAGGATCTGTGCCGCTTGATGAGCGAGAACCCGGCGCGCGTCTTTGGCATGTATCCGCGCAAGGGTTGTCTTGCCGAGGGCTCCGATGCCGATGTGTGCGTGTGGGATCCCCAGGCACGCTGGACGATCAGCGCCGCGACGCAGCATCAGGCCGTGGACTACACGCCGCTCGAGGGCTTTGAGGCACATGGCCGCGCCAAGGCTGTGTTTGTGAACGGCGTGCTGGCCGCGTGCGACGGCGAGCCCACCGGAGCCCAGCCCGGCCGCTACGTCCCCCGCTAGCAGGAAGATCACCGGATTCCCCTCCGCAGTTGCGGTGAAATACGGACTGTTTGCGGCCGTTAGGCGGCCAAACAGTCCGTATTTCACCGCAACTGACGAGATGGGGCCGGCTACTTGAGGCTGGTGGCGATGAGGGGGCGGTTGAGGGCTGCCTCGAAGCGATCTGCCATCGTGGGGTCGCTGAGCGTGTCGACTTGGTTGAGCATGATACGGGCATTGTTGAGGTTCAGCATCCGCAGCTCGGCATTGAGCACCTGGGCGACGCGCTCGGGCGTGGCGATGTCGGTGAGCTCGCAGCCGCAACGCTCGCAAAAGAGCTCGGGGCGGTGGACGGCTTCGTTGATGGGCTTGCTGAGCCCCGAGGCGCCGACGAGCCAGATGACGTTGGCCGTGCCGGCGGGAACGACCGGCTCCCACGGGGCATGCGCCTTGAGCGGGAGCCGCTTGCTGCCGTCCGCCTCGGCCAGGACGTAGTCAAAGCGCTGCGCCAGCTGGTCGAGCGGCTCGGCAGGGGAGGAGAGTTTGCCCGTCTCCGGGTCCAAAACACCCGCCTGGCAGATACTTCCGCGGCTCATGCCCGCGCATGCCTCGCAGGTGCAACCGGGGACATGCGAGGCGCCCGGCTTCCAAGGCGCGGCGTCCAGGCGACGATTCGACCCGTCCCATGGCACGCCGGCAACGGGAAGCATATGCGTGGTGGTGCAGAGGAGCACGCGGCCGCCAGCGCGCATGAGCTCAAGACCCAGCGTTTTGAGCAACGTCGACTTGCCGCCGCTGCCGATAATCGCGGTAATGCCCGGCTCGATCCTGAGCGCCGAGGCAAGATTGCCGCTAACCGTTTCCATCTGTTCACCGCCGTATAATACTGTGATAATAAATAATCATCAGAGTAGCGGTCGAACCGCTTTTGCTCTGCTCAAACCGTAGCACAGGGAGGTGCCCCGGGAATGCTCGTTTATGTTCGCGGCGCCGGCGATATCGCCACGGGTGTCGCCGCTCGCTTGGTGCACGCCGGCGTGTCGGTCGTTATGGCCGATATCGCGGTTCCCACGTGCATCCGCCGCACAATCAGTTTTTGCGAGGCTATTCGTCTGGGCGAGGTCCAGGTCGAGGGCATTCGCGCTCGCTTGGCGCAGACGCCGGCAGAGGCGCTCGAGATTACCCAAGCGGGGGATGTTGCCGTCGTGGTGGACCCTCAGGCCAAGATGCTCGATGAGCTTAAACCCGCGGCTGTGGTCGACGCGATTCTGGCCAAGCGCAACCTGGGCACCACGCGCGACATGGCGCCTACCGTCATCGCCGTGGGGCCGGGCTTTACCGCGCCGGTCGATTGCGACGCCGTGGTCGAGACCATGCGCGGGCATTTTTTGGGCCGTGTCATTACCCAGGGCTCGCCCCAGCCCAACACGGGCGTGCCGGGCGTGATCGCCGGCTATGGCAAGGAGCGCGTTATCCACAGCCCCGCCGCCGGCGTGTTTCGGTCCGACCGCGCAATCGGCGACATCGTGAGCGCCGGAGACGTGATTGGCTACGCGGACGATACGCCCATGTGCACGCAGATCGATGGCTGTCTGCGCGGGCTTTTGGCGAACGGCGTGCGGGTGACTGAGGGCTTTAAATGCGCCGATGTCGATCCGCGCGGCGATGCCAGCTATATCAACTACATTTCGGACAAGGCGACGTCGGTCGGCGGCGGCGTGCTCGAGGCACTCGCTATGCTCACCGATATCTTTAGAGGATAGAAGGCGGCAATGGAAAAGCTCGATGTTGTGAATGCGGCGCTTGTCGCCCTGCGTGCTGGCGAGATGTGCGAGCTCGTGGTCGTGGCCGGCACGGCGGGGTCGTCGCCGCGCGGCGTGGGCGCCTGGATGGCCGTCTTTGCCGACGGTAGCCAGGCGGGCACCATCGGCGGCGGCAAGATCGAGCTCTTTGCGCTGGACGAGGCGCGAGAGCTGCTGGCCGCGGGGCAATCGCGTCTGGTCCGCTACACCATGGGCAGCGAGAACTCCGATACCGGCATGATCTGCGGCGGAGCCATCTGCCTGTGCTACCTGCATCTGGATGCGACTCAGGCACCGTTGTTCCAGGAAATTGCCGACGTCTTGGTCTATCGGCGCATCGGCGACTTTGTCATCGACTTTGAGCCGTTTATCGCAAGCGCGCTCGAAAGCGACGCTGCCGAATACCATGGCGAGGAGTCGCGCCGCACCATTGTGGGTTGCCCCGGGCTTTCGCTGACGGAAGAGGGGAGTAAGGTTACCTACACCAATGCCGCCTCCGAGATTCCTCCCGCGCACATCGAGACGCTCTGCCCCGAGGGGCTGACCTATATCTTTGGCTGCGGCCACGTGGGCGCCGCGACGGCGCGGGTGCTCACGGCGGCGGGCTTTGCCGTCGTGGCGTGCGACGACCGCCCCGGCACGCTGACCCCCGATTGGGTGCCCGGTGTCTACGACCGTCGTCTGGTCGACTACAAGAACCTGAGCAAGCAGTGCCCCATCGGCCCGCGCGATCTGGTGGTCGTCGCCACGGCGGGGCACAAGTCCGATATCGACGTGGTGATTCAGGCCATGCGTGCCAAGCCTGCCTACCTGGGCTGTCTGGGTTCGCGCCGCAAGACGGCCTTTGTGCGCGCCCGCCTGGAGCAGGAAGGCTTTACGCAGGACCAGATCGACGAGCTGCACCTTCCGATCGGCGTTGCCATCGAGGCCGAGGACCCCGAGGAGATCGCCATCTCCATCGCCGCCGAGATGATCCACCTGCGCCGCACCAAACTCGTCCCCCGCAAGCGTTAATCGCATCCCCACCAATTAAGTTGCGGTGAAATACGGATTGTTTAAGCCTGTTAGGCCGCCCAACAGTCCCTATTTCACCGCAACTGCTTTTTGGGACCCATTTGTGCGGGGGAGTTGTGGAGTTGTGCAGGCAGACGAGGTTTTTCTGGAAATACGCTCCCGATGCGCGTATAGTACCGATTGTTTTGTCGGCTCCTGCTGTGTCGAGTCCAAACCGCAAAATGCCATGAGCGGCGCGGATGCAGCCAGGAGGCACGAGGACAACCCATCGTGGCCACGCCCCGTGCTTAAAACCCCAAGAAGGAGTGAACAATGGCAGAAGAGAAGTATGTGCCGCGTCTGAAGACCAAGTACAACAACGAGGTCAAGCAGCAGCTTCAGGACAAGTTCCAGTACGAGAACGTCATGATGATCCCCAAGTTTGAGAAGATCGTCGTGAACATGGGTGTCGGCGAGGCCGCTACCGATTCCAAGGCCATCGACGGTGCCGTGCGCGACCTGCGCGCCATCACCGGCCAGCAGCCGATGATCACCCGTGCCCGCAAGTCCATCGCTACCTTCCGCCTGCGCGCTGGTATGCCGATCGGCTGCAAGGTTACCCTGCGTGGCGACCGTATGTGGGAGTTCTTCGATCGTCTGACCTCCGTCGCGATCCCCCGTATCCGCGACTTCCGCGGCATCTCCGCCAAGAGCTTCGACGGCCGTGGTAACTTCTCCATGGGCGTCACCGAGCAGCTCATCTTCCCCGAGATCGACTTCGACTCCGTCGATCACCAGCGTGGTATGGACATCACTTTCGTGACCACCGCCAACACCGATGAGGAGGCCAAGGCCCTTCTGGACGCCTTCGGTTTCCCGTTCAAGAAATAGGTTCACCTGCCCTATAAGCGCCGTCCCCACAAGGGGGCGGCGCTTGGGGCGAACAATACTCTATGTGAGGAGGATATAAGTGGCTAAGACATCGATGATCGTCAAGTGCAATCGCAAGCAGAAGTTCTCTACTCGTGAGTACACGCGCTGCCAGCGCTGCGGCCGTCCGCACTCTGTGTACCGCAAGTTCGGCCTGTGCCGTGTCTGCTTCCGCGAGCTTGCACTCAAGGGCGAGCTTCCCGGCGTTAAGAAGGCCAGCTGGTAAGTCACTACCAGCGTTTCAAGCATCAGTTTGGAACAGGGAAAACGCGCTAAAAAGGCTTTGCCGTTAAGGGCGGCGAAGAACCAAGAGCACGTGTTCATCAAGAACGAAGGAGAATCTGTATGAACCTTACAGACCCGATCGCAGATATGCTTACGCGCATCCGTAACGCTAACTCTGTGAACAAGGCCACGGTCTCCATGCCGAGCAGCAAGAAGCTCGTCGAGATCGCTCGTGTTCTGCACGAGGAGGGCTACATCGAGGGCTACGATGTCGAGGACACCGTTCCCCAGAAGACTCTGCACATCACGCTTAAGTATGGTCCCAAGAAGGCTAAGGTCATCAACGGCATCCGCCGCATTTCCAAGCCGGGCCTGCGTAAGTACACCAGCGTTGCCGACATGCCCCGCGTCCGCGGTGGCCTTGGTACCGCCATTATTTCCACCAGCCATGGCGTCATGACCGACCGCGATGCTCGCAAGCACAACGTCGGCGGCGAGATCATCGCTTACGTCTGGTAATTCGCTCGGTAGGTAGAAGGAAAGGAGATCACCGTGTCTCGTATCGGTAATAAGCCTGTCCAGATTCCCGCCGGAGTCGAAGTGGCAGTCAACGGCAACAACGTTGTCGTCAAGGGCCCCAAGGGCCAGCTCGAGCTCGATGTCTTTGAGAAGCTCGCTATCAACGTCGAGGACAACGTCCTCACCGTTTCCCGTCCCGACGACGAGCGTGAGACCCGTGCCCGCCACGGCCTCACGCGCGCCCTCATCCACAACATGGTTGTTGGCGTTTCCGAGGGCTTCGAGAAGAAGCTCGAGCTCGCCGGCGTCGGTTACCGCGTGCAGCAGAAGGGTAAGAACCTCGAGTTCTCCCTGGGCTTCTCGCACCCCGTGATCGTCGAGGCTCCCGAGGGCATCACCTTCGAGGTTCCCGACAACACCCACGTGAACGTCAAGGGTATCAACAAGCAGCAGGTCGGTCAGATCGCCGCTGAGATCCGCGGCCATCGTCCTCCCGAGCCTTACAAGGGCAAGGGTATCCACTACGTTGGCGAGCACATCCGCCGCAAGCTGGGTAAGGCCGCCAAGTAGTCGTAACCGACTCACTCGCATAAGACCAGCACCCCGTCAGGTGCTGGCAAGATCAACCTTTTTAGGAGTTTACGTATGAACAAGCATAAGGCGAAGCTGGAAGGCCTCAAGCGTCGTCAGCGTCGTGTTCGCGGCAAGGTCTCGGGTACCTCCGAGCGTCCGCGTCTTCGCGTGACCCGTACTAACGCCAACATCTATGCCCAGATCATCGACGACAGCAAGGGCTCCAGCCTGACGCTCGTCTCCGCCTCGACCCTCGAGGCCGAGTTCAAGGGCACCCACACCTCGAACAAGGAGGCTGCGGAGAAGGTCGGTCAGCTCGTTGGCAAGCGCGCCATCGAGGCCGGCATCACCAAGGTCGCCTTCGATCGCGGTGGCCGTATCTACCATGGCCGCGTCAAGGCCCTCGCCGACGGTGCTCGTGCCGCCGGTCTCGAGTTCTAGGAGGTATGTAGCACATGGCTCGTAATCAGAAGCAGCAGCGCGAGGCCTCCGAGTTCGAGGAGCGCGTCGTTTACATCAACCGCGTGTCGAAGACCGTCAAGGGTGGTCGTCGCATGAGCCTCGTCGCTCTCGTCGTCGTTGGCGACGGCAAGGGCAACGTCGGCGTTGGCATGGGCAAGTCCGCTGAGGTGCCCCTGGCCATCTCCAAGGCGTCTCTCGATGCCAAGAAGAACATGTTCCACGTGCCGGTGACTGACCAGGGCACCATTCCGCACGAGGTTCTCGGTCACTTTGGTGCCGGCCGCATCATCATCAAGCCCGCTGTCGAGGGTACCGGCGTTATCGCCGGCGGCGCTGTGCGTCCCCTCTTCGAGCTTGCTGGCATCAAGAACGTCCTGTCCAAGTCCCTCGGTACCGACAACGGCCTCAACATCATCAAGGCTGCCGTCGAGGGCCTCAAGGAGCTCTCCAGCCCTGAGGACGTCGCGGCTCGCCGTGGCCTGACGGTCTCCGAGATGTTCGTCGGTAAGGAGAACTAAGCATGGCTGACACCATCAAGATCAAGCAGGTCCGCAGCACCAACGGTTGCAAGCAGGACCAGGTCCGTACTGTCCGTGCCCTCGGTCTCCACAGGATCCGCGAGGTTCGCGAGATTGCTGACAACGAGTCCGTCCGCGGCATGATCTTCAAGGTCAAGCACCTTGTCGAGATTGTAGAGGAGTAGCAAATGCAGCTTCACGATCTTACTCCCGCGCCCGGTTCCACCAAGAACCGCAAGCGCGTCGGCCGTGGCAATTCTTCGGGTCACGGCACCACTTCTGGCCGCGGTCAGAAGGGCCAGGGTTCCCGCTCTGGCGGCACCAAGGGTGCCGGCTTCGAGGGTGGCCAGACTCCGCTGGCTATGCGCCTGCCCAAGCTTCCGGGCTTCCGCAACCCCCGTCGTATCGAGTACACCGCTGTTAACGTTGAGCGCCTCGAGCGCAAGTTCGAGGACGGCGCTGTGATCGACGGTGCCGCTCTTAAGGCCGCTCGCATCATCAAGAGCGAGTTCGAGCCCGTCAAGGTGCTCGGCAATGGTGAGCTCACCAAGAAGTTCACGGTCAAGGTCGACAAGGTCAGCGCTTCTGCGCAGGCCAAGATCGAGGCCGCCGGCGGAAAGGTCGAGCTGCCGTGCTAAATGGTCTTAAGAATGCTTTCCGCATCAAAGAATTGCGCGAAAAGATTCTTTTTACCATAGCTATGCTCGTCGTGTACCGCATTGGTGCGCACGTTCCTGTGCCCGGCATTCCCTTCCAGGGGATGCTGGGCCTTTTCTCGACCGATAACAATTCGGTCGCCGCAGGTGCTATGGCCCTCCTGAATCTTTTCTCTGGTGGCGCGTTGAGCTATGTTTCGGTGTTCTCTCTGGGCATCATGCCTTACATCACCAGCTCGATCATCCTCCAGATGCTCCAGGCCGTTGTGCCTTCCCTGCATGAGCTTGCCCGCGAGGGCGAGGTCGGTCAGACCAAGATTACGCAGTATTCGCGTTACCTCACCCTGGCTCTGGCAATCCTCAACTCCGTGGGTTACCTCTTCCTCTTTAAGAGCTTCGGCATCAGCTTTAATGGAGCCGGCGCTCCCGAGATCATCTTCGATCTCATGGTCGTCGGCACGCTCACCGCGGGCGCCATGCTGATTATGTGGATTGGTGAGCTCATCACCCAGCGCGGTATCGGCAATGGCATGTCGCTGATCATCTTTGCGAACATCATGGCCGGCCTGCCGCAGGCGATCTTCTCCAGCACCGAGGGCAATGCCGGTGGCATCATCACCATGGTGATCATCTGCGCCATCATCCTGCTGGTCATCCCGCTGATTGTTTTCCTTGAGCGCGGCCAGCGCCGCATCCCGGTCTCCTACGCTAAGCGCGTCGTAGGCCGTCGCATGATGGGTGGCCAGACCACCTACCTGCCCATCAAGGTCAACACCGCGGGTGTCGTGCCGATCATCTTCGCTTCGGCGCTGCTGTACTTCCCGGCCCAGATTGCCGTGTTCTTCCCTGGCATCGGCTGGATTCAGGCAGTTGCCTCTGCGCTTTCGACCGGTTGGCTCAACTGGGTGCTTAACGTTGTCCTCATCGTATTCTTCGCGTACTTCTACACTTCCATGGTGTTCAACCCCGATGACACGGCCGACAACCTTAAGAAGCAGGGCGGCTTTATTCCGGGCGTGCGTCCGGGTAGGGCTACCGCGGCCTACATCAAGAACGCGCTCAACAAGATCACGCTTCCCAGCGCTGTCTTTTTGGCGCTCATCGCCATCGTGCCTTCGATCATCTTCTCCTTCACGGGTAACCATCTGATCCAGGCATTTGGCGGCACGTCCATCCTCATCATGGTCGGCGTCGTGCTCGACACGGTCGATAAGCTCGAAGGCCAGATCAAGATGTATGATTACGATGGATTCTTTAAATAGGCTAGAGGAGGATTGCTCATGAACCTCGTATTGCTCGGAGCTCCGGGTGCCGGTAAGGGCACCGTCGCACAGGAGCTCGTCGCCGAGTTTGGCGTCGCCCATATTTCCACGGGTGACCTGCTGCGTGCTGCCGTCAAGGGTGGCACCGAGCTTGGTATTCAGGCTAAGAAGTACATGGACGCTGGCGAGCTCGTTCCCGACCAGCTCGTGATCGACCTTGTCAAGGAGCGCCTTGCCGCCGATGACGCCCAACAGGGGTTCATCCTCGACGGCTTCCCGCGCAACACCGCCCAGGCTGTGACGCTCGATTCCGAGCTTTCCGCCATGGGTCGTGAGATCGACTGTGCCCTTCTGGTCGATGTGGCCCCCGAGGTCATTATCGATCGTCTGTCTTCGCGTCGCACCTGCCGCGCCTGCGGTTACACCGGCACCGCTGCCGATGCTACCTGCCCCAAGTGCGGTGGCGAGATGTATCAGCGCGACGACGACAAGCCCGAGACCATCAAGAACCGTCTCGACGTCTACGAGAAGTCCACGAGTCCGCTCGTCGACTACTATCGTGGCCAGGGTCTGCTCAAGTCGGTCAACGGTGACCAGGCTCGTGAGACCGTGTACGGGGATGTCAAAGAGGCTCTCGGTCTATGATCAAGATTAAGTCTGCAACGCAAATCGAGCAGATGAAGAAGGCAGGAGCGCTATCTAAGATGGCGCTCCGCCACGTTGGAGCCATGGTGCGTCCCGGCGTTTCCACCTTTGAGCTCGATCAGCTCGCGGAGCAGATTATCCGCATGCATGGCGGCACCCCGGCCTTTAAGGGCTACGGCGGATTCCCGGGGACCATATGCGCATCGATCAACGATGCCGTGGTCCACGGTATTCCCAACCCCGACATGATCCTGCGCGATGGCGATATCATCTCCATCGATACGGGAGCCGTTGTCGACGGTTGGGTCGGCGATAACGCTTGGACGTTTTTCGTCGGCACCCCCACGCCCGAAGCCAAGGCTTTGTGCGAGGTCACGCGTGATTGCCTTAAGGCTGCCATCGGGCAGGCTGTTCCCGGTAACCATATCGGGGACGTCGGTTATGCCGTTCAGTCCCTCGCCGAGTCTCACGGTTACGGCGTGCTTCGCGATTATGTGGGCCATGGCATTGGCCGCGTGATGCACGAGGACCCCAACGTTCCTAACTATGGAAAGAAGGGGAGGGGCGTTCGCCTCCAGGCCGGCATGGTCATTGCCATCGAGCCGATGGTTACGATGGGTTCCAACCATGTGAGCACGGGCTCCGACGGTTGGATCGTCACGACCAACGACCACCTGCCCGCCGCGCACTACGAGAACACCGTCGCCATTACCAATGACGGCCCGGTGATTCTCACCACGGATGCGCAAGGTGCTTGGTGTTCGCTCCAAGGCGGAGAAATGTAACAAGTTCCACTTAGTTGTGGAGCCATTACGAAGTTATTACGATGCGTACATACGTGTTGTAAAATACTCAATCGCTGTCGTTTTCTAGAGAAAGATGATTGCTTGTGAAGAAGGAAGACGCAATTGAGCTCGAGGGTACGGTAAAAGAGCCGCTGCCCAACGCCATGTTTAAGGTCGAGCTCGAGAACGGTCATTCGGTTCTGTGCAACATTTCTGGCAAGATCCGAATGAATTACATCCGCATTCTCCCCGGTGACAGGGTTGTCGTGGAGCTTTCCCCGTACGACCTGACCCGCGGCCGCATCACCTATCGCTATAAATAGCGGCACGCATACACGCTCTTTTCCGACTGCAGGCTTAGCTCAACCTACGGTCGGTTTGCGTGTGAAGACCAGCCATAGTTTTAAACGCCTGCGGCTGGGCGAGTAGATAGTAGGGAAGTAGTTTGAGCGCTACCGAAAGGAAGAACGATGAAGGTACGTCCTTCGGTCAAGAAGATGTGCGATAAGTGCAAAATCATTAGGCGCCATGGCAAGGTCCTCGTCATTTGCGAGAACCCCCGTCATAAGCAGCGTCAGGGTTAAGAGAGGAGACTACGTTGGCCCGTATTAATGGTGTCGACCTCCCGCGTGAGAAGCGCGTTGAGATCGGTCTGACCTACATTTACGGCATCGGCCGCACCACTGCGACGAAGATCTGCGTCGAGTGCAACGTTAACGTGGATACGCGCGTTAAGGACCTCACCGAGGATGAGGTTAACGCCATCCGCGATTATATCGATAAGAACCAGATCATGGTTGAGGGCGACCTCCGCCGTGAGCGCAACCAGAACGTCAAGCGCCTTATGGACATCGGCTGCAACCGCGGCCTTCGTCACCGCAAGGGCCTCCCGGTCCGCGGCCAGCGCACCCACACTAACGCTCGTACCCGCAAGGGCCCGAAGCGTCAGATCGGTGCTAAGAAGAAGAAATAAGGAGCGCTAGATAGATGGCTACTGCTAAGAAGAACGTTCGCGCTGCCCGTCTGAAGCGCGCGGACCGTAAGAACATTTCCGTGGGCCAGGCTCACATTCGTTCTACGTTCAACAACACGATCGTTTCGATCACCGATCCCCAGGGCAACGTCATTTCCTGGAAGTCGGCTGGCCAGGTGGGCTTCAAGGGCTCCCGTAAGTCCACGCCGTTCGCTGCCCAGATGGCTGCCGAGGCTGCTGCCAAGCAGGCCATGGAGCACGGTATGAAGAAGGTTTCCGTCTTCGTCAAGGGCCCCGGCTCCGGTCGTGAGACCGCCATCCGCTCCCTCCAGGCTGCTGGCCTCGAGGTCTCGAGCATCCAGGACAAGACCCCCATTCCGCACAACGGCTGCCGCCCCAAGAAGCGTCGCCGCGTGTAACTGAAAGGATCGTATCAATATGGCAATCGACAGGACTCCTGTTCTTAAGCGCTGCCGTCAGCTCGGGATCGATCCCGCTGAGCTCGGTTACAGCAGCAAGAAGGAATCTATCCGTCAGCCCAAGCGCCGTCGCAAGGAATCTGAGTACGGCATGCAGCTGCGCGAGAAGCAGAAGGTCAAGTTTATTTATGGCGTTCTGGAGAAGCAGTTCCACGGCTACTTCAACAAGGCCCGTAAGATGAACGGCGTCACCGGTGAGAACCTCATGATCATCCTTGAGTCTCGCCTCGACAACGTTGTCTTCCGTCTTGGCTTCGCCCGCACCCGCAAAGAGGCTCGTCAGTCCGTCCGTCACGGTCACTTCACCGTGAACGGCAAGCGCGTGGACATCCCGTCCTACCGCGTCAAGGCCGGTGACGTCGTCGCTGTCGGCGAGAAGTTCCGTGACCTCCTCCCCATCAAGGAGGCCCTGATTTCCTCCGAGCGCTTTGAGGTCCCTGGCTGGCTCGAGGTCGATATCGAGAAGCTGTCTGGTAACGTGCTCGCTCTGCCGACGCGTGAGCAGATCAGCGGTGATATCAACGAGCAGCTCATCGTCGAGCTCTACTCTAAGTAGTCCATCCGGGCTGCTGAGGCTGGAGGTAATACATGTCAGAATTCATTAGGCCTCAGGTTCAGGTCGAAGAGATCAACGAGACGTCTGCTCGTGTCTCCGTCGAGCCGCTCGAGCGTGGCTACGGCGATACGCTGGGTAACTCCCTTCGTCGCGTTCTTCTGTCCTCGCTCGAGGGTGCCGCCGTCGAGGCTATTCAGATCGATGGTGCGCAGCACGAGTTCATGACCATCCCTAACATGGTCGAGGATGTCACCGACATCGTCCTGAATGTCAAGGGTCTTGTCTTCAGGGCTCTCGGCACGACCGACGAGGCGACCGCCACCATCTCGGTTGACGGCCCCTGCGAGGTCACCGGTGCGGACTTCTTTATTCCGTCCGAGTTTGAGCTGGTCAACCCCGAGCAGCACATTGCTACGCTCACCGAGGGTGGCCATCTCACCATGAGCATGCGCATCGGCTATGGCCGCGGCTATGTTTCTGGCGAGGCCAACAAGCGCGACAACGATCCCATCGGTGTGATCCACGTCGACTCGCTGTACTCGCCGGTTTCCCGTTGCGCCAAGCTCGTTGAGGCTTGCCGTGTCGGTCAGCATACCGACTACGACCGCCTTGTCCTCGAGATCGAGACCAACGGTTCCATCGCCCCGCGCGACGCCGTGGTCCAGGCTGCCAATATCATCAACCAGCATATGGCCGCCTTTATGAACCTTGCCGAGACCCCCGAGGTCGAGGAGGAGGCTTCGATCTTCGCTCCCGAGGTCACCAACGACAACGCCGAGCTGGACAAGCAGATCGAGGATCTGGACCTTTCCGTCCGTTCCTACAACTGCCTTAAGCGCGCCAGCATTCACTCGGTCCGTCAGCTCGTTGAGTTCTCGGAGAACGATCTGCTCAACATCCGTAACTTCGGTGTTAAGTCGATCGAGGAAGTGAAGGACAAGCTTGAGTCCATGGGCCTGAGCCTGAAGGCTTAATGCTTCGCATATTTGAGGAGAAACTAGACCATGCGTCACAACGTTAAGAAGGGCCTGAAGCTCGGCACCGATGCGAGCCACACCAAGGCCATGAAGAAGAGCCTTGCTAAGGCCCTCTTCGAGAACGACCGCATCAAGACCACCGAGACCCGCGCTAAGGCGCTGCGTTCGGTCGTCGATCCGATCATCACCTGGGCCAAGAAGGGCGACCTGCATTCTCGTCGTCTGGCTATTGCCAAGCTCGGCGATAAGCAGCTCGTTGCCGAGATTTTCGACAAGGCTGCTCAGGGCATGTGGCAGGACCGCAACGGCGGTTACACCCGCATCATGAAGCTCGGTAACCGCAAGGGCGACAACGCTCCCATCGTTATCATGGAGCTCGTCACCGAGCCCTGCACGCCTAAGGCCAAGAAGGCTGCTCCGGCCCCCAAGAAGGCCGCTGCTCCCAAGAAGGTCGAGGCTGTCGAGGAGGCTCCTGCTGAGGAGACCGCTGAGTAGACATTCCGTCTGCATAGGCTATATTCGAGGGGTACGTTCGCGTACCCCTCTTTTTTTGTCGCGATACCGTTGCTTTTATGTTGGGAGCGCCCATGACTGCGCCGTCTGATTTCAATTCGATTTCCGAGCTTGACGCCACGCTAGTATTTCGCGTGGCCTATGATGGCTCGTCGTATAGCGGATTTGCCGAGCAGCCGGGACAGACGACGGTTGCGGGTGAGCTGCGTCGAGCCATCGAGACGCTGCTTCGCCGCTCGATCGATCTGACGTGCGCGGGGCGTACCGATGCCGGCGTGCATGCCGTGGCTCAGTACATCAGCGTGCCCGTAACGGACGCTGAGCTCGCCTTGACGCGCCGTAGGTGGCTGCGGGCTATGGATGCCCTGCTGCCCAAAGATATCGCCATAAACGAGGTCTACAAGGCCCGTAAAGGCTTTTCTGCACGCTTTGATGCGCGTTCACGTACATATACGTACCGTATTGCCGATCGCGACGCGCGTCCCGTGCTCTCACGGGGTGCCGTGTGGTGGCATCGCTATCCCTTGGACGTCGAGGCCATGTCTGCGGCCTGTCCCGCGCTTTTGGGTGAGCAGGACTTTAAGAGCTTTTGCAAGGTTGCCTCGGCCGTTGGCAAGCCCACGCATCGCTGCGTGATGCGTGCCGAGTTTGGCCATGAGGTTGCGTTTGGCGAGGACATCCTGACGTTTACCATCGAGGGCAATGCGTTTCTGCATTCGATGGTCCGCACGATCGTGGGCACGCTTGTCGAGATTGGCATGCATCGCCGTGAACCCGAGTGGATGCGCGAGGTCATCGATGCTTGCGACCGTATCGCTGCGGGCCCCACGGCTCCTGCCTGCGGCCTTACGTTTATGGGCGTGGATTACGATCCCGCCGAGCTTGTCGTGCTCGACTAGGGGAGGGCTCGACGCGTCGTGCGTCGGCACCTGTCATCTGTGGGCTGCGCGTGTGCAACATCTGTTCTTGGCGTGCAATACAACCGGTGTCTCATTGCTTTTATTGCCGGGGTGTACCATGAACCACGGTTTGATTCATTGCTGTCGAGAGGACGGATAACTTGGTTCGACGTGGCTCGCATCCGCGACTTTCGGTGATCCTTGTGGTAGAAGGTTCGCCCAGCTATGCGATGCGTGCGCTCGAGAGTGTCCAGAACCAAGACCTCTACGATTTGCAGATTGTCGTTGTCTGCCGCGATGCTGCGCCCGGTGTGCGCCATTCGCTTCAAGTTGCTGCCGACAGGGACATCCATATTGATTTGATTGACGTCGAGGACGCGAAGCGCGGTGCTTGCCTTCGTGCCGGTTTTGCTGCCTCGCGTGGCTCTCAAATCATCGCTATGAACGCCGATGAGTGGTTTGCTCCGCAGTCCCTTTCCAAGATGGTCGATATCGCGTGCGATACCGCGGCAGACATAGTGTTCCCCACGGTGTCGCTCGACCGCTATGATGCACATCGAGAGCGCCATTCGCGCGTCTTGGATGCTGCTCATATTTCCATTGATGGCAAATCTTCGATGGTGGCCGGGCTGCCTCAGTTGATTTTAGGCGGCCTTGTCGTTCAGACCTCTGGTGTGATGTACAGCCGCTCGCTGTTTGAGGCATGCCTTTTGTGCGACAAGGTGTTTCGCACAGTTGGGTTTATGACATGCGCGCTTTCGCAGGCACGATGCGTGTCCGGCTGCGGCGATGCTTGTTTCCACGCGGCGGCACCTAAGCTTACAGATGCCTTTGATCCCACCATGTATGCCAAGGTATCTGATGATACCCGAGCGCTCGACGAGCTTGCGGACTCACTCTCGGAAGCAGATAGCGGTGGTCGGCTCAAGCTGGCAAGCCAGAAGTTCTACTTTGCCGGACTGGTCGCCTGCATCGAGAATTTGTGTCTGAGCCCGCATGGGGTGTCGTCAATCGAGCGTTCCGCCCGCATGCGTGATATGCTCGAGGCGCCTCGAACCCGTCAGATGGTCGCCGCGCTCAAGGATAACCATCGGGGACTCGGTCTGTTGTTTGGGCCGATCGCCAGCGCCAAGCCCGCGCGCTGCGTGATGTGTACGCATCTGGCAGCTTTTCTTAACCGGACGGGCGCAAAAACCGCCTAAACGGCTCATTTCGAAACAAATTTGCATAGAATTGTTTCGAAATGCGTTCTTATACACAAAAGCCTTCAAATAGCGTTAAACTATTCAATCACTGATTGATTGTCTCCGCCATCTTTTGGAGAGAGGGTTTGTATGGCTAAAAAACGCAATGGGCGCCAGGATGCCATTAGAGATATTGTGCGCAATAAGGACGTCCGCACGCAGCGCGTGCTGGTCGATGAGCTCCGCGCTATGGGCTTTGATTGCACGCAGGCGACTGTCTCTCGCGATATTGCCGATATGGGGCTGCGTAAGCTCCCTGAGGGCATCTATGTTCTGGCAGAGGACCTGCACCTGCAGCGTATGGTTTCCGAGCTCGTAACGGGCGTTCTGCGCACCGATAATCTGGTTATGATCAAGGCTCAGCCTGGTACGGCTTCCGGCATCGCCGCCGCTGTTGATGCGGCAGAGCTGCCCGATGTGCTTGGCTCACTTGCCGGCAACGATACGATTTTGGTTATTGCCCAGACGGCCGAGGACGGCGAGCGTCTTGAGGCGCTGATCAATAAGCTGAGCAATTCTCGCAAGTAGGCGTGCGGGTCGTGCGCTCGGCACTGTGCGCGCTGACATAGCGGCTTGTAAGGGGTATCGACGTTGGTCGGTACCCCCTTTTTGTCTGCCGGTATAAAGATCGCCCATCAGGTCGCTTTAAACTAAAAAGGCCCCCGAGCAGTTTAATAAGCTGCACGGGGGCCTTGTTGCTTATGGCTGGATGAATTTCTAGCCGACCGTATCGTCAGGCGTGGGCGAGGGGTCGGGAGTGGGCGTAGGCGTAGGCGTGCCGCCATCGCCGCCGGTTGAACCACCAGTGGAGCCGCCCGTCGAGCCACCGGTGGTACCGGTGCCGCCGGTGGTGTCGCCGCCCGTGGTCTCGGTGGTCGTGGTCGTCGTTGTCGTTGTTGTGGTGGTTTCCTCTTCGTCCTCGTTCTCGTCCTTGTCGTCGTTCTCCGTCTTCTTGGTGTTGTTGGTGCCGTAGAACTTCCAGACGCTGTTGTTCTTGTAGGTGGGCGCCGTTCCGGTCGCAAACTCCTCGCGCTCGGTACCGGTCAGAACGGTGTTCATAAACCGCTTAAAGACAGGCAGGTTGGTGCTGTCGCCCAGCAGGTCTGTGCCGTATTTTTGGATGGGGATCTCACCTGCGGAATAGCCGGTCCACAGGGCGCACGCCAGCTGCGGGGTATAGCCGCAGAACCACAGGTTGGTGGTGTTGTCGGTGGTGCCCGTCTTGCCGGCATAGGGCTGGTTGACGCTCAGGGCACCGGCAGCACCCGTACCGCCGCCCTGCATGACGCCGGACAGAACATCGGTGACCGCGGCGGCCTCGCCCTCGGTAAGCACCTGTGAGGGATTGTCCGTGTGCTGGTACAGCACCGAACCGGTACGAGAGTCAATCTCGGTGATGGCGATCGGCTGGCGATAGTAGCCGCCGTTGGCAAACGTCGCGTAGGCGGCGGCCATCTCGAGCGGCGAGATCGAGCCGGTGCCGAGCGTCATGACGGGAACGTCCTCGATGTTGTCCTTGGCGGGATCGATGCCGAGCTTTTTGACGAGCGAGATGATCTTGCTGTTGCCGACGGCTTCCGCCACCTGGATGTAACCGGTATTGGAGGAGTATGCCGTCGCCTGCTTAAGCGTGATGTTGCCATAGCTATGGTTGGCGTAGTTTTGGACCTCGGTCGTGGTGCCCTTGGCCTTGAGCGGCGAGTTGCAGTTGAGGGTGACGTTGGGGTTCATGCCGTTTTGGATGGCAGTTGCCAGCGTAAAGGCCTTAAACGTGGAGCCCACGGGGCGCTTCGCCGTAGCGTGGTTCACATGGTTCTCGTCGGCGTTGTAGTCGTAGCCGCCCACCATGCACTTGATGTAGCCGGTCTTGGGATCGACGACGACCATGCCCATGTCCAGGCCGTCGAGCGAGAGCGTGTCGAGCTGCTCGCGGACGGCATTTTCTGCCACCTGCTGCATCGTGGGGTCGATGGTGGTCTTGACGGTCAGACCGCCCTTAAAGAGCACGTCGGTCGAGAACTCCTGCTCCAGCAGCTGCTTAACATAGGCGACAAAGTAGGGCTGCGAGTATACGTCGACGCCGCTGCCCGAGATTTCGGTCACGTTGAGGGTGATGGGCTCGGCCTGTGCGGCATCGTGCTCCTCCTGCGTAATGTGGCCCAGGCGCAACATGTTGTCGAGGACCTTGTTGCGGCGAGACAGTGCCAGATCGGGATTGACCGTGGGGTCGTACTGCGAAGGCGAGTTGGGAAGGCCGATCAACAGTGCGGCTTCGCTCAGGGTGAGGTCGGCGGCGCTCTTGGACAGGTAGGTCTCGGCTGCGGCCTCGATGCCGTAGGCGCCGTGGCCGTAATAGATGGTGTTGAGGTACATCATGAGGATCTCGTCTTTGGAGTACATGTCCTCCATCTTGACGGCGATGTAGGCCTCGCGCACCTTACGCTCGATGGTCGAGTCGAACTGCTCCTCCTGCAGAATGGTGTTGCGCACCAGCTGCTGGGTGATAGTCGAGGCGCCTTCGTGCCCGCCGCCGAGGGTTGCCACCGCAGCACGCGCGATACCCCACAGGTCGATACCGCCGTGCTCGTAGAAGCGCTCGTCCTCGACGTCAACGGTGCCCTGCAGCACGTAGGGGGAGACCTCGTCCTTGGTGATGGACTTGCGGTTTTGCGTGTAGAAGCTCGCGATCTTGTTGCCGTTGCAGTCGACGATCTCGGTGGGCTCGCTCACCAGATACGCGTTGGCGTCGGTGTAGTCGGGCAGATCGGACAGCCAGCGGTTGACGTTGCCGACCATGCCGATGCCAAATGCCACGCCCGCAATCAGCAGAAAGCCTAAAAATGAGAGCAGGATTATGGGCAGAGCATGCGTCTTTGAACGGCTGCGTCCCTGTCGTTGGCGAGGACCCATATATTGACCTCCAGGTATGTCGTGCCGGGCGGCGGATGTGCCGTCGAGGCAGGATGGACATAAGTTATTACACGATAAACCAAACGGGGCGCGCGAGGCCTCGTGTATGCTGGAAGACGGCATTTTTCAGAGTGAATGCATACCTTGGTAAGGAGTTTGCCGATGGCGATTCGGGCGATGGGGCCGAGCGGACAATACGAGACTGGATTGGATGCTGCCGGTGCGGCGCTGCCCGAGCTGCTGGCGCCGGCGGGCGGACTCGACCAGATGCTTGCGGCCATCGCCGCGGGTGCCGATGCCATCTATGCGGGGTTGGGCGGCTTTAACGCCCGCGTGAGCGCGCATGGCTTTACGGATGACGAGTTTGCGCGCGGCTGCGCCGTGGCGCATGCCCATGGCGTGCGCGTGTACGTGACGCTCAACGTGTTCGTGTTTGACGATGAGTTGTCCGACGCGGTGGCGTTGGGAGCTCATGCACTGGAGCTGGGCGCCGATGCTCTGATTGTCGCCGATGCCGGGTTGGCCTGCGCGCTGAGCGCGGCGATTCCCGGGGTCGAGATTCACCTGTCCACGCAGGCGGGCGTTCATAGCGAAGGCGCCGTGCGGCTTGCCGCCGATGAGCTGGGGGTCGAGCGTGTGACGACGGCACGCGAGCTGACGGTCGACGAGATTGCGGCGCTATGTGCCACGGGCGTGCCCATCGAGGTATTCTGCCACGGTGCGATTTGCATCGGCTATTCGGGGGCGTGCGAGTTCTCGGCCCTGCGGCGTGGGCGCTCGGCGATGCGCGGCGACTGCACGCAGCCGTGCCGTCTGGCGTACGACCTGGTGGACGAGGCGGGGCAGAGCGTTGTCGCCGTCGAAGGGGATCGCCTGTTGTGCCCGCGCGACTATCTGGGTATTGCGCATCTGCCCGAGCTTGTAGATGCCGGCGTGGCGTCGCTCAAGATCGAGGGGCGCATGAAGAACCCCGATTACGTATTCAATGTGGTGCGGGTGTGGCGCCGGGCGCTCGATATGCTGCGCGACGACGCGTGGGACCCCGGTGCCGTGGAAGAGCTTGAACGCGAGCTGGGAAGGTCGTTTAACCGTGGGTTTACCGATGCGTACCTGCGAGGGCGTTCGGGTGCCGAGCTGATGAGCTTTGAGCGCGCAATTAACCAGGGCGTGCGCGTGGGACGCTTGGTCGCTGTGGGCCACGAAGAGGTGACCGTTGAGTTCGACGCCGCCGTGGCGGCGGGTGACATGCTCGAGATCCGGTTTTATCCGGGTGTCGACGCGCGTCCCGATGTGCCCAAGCGCTGGCCGCAGGTGCCCTGCCCGGTGGATGCCGCAGCGGGGAAGCGCGTCGTCGTGCATTGCAAGCGTAAGGTGGACACGGGCTGCGAGGTGTACCTGATTCGCAGTGCCGGCGTGTTGGATCAGACGGCGGCAGTGTTGGAGCGCATGCGGGCCGAGGCGGATGCGATTGCGCCCGTTGCGCGTGCCGTTGAGGTGCTGCCCTTTGAGGGCGTTGCGGTGGATGGCGGTGCGTCGACGGAGTTGGTGGAGTGCGCGGTTCCCACTCGCATGGTTTTTGCTTGGCAGCTGATGGATGCCGACCCGCGCGGAGAACTCGATTTGTCCGACGCCGTTGTGGTGCTTGACGAGGTGTGCCGCACGGGTGACGCTGACTGGACCCGCTCACTGATGCAGCGTGCCGGGCGCATCGTCTGCCGCAACCTGGGGCAGGTGGCGATCGCTCGCGAGCTGGGCGTGACGTTTGACGTGGCGGCGCCGGTGTTCTGCGCGAATCGGGCCACGCTTACCTGGCTGCGCGGATTCGGTGCGGGGCGGGTGTACTTGCCGGCCGAGTTGCTCGGCAATGATGCGGAGCGTATTGCCGAACTGGCTGCTGAACCCGGCGTCTTGGGTCCGGTCGACGCCGACCGTCCCGAGCTTATGGTGTGCGAGCACTGCCTGCTGACCGCCGAGGGCGTCTGCGCCACCGATGCGACGGGACAGGTCCGTTGCCGCGACTGCTTGCGTCGTCGGCAGGTACGCTATCTGGTCGAGCGTGGCGGTACACGTCTGCCAGTTGCCATTGACGCATGCGGCAGGACGAGGATTTTCCTGTCGTAGGTGCTGCGTCGCGTCAATTTGTTATCATAAGAGAGTTTATGGACTTCCAGCACCGCCGTTTTCGGCGAGGGTGCTATAGCAAAAGGAGGATACCCAATGCTGTCTGTTGACGAGCAAATGCGTATCATCACCTCGGGCGCCGCGCAGATCGTTCCCGAGGCCGACCTTCGCAAGAAGCTTGAGAAGGGCGAGCCCCTCAACATCAAGCTCGGCGTCGACCCCACCAGCCCCGACCTGCACCTGGGCCACGCCGTGCCGCTGCGCAAGATGCGTCAGTTCCAGGACCTGGGCCACAACGTCACCCTCATCATCGGCAACGGTACCGCGCTGATTGGCGATCCCTCGGGCAAGAACTCCACCCGTCCGCAGCTTTCGCAGGAGCAGATCGAGGCCAATGCCGAGACCTATGTGAGCCAGGCCATGAAGATCCTGGATCCCGAGAAGACCACCATCGTGCACAACGGCGACTGGATCCTTTCGATGGACCTGGCCGGCCTGCTGCAGGTGTGCTCCAAGTTCACCGTCGCCCGCATTCTTGAGCGCGACGACTTTACCAAGCGCTACCAGTCCCAGACGCCGATCGCCCTGCATGAGTTCCTGTATCCCGTGATGCAGGCTTTCGACTCCGTGCAGATCAAGGCCGACGTGGAGATGGGCGGCACCGACCAGCTCTTCAACCTGCTCGCCGGCCGCGAGCTCATGGAGAAGATGGGCATGGAGCCGCAGATCGCGCTCACCATGCCGCTGCTCGAGGGCACCGATGGCGTGCGCAAGATGTCCAAGTCCTATGGCAACTACATCGGCCTGACCGACGCGCCCAAGGATATGTTCGGCAAGACCATGTCCATCCCCGACGAGATGATCGGCAAGTACTATCGTCTGGCCAGCTCGCTCACCCCGGCCGAGGTCGACAAGATCGACGCTGCTCTGGCCGACGGCTCTGCCGACCCCTACGAGCTCAAGCGCGCTCTGGGCCGCGACCTGTGCGACACCTACCACGGCGCCGGCGCCGGCGACGAGGCTCAGGCCGAGTTCGACCGCGTATTCAAGGAGGGCCAGCTTGCCGACTTCCCCGAGAAGCATGTCGAGCTGACCGTCAACGACGAGGGTCAGATCTACCTCGCCGGCCTGCTCAAGGACCTGGGCCTTTCGGCGAGCGCCGGCCAGGCTCGTCGCGATATCGACGGCGGCGGCGTCAAGATCAATGGCAAGGCCGTGGCTCCCAAGAGCTATAACATCGATCCCAGCGCCCTCAAGCTGGGTGACACCCTCTCCGTGGGCAAGCGCAAGGGCTTCAAGTTGGTCTAACGAGCGAGTTGACCTCACAAGTGCAATAAGGCCGCAGCCGGGAATCCCGGCTGCGGCCTTTTTTGGCACTTGGGGACGTTCCTTTTGTGCCGGCACTTTGGGACACTCCTTGTCATTGGTGCAAAGCAACCTCTCCTCATTGCACCAAGTGGCGTGTGCCGTTAAGCGGAGAGGCGTATTGTTGACCCATCGTTTGGGCATACAATGGCTATTGGTCTGCTGCGGTGAAGGTCTGTCCGCTCCGCAGCTTTTTTCTACGGTTAAAGGAGTATGTATGTCCGTTGAGGTCATGAGGTCTGTGATCGAGGCCGCCGAGGGCCGCGTGCCCGTCGACACGCTGTTTATCAATGCGCAGATTGTCGACGTGTATGGCCAGCGTGTGGCGCCCGGCAGCGTTGCCGTCAAGGACGGTGTGATCGTCGGCGTGCTCTACGATGGTCGCGACGATGCCGCCGGCACCTACGAGGCTGCCGAGGTCATTGACTGCCAGGGCCGCTATCTCGCCCCCGGCTTTATCGACGGACATCTGCACATTGAGTCCTCGAACATCCGTCCCGCCGAGTATGCGCGCATGGCGGCGACGCGCGGTACCACCACCGCCATTGCCGACAGCCACGAGATCGCCAACGTGGCGGGGCTCGACGGCCTGCGCTTTATGATCGAGGACGGTCGCCGCGCGCCCATTTCCATCAAGTACATGATGCCCTCATGCGTGCCCGCGCTGCCCGATGAGCAAGCGGGCGCTGTGATTACCGCTGCTGACATGCAGGCGTTTTTTGCCGAGCATCCGGGCGACGTTTTTGGCCTGGGCGAGATGATGAACCTGCCGGGCGTCTTTATGGCCGATCCCGAGACCTGCGCTCGCATCGATGCTGCCAACCAGACGCCGTCCAAGCAGGTCGACGGCCATGCGCCGCTCGTTGCCGGCAAGGACCTCAATGCCTATGCCGCGGCGGGTATTATTGCCGACCACGAGTCGACGATTCCCGAGGAGGCGCTCGACAAGCTGTCTCGCGGCATGTACGTGATGCTGCGCGAGGGTACGTGCAGCCATGATCTGGCCAACCTGTCGCCGATGCTGCTGGAGAATCCCGCGCGCGCCCGCCGCTTCTGCTTTGCGACTGACGACCGCGCTCCTTCCGATGCGCTTGCAACCGGCATGATCGACAATGCCTGCCGCGTGGCGATTGAGGCCGGTATCGACCCCGTGGTCTCTATCTCTATGGCGTCCCTCTCCACGGCCGAGGCGTTTGGCCTGGATCACGGCTGCC
Source organism: Collinsella aerofaciens (assembly GCF_032584215.1). Lineage (GTDB taxonomy): Bacteria > Actinomycetota > Coriobacteriia > Coriobacteriales > Coriobacteriaceae > Collinsella. The sequence continues at coordinate 10,242 of NZ_JAWHPN010000019.1, read as the reverse complement.
GCGACCCGCACGAGCTCCGCGGTGCGATTGCCCCGGGCAAGCGTGCCGACCTGCTGGTGCTCAATGACCTGACGTTTGCCACGGCTCCGCATCGTGTATATGCCGCCGGTGCCCTGGTGGCGCAGGACGGCACCTTTGTGGGCGAGATCGCACCCGAGATGGCCGAGGTTGCGGCCCTTGCCGATGAGCTGCGCGCCTCCGTTAAGCTGCCGAAGCTTTCGCTCGACGTATTCGACTATGCCTTTAAGCCGGGCGAGGCCGTGATTGACGTGGTGCCGGGCAAGGCCATCACGGGCATGGTTCGTCCCGAGAGCGCCGAGGGCCTGCGCCGTATTATGCTGATCGAGCGCCACGGCCGCGGCGTGTCGCTGCAGGCCGAGGGCGCCGACGGTGACGGCCCCGCTGGCCTGGGACTCGTTGGCAAGCATATCGGCCGCGGCTGGGTGCGCGGCTTTACCATCACGGGTGGTGCCATCGCCTCGACGATCGGACACGACTCGCACAACGTGTGCGTCGTGGGCGACAACGCCGCCGATATGATGGCCGCCGTTGATGCCGTGGGCCAGGGCGGTCACGTGCTGGTGCGCAACGGCGAGGTCGTGGCGCGCATTCCGCTGGCGCTCGGTGGCCTTATGAGCGAGGGCACGGCCGAGGATGTCGCCGCGCAGCACGATGACTTTATGGTCAAGGCGCGCGCCATGGGCATCGAGCCGCCGCTCGACCCCATCATGGGCATCATCTTCCTGCCCCTGCCGGTGATTCCGACGCTCCGCATCCGCCCCGAGGGCATGTTTGACGTCACCACCTTCACCTACGCCGACTAGTCATCGGGGACGTTCTTAAACGACTAGTCGTCGGTGACACTCTTTGGCGTGTCGCCTGACGCCGCGACCGTGAGACCTCTGGCACGCGTGAGCTATTTGCCGGGTCCATGTAACGTTTATGACTGCGGGGTCTTATTTGAGCTCCCTTTGGGTACGTTGGAATTGGATACACGTTCGATTCCAACAAGCCCGAAGGGAGCTTTTCTATGTTTAAACTGATTGCATCCGATATGGACGGCACGTTGCTTGACGAAAACGGCCAGGTGCCTCCCGAAACCTATGAACTGATCCTGGCGCTACGCGAGCATGGCGTGCATTTTGCCGCATCGTCAGGTCGTCGCTACGATCGACTGTGCGAGTTCTTTGCGCCCGTTCGTGACAAGATGGACTTTGTCGCAGCTAACGGTGCCCAGGTCTACGCCGACGGCAAGATGGTGGACCGTGAGGTGTATTCGCACCTGGCGATTCGAAAGCTCGCCCAGGCCGTCGGGACGTTTCCCAATCTGCATCTTGCACTCTTTGACCGAACCAAATCCTTCTTGCTCGATGACGAGTGCAAGTTCGTACGCGAGGTCGATAAGGACCTTCCCAATGCCGAGCGCATTTGGGAGCTGCCCGATCCCAGCGTAAATATCATCAAGGCGAGTATCTTTTGCGATGACGGTGCCGTTATGGACAGTGCGTACGTGCTACAGCGAGAACTCGGTCAGCTCTTTACCTTTGCGCCTTCGGGCAACGCGTGGATCGATGCCATGCAGCCCGGTGTGTCGAAGGCCTCGGGCATCGCACAGCTTGCGGAGCATTACGGCATTGGACGCGACGAGATCATGGCGTTTGGCGACTCGATGAACGACTACGAGATCATTCGCTTTGTCGGCACGGGCTGTGCGATGGAAAACGCGCGCCCCGCGCTCAAAGCGGTTGCCGATCGCGTCGTAGGCTGCAACCGCGACCATGCCGTTCAGCGTGAGCTCCGCCGTGTGCTGGAGAGCCATGTTTAATCCGACAGATGGGGACGTTCCCGTTCTGCCGGCAGTGGGGGACAGTCCTTGCAGCTTTTTCGCGAAGAGTGTCCCTAACGACTAGTCATTCAAGAACGTCCCCAGTGACTAGGCGAGGGCGGCCATGATGGTGCGGGCGACGCCGTCGTGGTCGTTGTCGTATTCGGTGATGGCGTCGGCGGCGTCGCGGTCCTCGGGCTCGGCGTTGATCATGGCCATGCCATGGCCCGCTGCCTGCAGCATGGGGATGTCGTTGATGTTGTCGCCGAACGCCCAGGCGTCGGCGAGACGCTCGCCCAGGTGCTCGCATAGCCACGTGAGGGCCGTTCCCTTGGTGGCGCCCTCGCCCATGACCTCGATATTCATGGCGTACGAACGCGTGACCTCAATGCCTCCGAGCGTGTCGAGCTCAGCCGCGATGGCGTCGCGATCGGCCGGGTCGTGCCAGTACATGGCGATGCGTTCGAGCGTCTCGACCTCGTCGATCTTGCTGTCGATATCCATGTCGATCGGTGTTCGTGTGCGCTTGAGCGAAGCCGCGATGTGGGGGTCGCCGCCACAGAACTCGTCTAGGCGCTCATAGAGCGAGCGGGGGAGGAAGCACTGGCCGTCGGCGAAGATATCGAAGGTCACATCGTGGCCGGCGGCGATGCGATGGATGCGATGGGCGATGCCACGGTCGAGCGGTCGGCTCAAGATACGTGTGGCGCGTGAGGCATCGGTAGGCACATCTTCGTCTAGCTGCCAGACGCTGGCACCATTGGCGCAGACTGCGTAGTGCACGGCGGGATGGGCGAGGATAGGCTCAAAGATGCCCGACAGCGGACGCCCCGTGCACGGTACAAACTCAATGCCGCGACGTGCGAGCTCGTCGAGCATCGCCCAGGTGGCGTCGCTCATCTGCTTGTCACTCGTCAACAGCGTTCCATCCATATCGGAAAAAACAATCATTCGATGCAGCCCTTTCTGCTGGCATAAAAAGCGTGGCCGAGGGCGGTGATGCCCTGGCCACGCTCGAGTTCTATAACGGTCCGCGTCCTAGCGGTCGGCGAGCGGCTTGTACTCCAGCGGCTCGATCACCGGACGGTACGCCGGGCGGATGATGCGATGCGCGCAGAAGAGCTCTTCCATGCGGTGCGCCGACCAGCCGGCCATGCGGGCGACGGCGAACAGCGGCGTAAAGAGCGTCTCGGGCACGCCGAGCATCTTGTAGATAAAGCCCGTGTACAGGTCGATGTTGGCGCAGATAGGCTTGGTCATGCCGTGATCGCGCATCACTTGCGGGGCCAAGCGCTCGATGCGCTCGATGAGTGCGAACTCCTCGCCCAGGTCCTTCTTGGCGGCAAGCGTGCGCGCGTAACGGCGGCACACCTCGGCGCGCGGGTCGCTCAGCGTGTAGACGGCGTGGCCCATACCGTAGATGAGACCCGTGCCGTCGAAGGCCTGCTTGTCGAGAATCTTGCCCAGGTAGGCTGCGACCTCGTCCTCGTCCTCCCAATTGGAGACATGTGCACGGATGTCCTCGTGCATGGACACGACCTTGGCGTTGGCGCCGCCGTGGCGCGGGCCCTTGAGCGAGCCGATGGCCGCGGCGTAGGCGGAATACGGGTCGGTAGCCGAGGAGGACAGCACGCGGCAGGCAAACGTGGAGTTGTTGCCGCCGCCGTGCTCGGCATGCAGCATGAGCATCACGTCGAGCAGCATGGCTTCGTCGCGGGTGAATGCCATGCCGCCGCGGAGCACCTGCAGGATGGTCTCGGCGGTGGAGAGGCCGGGTGTGGGGTGCGGTACATGAACCTCGGAGCCGCGACGCTTGGCGACCGAGGCCATATGCGCGAAGGCGGCGATGCGGGGGAGACGGGCGAGCATGGAGATGGCGACGTCGATTTCGTGCTCGGGTGTAATGGCGTCGGGCTCGGCGTCGAAGGCGTAGAGCAGCAGCACGGCGCGCTGAAGCACATTCATGATGCTCGACGACACCGTGGTCATGGGGAACTCTTTGACGTACTCGTCGCTCAGATGCCTAAAAGCGCCCAGACGTTCACAAAAGCCGTCGAGCTCCTCTTTGTTGGGCAGCGAGCCCGTGATGAGCAGGTAGGCGACCTCTTCGTAGCCATAGCGATTCTCGGCCTGGGCGTTGTTGACCAGGTCCTCGATGCTATAGCCGCGCAGCGTGAGCTTGCCCTGGTCGGGTACGACCTTGCCGTCGACCTTGTTGTAGCCGTGCACGTCCGAGATGCGGGTAAGGCCCGCAACCACGCCCGAGCCGTCGGCATTGCGTAGGCCGCGCTTGACGTTATGCTCGACGAACAGACCCTCGTCATACGGATTAGTCGGCATGCCGTGGTAGAGGTTTTCGCTTTCGGGCGAAATCTGGCGGCTCGCCTCATAATCCAAGACCAGGCGGCTCAGATGGTCATCGAAGCGGTAGTAGATTTTCTTGGCGTCGTAAGCCATGCGCGCTCCTCTCGGGGCCGTGTGGGGGCGGCGTGCTTGGGTGCAGATGCGCCGGCCTGTTCCCGCACGGCCTGTTCGCTACAGGCGGTACATAAAGTTAAAGACGTCCTCGCGCTGGATGGACACGTTGACGCCCGAAAGCTCGCCGGCCTCGGCCAGGGCCTTCTGCAGCTCGGCGAAGTCGAGCTTGGACTCGGCGGTGTCGGCCAGCATGGTCATGGTGAAGATGTCCTCGATAATGGACTGCGTGATGTCGCGGATGTCGACGTTGGCCTCGCCCAGAACGCGGGTGACGCCGGCGACGATGCCGGGGCGGTTCTTGCCAAGGACGGTGATGACGATACGGGAGGACGAGATCTCGGCCATGGGAAACCCTTTCGCGTGGTTGCGGCGCGCGCGGGGCGCTCCGCTACGGTACAGTGTTCATCATTGTACCTGTCTGGCGCAAAAAAGGCGCGCTCGCTGCGGCGTTACATGCCTGCAACATGAGCGTAAGGGGGAAGGCCGTACGGGGAAGAGCCGTCTGGCGCGTGTCCGGCTCGTGTTGGGTTGATTTCCGATCTCAGCCGAACACATTGAGCGGACAGGCCGTTCCCGCAGTCAGCCGAACGCCTCCGACGGCTGATTCCGAACTGGAAGCGGAGGGCATCCCCGCCCTTCGGTAGGGGATACCGCTCCGCGGCGCATGCCGCGGGCGGCGCCCCTATCGGACCACCGTGACCTCAGTTGGGATGGGCCCAGCACTGCCGCGTACTCGGTGAGCTAGAGCCAACTGTTCATCTTCACGTCGCGTATGGCGATATTTCGGTCGTCCGGCTCGGTGATGCCGTAGCCGAACGCCTGGAGCGTCTCGATGGACTCCTGGATCCTCTGTTGGAACATGGGACCCGGATCGACCCTCGGCCCGAGGTGCCCGCGCCAAAGGCACGGCGTGGCGCGCAGCATGTTATGGATTTTGGAGATGGGCTCGATGTCGGCGTAGACGTTGAGCGTCGCCATGGCGTCCTTGTGGCCGAGGATCGATTGGAGCGCCTTGATATCGCCGCCTTGGCGGATCCACTGCGTTGCGAACGTGTGGCGAAGGCCGTGGAACGTGATCAGCTCGTCGTTGGTGCCCATGAGGCCGTTGGTCTCCGAGAACGTCTTGAACGCCCTGCGGATATAGCTTGTCGTCGCGAAGGTCGCGCCCGGCTCCGACAGGATGTAGCAGTCCCCGATCTCGACCGCCCCGGTAAGGCCGCGCAAGCGCAGCTTTCCGCAGTCGATCTCGTGGGTCTCCTTCAGGAAGGGGAGTAGGCCGACCGGGTCGATGGGGATACCCCTGGCGTCATGGGTCTTGGTGTCCTTGATGAACGAACCCATTCCCTTCGCGTACGCCACCGAGTGCCTGATCGAGATCAGGCCCGTCTCGAAATCCACATCGCACCACCGAAGGCCGCAGACCTCGCCGATTCGCATCCCCGTGTGCAGGGCGAGTACGACCGCCCTCTAATCCTCGGCGGACCAATCGAGTCCGAACTCCTTTCGGGCATCCTCTTCGCTCATGACTTCGAGAAGGTCTCCGGGTTGGCAACGAAGGGCGAGGCATAGCTGCTCGAGTGTGTTGAAGCGAATGCCGCGAATATGCCCTTTTTTAATACGGGACAGGTTCACGGGCGTGGTTCCAATCCTTTCGGCAAGTTCGTTCGAGGAAATCTTTCGCTCGGCCATGATCTTGTCGAGGCGAACAATTACGGGCATGGCGTTTCCTTACGCAATCTCGTCGGAGTCGAGGTACAGCTCTCGGGCGTACAAGAAGAGCTGGGAAAGCATGAACAGGACGATGCCGAGAACCAGAGAGGTCCAATCGAATGATGAAGCGATCTCTTGGGCGCCGACGGCCCCCTCGCCGCCAAACATCGAAACGGAGGTTTTGAGTGAGCCGGCGTAGAGGCTGGTGGCAGCTTGAACAACGAAGAGAATGCCGAGCACCTTCAAGCATGTCGCAGACCCTTTCTTGAAGGGGTCTCCGCTCTTGATCGTCCACACGAGAACGGCGCTGAGGATGGTCGTAGCGATACCGATGACGGCAGGGACCAATGTCGAGATCGCAAGGGCTGGATACGCGGGGGAGTCTGCAATTACAGGGTTGTCGAGCACTTCGATTGCTGGCTTTAAGGAGAACGCCACTTGTGCGATGGCGGTGGCGCAAAGGGTCGCAGAGGCTATCGCACATGCGATGCGGAAGGAATGAAGCCGGGGAGTGCGATTGTCGGAACTCATAATAACCTCCGAAGAATTTAAAAAACTCAGGTTACTTTTTAACAGTTTATGTTAAATTGACTTTGCCGGCAAGTAATCACAGCATACTGCAACCGAAACCCCTCTAGATTGGAGAGGATTATGTTCAGTACTGTTAAGTCGTGTAAGCTCTTGGTTTTCCTCGGCCTCGCTCTTTGTCTGTTGCTGTCGGGAGCCCCCGCTTTTGCGGATACCCCGATGCCTCCTTCCCAGGAGAGCAGCCAGTGTGCCCTCGTTGAGCCCCTCGGGTATACGGACGACGTCGTCGATACCTACTGGAGCTACAGCTGTCCTCGCGGCGTAAGCGGGCACAGCATCTCGATGTTCAACATCTCTTACAAGACGATCTCCTACCGAAATGGCTATCGCCGATCTGCGCATCATAGGGAATCCCGCCTCGCTGCAATGTGCTCCTGTGGTGTTCTTGGCACAACTGATAAATGGCAATTTGTCTATAGCACCTACTAGATGCGAGGAAGGGCCGAGCATTTTGTTCGGCCCCTCTGTTCCGACTGGATGAGGTTAAGGTTGGCGATGAATATGCTCAAAATCTCGAAGGCGATCTTTAGGTCGCTTCTCTCCTCCAGGTCGCTCTGTGTTGTCGTTGTTGCGTTGATGGTTCTTTGTGCTTTGCCCGTCTTCAGGAGCGCGGCTGGCATCGACGGACGGGTCGAATACCTCGAGTCGGGAATAACCCGTGTTGAGCAGGAATTGTCAGCATCCTATGCGGATGCGCTTGTGAATGCGGGGGAGGACGGTGTCTATACCTCTTCATCAAGCATGCCCGCGCTTCTGTACCCTCTTGCCGCGGGACGTCTTATCTTGGCACCGCTCTCTCCCCTACTTCCGTTTCTGCAGATATCGGATGGAGAGTACACCTATTATGACGGATCGAAGGAGTACTTGCTATGGGTCGCAACGGCCGTTGCCGTCTCGTTCCTTGCCGCGCGTCTTAACAAACGTGAAAAGCTCATCATCCAGGCACCGATGGGCGAGCTGGGTAGACTTGTTGCATCGAGCGTATGGGCGAGTGTTTTTGCAATGCTTGCCGTCCTCGCCATCAATCTTCCAGGGATAATCGCCGCGCTTGTGAAGAATGGCCCGGGCTCGCCGTTCTATCCGATAGGCTACATTCAATATGCGACTCCGGTTATCAAACCGGCTTGGCTGGTGTTCGCGCAGACGGCCATCTTGCAATTCTTGGTGGCAGCGTTCATCTCGCTTGTCGTTCACCTTGCCGTGAAGATTGCCAATAACCCTACGCTTGGAATCGTGTTCGTATGTGCCCTGATGGGGGTGACGATGGTTCCCGGGTATTACGGAAGATCCATCGCTTTACGTGAGTTCGCCCTGTTGAATCCCCTTACGTATGCGAACACTGAGTTGACCGTCGGCGCCTATAGCCCGTACCCGACAACGCAGATAGTGAATCTGCCTGGACTTTGCTTCGAGCGTGGCGCGATTGCCCTCGTATGCGCAATCGGGATCGAGGTGCTGGCAATTAGTCTGCTTTGCGTTGCTGGAAAGAGCGGCTGCGCGTGCCCGATATCCCCGATTTGTCTTGAGAGAGGTTCCTTCACTGCATCGAGAACGGCAACTCGTTCGAGCGCTTGTGCCTCCGCCGTTGCATACGTAAGAACGATGGGGAAACTGCTCCTGCGTTCTCCTACCCTCGCCGTATGCGCGATTGCAATGTCGACGACGATGCTGGCCCCGGCTCTGGTCGAGATGTTTCCTGACGCTGATAACGTTTCCGCTGTTCGGTATAGGGATGGGGAGCTCCGTTCAATAGATCGGTATCTAGAGCAGAACGCTGCGAATATGGACGTCGAGGGCAAAGCGGCCCTGGAAGACATGCGGGATGCTCTTTCGGGTTTCGTGTACGCGCCTATGCCTGCGGAGGGGTTTCGAAGCCTTGCGACGTACGAGCGCGCTCGAGGTGAGCTGGGCGCGGCAGATGCGACTCTCCTGCAATCGATCGGAATCGAGCCGGAGACTCCTTCTCGTGCGGAGGCGCGCGCCCTTCTGCTTGAGTCGATCGCGAGCTTGCCGGACCCCAAGGTTTACGAGTTAAGTACGAAGATGCCCCCATTAATCCTCCTTTCGTATCTCCAGGCAGTGCTTCCCTCCTTATTTTTGCTGTTGCCCGTGGTTGTCACATCGCTCGCGTGCACCCACCTGCAGTGTCGTTCCCTTCTGGTTCTCCAGATCCCCGCAACAGCGCATGTGCGTTTTCTGACGGCTGTTGCGCTGGCTCTCCTGCTTGGCTTGGTGCTGCTTTTGGTGTCGATGGTTCCCGCTGTCGTTGTGTCCGTGATTAAGAACGGTGCGGGTGGATCGGAGTATCCCGTCGCTCTCATTCGGGCGGGAGCTTCGACAACGTCCATGGTGGGGGAGGCGGTGTTGTGCAGTATTCCGTTGCTGGTCATGGCATACGGCGTGATTTCCGTCGTCGCTGCGTTGACAGCAGCGATTAGCCGCAACCCCGTTGTCACCGGAATGGTTTGCGCGGTTCTCTTGGTGTTGGGTTCGTTGAGCGCTCATGTTGAAAGCGTGGGCATGGGCGTCGCGCTGCTGGCTCCATTCGCCTCGTTTGATCCCGCTTCTCAGGTGGGGACGATTGGGTTCCTTGGGCGAGGGACGAACGCGATGCCTTTTGGAGAGGTCGTCGGCGCATCGGGCGCTCTGCTGGTGGTCTTGGGCGCCGTATCTCCGTTGATGGTGCGCCTGAGTGTTCCAAAGATCGAAAGGGGATGATCTCGATGATTGACCTTCAAACGCTGACGATCTCTTATGGAAAGAAGGTGCTCGTAGATTCGGTGAACGCTGAGTTTGCCCCGGGTACGGTCTACGGTCTCGTCGCTCCGAACGGGCATGGAAAGACGACGTTGCTGCGTGCGATGGCAGGTTTGCCGGGTCCTCGCGTGGACGGGAGCATCGTTCTGGATGAGGTGCAGGGTACGGGTGCGAGAGAGGTCCGTTCTATGATCTTCTATGCACCTGGTGAGGGGACGCTGCTGTATCCCGGATTGCGTGCGGAAGATCACCTCAAGATGGTTTGCGATATGTGGCCGCATGCTCGCGATATCGAAGAGATAGTGGAACAAACGCAGATAGGCGAGTTCGCGAAGATGAGGATCCGCACTCTGAGCCAGGGCATGAAGCAGCAGCTTACCCTGGCGATTGCGTATGCGACGGGCGCGCGGTACCTTCTATTAGATGAGCCCATGAACGCGCTCGACCCCAGCAGGGTGGACTTGCATTCCGAGATTCTCAGGAAGCTGGCCGATTCTGGTACGTGCATCATCATGTCATCCCACATCTTGGATTCGGTCGATAGGCTGTGCGATGAGATTCTGTTTTTGAAGGATGGGAGGCTCATTAGAAGCATTCCGCAAGATGATGCTGCGCCGAAGTCTCCTGGATCCCATTTCGCAAAGCCTGCCGGACGCGCCGAGGGTGCGCTAAGCACGTATCGGCGACTCTACGAAAAGGGCGGGTAGAAATGCAAGTTAAAAATCTATGTGGCCAATGTGATACCGTTGAACCCGCATATCGATACCGCTCAGCCATTCGCCTCGCCCCCGCCGCGCGTATCTTCATCCGGTCTGTTACTTTTAGTCTAACAATTCTTTGAGGAACGTAGGTGCTTCTAAATGTACTGTCGACTTCTTCTCAAA
>NZ_JAWHPN010000018.1:0-48511 GCF_032584215.1 Collinsella aerofaciens | reverse complement strand
CGGAGGGATTGTCGCCAAACAAAGATCCGGGTGGGCGCTCGGGCAAATTCTCTGTTTGGCTGGGAAGAGCATAGCATTCGGGGGCCTTGCGGTCCCCGAATCATCACCTGTTATCTAAACTGTTAGAATTAGCATTCATCGATGTTTCGTGACCAACAGCGAGCGGGCCGCAAGTGCCCCAGGTTGCCGTGAAAGAGGAGCGACGCGTACTTCGGTACGCGAGCGACGGTTTGAACGGCAAGATGGGGTGCTTGCGGCCCGCGCAGCGTCGAGTAGTTACGCGGTTTGGTAAAACCGCGTAACAAATTAGTCACGCGTCAGCTTGCGGTGAATACGATGCGGCTGGGCTGCGTCCTCGCCCAGGCGCTCGATACGATTGGCCTGATAGGCCTCAAAGTTGCCCTCAAACCAATACCAGTTGCCCGGGTTCTCGTCGGTGCCTTCCCACGCCAGGATGTGCGTGGCGACGCGGTCCAGAAACATACGGTCGTGACTAATGACCACCGAGCAGCCCGGGAACTCGAGCAGCGCCGCCTCGAGTGAGGACAGCGTCTCGACGTCGAGATCGTTCGTGGGCTCGTCGAGGAGCAGCAGGTTGCCGCCCTGCTTGAGCGTGAGCGCCAGGTTCAGACGATTGCGCTCACCACCGGAGAGTACGCCGGCGCGCTTCTGCTGGTCCTGGCCCTTAAAGCCAAAGCTCGCCACGTACGCGCGGCTGGGGACCTCGGTCTCGCCGACCATCATGTGGTCCAGGCCATCCGAGACGACCTCCCACAGGTTCTTGTCGGGATCGATGCCAGAACGGTTCTGATCGACATAGGAAATCTTGACGGTCTCGCCCACCTCGAGCTCGCCCGAAGTCAGCGGCTCCAGGCCCACGATGGTCTTGAAGAGCGTAGTCTTGCCCACACCGTTGGGGCCGATGACGCCCACGATGCCGTTACGCGGCAGGGTGAAAGAAAGGTCGTCGATGAGCACGCGACCATCGAATTCCTTGTGCAGGTGATGGGCCTCGAGCACCTTGTTACCCAAACGCGGTCCAACGGGAATGCGGATATCGGTCCAGTCGAGCTTCTGGCTTGCGCGGGCCTCGGCCTCCATCTCCTCATAGCGAGCCAGACGGGCCTTGTTCTTGGCCTGACGGGCCTTAGGGCTGGAGCGTACCCACTCGAGCTCGGCCTCCATGCGCTTGGCGAGTTTGGCGTCGCGGTTGCCCTGTGCCTCGATACGCGCGGCCTTGGTCTCCAGATACGTGGAGTAGTTGCCCTTGTAGGGATAGAGGTGGCCGCGGTCGACCTCGCAGATCCACTCGGCAACGTTGTCCAGGAAGTAGCGATCATGCGTGACAGCCAGAACGGCGCCCTGGTAGTTGTGCAGGAAGTGCTCGAGCCACAGGATCGACTCAGCGTCCAGGTGGTTCGTGGGCTCGTCGAGCAGCAGCAGGTCGGGAGCCTCGAGCAGCAGCTTGCACAGGGCCACGCGACGGCGCTCGCCGCCGGAAAGCACGTTGACCGGCATGTCGGAATCGGGCAGCTGCAGGGCGTCCATGGCCTGGCCGAGCTTGGAATCGATATCCCAGCCGTCGACGGCGTCAATCTCGTCCTGGAGCTTGCCCATCTCGGCCATGAGGGCGTCCATGTCGCAATCCGGGTCGCACATCTCCTCGCCGATCTTGTTGAAGCGATCGACCTTGGCGATCATGTCGCCAAATGCCATGCGCACGTTCTCGATGACGGTCTTGTCGTCGTCGAGCGGCGGCTCCTGCTGCAGGATGCCCACGGTGTAGCCGGGGGTAAGCCTAGCATCGCCGTTGGAGACCTCCTCGATGCCGGCCATGATCTTGAGCAGGGTCGACTTGCCCATACCGTTGGGGCCCACGACGCCGATCTTGGCACCGGGGTAGAAGCTCAGGGTCACGTCGTCAAGGATTACCTTGTCGCCATGGGCCTTGCGAGCCTGATACATCTGGTAGATAAACTCCGCCATTTGCCTGTTTTATCCTTTCTACCTGCTGTTTCCCTATTTTTGTTTCGCTTTAATGGAAACAAAATGAGGGAACCAGCTCTGAAACGTAACGAAAAAGGGGCATGGTTGCCCACACCCCCTAATACTACCTGGGAAAAGTCCCCCGGAACATACTATGAACTGCGTACGCTAGTTTTCCGCAACCTTAACGAGCGGCTCGCTGCGATTTGCGCCACAACAGATACGAGTAGAGGTAGACGGCTCCAACCGAACCAAACGCCAGAACCGCAATCACCGCGGCGACGACTTCACTCGAAAGCACGCTGCCTGCCACGCCCATCGCAATCAGGCCAACACCCAGCACCATAAAGCAGGCGCCGCCAAAACGCTGCGTACGGCGCCAGTTTTCGGGATCGGCAAGCGCCCAAGGTGTCTTGATACCGAGCGTATAGTTCTGCTTCACACGCGGCAAGTAGTTGCCTACGCCGATGAACAGCAAACCGACAACACCGGAAATCAGCACGTTGACCGAACCGACCGCCGGCACCACGCCCCAGACCGTAAGCTCTCCCAGCCAGCTTATGGCGCACATGAACAAGGTGAAGGCGATTACGAAGCCCTGATAGAACTTGCCCGAGGTTCGATATGCCTCACCTTTGGGGTCGATGCGCGGCACCACGCAGAACATTGCGAGAAGCGCCAGAGGCAGCACGCCGAGCGCGGAGGCCATCCAGCTAGGACCCCAACCGTCGACGGCGCCGTTCGCGCCCCAGTGCGTGGGAATCTGCGCAGGCAAGCTCGGCATCACCATGAGGTGCGCTACGACATTGGCGACGCACAGAGCGACCAGCGCAATCCACACGCGCGACGATACCCCCGTGGGGTGAATGCCCTTGTTTTCGTTATTCATCCTTATCACCTTCCGTGTTTGTAAAGCCCATAAACCAACCGATCAAGTCCTGCATGACGGTGGTGTTTAAGCTGTAAACGATGTTTTGGCCATGGCGCTCGTCGATCACCAACCCGGCGTTTTTGAGCGTCGCCAAGTGATGGCTCAGCGACGGCTTACTGATATCGAAATGCTCGGCAAGCTCCCCCGCCGTGCAATTGCCCTCGCGCAGCAACTCCAAAATGCGCCGTCGCGTTGGATCGGCAAGCGCCTTAAAACCCTCTCCCGGCATAAGACCTCCTCTCATCATCTCTCATGACGTGCACACTATACTCAATATTTAGATGTTTGTCTAACTATCTAATCGCAATGCTTCAAACCACATCAAAGCAAACGCCATCGCAACCTATGGGCGATTACCTATAATGGCGATAGCTAAAACACGACCTGCTTCCCCATCGGAGGATATTTATGACCGAAACCGCTGCCGCAGCCGCCATCGAGACACGCGACACCAAGCTCGAGATTATCATGGGCCGCGAGGCACTCGATAGGCTCGCCGATGCTACGGTGCTAGTGCTCGGCTGCGGAGGCGTGGGCTCCAACTGCTGCGAGGCACTCGCCCGCGGCGGCATCGGACATTTCGTCATTCTGGATAAGGACATCATCGCGCCCAGCAATATCAATCGCCAGGCCATCGCCTTTCACAGCACCGTCGGCAAGCGCAAGGTTGACGTGATGGAGGCCATGATCCACGATATCAATCCTGCCGCCACCGTCATCAAGCGAACTGAATACCTGTTGAGCGATAACATCGACGAGTTCTTTGCGAGCGTTTTGGAGCAGACGGACGGCAAGCTCGACTACGTCGTCGACGCCATCGACACCATCTCGGCCAAGCTCACCATTGCCAAATATGCTCAGGACCACGACATCCGTTTGGTTAGCTCCATGGGCGGGGCCAACAAGCTCCATCCCGAGTGTCTCCGCTTTGCCGACATTTTCGATACGGTACGTGACCCCATGAGCCGCATCATGCGCAAAGAATGCAAGAAGCGCGGAATCAAGAGCCTGCATGTACTGTTTAGCTGCGAGGAATCGGTTAAGACACAGCCCCGCGACCCTTCCAACATCCACGAGCGTACCGAACTGGGAACCGCCAGCTTTATGCCGCCCATCATGGGTCAGATGATTGCCGGCGAGGTTATCCGCCAGATCAGCGGGCGCGGCACCGAGCGCGTACGCGCCGATGGCCAGCGCTTGGACTAGCGGAGCGCGCCGAGATGGAGCCCCGGTTAATTGATGCACACTGCCATCTTGATTTGATGACTTACCCGAATGCTGTTGCCGACGAAACTGCTGCTAAAGGGCTGGTGGTCTTTGATTGCGGGGTCGACCCACGCGACTTCACGGCAGCAAAAAAGCGGGCCAGCCGCTACCCAAACATTATCGCGGGCGTCGGCCTCCACCCCTGGTGGATCGCCGATGGCCACTGTGGTTTTGCCGAAGTCAATCTGCTTTGCGAAGTTGCTGCCCAAGAGCGCTACATCGGCGAAGTCGGACTCGACTTTTCCGCGCGCTTTGCTGGAAGTAAGCCGCTACAAATACAGGCACTTAACCGGCTCTGCGATGCGCTCGTGCAGCATCCTCTTGCTGGGCGCGTGATATCAATTCACGCCGTCCGTTCGGCAGGAGCCGTACTGGACGTCCTCGAATCGCATGGACTACTCATCCCAAACCCCGACTCCCCCGCTATCATCTTCCACTGGTTTAGCGGTACTTCGGACGAACTCGTCCGCGCGCGTAATGCGGGCTGTTATTTTTCCGTCAACGAACGCATGCTCGCGTCCAAACGAGGACGCGAATACGCACGACAGATTCCACTCGACCGTTTACTGCTCGAGACCGATGCGCCGGCCGAGCCAAACACAGAAACAAGCGCGCAGTCGCTCATCAGATCGCTCACAAGGACCTCAGAACGCATTGCCTCACTCAAAAACTGCGACGCAGAGTGCATCGAGTCAGCAGTTTTAGCAAATGCGCGCTCTGTTTTTGACCTTCGCTAGCCCCGGTGGGCAAAAAATGCCAAATATGAGTACTGCCAGCGAAATAGATACATTACTTCGAGCTTTCCGACCACCAGAATAATCTACGATTGTCCATTAACTAACACTTTCACAGTCACTCATCCTGCATTTTCGCAATCTTAAACCCCTCCAAACGCTCAAATCACGTCTGAAGGGGTCGATTTTGCTGCGACTAAATTAGTCACAGTACTCATATTTGGCTTTTTTGACCACCGAGTCACGGGAAGGCACCAATACAGCTCCCCGGGACTGCTCACCTATTCGAAAATCGGCGCTCCGTGGCCCCAAGAGCCCTCCATACCGCACACGGTCGAGGCAAAACCCGCTGCAAAATCGAGCGCACACTCAATGGCCACAGGTCTGTCCTCGCCACGCTTGACAGAATCGAGATAGCACATCAAGAACGAAGTCAGGAACGAGTCGCCCGCACCCATGGTGTCCTTCATATCCGTTACCGGTTTAGCCAGTTGGCGGTAGTAACGCTCGCCGTCATAGGCAATGCAGCCCTCAGCGCCAGCCGTTGCCGATACGAAACGCGGACCTAGACCCCTCACCCATGCCAGACGCTCGCGAATCTCATCCTCGCTCGCGGCGTCTGCCGCGCTAAAGAATGCGAAGTCAACGTAGGGAGCAATCTGCTCGTAGTACTCGTCGGTCGAATCGTCCGAGAAGTCAAACGAAACCGTGATGCCCGCAGCGTTCAACTTGGGAAGTTCACGCTCGGTAAAGCAATAGTTGCCCGAGTGGACTACGTCGAACTGCTTCATGTACGCAAGGTCAAAGCGATCGAGCACATAGCGCGCATCACCACGGATGCCACCCTCATTGGAGCCAAGGAAAACACGGTCGCCGTTAACGACGGTCACGCGCGCAGCACCATTCTCACCGATGAGCTGCTTGCATTTGGCTAGTTCAACGTTCTCATCCTCAAGACTCGCAATCACGTGCTCGGCAGCAGCGTCATTACCAAAGATGCCCATATACGCGGAGCGCGCGGCTCCGCATTTCTTGGCATACACGGCAAAGTTCACCGCATTGCCACCCGGATACATTGTGTTGATATGCTCGTAGCGGTCGACGACGTTGTCGCCAAACCCAAGAGCGTTAACGTTGAATGTCATAGCGCCGTCCCTTTCTCGTCCTAACGAGATCGCCGTAATGGCCGCCGTGCCGCCCTGGCCCTACACAAGCTTCAGCAAATCGGGCAGCTGGTCGATAATCTTGTCCGCGGCATCCTGGCTAAAGCCAAAGCGTTCCTCGCGCTTGGCAATGACTGTCAGGCCGGCTCGCTTGCCGGCAGTGATGCCAGGCACCGAATCCTCAACGCAGCAGCAGCGATTCGCGGGCAGTTCCAGCAGGTCCAGCGCATGCAGGTAGATGTCGGGCTCGGGCTTGCTCTCCTTAAACTGCTCGCCGCTCACCACATACTCAAAGGCATCCGACAGCCCGCACGCATTGAGCACTTCATTGATGCTAACCATGGGAGACGAGCTGGCAAGCGCCACGCGAACGCCACGGCGCGGCAGCTCTCGAATCGTATCCACGGCGCCTGGGTTAATCAAAGCCTGATAGTCGCGCGGACGCTTATGCGCCCACTCGTCCCAACGGGCCAACGCTTCCTCGCCAGTGAAATGCCCCTTACCGGCGCGCTCAAACCAATCGACCAGCATATGCAGGAAGAACTGATGCGAAGTACCGACCTGCCCGTTCAATTCCTCTTGAGTCAGGTTCAACCCAAGCTCCTTGGCAAAAGCTGCGGTCTCGCCCAGGTAGTAATACTCGGTATCGACAATCACGCCGTCCATGTCAAAGATAACGGCGTCGAACGGAAATGCGGACACGGCACCCTCCCTAACAAAAGGGCGCCTGTAAGCAGGCGCCCGAACCATGCATTATCGGCGATTCTAACCCAGCAGCTTATCCAGCGCCACCGCAATACCGTCTTCGTTGTTATTGGCGGTCACCATCTGGGCTACAGCCTTAACCTCATCGACGGCATTGCCCATGGCAACACCAGTGCCGGCCCACTCAATCATGGACTTGTCGTTCTGGCCGTCGCCAAACGATACGACCTCGCTGGCATCGATGCCGAGCTTGGGCAGGGCGCCCTCGAGCGCACGAGCCTTGTCGATGCCGGGCGCCGTGTACTCAAAGTACCAGTCAGCCGTAAACATGCCCGAAAGCGTCTGCTTAAAGGGCGCATACATCTCCTCGTAATGCGCCTGCAGGTATGCCGGGTCGCCTGCCGTCAGCAGCTTGTCTACGGGATAAGTGTCCACGACCTCATGCAAGCTCTCGACCTCGCGGATCTTAAGGTCGCAGGCATCGCGCTCGTATTTGACGATGTTTTTCTGCGAGCCATCCGGCAGCGTAATCATGCAGTGATACGAGTCCTCGACATGCAAGTCGCGACCGAGCGAGATCATGGGAATCACATCATAGTTTTGCAGATGATCAATCAGACGGTGCAGCTCGTCGGCAGGCATAGCCTGATCGAACAGCACTTCGTCGGTCTGAGCGTCGACCACATGCGCGCCATTGAAAGCGACTAGCAGACCGTCATGGTTTTGAAGGTCGAGCTCCTGCGCCAAGGCGTGCAGCCCCCATGCGGGACGGCCCGAAGCCAAGATGAGCTTAATGCCCGACTCCTGCGCCGCGAGCAGCTTCTCGCGCGTACGCGGGCTAATCACTTTCTGGTCGTTGGTGAGCGTACCGTCGATATCCATTGCGATGGCTTTAATTGCCATATGTGCCTCCTTGCATCGTTTTTATCGCGCACTATCTTATCCGAGCCGGGGCACGTTCGCACAGCGCGCGTATGGCGGTTGCAAAACCACCCCATTTGAAACAAAGGCAAAAAAGTACTTGCAAAGACGCGTTCCGACATATAAGTTGAAAAAAGACCGCCGTTGCGGTTTTAAGTAGATCGAGCATATGAAGTTTGAGTTTTAGCGTGTAAGAGAAAGAAGATCGGCAAAGTACAACCCCAAACGCAATGACAACTTAATGAGGTAACTGCCACATGTGAGGCACCCAGGGCATTGCTGTCTCGATTTTGAGCACGATGTCTTCCGCCTTGCATGGGCCGTTCCATCCCGCCCCTGCAGCAACTGCCTCACGGGCTCATTGAAAACCGCATAGCACCCCAACGTCAGCACATCACCCACGGCAAGCACACCACTCACGACAACCAACACATCAACAAACAGCACGAACATCAACCGATTGGAGAAGCTATGACAAACCACCACGCTGAAGACGGCGATAAGAAAAGCATTCTGGATGCCCGCATTGAGCGAGCATATGCAAACGAATATGACGCCGCCTTTGCCGCCGCGACCATCAAGAACTACGCGTCGCTACCGCTCGCGACGATCTTGACCGACCACCCTCAACTGCTGAAGCGCTGCACAAAGATCATGGGCGACCCCGACATTCGCAAGCTGACAGACCCCTATGCCCCAAAACGCGACAACGATTCGTACGTTCTTACCGTAGGCTGCCTAGCCCATATGCTTACGGCGCTCGACACGAAACTCAAGCTCGAATGGGAACCCGACGAGCGTCATGAACTCGAAAGCAAGCGGAACGCCCTGCGCACCGCACTGTTCCTTCCGTTGGACGGCCTCAAGCGCTGCAACGTCGAGCTCAATACACAGGCGCGGCAAAAGCCCGGGACCACGGGGCAGAAAACTCCAAGACCCCATGCGGCCATCGTCGACCGCAACCGATATAACCGCATGACCGCGCACTTTTCCGCCGAGGGAGCAGCCATAAGGACGCTGATCGACCTGCTGTGCCTCTTGAGCATCAACGAGCTATTTGAGGGCTATCTCGCCCTTGTTCCCGCGACGGCACCCAAGTCGGTAGCAAAGATCATCGAGACCTGCAGACGCCAGTTTGAGCGTCATCGCAATGGCAGCGAGATGAACGCCAGCATCGCGCAGTACTACGCGGCTCATTACAAAAATGACGGATGTGCCCTTGTCGAGCATCAGCTGCGGCTCGCCTACACCACACCCGCCGCAACGCTCTATCGCTTTGGAGCCCTTGGCACTTGCGAGCCGCACGAACAGGCAGCCTGCCCCACAACCGAGCTCGATCTCAGGCTCGGACGAACCCTGTAGCCCGCCAGCCCCTCCGCGGGCAACAATCCTATTCCACAACACAACCAACAGAAAGGAGTCCTCATGGACACCAATCATTCCCCCATCATCAGCCCCCTCACCATGCGTGAATCCGCCCGAGGTATCACGCTCACCAGCATTTACGATGAGATGCTCGCCCGTCGCGAGCTCTCCGTCATGGGAAACATCGAAACCCCGATGGCCCACGACCTATGTCAGCAGATCCGCCTGCTCGATGCCACCGACCCCAGCCGCCCCATCACCATATTTGTCGCCAGCGCCGGCGGAAACGTGCGATCGGGTCTTGCGATCTATGACGCCATGCGCCTCGCATCGTGCCCCATCCGCACCGTCTGCCTGGAATTCGCCGCGTCCATGGGCGCCGTGATCTTTATGGGCGGCGACGATCGCCGTATGGCGCCCCATGCAGAGATCATGATTCACGACCCGCTGATCCCCCAGGGGGCAGGCGGCTCGGCACTTGCGCTGCAGGAAACCAGCCGGCGTCTCATGCAGACCCGCAAGACCCTCACGCAAATCCTCTCGGACCGCAGCGGCCTCACGCCCAAGCGCATCCAGTCCCTCACTGCAAAAGACACCTACCTTTCGGCCGAGCGCGCCGTCGAGCTCGGCTTTGCCCACGAAATCCTCTCGACCACCAATGAGGTCGCCCATGTCTAACCTCGCCAGCCGCCTCGCCGCATCTGAGTCCGCATCGTCCACCATCCTCGCCAAGGATCGAACGCTTTCCTGCGACACCCGCCAAACGGGACTCAACAACAACGCACTTGTGATCGGCCCCTCGGGAGCCGGCAAGACCCGAAACGTCCTCAAGCCCAACCTGCTGCAAATGAACGCAAGCTACATCGTGCTCGACACCAAAGGCACGCTCTGTCGCGAAGTGGGACCCGTGCTGGCAGTCCACGGTTACCGCGTGCAATGTCTCAACTTCGCCGACCTCAACACCGTCCCGGCCCTTGCGCCCGGCATCGAGCGCTGCGGCTACAACCCCCTGAGGCACATTCGCCGCAAGGCGGACGGCAGGCCCAACCAGCAGGACATTCTCTCAGTGGCAAAGGCCATCTGCCCCATCGAGGACAACAACCAGCCTTTTTGGGATCATGCGGCGGCAAACCTGCTGTCGTGTCTTATCGCCTACGTCACCGAACAGCTACCCGTCGACGAGCAGACGATCAGCTCGGTCATCAAGCTGATCGAGCACCTGCAGGACGGTGCCACGGGTCGATTGTTTGACGACCTGATCACGACCGACCCCCAAAGCTATGCCCTCTCGCTATGGCGGCGCTACGCCATTACGCAAAATGCCGAGCGCATGCACGCGAGCATCGTCGGCATCCTTGCCGAAAAGGTCATGTGTCTGGGATTCGACGGTGCGGCACAGCTCTATCGTGAATGCCATCAGGTGGACTTCGCTTCCATGGGACACACCCCCTGCGCCCTGTTTGTAACCGTAAGCGATATTGACCGCAATCTCGATCCACTGACCGGCCTCTTTATTACGCAGGCGTTTATGGGCCTCATTCGCGAAGCCGATAGGCAGCCCGACGGCAGCCTGCCCGTGCCCGTGCGCTTTATGCTCGATGACTTCGCAAATCTGCAAATCCCCCAGATCGACAACGTGCTCTCGATTATCCGAAGCCGCAACATCTGGGCAACGCTGCTATTGCAGTCGACCAATCAGCTCGATGCGCTCTATGGCGAGGCACGCGCACGCTCCATCATGGGCAACTGCGACACGCATCTGGTGCTGGCGTTCCAGGATCCCGAGAGTGCCCGGGTGTTTTCCGACCGCGCCGACGCGCTGCCCAGCACGCTCATGGCGACGCCGATTGATCGCTCGTGGCTCTTTGTACGCGGTCGCACCCCCGAACAGGTCGAGCGCTTTAGGCTCGAAGACCATCCGCTCTACGGGGAGCTGCCCGAGGCGCAGCGAGGCCATGCGGAGGCCGAGATCTAGGCGCAGGGCTCTCGCAGCGCGCGGCGCCCCGGCGATGTTCCACAAAGGCCGTGCGCCCCGGGACCACGGCAAAGCAAAGGGGCCCGCATCCGATAGGATACGGGCCCCTGACTATAAGGCGCGATGCGTTAACAGCAGCGACTACTTGCGATGCGCGCGATAGAACTCGATAAGCGCCTGGGTCGAAGCGTCCTGCTCGGCCTTGGCGGCATCGTCGTGGAAGGCCGGGGTGATCTGCTTGGCAAGCTGCTTGCCCAGCTCGACGCCCCACTGGTCGTAGGAGTCGATACCCCAGACCGTGCCCTCGACAAACGTAATGTGCTCGTACAGGGCGATGAGCTCGCCGAGCGCGAACGGAGTCAACGTGTCGCCGAAGATCGAGGTCGTCGGACGGTTGCCCTCAAAGCAGCGGGCCGGGACGATCTGCTCGGGCGTGCCCTCGGCGCGCACCTCATCGGCCGTCTTACCAAAGGCGAGTGCCTTGGTCTGGGCCAGGAAGTTGCCCAGGAACAGCTCGTGGACATCCTGGCCGCTGTCGGTTGCGGGGTTGGCGGTATTGGCGAAGGCAATGAAATCGGCCGGGACCACCACGGTGCCCTGATGCAGCAGCTGGTAGAAGGCGTGCTGACCATTGGTGCCGGGCTCGCCCCAGAAGATCTCACCGGTATCGGAGGTCACAGCGCTGCCGTCCCAGCGGACGTGCTTGCCGTTGGACTCCATGGTGAGCTGCTGCAGGTAGGCCGGGAAACGGTGCAGGTACTGGCAGTACGGAAGCACGGCGTGGCTCTTGGAACCGAAGAAGTTGACGTACCAGACGTTGAGCAGGCCCATCAGCGCGACGGCGTTGTTCTCGAGCGGCGTGTTGCAGAAGTACTCGTCGATGGCATGGAAGCCCTCGAGGAACTGCTGGAAGCGCTCGGGGCCGAGCACGACGATCAGCGACAGGCCCACGGCGGAGTCGACGGAGTAGCGGCCGCCGACCCAGTTCCAGAAGCCGAAAGCGTTAGCGGGGTCGATGCCGAAGGCCTCGACCTTCTCGAGTGCGGTGGAGACAGCGACGAAGTGCTTTGCCACGGCCTCAGCGTTCTGCTCATCGGAGCCATCGATGGCGCCCTGAGCCTTGAGCTGCTCGAGCATCCAGGCCTTGACCTCGCGAGCGTTGGTGAGGGTCTCAAGCGTGGTGAAGGTCTTGGAGACGATGATCACGAGCGTGGTCTCGGGATCCAGGCCGCGGAGCTTCTCGGCCTGATCGTTGGGGTCGATGTTGGAGATGTAGCGGCAGTCGATACCGGCGTCGGCGTAGGGACGCAGGGCCTCGTAGGCCATGACCGGGCCCAGATCGGAGCCACCGATGCCGATGGACACCAGGTGCTCGATCTTCTTGCCGGTAACGCCCTTCCACTCACCGGAGCGCACGCGCTCGGCGAAGGCGTACATGCGGTCGAGGACCTCGTGCACGTCGGCGACGACATCCTGGCCGTCAACGATGAGCTGGCCCTTCTCGCTTGCCGGACGGCGAAGCGCGGTGTGCAGGACGGCGCGGTCCTCGGTGGTGTTGATGTGCTCGCCGGAGAACATGGCGTCGCGGCGCTCCTCGAGCTTCACCTCGCGGGCAAGATTGCACAGCAGCTTGACGGTCTCATCGGTCACCAGGTTCTTGGACAGGTCGAAGTGCAGGTCACCGGCATCAAAGCTCAGCTTGTTCACGCGGTCAGCGTCAGCGGCGAACCAGGCCTTGAGGTCGATACCCTCGGCCTCGAGCTTCTCCTGATGGGCCTCGAGCGCCTTCCAAGCGGCGGTCGACGTAGCGTCGATAGGTGCGGCAACAGTTGCCATAAAGTCCTCCTCAGCATACGGGCACACACCTCCATGCGCCCGGATAATCAGATGCCCCTATTCTAGCGCAGGTCAAGACCGTAATCAGCGAGCGTTGCCAATCCGCCCCCAAACGGCGACCGACCAAAAAGGGACAGGTTTATTTTGGCAGGTCAAACGCTTTACCTACCAAAATTAACCTGTCCCTTCCTGGCAGGTACTAGGCCGCGGCGCATACGCTGCCGAGCAGCTCACGCAAGGGAGACCCAATGCCCTCAAGCAGTTCGGGAGCGATAATGGCAAAAACGGGAACCTCGCCGGCACCCACGACGGCAGGCACTTTTCCCTCGGAGACGATGCACCCGTAGGGAACAAAGCCGTCCTCGCCGGCATCGAGCACGGCCATGCGACGAGCGAGTTCGCGCGCAAAGCCCGCCGTATCGGCATCTCCGATCGCCAGGACAAAGTCCACGCCTTCGTCGGTCGCCAGGGCCACGGCTTCGTCGATCAGCTCGTCTCCCCCGTCGCTCTCAACCGAGTCGCAGCGAAAAAGCACGCGTTCGAGCAGGGCGCGATCGAGCGAGCCGAGTGCCGCCGAGACGAGCTCATCACGCGTATGCTTGTCACCGCCCAACACGACCAGCGCCTTGGTGCCACCGTAGTGAGCGACCAATCGTCCGCACCAGCGAGCCACGTCCCCATCCGCAACAAGGCGTGTCGGCATACCAAACCCATAATTGACCATCTTTCCCACAACCCTTCCGTGCGTATAGGCGGTATCAATCGTTAGGCTCATGCTAAGAAGCGAGGTTTTCCGAGCTGTTTCACGCTCTTTAGAGCTGCGTTAAAACCCGATCCAACCGCACGACCATACCTACCAAAACAAACCAGTCCCTTTTTGACAGGTTTTGACGATGTCCGGACGAGCGGGTATTATCGAACAGATATTCGATAAGAACATGTGTTTGATGAAAGGACACGGATGGCGCACGAGCAGCACACCTATATCTGCATCGACCTCAAGACGTTTTATGCCAGCGTCGAGTGCGTCGACCGTGGGCTCGATCCGCTCACCACCAACCTGGTCGTTGCCGACGAATCGCGCGGGCGCACGACCATCTGCCTCGCCATCACACAGGCTATGAAGGACTTAGGGATTCACAACCGCTGCCGCCTATTTGAGATTCCCGATGGCATCGACTACATCACGGCCGTACCGCGCATGCAGCATTACATGGAGGTGTCGGCGCAAATCTACGGCATCTATCTGGAATACGTGAGCCCGCAAGACATTCACGTCTATTCAATCGACGAATGCTTTATCGACGTGACGCCCTATCTAGACCTCTACCATACCAATGCCAAAGGCTTTGCCTGCATGTTGCGCGATGAGGTCCTCGCGCGCACCGGCATCACGGCGACGGTCGGCATCGGCCCCAACCTATTCCAGGCCAAGGTAGCGCTCGATATCACCGCCAAGCACGTACCCAGCCGCATCGGCATACTCGACGACGAGACCTTTCGCAAAGAGATCTGGCCCCATCGTCCCATCACCGATATCTGGGGCATCGGCCCCGGCGTGGCAGCACGACTCGAAAAGTATGGCGTCTACGACCTGATGGGTGTCGCCGCACTCGACGAGAACCTGCTCTACGACGAGCTCGGCGTCAATGCCGAATATCTCATCGACCACGCCTTTGGGCGCGAGCCGACAACCATCGCCGATATCCAAGCCTATCGCCCACAAGCAACTTCGACCACTACAGGACAGGTGCTCTCGAAGGGCTATGCCTACGAGCAGGCCTACACCGTCTTGCGCGAGATGGTCGACAGTGCCGTGCTGGACTTGGTCGATAAGCACGTGGTCTGCGACAGCATCTCGCTCTTTGTGGGCTACGCGAGCGAGCGCGCCGACATCCGCAGGCTTGATGCCAGCGGTACTGCACAATATGTGGACGGATGCGGACACCTGCGCTCGAGTACGTCGAGCATCGAACCCACCGCAACCGCCGGCCCCGAGCTCGCACCCCGTGCGCCCAAGCCCGTCCAGTGCGATGACGAAAGGCGTCGCCTGGTGCGCGAAGCGCAGGCAATCGATGGCATCTTTGCGGGAGAGCATGGCGGCAAACCGCGTGGTGGCTATGCCGCGCTCTTTGCGCACTCCAACGCCTCGCGCAAGCTGCCCGAGCGCACCAATTCGTTTAAGAAGATCATGGGCTATTTCGATGACCTTTGGGCGCAAACGGTCGACCCTAAACGACCGGTCAAGCGAATCAACCTGGGCTTTGGCAACCTCATGCCCGAGGAATTTGCCACTATCGATCTGTTTAGCGATGTCGAGGCCGATGAGCGCGAGCGCGACCTGGCGCGCGCCGTCCTGGCTGTGAAAGGCAAGTACGGCAAGAACGCGCTCGTCAAGGGATTAAGCTTTACCGCCGGCGCCACCGCGCGCGAACGCAACGACCAAGTTGGAGGACACCGTGCCTAAACCCAAACAACAGCCCGTGCGCCCGCCGACCGCCTTCGAGCGCCTGGCGGACCCCGAGGGCAGACGCCGCGCCGCCGACCCCAACCTCACAGCCAACGGTGCCGTGCGCGCCAACCGCGCCGCACAGTTTATGCCCTTTGCCGCCCTCACGGGATACTACGAACTCGTGCGCAAGCAGGAAATCACCGTCGAGCCAAAACGTGAACTCACGGAAGAAAAAGCCCTCGTGCTTTCTAAAAAGCTCGAGGGTCTCAAACGTGGCGACCTGGTCCGCGTCACCTATTACGATACGTACGGCTATCGCTCCCGCACCGGCATCCTTGACGAGGTACTCCCTGCCTTCAGGCTCCTCAAGCTCAAAGATATCGCCATCGACTTCGACGATATCCAAGACATCGAGCTGCGCGGACGAGCCTAGACAAGGAAATGCATCCAAGACGGCGCTTACAGCGTCATGACGTAGTAGCCTGCGTCTTTCACGGCCGTCTCGAGGACACCGCGATCAACCGGCTGCTTAGAGCGCACGTGTGCCGTGTGGTCCGCATACGTCACCGTTGCCCACACGCCATCCAGTGCATTGAGAGCATTGGCTACGTTCTGAGCGCAGCCGTCACAGCTCATGCCGCCGATGAGCAGCTCATCGCTATAGGGGTAGTGTGACGCATCGGTATCCACCACAACAACCTTTTTGGCCTTCTTACCGCTCGCGCCATCGCTGCAGCAACTCTTCCCGTGTGTCGAAGCGGCAATACGACGCAGTCCAAAAAACATGCCGACGGCAATGACGGCCAGCACGATGAGATTCGCAGGGTTGAGCAAGTCACTCATGCGTTCCCCTTTCAAGTAGCCCTATCTAGATACCCCCATGGGGTGTCCCCATCTTAACCCAAAATCATGTCCGTTCGGTCAATTAGTTTCCCGCTTCAAACTTTTTTGTTGACCATGGCTTACTTTCGTGTATAAGTTTTCCTAGGCTAACAAGTGAGGGCTCGAAAGGGGCAACGTGACTCGAACCATTGACATCCCAACATACCAAACGGCTGTCGTGCGCAACTGCTCCCCTACGCTCGCAGGTATCAAGCCGGCTTCGCTCTTTACCTATCCCGGCGTTTACGCCAACCAAAACGGAAAACTCGGCGTCGCTCAAATCGAAGAGCGACGCTCTCGCCTGCTCGCCGTCATAGCCCAATGCAACCGCGAGCTCCAGCCGCTCGGGATCCATATGAGCGTTTTGGTCTGGCGCCCCTGCGGAGCGCTCATCTATGTGTACCGCCCTGCGGACCTCATGCGATACCTCTCCGACCCCCGCGCCACGACGGCGCTTGTCGCCGAAGGTTACGATGTCCACAACCTGCCCGCATCCCTGGTGCATCTCGCCGCGCGCATCACGCTGGCAAGCAGCAATGCCGCAGAAAGCGCCTATGACGGCAGTGTCTGCGCACTCGCGCGAAATAGGCACTGCGATACGGGGTGCATGTGCGAGTTCCCCCACGAAATTGGCTATTTTTTGGGCTATCCCTACGAAGATGTCCATCAGTTTATCGTCCAGCACGGCGAAAACTATAAGGTCTTTGGCGCCTGGAAGGTATACACAAACGTCGAACAGGCGCTCACGACCTTCGATTCCTATCGTGCATGCACGCAATACCTTACCTACATCTATCAGCAGGGCTGCAGCTTGGCGCAACTTGCCCAGGCAACCCGATAGAACATAGAAGCCGCGGCAAGCTGCCGCACAACTGAAAGGACTCAACATGAGCAAGATCGCCGTCGTCTACTGGAGCGGCACGGGCAACACCGAGGCCATGGCAAACCTCGTCGCCGAAGGCGCCACGTCCGTGGGTGCCGAGGCAGAGGTCATCTCCTGCGCCGACTTCTCCGCAGACAAGGCCGAAGGCTATGACGCCATCGCCTTCGGCTGCCCCGCCATGGGCTCCGAGGAACTCGAGTACGATGAGTTCCAGCCGATGTGGGACGAGGTCAAGGAGACTCTCGGCGACAAGAAGGTCGTCCTCTTTGGCTCCTATTCATGGGCCGAGGGCGAGTGGATGGACAACTGGAAGGCCGACGCCGACGATGCCGGCGTCAACGTCGTGGACTCCACCATCTGCTACGACGCGCCCGACGACGAGGGCGAGACCGCTTGCAAGGCCCTCGGAGCCGAGCTCGCGTAACGAACCTAGGGCTTCCAAAAGAGCCTGCATCAAAGCACATCCCCATCCCTACAAAAGAGCGGGGGCTGGATTCAAGTCCAGCCCCCGCTCTTTTGTAACGGCAGTTACATCAACCGGCTACGAGATATTGCCCAAGAACGCCTTGGTGCGCTCGCTCTTAGGATGGTCGAAGACCTCGCTCGGCGTACCCTCTTCCACAATGACGCCACCGTCCATAAAGACGACGCGGTCGGCGACATCGCGGGCAAAGCCCATCTCGTGCGTCACGACGATCATGGTCATACCGTCGTGCGCCAGGTCGCGCATGACGCCCAGGACGTCGCGCACGAGCTCAGGGTCGAGCGCCGAGGTGGCCTCGTCAAAGAGCATGACGTGCGGGTTCATCGACAGGGCGCGGGCGATGGCAACGCGCTGCTGCTGGCCGCCCGAAAGCTGACTCGGCATAAAATCGATGCGCTCAGCAAGACCGACCTTGGTCAGCTCCTCGACGGCGATCTTCTCGGCCTCTTCCTTGCTGCGCTTGAGCACCTTTTGTTGCGCAAGCATGACGTTCTTTTTGACCGACAGGTGCGGGAACAAATTGAACTGCTGGAACACCATACCCAGATGCGTACGCACTTTGTTGAGGTCGACACCCTTGGCGCACACATCCACGCCCTCAACGATAATCGAGCCACTCGTGGGATGCTCCAGACGATTGATGCAGCGAAGCATCGTCGACTTGCCCGAGCCCGAGGGGCCCAAGACCACAACGACCTCACCCTTGTGCACATCCAGATCGATATCGCGCAGGACCACGTTGTCGCCAAAGGCCTTCTGGAGGTTCTTGATACTGACGACGACCTCGTTCGAGTTATTGGTTTCGCTCATGATAGGACCTCCTTACAGACCGGCGATGTGATCGGCAGGCGTCGCGACAACCTGTCCGGCGCTCTTGGCGGGACGCTTCTTCTTGGTCTCGGCCGTGCCCAAAAGCCTCGCCTCAAGACCGCTCACCAAGCGAGCGAGCGGCAGGGTGATGACCAGATAGAACAGGGCGGCAACCACATACGGCGTGATGGAGCCCGTCGTGGCCACGATGGTACGGGCGTTCATGACGATCTCGACCACACCCACGGCGGCAAGCAGCGACGTATCCTTGTAAAGCAAGATAAACTCGCTGGTCAGCGTAGGCAAAACATTGCGGAATGTCTGCGGAATCATAACGTAGAGCAGCGTCTGGAAGGCATTCATGCCCAGAGAGCGAGCAGCCTCGTTTTGGCCCTTGGGGATCGATTGAATACCGGCACGGAAGATCTCGCACAGGTACGCAGACGAGTTCATGGCCATGACGATAACGCCCAAGACATAGTCGTCCACTTTGACGCCGGCCAACGGCAGACCGAAGAACGCGATATAGATCTGCAGGAACGCCGGCGTACCGCGAATGATATTCACGTAGATGCCGGCGAGGCAACGCAGGATGCGCGACTTGGAGATGCGCATGAGCGACAGGGCAAAACCGAAGGGAATTGCCAGCGGAAACGCCACAAGCACGATCGAAAGCGACATAAGGAAGCCCTTAAAGACGATCGGCAGGCTTTGGACCAAAATGACCGGGTTCAAGAACAGGCGCAGGAACATATTGGAGTTCCAGGCCTCGACCCACGGCTGCTCCTTAAGATCGGCCAGGAAGTTATCGAATGCCGTCACGCCCTTAATCTCGACGGAAGGAATCTTGGAGATCTTCTTGGTCGAACCGTCGGCGAGCGTATAGGTGCCGCTAAAGGCCTCATCGCCGCCCTCAACGGGAAACGTCACGCCGTAAACCTCGACACGGAAAAAGCCGCCGGCAGGCGCCGTCTCGCCAAAGTCGATCTTGAGCGTCTGACCATCAGCCGTGCACGTGGGTTTCATGGGCGTACGATCCATGAGGTCCTCGCCCGAGAGCATCGTCAATCGCGTGTCATCGGTACCAAACGTCGTGCCGTCGACAAACGTCAAAGAAAGACCGCTCAGCTCCTCGTCGGCATCGGCCTGAACTTCCCAGGTAATGCGCGTCTCGGTGCCGCCGACCACATCGCTGCCCGAACCGGTGTTGGGTCGGGCGGTAATCTTTGCGGTCTCAAGCGCCTGGGCGGTCGTGGGCGCATATGCCCCCGCGCACACCAGCGCGAGCGCCACGGCCATGACGCAGACTAGCTTTTGGAGCAAGGCGGGCAGTGGAAAACGCTGCTCCGCGGCCCCTTTGTTCAGTCGAGACAAGGTGGCTCCTATCGTAGAAGTTGCCGACAAAACGAGACGGAAACGCTCTCCGTCAAGAGAAGCGCAAAGGCCCTCTCCGCAAAACGGAAAGGGCCCGCGCGCAATCAAGTAGTTATTTTACTTGATGTTGTACTTAGCCATGAGGGCGTCGACGGTACCGTCGTCGGTCAGGTCCTTGATGGCCTGGTTGATGTCATCCTTGAGCTTGGTGTTGCCCTGGTTGATGGCAATGGCGTACTCCTCGCCGGTGCTAATCTGCTTGATGGTCTGGCAGGTGTTGAACTGCTCGGCGGTCAGCTGGCTGGCAACGGAGCGGTTGGTGACTACAGCGTCGCCCTTATCGGACTGCAGGGCGCTGAAGCACTCGGTAGCGTCCTTGTAGGGGACAATCTTGGCCTTGGGGAAGTTCTCCTGGGCAAAGGCCTCGGCGGTCGAGCCAGACTGGACGATGATGGTAGTGTCAGCGTTGTTGAGCTTCTCGCTGTAGTTGTCGGCCGTGATGTCGGTGTTATCGACCTTGGTCACAATAGCCTGATCGTCCATGTAGTAGGAATCAGAGAAAGTGACTTCCTTCTCACGCTCGGGCGTGTCGGTGATAGCCGCAATGGAAACGTCATACTTGGCGCCCGAAGCGACACCCGGAACCAGCGTGTCAAAGTCATTGTTGACATACTCGACATCCAGGCCCAGCTTGTCGCCGATGGCCTTGATGAGCTCAAGGTCAAAGCCCTGATAATCGCCGTTGTCATCCTTATACTCAAACGGAGCGTACTCGGCAGAGGTGCCGACGGTCAGCGTACCGTCCTTGACGAGCGCGTACTCCTTGGAGCCGTCGACCTTCTCGACCTTAGCGTCGTCAGAGCTGCTGGAACCGGCATCAGAACCAGAGGTGGCGTTGGACGAGCCGCA
Source organism: Collinsella aerofaciens (assembly GCF_032584215.1). Classification (GTDB taxonomy): domain Bacteria; phylum Actinomycetota; class Coriobacteriia; order Coriobacteriales; family Coriobacteriaceae; genus Collinsella. The sequence continues at coordinate 27,835 of NZ_JAWHPN010000018.1, read as the reverse complement.
GCCCGTCAGTGCGAGGGCGAGCGCCATGGCACCCGTGGCGGCAAATGCGCCAAGCTTCTTGAGCTTCATAATCAGTCTCCTTCCGGTGACCTCGTTTGATTCAGAGGCCTGCAAAAACTGTTGGCTATTATGCACCTGGAATTACGAATCTGCAATGAGAAAACTGATTGAAACAAACCCATAACGTGAATGGAATACTCTACTTTGTGACAGTCATTACTGCTGCAATGACCCTAATAATCTAATTTCAGCTGCATAACCTGCAAGTTCGTTCGGAGTCTCCAAAATAAACGGCAGCGAACACAAACGGCCATTCGATACAATATTCTGCATAACCTGCATACCGCCACCAAATTCCTCGCTGCCAAGGTATCCCTTGCCGATGCACTCGTGACGATCTTTATGGGCGCCGCAGGGGTTCTTCGAATCGTTGATGTGTACGGCATGCAAGCGATCGATACCCACCACGCGGTCGAACTCGTCGAGCACGCCGTCCAGATCATGGATGATGTCGTAGCCGGCATCGCTCACATGGCAGGTGTCCAAACAAACGCCCAGCTTATCGGACAGCTCTGGGCACTTGGCGGCAACGCCCTCGATAATGCACGCCAGTTCTTCAAAGCTACGGCCCACCTCGGTGCCCTTGCCGGCCATGGTCTCGAGCAATACCGTCGTCTGCTGTCCCTCGAACATCACCTGGCACAGCGTATCAACAATCATCTGAATGCCGACGTCTGCCCCCTGTCCTACATGCGCACCGGGATGAAAATTGTAGTAGTTGCCGGGCAGTGCTTCCATGCGCTGCAGATCCTCGGCCATGGCCTCCAGGGCAAACTCGCGCGCTCGCTCCTTAGCGGAGCAGGGGTTATAGGTATACGGGGCATGAGCCACGAGCGGGCCAAAGTCGTTTTGCTCCATAAGCTCGCGCAGGGCCGCCACATCATCCATGTCAAGGTCTTTCGCCTTGCCGCCGCGCGGGTTGCGCGTAAAGAACGCAAAGGTATTGGCGCCAATGGACAGCGCCGTCTCCCCCATCGCCCGATAGCCCTTCGTCGTCGAAAGATGACACCCGATCGTCAGCATCTCCAACTCCCCCTCATCAGTTGCGGTGAAATACGGTCTATTGGTGCCCTATTTTGGCGCAAACAGACCGTATTCCACCGCAAGTTATAAAAGGGGCATCAGGGGCGAAGGCCTCCAAGGCATTCCAGGCGCTGGCGCCATGCCCCCACGCCCTAAAGTTTCAAGCGAATCGCATCGATGATGTGTGCACAGCGCTGCGTGGCGGCAAGGGGCATGACGGGACTCTCGAGTTTCCCCGCCTGAATAAGCTGCGTCGCATGCTGGATTTCGCCGTAGAAATCATCGATCTCAAACGGGGCATTTATTTCTAGCGTTCGACCGTCGGAATACTTCACATGAGCGAGCTCGGGGCGATGGAGCCGCTCGATTTCCAACGAGCCCCGCTCACAGGCAATCGTTAAGCGGCTTTCATATGTTGCTTTGCCGTCGCACACCATATGAATGGGTATACCGCCGACGCTCATATGGATCTCGTCGGCCCAATCGACGCGGCCGCCCGATACGTCACGCCAGCGAACTTCACGGGAAGAAACCTCGCACGCGCCCGCGAGCAAATCCTCAAACCAACCGACTGCATAGCAGCCCATATCATATAGACAGCCGCCCTGCAACGGATCAAGCAGATAGCCCGAAGGAGGCTCGCCGTAATCGAGCTTTTGCACGCTTTCAATCGAGACAATACGGCCAAGCTCACCCGACGCAAGCAAGTCCTTCACGCGAGTGCGCATCGGGCAAAACCGATTCTTCATCGCCTCCATAAACAGCACGCCGCGCTCGCGAGAGGTGGAAGCAATCGAGAGAGCCTCTTCCTCACTCAAAACGGCCGGCTTTTCGCACAGCACGGCCTTTCCGGCGCGCAGCGCGCGACAGGCCCAACGCGTATGCATGCCATGCGGAAGAGCCAAGTAGATTGCGTCGACATCGGGGTCGGCAATCAGCGCGTCATAAGCCGCATCGCCGTTATCATCGGCCGAGGCATGGCTATGCGCAGCATCGATCGAAAACGCTCGGGAAAATTCCTCGACATGCGCAGGAGTGCGGCCGGCCGCAGCCACCAGCCGTGCCCCGTCGACCTTCTTGAGCGACGATGCAAATCGATGAGAAATGTGCCCAGCGCCCAAAATGCCCCAACGAACCTCACGCGAATCATTACGTAAACCTCGGTCACCCACGATAGCCTCCCATCAGTTGCGGCGAAATAGTTCCTGCTATCGCCCTATTCTGCCGCAAACAGGAACTATTCCATCACAAGATATAAAAGGGTCATGAGGAGCGTGTTTTGCCGAAGGCCTTAAGCACCGCCGTCACGGGACCAGGCTGGAAACGTCGGCGCACATCGTCGAGACACTCGGGAATATCGATGTGCTGTGGGCAGTGCCGCGCGCATTTGCCGCATTTGACGCAATTGCTCACCAACTTGGGCTCGCTTGTGCGCACCGCGCTCGCCGTAAAGTATTGAGACAGCCCCGTAAACCAGCTGTGCGCATAGCTTGCGTTGTAGGCGGCAAAACATCCAGGGATATTGATGCCTTTAGGGCACGGCATGCAATAGCCGCATCCCGTGCAGGGCACGCGATTCGATTTTTCAAACTCATCCAGCACGTGCGCGATCGTGTCGAGCTGGTTGGCAGTCATCGAATTCGGCAACGCGAGGTCTGCCAGTGACGAATTCTCATCCACCTGCGCGGTATCGGTCATACCCGAAAGCAGCATCGTCACCTGAGGATGATTCCACACCCACGAAAGACCCCAGGCGGCAGGAGTGAGCAAATGCGGGTCACGGGCACTATCGAGCACAGCGCGGGCCCGTGGCGGCAGCTTGCCCGCTAAACGCCCGCCCAGCAGCGGCTCCATCACAAACACCGCGAGGCCTCGCTCGGCGGCGGCCATGAGCCCCGCTGTTCCCGCCTGATATCGCTCTCCAGCGTAATTGTACTGGATCTGGCAAAAATCCCAGTCATATGCGTCAAGCATCGTCAGGAAATCCACCGCGCTGCCGTGGTACGAAAAACCAATCTGGCGAATGCGCCCCGCCGCCTTTTGACACGCGATCCAGTCCTCAATGCCCAACGCCACCACACGTTCCCACTGGGCGGGCGAGGTAATGTTATGCATGAGGTAATAGTCGATATGGTCGGTCCGCAGGCGGCGCAGTTGCTCGTCGAAGAACCGGTCGAAATCCTCCGCGCATTTGCACGAAGCATGCGGCAGCTTGGTTGCGAGCAAAACCTGGTCGCGCAAGCCCAGGCGCTCAAGCGACGCACCCACGCACGCCTCGTTGCCGGGATAGAGATAGGCCGTGTCCAGGTAGTTAATCCCCTGCTCCACCGCGCGGGAGATGATGGCATCGGCCGTCTTCGCATCGGGGTGTCCCGGCGCACCGGGAAACCTCATGCAGCCCAGACCCAGAGCGGATATTCGGTTACCACTTTTGGGGTCAACACGGTATTGCACGGCCCCTCCCTTCGCCATCAGCGCCCCGGCAAGGCGAAACACAATGGTCACGCAGCCGAAACATCGTGGAATCGCAATCGAGAACGTATCGTAACGCAGCAGAAATCGAGCCGTCACGGCACCGCTTTAACATCAGCAAAAAGCCCGATGAAAGGAGCCGGGCATGACCACGCGCATGTCTTTGCGGTCTGCCCTGCAGCGTAGCGTCCAGGCAAACGTTTCTTTTTTATAACAGCCGCCCCGCGCATCCACCAATCACCCTGGCAGCATACAATCCATCAGGCGCCCCTTACGCGGGCGCCTTTTACATGGGGAGATGATTCACATGCAGATCAACAAGGTCGCTTTTATCGGCAAGGGCGGCGTCGGCCTGCTCTACGGCAGCATGATTGCCAAGGCCCTCGGCAATGACGCCGTCGAATACGTTATGGATGACACCCGTTTTGAGCGTCACGCGGGCGATGCGCTCACTGTCAACGGCAAGCCCTGCGATCTCACGTCCGTCCGCGCCAGCGAGGCGACGCCCGCCGATCTGGTCATCCTGACAGTCAAGACCACCGGTCTCGACCAAGCACTCAAGACTATGGAGCGCGTCGTGGGACCCAACACGCTCATCGCCTCGCTATGCAACGGCATTACGAGCGAGCAAAAGATTGCCGAACGCTTTGGCTGGGAGCATACCGTTCTTGGTATCTGCCAGGGCATGGACGCCGTGTTCCTCAACGGCGCGCTCACCTTTACCAATGCGGGCGAGATCCGCTTTGGCGCGGCGGCCGGCACGGACCCCGCGACCGTCGCCGCTATCGACGGGCTCTACACGCGCTGCGGCATCGCCCATACCGTCGAGCGCGACATTGCGCACCGCATGTGGGCCAAACTCATGCTCAACGACGGCATCAACCAAACCTGCATGGCCTACGGCGGGACCTACGGAAGCGCCACGGAGCCGGGCTCCGAGCAGCGTCGCTGCTTTGTTTCCGCCATGCGCGAAACGCTTGCGGTCGCCAACGCCGAGGGCGTTGAGCTGACCGAGGCAGACCTGACGCAAATGGTGCACCTCATCGAGGGAATCGACCCCGCCGGTATGCCCTCGATGGCTCAAGACCGCATCGCAAGGCGCAAAACCGAGGTTGATGAGTTCGCGGGCACCATCTGCCGCCTCGCAGCCAAACACGATATCCAGGCACCGCAAAACGAATGGCTCTATCGACGCATTCGCGATATCGAGAAAAGCTGGTAGCGCCGACGCGCCGCATTCAACAGCCTTAACAGCAAAACCGCCGCAAGGGAACCTCCCCCCTGCGGCGGCCTTCATCTTCGTCTATGACCGGCGGCCGATCTCACAACAGTTAGCGTTGCGACCCCGACACCTCGTCCTCATCGTCGCGGCAAAGAACCACGCCCGCGCTTCCCAGCAGTGCGGCCGCGATCAGCGCGCCGACCACGATAGGAGCAGTCCCGCATGTCCCCTGCATGCCCGCGACGAGCACGACCGTGGGACCAAGGCAGCCGAGCATCAACGCGACGGCGGCAACGGCAATATCTCGAGCATTCACAAGACCACTTCTTCCAAGAGAAAGACCTTATTTCTCATGAACTAGTGTGCCCCGCATCCATACGCCCAGCGTACCGCCACGGTAAGGGCTCTGTTAACTCAAACGCGCATAAAGAACGGGCGGCTTTACGTTGCCTAAAAGCTCAGTAAAGACGTCCGCCCATCATGTGCCTATTTTGCTTATGGCAGATTACCAACCGGTGTAGTAGTCGGTGGTTCCGGCAGCGCAGCCGGAGTCATAGACCTTGCAATCACCCTTGGAGCCCGTAAAGGTCGAGCCCTGGGCCATATCGCCCGCGGCAACAACGTAATAGCCGTCGGAATCGCGCCAGAAGCCCTCAGAATCCTGAGTCCATTCGCCCGTGCGATAGTGATAAAGCACATTGCTGCTGTAATAGGTCTCGCGGCGCCCGTTGTAGTTATTGACACCCGCAGAGCGCGTCAGGCCCGATCCGTTCACGTAGGACGCGGCAGACGCGTAAGGCGGAGTGTAACCGGCGTTGTAGTACGAAGCCTGGGCGGCCTCGGCAGCCTCCGCCTCGGCGGCAGCCTCGAGCGCTTCGCACTTGGCATCCTCAAGCGCAGCGCGCAGCTCATCGAGCTCGGTCGACTTGGCGTCGACCTCCCCCATCGTCAACAGGCTACCCGCACCGTCGATGCAACCCTGCAGCACAGCGCGCTCGTCATCGGTGGCATAGTCGCCATACATATTCATGATGATCTGAGCGCGCATCTCCAGGGAATCGCGCTTGGCCTCCATCGAGGCGTTCCACTCCTGCATGGAACCATAACCATCGCCACGATAGTCAACGGGCTGCACCAGCGTCGTCTCGGACGGAGTAGATCCAACCGTATCGGACAGTGTTGCGGCGTGGGCATCAGTTGCACCGGCGCCCGCCAAAAGTGCCACGGTCAGAGCGGCGGAAAGGGCGGCGGTTTTCGGTTTTCGTGAATCAATCCTCATGTAGCTGGAAACCTCCGTAGTGCGTTTTTGCTGCGTTTGAGCTGCGTGTGATTCGATCGCGCTGCATAGTACCCCGAGCAAATCGCGACCTGCGGTTTTACTTAAAAGGCGCACGTCAATTGCGTAAAACTCACATCCTCTCAACAGGAGTTTTCCACAACTCGAATGCATAAAGCGTGTCAAAAACCCTGTTTTTGCACCCGCTCTATGCAAAAAAGGCGCCTGTGCAACCATTGTTCGCACAGGCGCCTTGAGCAGGCATTTTATGCAGTTATACCTATCGAGTCGCAAGGGGTCCTTGCACAAGTCGCCTTACTCGTCCAGCGCGGCGAAGGCCTGCTTCAGATCCCAAATGATATCCTCGGCGTTCTCGGTACCGATGGAAAGACGGATCGTGGAGGGCGTGATGCTCTGCTCGGCGAGCTCCTCGGCAGAGAGCTGGGAGTGCGTGGTGGTAGCCGGGTGCACGACGAGCGACTTGACGTCGGCCACGTTGGCGAGCAGCGAGAAGACCTGCAGATGATCGATGAACTTCCAAGCTGCCTCCTGGCCACCCTTAATCTCAAAGGTAAAGATCGAGGCACCGCCGTTGGGGAAGTACTTCTGATAGAGCTCGTGATCGGGGTGCTCAGACAGGCTCGGGTGGTTCACCTTGGCGACATGGCAATCACCAGCCAGGAACTCAACGACCTTCTTGGTGTTCTCGACATGACGGTCAACGCGCAGCGACAGAGTCTCGGTGCCCTGGAGCAGGATCCAAGCGTTGAACGGGCTGATGCAGGCGCCCTCGTCACGCAGCAGGATGGCGCGGACATAGGTTGCGAAGGCGGCGGGACCGGCAGCCTCGGCAAACGAGACGCCATGGTAGGAGGGGTTGGGCTCGGCGATCTGCGCATACTTGCCGCTCGCCTTCCAATCGAAGTTACCGCCGTCGACGATCACACCGCCCAGCGAGGTGCCGTGGCCGCCGATGAACTTGGTTGCGGAGTGGACGACGATGTTGGCACCATGCTCCAGCGGACGGAACAGATACGGGGTGCCGAAGGTGTTGTCGACGACAACCGGCAGACCGTGCTTCTTGGCGATCTCGGAGATGGCGTCGATATTGGGGATGTCAGAATTGGGGTTGCCGAGCGTCTCGAGGTAGATGACCGTGGTGTTGTCCTTGATGGCGCCCTCGACCTCGTCCAGGTTGTGGGCATCGACGAAGGTGGTCTCGACGCCAAACTGGGAGAGCGTGTGCTCCAGCAGGTTGTAGGAACCGCCGTAGATGGTCTTCTGAGCCACCACGTGGTCACCGGCCTGGGCAAGAGCCTGCAGGGTATAGGTGATGGCAGCAGCACCGGAGGCAACGGCAAGACCTGCCACACCACCCTCGAGTGCGGCGATACGGTCCTCGAAGACGCCCTGGGTGGAGTTGGTCAGACGGCCGTAGATGTTACCAGCATCGGCAAGACCAAAGCGGTCGGCGGCGTGCTGGGAGTTGCGGAACACATAGCTCGTGGTCTGGTAGATAGGCACGGCGCGGGAGTCGGATGCAGGATCGGCGCTCTCCTGGCCAACGTGAAGCTGCAGGGTATCGAAACCAAAGGTGTGCTCGGGGTTGTTGATGAACTGGCTCATGATGATCTCCTTGATCGAACAAAAGTAAATAAATTAGAGAGAAGTAAGTCGCTGTCTCCTGATCACGCCGACGGGCGCAAACAGGAGCCCGGCATTCGTCTTGGTAAGCAATTCATATGCGGGCCTCCTTTCGCATCCCGGTTCTGTGGTTGGTTTAATTACCTACCGCCTTTGTGTGTTTTGAATAGTACGAGCATTGTTTCGCTCGGTCAATCACTTAAAAGCGCTAACCTGTTATCGGTTTTATAGATAGCAATCGAAAGGATGGCGTCGATGACCCTTCAGCAGCTTCGTTTTCTGATTGCCGTGGCAGAGTCCGGCTCAATCAACGCCGCAGCTCAGCGCCTCTATACCGCTCAGTCCAACATCTCAAACGCCGTCAAAAGCCTGGAACAGGAGCTCCACCTGGAGATCTTTACGCGCTCCAGCCGCGGCGTCACGCTCACCAACGACGGCACCGAGCTTTTGGGCTATGCGCGCCAGGTCGTAGAGCAGGCCGACATGCTCGAGGCGCGCTACGAGGACGGCGGCACCCCGCAAGCCCGCCTCGCCATTTCCGCCCAGCACTACGCCTTTTCGGTCGAGGCCTTTGTCAACGTGGTCGAGCGCTGCCGCGACAGCAAGTTCGAGTTCATCATGCGCGAGACCACCACATCGCAGATCATCGATGACGTCCGCGCATTTCGCAGCGATATCGGCATCCTCTATCTGGACGACTTTAACGCCCGCGTTCTGCAGAGGGCCTTCGCCGATGCCCGCGCAAGCTTCCATCCCCTCTTCGACGCGACGGTCCACGTCTTCGTTAGCGAGCGCCACCCGCTTGCCCGCCGCCCGCAGCTGTCCCTTGCCGACCTTACACCCTATACGCGCTACAGCTTTGAGCAAGGCACCTCGAACTCCTTCTATTACGCCGAGGAACCTTTTAGCTATATCCCTTGCGACCGCAACATACGAATCTCGGACCGCGGAACACTTACTAACTTACTTATCACGTCGAACGGCTACACCCTGTCGACCGGTGTCCTCTCCAATGAAATGCAATGGGGTATGGCATCGATCCCGTTAGCAGACGCCCCAACGATGCACGTAGGCTATATCATGCACGACGAGCGCAAGCCCTCTCCCCTCTTGCAGCAATACCTCGACGAGCTCAACCGCATCATCCATGCCAACTAACTGTCGGAAGACGGGGTAGAAATCGTAGATTGCTAGCCCCCGGCGGGCATGGCGCTACAATGGTCACTCACACGAAACGTACCCAACGAAAGGAAGCCCGTGAAGGTCATCATCTATACCGACGGCTCGGCCCGATCAAATCCGGGACGCGGCGGCTACGGCGCCGTGCTCAAATACACCAACCCCGCCGGCAAGACCTTCACCTCCGAGCTTTCGCGCGGCTACGCCAAGACCACCAACAACCGCATGGAGCTCATGGCGGTCATCGTGGCGCTCGAGGCACTTAACCGCCCCTGCGAGGTCGAGGTCCATTCCGATTCGCAGTACGTCGTCAACGCCTTTAACAAGCACTGGATCGACGGCTGGAAAAAGCGCGGATGGAAAACCGCCAACAAGCAGCCCGTCAAGAACCGCGACCTGTGGGAGCGCCTACTCACCGCCAAAAGCAAGCACAAGGTTGAGTTCATCTGGGTTAAGGGTCACGCCGGCCACGAGCTCAACGAGCGCTGCGATGAGCTCGCCACCACGGCGGCCGACGGCAGCAACCTCGATATCGACACCGGCTTTAACGAGAGCGACCTGTAATAGCGTTTTCGCGCAGCTTTATATCCCCACGCGCTACACTCATCCTGTAGACCAAACAACGCAAGGGGGACGTATGCTGCGCATCGCGACCATCGGCACATCCATGATCACCGACGACTTTATCCAAGTCGTCAACGCCAACGACCAAGCCGCGTTTGTGGGCACGCTTTCGCGCGACGCCAATCGCGGTACTGCCTTTACCGCCGAACACGGCGGCGAGCGTAACTTCACCGCACTTGACGAGCTTGCGTCCGCCGTCGACGTCGACGCCGTCTATATCGGCAGCCCTAACGCACTTCACTACGAGCAGGCCCTTGCCTGCATCGCCGGTGGCAAGCACGTCATCGTCGAGAAACCCTTCTGCGCCACCGAAGCGCAGGCGCTGGAAGTCTTCCGCGCTGCCGAGGCAGCAGGTGTCGTGGCCCTCGAGGCCATGCGTCCCCTCCACGATCCCGCCTTCCACGTCATCGAGGACGCCCTGGGCGAGATCGCCCCCATCCGCCGCGCCTCATTGCGCTTTGGCAAGTATTCCTCGCGCTACAACGAGATTCTCGCGGGACGCGCCACCAATATCTTCGACTGCAATATGGCATCGGGTTCCCTCATGGACATTGGCGTCTACGCCGTCGAGCCCATGGTCGAGATTTTCGGCATGCCCTCCGGCCTTACGAGCATGACTACTCTGCTCGACCCCACCACGCGACAGCTCACGCACGGCCCCATCGACGGCTGCGGTTCCATCCTCGCCAGCTATGGCGGAGGCCGCATCTCCGTCGAGCTCGCGCACTCCAAAATTACGAATGACCTACTGCCCTCGCAGATCGAAGGCGAGCGTGGCACTATCCAGATTGACCATCTGTCAACGCCCCGCAACGTCCGCATCGACTATCGCGGCGACGTCGTACGCGGCTCGGCGACCGAGGCGCCGCGCGAACAGGGCGACAACGGCCGCGTGCTCGACCTGCCCAAATCGAGCAACACCATGGAATACGAACTCACAGACTTTATCACCGCCATCGGCGGCATCGATAACGTCAAGGAAGAGATTTGGGAGACCCCGGCAGGACGCCACGAGCTTGGCCACTACCGCGATGTCACGCTCGTCTCACTACGCATCATGGATGCCGTGCGTCAGCAGGCCGGCATAACCTTCCCGGCCGACGCAGGCAAGCAGGCATAGCGATGGGCCTCTTCGATACGTTCTTCTCCAGCGTCGCCGGCGGCAGTCGAGAGCCTCAAAAACCGTCAAACGTCGAGCTCGAGCTGCGCCGCAGGCTTACCGTGCTTGCAAGCGACGAGGCCACTCAAGACACTCCCCTGCGTTATTTCCTGCGCTGGGCGGGGCAAGTCCAAGGCGTTGGTTTTCGCTTTACCAACACCAACCTCGCGCAGGCACGCGCACTCACCGGCTGGGTGCGTAACATGGAAGACGGCTCAGTCGAGATGGAGATACAGGGAGCTCCGGCAGACATCCTATCTCATCTCGAGGCACTTCATGCCTCCTACGAGCGCATGGGAACGCGTTTTCGCCTTGTAGATGCCCAGGCCCGAGCCCCACTTGCCAATGAAGACGGTTTCAGTCCTCATTATTAGTATTGTGTGCTAAATACGGTATCATTTACCTACGACCGTTGATAGAAAAGAGGCGAGGCGCATGGCGGTGCAAAGAAGGAATACCAAGCAGCGAAAGCTGGTTCTTGACGCCGTGCGCCAAAGCTATAACCATCCCACCGCCGACGAAATCTACAACGTCGTGCGCGCGCAGGATGACAAAATCAGCCGCGGTACGGTCTACCGCAACCTCAATCTCTTGGCCGACGCCGGCGAGATCCTCTCCATCAAGACGCCGGGCGGCAGCCGCTTCGATCGCACGATCGAGCCGCACGCACATATCATCTGCACCTCATGCAGCCGCGTCATCGACGTACCGCTCCCCTTCGATGCCCAGCTCGACGCCAAAGCGTCCGAGCAAATCGGCTGGCACGTCACGTCGCACTACACCATCTTCGAGGGTCTCTGCCCCGACTGCCGGTAGATGTTTGGAACATGCCTTAAAATCCACCTTTCCGCACTTTGCAGCAAAAAGTAGATTCCTAGACATGTCCCAAATGTCTACTCAGCAAGTAGACGACGCAGCTCTTCTTCGACCGTGCGCACGTAGCGGACGCGGTCGTTAATGCCACGCATAGAGGGGTTGCAGCTCTCCATCAGATAGGGATGGCCCACGACGTTGAGCATGTCGCGATCGTTTTCGTTATCGCCAAACGCCATCATCTCATCGGGCGAAATACCCAGGGCACGACCGTAATCGGCAAGCGCGGAGCCCTTGCCCGAACCGAAACCGATAAAGTCCGTCCATTCGGTTCCCGACGTCATCACGTCAACACGGTCGCTAAAGAGGCGCTCAAAATACTCCAGGGCCGCCGGCTGATCCACCTCGGGCGTCTGGAAGGCAATCTTAATGACGTCCTCGTCGATGTCCTCGGGGCGGTCGACCACCGCCACATCGCAGTGGACCTCATAGCGCAAATGATCGACGAACGTATCGTTGCCGCTCATGGTGTAGAGGTGTCCCTCACACGAAAGGGTCACGTCGGCATGGGGATACGCAACCACGGCATTCGCGATATCCATAGCAAGGCTACGCTCCATGGAACGCTTGACAACAGCACGCCCCCCGCTCATCACCAGGGCACCGTTTTCGCATACATAGGCGAGCTCATCGGCCACCGGGGCAAACAGGTAGCGCAAGCTCGCATATTGACGGCCGCTCGCCGGCATAAACACGATACCGCGACGATGCAGTTCATCGATGAGTTCAAAGGCCTCGGAACGCGGCTCGCGCTCCCCCGGATGCAGCAACGTGCCGTCCAAATCGCATGCAATCAGCTTGATTCCTTCAAGACCCATATGCTTCCCCAAAGCCTCCTATCAACAGCAAGACGGACCTTGATTGGTCGCCCCTCAAAGCCCGCCTTGCGTATACACGCGCTTAGCCGCGCGTCTTTTTTACGATGGTAAAGTCGGGAGCCATGCTCACGACGGCCTCCGCCGCACTCGACGCAAAGCGCCGGTCCGAATCGAGTTCACGGGTAACCGTCGAGAGCCGAACGCCCTCGACGCCCCGGAGCATGCGGCCCAAAACAGGCTGCACCGGCGTATACATGCGCACGGTATACTCGTCCGAATCGCCTCGAAAAAGCGGCGCATGCATATTGCCGATCTCCCAGCACGCATGCGCGAGCGCAATCGGGTCCATGCGGTCAACTTCGACCAAATAAACCTCGGCGCTGCGCAGGCGCACGACAACCGCCACGGGCACCACGCCCGAACGGTCGACGGCGAGCACGTCGCCGTCGACAAAACGACCGCCGTCGGCAGTATCCAGCCGAACATCGACCGTGCGCCCCAGCTCCGTCACGCCCACAAACGCGCATACATCAGCCTGGTCCCAATCGAGCAGTAGCTCGTCAACTTCAAAGACGCCGCCCAGCTTCCGGCGAAGCAGAAGTTCATAGGACGGATCGTTGAGATTTCCCAAGCATGTCGTCGAAACCAAGCGCTCAGGCATGCTCTAACCCTCGACCTCGACGAGCTCGATATCAAAGTTGAGGTCCTTGCCGGCCAGCTCGTGGTTGGCATCGAGCGTCACGGCCTCGGGCGTCACGTCAATGACGACGGCGGGGACAGGCATGCCGCTCGGCGTGGACAGGAAGAGCTTCATGCCCTTCTCGATCTGCTCGATGTTGGGAACCTGCTCGGCCGGGAAGGTAATAACCATCTCGGGATTGTGCTCGCCGTAGGCATCGGCAGCAGGAATGTGCACGGTCTTCTTCTCGCCCACCTGCATGTCGACAACAGCGGCGTCGAAGCCCTTGATCATCTGACCGGCGCCGCAGGTGAACTCCAGCGGCTCGCCGCGATCGTAGGAGCTATCGAACTGCGTGCCGTCATCGAGCGTGCCGCGATAATGGGTCTTAACCTTCTTGCCCTGGTTGGACATGGTAACCTCCGTGATAAGGGCGGCGCACAACGCGGGCCGCCGTGAACATATGGCGCTAACTATACCCTAGTCATACAATTCAAGGACAGTTTGCAAAGAAACGCTGCAACCGGAGGAACCATGGCATATCCCGTATTTGACCTACACTGCGACACCGCCGACCGAATCGGCTGGGCCACGCTCGATCTCGACCTGCGCTTTACCGCCGGCACCGACGGTTATTTCCCCGGCGACGAAACGCATCCGCAAGATTTCGACCTCATCGAGGGTAACGCCTGTGCCATCTCGCTCGCAAAGATCGGCAACACGCCGTGGGCACAGTGCTTCGCCACGTTTGTCCCCGACGAGATTCCCACCGCCCACGCCGCGCGCTTCCAGGCGCAAATCATGGCGCATATGAGCGGCCAGGCAATGCTCAACCACGACCGCATGGTCAACGTGCGCAGCGCCACAGACATTCGCCCCGCGCTCAAGGACGGCAAGGTCGCTTGCATCCACACCATCGAAAACGCCACGTTCTTTGCCGAGGACCCCGCGCTGATCGAGGTGCTCAAGAGCTTGGGCGTACTCATGTCATCACTCAGCTGGAACGCGCAGGGACCGCTCGCGAGCGGCCACGACACCCACGCCGGCCTCACCGCCGCCGGCATCGAGGCGCTTACGCAGATGGAGCACGCCGGCATGGTGCTCGACGTCTCCCACCTCAACGATGAGTGCTTTGACGAGGTCGCCGCCCGCGCCACGCGTCCCTTCGTCGCCAGCCACTCCAACTCCCGTGCGGTTTGCGGCGCCAAACGCAACCTTACCGACGACCAGTTCCGCACCATCCGCGACATGGGTGGCATCGTCGGCCTCAACTACTGCAGCGAGTTCCTTTCCAACGACGCAACCGACAAGACCGCCGCAGACGTCACCTTCGACCAGCTGGCGGCACATATCGAGCACTGGCTCGACCTGGGCGGCGAGGACGTCATCGCGCTCGGCGGCGACTGGGACGGCGCCACGGTGCCCGCTTTCCTCTCCGATGCCAGCAAGATGCCCGAGTTCCAGAACATGCTTTCCAAGCATTTTGGCAAGACCGTGATGCAAAAGCTCTGCAGCGACAACGCGCTTGCCTTCTTTGAGCGTTATTAATTTCACATCCCTTAAGCGGGCCGGCATGCCGAACGGTCGACATGCCGGCCCGTCCCCAATCTGAAGGACCGCTTTTGACGCAGCAATTTACGATTACCGTATCCCGACCGGATGGCACATCCATCCCCGTCGTCGTTACCAAAAAGCGCGTCAAGAACTTCAACCTACGCGTCACATCGAGCGGTGAGGTCCACGCCAGCGCACCGCTCGGCGCCAGCCGCGAGCGTATCGAAGCGTTTGTGAAGCGCAACAGCGCCTGGATTATCAGCCGGCTTGCCCAGCGCGAGCAACGTCAGGCGACGGCGCGAGAGCCGCTCAGCCCCTCGTCCATCATTGCACTTTGGGGCAAGCCCATCACGGTACAAGATGCGCTCGATCACAACTTTAAGTCACCCGCACCGCGGCCCAAGCAGGCCACCTTCGCAAGTTTTATAGGTGCCGACAAATCGAACGAACGCCCACAGGCCAAGCGGCGCGCAACCCTCGACGGCCTGACGTCCGATGAGCTCCAGACCCGCATCGACCAACTCTATGCATCCGAGGTCACCACGGCGCTGCGCAATATGGTACGCGCGTACGAAATCGCAATGGGTGTCGCCGTTTCCCGCGTTTCCGTACGTAGCATGAAAACGCGTTGGGGCTCATGCACGCCCAAATCCGGTGCCGTTCGCATCGCACGCGAACTTGCCGCCTATCCCATCGAGTGTCTCGGCATGGTTGTCGCCCACGAGCTCGTCCACCTGCTCGAGCCAAGCCACAATCAGCGGTTTCACGCCCTGCTCGACACGTACTGTCCCAACAATAGAGCTCTATCGCAGCGGCTCAAGCAGCCGCCCATAGAGACGTATTAGAACCGGTTAGCGCACGCGCTCGATCTCGACGCCGCAGCTTGCCAGGGGAAGACCGACGGGAGCCCAAGGCTTATCGAGCTTAACACGCACGCCAAGCAGCAAGGGGTAACGACGCAGCAGCATCTGGGCCACACCCTCGGCTGCCGCCTCGATGAGTTTAAACGTATGCTCGCGCAGATAGCCATCGACATCGTGGCACACCGAGCCGTAGTCAATCGAAGCGTCCAGGTTATCGTGCTCCCCCGCTGCACGCAGGTCGGCATAGAGCACCAAGGACACGATGAACTTCTGGCCCAGCGCGTTCTCTTCGGGATACACGCCGTGGTTGGCAAAGACCTCGAGACCGTCGATAGTAATGCGGTCAGCATGGCGCAGATCGTCATAACTCACGTGGGGCACCGCCGTTGCGGTGGATATTTCGCCCCTTCCACGGCGGGCGAGCTCGGCGCCTTCAGTCTTGGTTGCATTCTCGGGCAGTTTCTTGTTGCTCATCGCGATCGTCCCCTTCGTTTAGAACCCCGACCGCGCAAACTAACTACACGCGAATCGACAGGTTCTTTTTATCATCGCTCCAGTTGCAAGCATTGCGCGCGGGGCATGCAAAGCAGGCGCGCGACGCTTTGTCGGCTGCATAGAGCAGACGCTCAAGCGGTTGGCTGTTCACACGCAGCTTTCGATGGCCCAGAATGGCCGTCTTAATGGCTGCGGCATCGGCCGGCTCAAACGCTACGTCATCGGGCATGCCGCCGAGAATCGCATCAGCGACGCGTTCGCTTGCAACATCATGGGATATACCCGATTCATACTGTTCATCTTTGCCGATATCGTGAAGAAGTGCCGTGGCGTAGATGACCTCACGGTCAAATTCGAGCTGTTCCTCGAGATTCTTGATCCACATAATGCGAGCGACATCGAGAAGATGGTCAATACCGTGGCGGCAGAAGATGCGCCCCGATTCCAACTGTGCAATGTTACCCAGGTGCCGCCGGAACAGCCCGTTGGCGCAAATGTAATCAATGCGAGGCATGGCACCAAAGGGAGCCAAGCCCGAAGCCATAAAGCCGCGACGCGACGTCCCCTCATCGGTCTTCGATGTAAAGTCGTTGACGACCCTCATGCTAACGGCCCAGCATCCTAAAGAACCGATCCTCGAGCGCGGGATCAGTCTCAAAGACGCCGCGGCGAGCGAGCGTCACGGTCTTGGTGCCGGGCTTTTGCACGCCGCGCATCGTCATGCACATGTGCTCGGCTTCCATCAGCACAATCGCTCCCTGGGGAGCGAGATATTCCATGAGGGCATCGGCAACCTGTGCACACAACTGCTCCTGCAGCTGCAGACGACGGGCGTAGACCTCAACCGTGCGGGCGAGCTTGGAAAGCCCGGCCACCCGACCGTTAGGGATATAACCAATGGCGGCCTTGCCATAAAACGGCAGCAGATGGTGCTCGCACAGCGAGTAAAACGTAATGTCGCGCTCAATAACCAAGTCGTTCGAAGCGACGGCAAAGGTTTTGGACAGGTGCTCCTCGGCACTCTGATCCATACCGCCGGCGATCTCACCATACATACGGGCAACGCGCGCCGGGGTCTCCAGCAGGCCCTCACGAGTTGGGTCCTCGCCTATGCCCTCAAGCAACAGCTTAATGGCGGCCTCGACTTTTTCCTGATCGACCATCTGGGCCTCACTTTTCCGATTTTGCGTTCGCGCTATGGTACCACGCCCTTTGGCATCGGCCACAAGCTACATAGTATGGGTCGAATAGACCGGATCGTCCCGCCAAAGCTCCACAGCGTCGCAAAGCGCAACGCCCTCGCGCACAGCACGGGCGCGCGTGGCGCTCATATCAATCACGCGCTGATTGCTCGAGCCCCTAAAGCGCAATGAGATATCGTACAGATCCTGAACAAACGGGCCGTCCACCAACATGTCGAGGCAGGCCAGGATACGGTTCGTCACCTCGGTATGATGACGGCCACCCGGCATAAGCTCCTCGAGCACGTCGCCGGTAAAGCACCAAATGGTCTTGCCCGACCCCGCGGGATAGGCCGCACGCACGCGTTCGATAAAGTCAACAAGCCCCACCTGATTCTCGGGCTCCATAGGCTCGCCGCCCAGAATCGTCAGGCCATCAATAAAGGGATGGTCGAGACTCTCGATAATCTTGTCCTCGACGGCACGGTCGAACGGCTCACCCGCAGCAAAGTCCCACGCGACAGAGTTAAAGCAGTTCTTGCACCCACGACGGCACCCGCTCACAAACAGAGAAGTACGAACGCCTTCCCCATCAGCAATGTCGAAATACTTAATGTTCGCGTAATTCATAGGTAACTCTCCCGGGAGGCCGGGACATATCATCCCGTCCTCAAACATTCTCGGCCTGCGGCCTGCGAAACTGCGGGCGGGACGATATGTCCCGGCCTCATGCAAAAGGCAACTCAATGAACGAAACGAACATCGAGTATAGGGTTCGAGGTCCAATAAAAACTTTGTTGCAGCTCAACCGTCATCGCAAGTAAATCGCTGCTGCAGCTCGAATTATTTCCGCTAAGAACTTCGAGGAGTGAGCAGACTGCGAGCTGCATCTCCGCTACGTCAACTTGGCCACCCCGTAGCGAGGCCCCGGACCTTTGCTCGATATGAGTTCCGCACGAACAGGAGGCGCCAGTGGCGCCTCCGTCGTGAGCCAGGACTGTCCGAAATAGCGAGTAAAGGTCCAGGGCCTCGCTACGGGGCGGCCTGGGATGGTTATTAGAGATGCAGCACGCGGTCGCGGATCTCCTCGGTTCGACCCTGGTTCCAGAATTGGGTACCGATGTAGCCGCACGTACGACGGGCGACGTTCATCTTCTCCTGATCGCGGTTGCCGCAGTTGGGGCACTCCCACACCAGCTTGCCGTCATCCTCGACAATCTTGATCTCACCGTCGTAGCCGCACACCTGGCAGTAGTCGCTCTTGGTGTTGAGCTCGGCGTACATGATGTTGTCGTAGATGTACTGCATCACGCGAATGACAGCCTTGAGGTTGTCCTGCATGTTGGGAACCTCGACGTAGGAGATGGCACCGCCCGGCGAAAGCTGCTGGAACATGCCCTCAAACTTAAGCTTATCGAATGCGTCGATCTCCTCGGACACGTGGACGTGGTAGCTGTTGGTGATGTAGCCCTTGTCCGTCACGCCCGGAATGATGCCAAAACGACGCTGCAGGCACTTGGCGAACTTGTAGGTCGTCGACTCCAACGGCGTGCCGTACAGCGAGAAATCGATGTCGCTCGCAGCCTTCCACTCGGCGCACTTGTCGTTCATGCGCTGCATGACGGCCATGGCAAAGGGCGTGCCTTCCTTCTCGGTGTGACTGTGGCCCGTCATGTACTTGACGCACTCATACAGGCCGGCATAACCCAGACTAATGGTGGAGTAACCGCCCACGAGCAGCTTGTCGATCGTCTCGCCCTTCTTCAGACGGGCGAGGGCACCGTACTGCCAAAGAATCGGTGCGGCGTCAGAAAGCGTACCCATCAGACGCTCATGACGGCACAGCAAGGCGCGGTGGCACAGCTCAAGGCGCTCGTCGAAGATCTTCCAGAACTTGTCCATGTCCTGGTGCGAGCTCAGCGCGACATCAGGCAGGTTAATGGTCACAACGCCCTGGTTAAAGCGGCCATAGTACTTAGGCTTGGTCGGGTCATAGTTCAGCGCGTTGGCGACATTGTTAAAGCCGTTGCCCGAACGGTCGGGCGTCAGGAAACTACGGCAACCCATGCAGGTGTAGCAATCGCCATTGCCGGCGGTCTCGCCCTTCGACAGCTTCAGCTCGCGCATCTTCTTCTCGGAGATGTAGTCGGGCACCATGCGCTTGGCGGTGCACTTCGCAGCCAGCTGAGTCAGGTAGAAGTACGGGGAATCCTCGTAAACGTTATCGTCCTCGAGCACATAGATAAGCTTGGGGAACGCCGGGGTGATCCACACGCCGGCCTCGTTCTTAACGCCCTCATAGCGCTGACGGAGCGTCTCCTCCACGATCATGGCAAGGTCATGCTTCTCCTGGGGCGTACGGGCCTCATTGAGATACATAAAGACCGTCACGAACGGCGCCTGGCCGTTGGTAGTCATAAGGGTCACGACCTGATACTGAATCGTCTGAACGCCGCGACGGATCTCGTCACGCAGACGGTCCTCAACAACCTCGCGGACCTTTTCGGGAGATGCGGAAACGCCGAGCTCCTCAAGCTCGCGAGCGACCTCGCCGCGAATCTTTTGACGGCTCACTTCAACGAACGGGGCGAGATGGGTCAGCGAAATAGACTGGCCGCCGTACTGGGAGGAAGCAACCTGGGCGATGATCTGCGTCGCGATGTTGCAGGCGGTCGAGAAGCTGTGCGGCTTCTCGATCAGCGTGCCCGAGATAACCGTGCCGTTCTGGAGCATGTCCTCCAGGTTCACCAGATCGCAGTTGTGCATGTGCTGGGCAAAGTAATCCGAATCGTGGAAATGGATCAGGCCCTCATTATGGGCATCCACAATCTCCTGGGGCAGCAGCACGCGCTGGGTCAGGTCCTTGGAAATCTCGCCGGCCATATAATCGCGCTGAACGGAGTTGACAGTCGGGTTCTTGTTGGAGTTCTCCTGCTTGACCTCTTCGTTATTGCACTCGATGAGCGACAGGATCTTGTCATCGGTCGTGTTCTTCTGGCGCTTCAGGCTCTGAACATAGCGATAGATGATGTAGTGGCGGGCAACCTCGTAGCAGTCGAGACGCATGATCTCGTCCTCGACCAAATCCTGGATCTCCTCGACCGAAACGGTGTGGCCCGCGTTCTCGCATGCCTCGGCGACGTTTTGCGCCGCATAAACCACCTGGCGGTCGGTTAGACGAGAGCTCTCCTCGACCTCCAAGTTGGCGGCGCGGATGGCATTGACGATCTTATCGATGTCAAAGACAACCTCGGTGCCGCTGCGCTTGATGATCTTCATCCTCTTGCCTCTTTCGCGTCGTAGCCTCATTGCGCTTCAGAGCCAAACGATGCCCGGCAGGGCTTGCCCCTGTCTTGCGGCACCGTCGCGCAATCTGTGTTCTCGATAAACCATAAGTCCTCATGCGGACAATCCTCGCGGCCGATCAAGCGGCTCAAAGGCGTGTCCAAATGGGACGAATAAGGTCTTCGTTCTCTGTCCGCCATCTATCATACGACAAAGACGCATCTATATCCTGTATTCTTTTTTTAGTTCAAACACAACATATAGTGTTTCAGCAGGTCAAAGCAATTAGTCATTTTGCAGACGCATTAATTATGAGGGGTTCTTGGCAAGTCGGTAAAACGTTACCAACACGGCTACCTGCATGGCAGTTATAAAACCCCCTTAGTCAAGCCGCTGACAAATCCTACCAAAACCAAGCCGCTCACGCCAAAAGAATCCAAAAGATTGTGCTTGACCAACATGTTGCGGTCACGATCGGCCAGGACGTATGCAATCTGCCGGCACCCCTACGGGATGCGAAGACCATCGCGTACAGACCTTGGATCAATATTTGGTGGTTATTTGGCGGCGTGCTTGGCGGCATAAAACAAAACAGCCCAGAGACATAACCTCTGAGCTGCGAACATTTGGTGGGCGTTAGAAGATTTGAACTTCTGACCTCTTCCGTGTCAGGGAAGCGCTCTCCCCCTGAGCTAAACGCCCAAATGGAGCGGACAACGGGGCTCGAACCCGCGACCCCAACCTTGGCAAGGTTGTGCTCTACCAACTGAGCCATGTCCGCCTGCGAGGATTTAATATACGGGATGATCCACCCAAATGCAAGAACTTTTTTTAAAAAGTTTTGCGACGCTCTCGCGAGGGCATCAGTCGTCACGAAAGGCACGGACAAACGCAGGCTCGCAGCGAGATGCCCCTACATCTCACCGAGCATGATCCAGGCAGAGCTGTCCTGCGTGAGCCTGCCGTCTGCAAGCGGTGATGAGGTGAGCAGGACCCTGCCCGCCGGCAGCTCCACGGGTGCTGCACCGAAGTTCGTCACACACGTCCAGCCGTTATCGCGGCGATAGGCGATGACGCCGCCCTCAGCGCCCTCGGCACCATCCGCAAGACCGGTGCGCCCGTCAAGATCGAGCCACGCAAGATCGTTGGCGCACCCGCGCAGCTTGCGCCGCAGCCAGAGGGCGTCACGATAGAGCGCAAGCATCGATGTCGGGTCCACTTCTTCCCTATCGGCAGCATAATCGGAAAACCATGCAGGCTGCGGCAGATGGGGCGCCGCATCGGCGTCTGCCGGCGAAAACCCAAACGATCCGCCATGCGCGGGATCGTCCGCCGCCACCCACGGCAGGGGCACACGACAGCCGTCGCGCCCCTTCTCACGCTTCGGTCCGTGCGTATTGGTCGCAGTAGGGTCTTCGAGTGCAGCCCACGGGATATCAGCCACCTCAAAAAGGCCGAGCTCCTCGCCCTGATACACGTATGCCGAGCCCGGAAGCGCCAGTTCAAGCAAAAGGGCCGCCCGCGCGCGGCGCTCGCCGAGTTCACGGTCCTCGTCATAAGACGACCCGTCACGTAAGAGCCAGTCGAGCGCAATCTGGTGGTAGCGCGTCGCCTTGATTTGCGGCAGGGCATAGCGTGTCGCCACGCGCGGCACGTCGTGGTTGGAGAGTACCCAGGTCGAGGCGGAATCGGATTCGACGGCTGCCTTCAAGCCCTTCTCGATTGCAGTGTGCATGTCATCATAGGTCCAAGTGGCCTTGGCAAACTCAAAGTTGAATGTCTGGCCAAGCTCGCTGGGACGCGCGTAGAGATACTGGCGCTCGGGCAGCACCCACGCCTCGGCAACGGCGCTGCGTGGCGGATTATAGCGGTCGAACACGCGGCGCCACTCTCGATAGATCTCGTGGACCTCGTTGCGGTCCCACAGCGGATGGGTGCCGTCGTCAACCATGTCATCGCCCTCGGCGAGATGCCACCGGTCGAGGTCATCGCGGTCGAGATCCTTGGCGAGACCCTGCGCCACATCAATGCGAAAGCCGTCGACGCCTCGATCGCCCCAAAACGCCAGGACGTCGCAAAAGAGCGCGTGAACCTCAGGGCATGACCAGTCAAAGTCCGGCTGCTCGGGCGTAAACATGTGCAGATACCACTGACCGTCCGCAACACGCGTCCATGCGGGGCCGCCAAAGTTGGCATTCCAATTGGTGGGAGGCAGCTCGCCATGCTCGCCGCGACCATCGCGGAAGATATAACGGGCGCGCTCGGGCGATCCGGGGCCGGCGGCAAGAGCGGCTTTGAACCAGGGGTGCTGGCTGGATGAATGGTTGGGCACGATGTCGACGATGACCTTGATGCCGCGCGCGTGAGCCGCAGCGATCATATCATCGAAGTCGTCAAGCGAGCCGAGACGTGGATCGACATCGCAGTAGTCCGCCACATCATAGCCACCATCGACAAGAGGCGATGGGTAAAACGGGCTCAGCCAGATGGCCTCGATACCCAGCCGCTCAAGATAGTCCATCTTCTGGGTAATGCCCGCGATATCGCCCAGACCCGAACCAGTCGAATCCTTAAACGAGCGCGGGTAGATCTGATAGATCGCGGCATCGGACATCCATGAGCGCGAAGAGGACTTTTCTGTAGCCATGGGATAAGTCTCCCTTGCAACGAGGTTTTGCGAGATGCCCACGATGATACGCCCAAAGCTGACGTTCGCGACAAACAACGCCACAGCCACGACCCAAAACGCTCGCTCCCTCTCGGGTTCGAACCTCCCGGGACGAATCGACCGATTAGTGAAAAGAACGGAAGACCCACTCCCCCGGCCACGACAGCGAGCGGGCTCCGGGTGCCCCAGGTTGCCGCGAAAGAGGAGGGAAGCGTACTTTATGTACGCGACCGACGATTGAGGGGCAAGATGGGGTGCCCGGGGCTCGCGCAGCGTCAACAAAAAACGCGGTTCGTTAGAACCGCGTAAGATAGTTGGAGCGGACAACGGGGCTCGAACCCGCGACCCCAACCTTGGCAAGGTTGTGCTCTACCAACTGAGCCATGTCCGCATATGTAAAACAAAACGGGCGCCGGAGCGCCCGGATGTTGCCTGGAGGCGAAGCCCGGATTCGAACCGGGGGTAAAGGCTTTGCAGGCCTCTGCCTTACCACTTGGCCACTTCGCCGAAAAAGGACCGCCTAAATGGTCCGGAAATGCAATGGAGCGGACAACGGGGCTCGAACCCGCGACCCCAACCTTGGCAAGGTTGTGCTCTACCAACTGAGCCATGTCCGCTTGCGGGTTATTAATTTACGCGAGTTGTCCAAAAGACGCAAGTACTTTTTTCAAAAAACTTGTCTGCCGCATGTTCTTAGTAGCTAAACGCGCTAAAGCGATTGGCTAGGCACACGATTCCAGTGCTCCGCTAAACAGCTTCACCATCTGCACGCGCGTGCCGGCGCCGTCCGTACGACGAGCAACCTCCACGTTATCGACGAGCATACGCATAAGCTTGATGCCACGGCCGCGTTCCTCGGATGCGACCGGTTCGCTCGTTTCATCGATAGAATAGCCGGCACCTCGATCAAGCACCTCAACCACAACGCGATCGCCATAGGCCTGAACCGTCAGGACGCACCCGATACCGCCCGCATGGTCATAGGCATTACCCAGCGCCTCCCCCGACGCCAATGCGACATCGTAGCGCTCGTCACGGCGCAACGGGAGCGATTCAAGGAGTTCGGCGATGCGATGTCGGTAGTATGGAAGATTCTCGATACCCTGACGGACCTCGACGCTCTTACTCCAGCGAGGCAGCTCCCCCACCGGAATGGCGGGAATAGACTCCCGTGCCGGCCCCGCGACATGAAGGATATCGACAAGACGAGCAATCTCCAAAAAGCGAACAACTTCACCTGATGCATTGACGAGCGAAAGCAGGCCTTCTCGCCTCATGAGCTCACGAGCGCGCGTAAGCAGGAATGCCAAGCCCGTCGAATCGATAAAGCTAACAGCCTGACAGTTGATGACGACACGACGCACGCCGCGGCCAATCAAAGCATCCAACCGCCGACGCAGCGCAGGCACCGTGGCGATGTCGATATCGCCTGGTGGCGTCAAAACCGCTATGTCATTCCACTCATTCATACGACCATGGTTCCCCAAAAGAGCTTGTTCGATGCATGCGTTTCCGCAACCGTGCGGATTCGACGCGCCCAGCGTCGCTGTTTAGGACCGGCCCCGTAAAAACTCAAGGGACACCAATGCAATGTCATCGTCCAGCGCCGATTCGGTAAATCGGTCAAGCTCGCCCAAGACCTTGCCGCAAATGCCCGACACGCCCTCCCCCGAAACAGAAAGCAGAAGATCGCGCAAGCGCTGCTCGCCAAAGAACGCTCCGGTGCGGTCGCGGGCCTCAATCGTTCCATCCGTATACATGAAGAGCATGTCGCCAGGAGCGAACGTAAACACGCCTGTCTCGTACACCATGCTCTCAAAGGCACCGATTACACCCGATTGGCATCCAAGTAGCTCGACCTCTCCCCCACGTGCCTCGCCGCCACCCAGCGGCATCGACTCTGGCCTGATGACCATGGTCGGAGGATGGCCCGCCGAACAATACGTTGCGCGTCCGGCCTTAAGGTCAATCTTGGCGATAAAGGCCGTCACGAACGTCTCGACCCTCGAAAAGCCCATGAGCATGCTGTTAAGGGAGCGTGCCATGCGGGCCGGTCCAGCACCCTCCCAGGCATATGCCGTCAGGGCCGTCTTGACGAGCGCGGACATCGATGCGGCCTCAATGCCTTTGCCAGACACATCACCCAGAATCATGACGGCGCAGTCGTCGGGAAGACGGATGAGCGTATAGAAATCGCCGCCGACCAACGCCGAGTTCGTGGCCGACAGGTACACCGAATCGGTTGCGATACCCGGAACATCCCCCAGGGAATTTCTCATGCCGATCTGAAGGGTCTGAGCGATATGGCGCTCCTCGCGCTTTTGAGATTCGCCTTCGTAGATCAGTTCAAAGTCATGCGCCAAGTGCACCAAGTAGTCATATTCAAGGTCATCAATCGGCTCTTGGCTACCATCACGAAGCAGCAGCGCGCGCGTCGTCGGGCTCTTCGCAACAGAAGCAGGAACAATCGCGTCGTTACTGTGCTTGCCATCACCCTCAGAGCGCGGGCGCCCCGCCTCGATGCCGGAGTCGACGTAGAGACCTTGACAAGGCAGACCATGCGCCCTAAGCCAGCCTCCCATAGGCATCGATTCGTCAACGCGAGTTATACGGACGTGTTTAAGGTCCTCGGCACTCGTGCCGCCCAAAACAGATGCCTCAAAGCCATCAGGGCCAGCCCCCAGACGTGCCGCCGGCGCCGTCGTGGAAAAGAAAAGCTTCTCGGGATCGTCCGGCAAAGCAACGCGACTGCCGCCTTCAAAATCTATGACGTAGGAATCCAGACTAGCGTCATACTCAACAGGGCAAAAATGGCAGTTAAGCATATTGCAGATCTCGGACGATACCGCCTGGGTAGCCGCGGCGGAATCGTCTAGAAAGGTAAACAACTCATCACGCAAGACATTGAGCGAGCGGCCAAGCTCGGCCGTGCGACGGGAGCGAAGGCTCGATGCCATGCCGACCAGCTGGATAGATAGGTAATCGCAAATGACCTCGAGCACATTAACGTCATAGGCGAGCGGTGCCTGGGGGCGTTTCCAACCAACTTCCAGCACGCCAAGAATCTGCGTACCGTAAAAAACGGGAAGACAGATCTCGCTGCGGTACGGAGGCATATCCTGCATGCGCAACAGGTGCTTAGAACGATTGTCCAAGTCCATAAACATACCGGAGGCGGCCTTATCACCCTTAAGGTCCTGTTGAATCGACAAGCGACAGGCACGCGACTCACGAAGAACATACGTCGGAATGCCAGCGCCATACGGCAAAAACTCAGGCAGGTAGCTGTCGTACAGCTCCTTGGAAACACCGCGAAGTTTAAAACCGCCGCTCTCAGAAAAATAGATAGCGGCACCCGAAGCATCGAGCGTTCCTACAAGCTGGTTCAAAACGGTATCAAGTAGGCTGGGCAGCTCATCGGAGCCCACGGTACTCATAATGACCGAGAGCGTGCCAGAGAGGCGCTTGTTAGCCACTCTAAGCTCCGATAACGCACGCTTGAGTTGACGGTCGTGAGAATACTGTTCTTCGATGCTATGGAGCGCCACCAGGACACGTGGCGCACGGCGCCCAAAGATGCGTGGAGGCGTTACGGAGCCCGCACGAACCAAGACGGGGATAAAGGAGCCGTCACTCAGCTTGAGCATCAGTTCGTTCTCGGAGCCATCAGTTTCAAATGGCAGACGATGTTCCGTCGCACGTTCAAAAGCGGACGAGTACAGGACGTCTTTAACATCTCCACCGATGACGTCGGCGCGTTCCTCGCACATCAAACCAAGTAAGCGATTATTAACATGCAGAATGGTTCCGTCGAGCTCGCAGATGATGACAGCATCGCTCGTGATCTCGACTAGTTGGGCAACGTCTGCCCACTCGTTGCGTTCAAGCGTTTCCATCGTGGACCCCACCGTCTATCGGTAACAAAAAAGCCTCCGAAGAGGCTTCTCAAATGCGATGGTGTCGGAGGCGGGACTTGAACCCGCATGACCAAAAAGCGGTCACTAGCACCTCAAGCTAGCGCGTCTGCCAATTCCGCCACTCCGACATGCTATGTTGTTGATTCACGGTTCGTTTTGTTGGACCCGCGCGTTCAACGAGGAAGATAATAACCTATGATTCGAGAACTGTGCAAGCATTTTTTTCAAAAAAGTTTACGAATTTGTAAATGCGCAGTAGATCCGTATGTCCGGGTCGGAACGGGGGCAACTTCCCAACGCGTCCTCGGGCATGCGGTACATTTTGATTCGCGCTTCGCGCTACAAAATGTACCGCCCCCTGCGGAATGCGTTGGGAAGTTGCCCCCATTCCGACCCTGCGTTAACGCACTTCAAGCACAGTTCTCAAACATGTTCTGGGGCTGATAAGAATTTAGTGGCTCGGCTTTGCCGAGCCCTTATACTTTGCCGAGCCCTTATATAAGGAGGCCGGAGCCAAAGCTCCGGCCTCACTCAATTTCTTATTAAATTAAGTGAGCGATCAGGAAATCGCACTCCCCCTGCCGAGTTACCGCAGGGCCCGCCCTGAAGTTACTTTTCAGAACACTCCGCACTGATATCTTCTGTATTGAAGACGTCGATGATGCACCCGTATACCATTGACGTCGACACCATCAGATGCGGACCGCGCGGTGACCCCACATTCCGCTGGCGCCCACAGGGCTGCCCTCGTTTCCTGACATGTCCCGCGCGGGCCGCGGCGAGCCGAGACCGCCGCATGACCTAATAGGAGCATGGAGCGATACCGCGGACCCGAACAACCGC
>NZ_JAWHPN010000017.1:0-53496 GCF_032584215.1 Collinsella aerofaciens | reverse complement strand
CGGAGGGATTGTCGCCAAACAAAGATCCGGGTGGGCGCTCGGGCAAATTCTCTGTTTGGCTGGGAAGAGCATAGCATTCGGGGGCCTTGCGGTCCCCGAATCATCACCTGTTATCTAAACTGTTAGATTTTGTTTCAAAAGCGTTAGGATGGGACTCATAGCGTGGGGCGTAATGGGTGCCCTGCACACGATGGGAGGCTATCAATGGCTAATCGTTTCGTTCTCAATACCATCTCTTATCATGGTTCCGGCGCCATCAAGGAGATCCCCGGCGAGCTCCAGCGTCGCGGCTACAAGAAGATCTTCGTCTGCTCCGACCCCGATCTGGTCAAGTTTGGCGTCACCGCTAAGGTGACCGACGAGCTCGACGCTGCCGGCATCGCTTGGAGCCTCTACTCCGAGATCAAGCCCAACCCCACTATCCAGAACGTCAAGGACGGCGTCGAGGCCTTCAAGGCCGCCGAGGCTGACGCTATCGTGACCATCGGTGGCGGCTCCTCCATGGACACCGCCAAGGCCATCGGCATCATCATCAACAACCCCGAGTTCGCCGATGTCCGCAGCCTCGAGGGCGTTGCTCCCACTAAGAACCACGCCGTGTTCACCATCGCTGTGCCGACGACTGCCGGTACCGCCGCCGAGGTGACCATCAACTACGTCATCACCGACCCCGAGAAGGTCCGCAAGTTCGTGTGCGTCGACACCAACGACGCCCCCGAGGTCGCCGTCGTCGACCCCGATATGATGGCTTCCATGCCCGCCGGTCTGACCGCCTCCACCGGCATGGACGCTCTGACCCACGCCATCGAGGGCTACACCACCAAGGGCGCTTGGGAGCTCTCCGACATGTTCCACTTTGAGGCCATCAAGCTGATCAGCGAGAACCTGCGTGACTCCGTCGCCGAGGCCAAGTCCGGCCAGCCCGGCTCCGGCCGCGAGGGCATGGCCCTTGGCCAGTATGTCGCCGGCATGCGCTTCTCCAACGTTGGCCTGGGCATCGACCACGCAATGGCTCACACCCTGTCTGCTCACTACGACACCCCGCACGGCGTCGCTTGCGCCATGCTGCTGCCGATCGCCATGGAGTTCAACAAGCCGGTTTGCGCCGAGCGTCTGGCCAAGGTTGCCGTCGCCATGGGTGTTGACACCACGGGCATGAGCACCGACGAGGCTGCCGACGCCGCTATCGCCGCCGTCAAGCAGCTTTCCGCCGACGTGAACATCCCGCACGTCTGCGAGGCCATGAAGGCCGACGAGATCGAGGTCCTGGCCAAGGACGCCATGGCCGACGCCTGCTTCCCGGGTAACCCGCGCGAGGCGACGCTCGACGACGTCATCGAGCTCTTCAAGAAGATCTGCCCGGCTGCCTAGCCCAGTTTGGTGGTCCTTCGCCCGTAGGTGTATGGTCTTTTGACGTGCCGCTGGCCCCGCCGTGCTACGCACGGCGGGGCTTTTTGTGCTGCGTCGATGCCCTGAGACGGACAAAACCAAGGCGTACTGCCCGCTGCGGATAGGTGGTGCACTTCCCTGCGTGCATTTTTGGGAGTATTCAACAAGCTCTTAAAAATGCATAACGTTGTGAATGGGCGGTAGTGATCCGCAGGCGCCCATCGACAGCCATTGTGGGCGGGCTATCGATGAGTGGAGGGGGTTGTTACTGAGTTTCTGCTTTGCGACGACCTGCAACACTGCTGTAACCGCGTCGTTTTGTCGTTCGTGATGGGGCCGTTGGGGCCCACGGTGCTGAATACTCCGTTTTTTGCACGGTCCAAGGTGGGGCACCCTGAGACGAAGCAAAAAGATGCCTCATTTCTATGCAAATACCAATAGGATTTATGCAAGATTGAGATTGTAAACCGTGCACGTGCACAAAACCGGTGCGGGGACGTCTGGAGGCGGCTCGGCTCCTGGGGCATTGCACGTGCAGAACGGTTAAAATCGGGACTCGGTCTTAGTTTTACTTGGAAGGATGCATATGACTTCTAATATTGATGCTTCTCTAGAGGAGACGCTCTCCTATATCGCAGGACAGCTTAAGACGCTGACTTCTATTGCTTCGCCTACCGGCTACACCCGTGCGGCGACTGATTATCTGATGGAGACCCTGCGCGATATGGGTTTTGGGCCTGAGCGTTCTAATAAGGGTAACGTGCTCGTTGAGCTTGGCGGTGAGGGCGAGCCGCTTGTGTTGGCGAGCCATGTCGACACCCTGGGCGCCATGGTGCGCTCCATTAAGGACAATGGCCGCCTGCGTCCCACGACGCTTGGTGGGCACCAGTGGTCTACGGCCGATGGCGAGAACTGCACCGTCTACACGCGCGACGGCAATGTGTACACGGGCGTGGTCCTCAATACCGAGCCTTCGGCGCATGTGGCCGACGAGCCGGTCAAGACCATCGAGAAGAACATGGAAATCCTGCTCGATGAGAATGTCGACAGCAAGGACGATGTGCTTGAGCTGGGCATTCAGACCGGCGACATCATCGCTATGGATCCGCGTACCACGGTGACGGAGAGCGGCTACATCAAGAGCCGCTTCCTGGATGACAAGCTGTCGGCGTCGATTCTGCTGGGTCTGGCCCGCGCTGTTGCTGACGGCGAGGTGTCGCTTTCGCGCAAGGTGTCGCTGCTCTTTACCGTGTACGAGGAGGTCGGCCACGGCGGTGCTTTCGTGCCGGCCGACACGCGCGAGATGATCAGCGTTGACATGGGCTGCGTGGGCGACGACCTGGGCTGCACCGAGCGCATGGTGTCGATTTGCGCCAAGGATTCGGGCGGTCCGTACAACTACGACCTGGTAACCACGCTGTCCAACATCGCGCGCGAGCTGGAGCTCGATTACGCCATCGATGTGTATCCGCACTACGGCTCGGACGTTGAGGCCACGCTCTCGGCTGGCTACGACATTCGCCATGGTCTAATCGGCCCCGGCGTGTACGCGAGCCACAACTACGAGCGCAGCCACATGGACGGCGTGCGCAACACCTACGAGCTGGTCCGAGCCTACGTACAGCGCTAACGATGCAGCGGCCTCGGCTGATACAGTAGTACCGACCGAGGCCGTCCTCTCTAAGTTGCGGTGAAATAGGGACTGTTTGGCGGTTTTAAACGCTTAAACAGTCCCTATTTCACCGCAACTTATGAAGGGGATGGGACTACTTGATGGCGCCGGTCACGGTACCGCCGCCCAGGACGATGTCGCCGCGGTAGACTACAACGGCTTGGCCGGGGGCGATGGCTCGCTGCGGCTCGTCAAAAGTCAGCAGCATTTGTCCGTCGGCGCCACGTGTAAGGGTCGCTGCCTGGTCCTTTTGACGGTAGCGGTACTTGGCGCCCACGCGAATGCCGCCATCATCGAGCTCTGCCTCCATGCGATCGGCAGGGGTGCTCCAGATCCAGTCATTGGCCGTGAGCGCCGCGGCGGTCAGGTCCTCTGCCTCGCCCAGATGCACGGTGTTGTTGACGGCGTCGACGCCCGTTACGTACACGGGGTGCGCCATCGCGACGCCCAGGCCCTTGCGCTGGCCTATGGTATAGCGCAGCGCGCCGTTATGGCGTCCGACCACGCTGCCGTCGCGCCACACAATGTCGCCCGGTGCAGCGGGATGTCCGCAGCGGCGCTCGATATAGTCTGCGTAGTCGCCGTCCGCGATAAAGCAGATGTCCTCGCTCTCGGCCTTCTTGGCGTTGATGAAGCCCTGCTCGGCGGCAATGCGGCGCACGTCGCGCTCTTTGTCCAGCCCGGCCAGCGGAAAGATTGTGCGCGACAGCCGCTCTTGCGTGAGCGAATACAAAAAGTAGCTCTGGTCCTTCTTGGGGTCTTCGCCGCGATGCAGCTGCCAGGTGCCGTCGGACGCCTGGCTCGTTTTGGCGTAGTGGCCCGTGGCGATGTAGTCGCAGCCCATATCGAGTGCCGCATCGAGCAGCGCGCCAAACTTAATATGGCGGTTGCAGATGATGCACGGATTGGGCGTCAACCCTTCCTGGTAGGCAGTCACGAAGCGCTCGATAACATTGCGGTCGAAGGTCTGCTGCAAGTCGAGCACATGGTGTGGAATGCCAATGCGCTCGGCGACGGCCTTTGCGTCGGCGATGTCGCGGTCGACCTTACTCATGCCCGTGACGGGATTGGGCGCGGGGCAGGTGAGGCGCATGGTGGCGCCGACGCATTCGTAGCCCTGGCGCTTGAGCAGGTACGCGGTCACGCTGGAATCGACGCCGCCACTCATGGCGACGAGCACGCGCTTGTTGTGCATGGGGAGGTTCTCCTTGGTGGCATGTGGCCAAAAAGAAAAGCGGCGCGGGAGGCTGGTTCCGCGCCGCAGACATTGTAGCAAGTTCGGGCGTCATGTGGGACGCCCTGTTGGGATGAGCCCAGGCTGCCAGAAGAGAGGGAAGGCCGGCGTGCCTTGGACTCGTTCTAAGAACGAGAAGCTCTAGTCCTGGAACAGTGCCGTGGACAGGTAGCGCTCACCGGTGTCGGCGAGCAGCGCCACGATGGTCTTGCCCTCGTTCTCGGGGCGCTTGGCCAGCTGCAGCGCGGCCCACACGGCGGCGCCGGACGAAATGCCCACGAGCACGCCTTCCTTGTGGCCCACGGCGCGGCCGGTGGCAAAGGCGTCGTCGTTCTCGACGGGGATGATCTCGTCATAGACCTGGGTGTCGAGGACGTCGGGCACAAAGCCGGCGCCGATACCCTGGATCTTGTGCGGGCCGGCTTGGCCCTTAGAGAGCACCGGGGAAGTGGCGGGCTCGACGGCGACGACCTGAATCTCGGGGTTCTGTTCCTTGAGGAACTCACCCACGCCGGTCACGGTGCCGCCGGTTCCAACGCCGGCGACGAAGATGTCGACCTTGCCGTCGGTGTCATCCCAGATCTCGGGGCCGGTCGTGGCCTTGTGGATGGCGGGGTTGGCGGGGTTCACAAACTGGCCGGCGATGATGCTGTTGGGCGTCTCCTTCTGCAGCTCCTCGGCCTTGGCGATGGCGCCCTTCATGCCCTTGGAGCCGTCGGTGAGCACGAGCTGTGCGCCGTATGCCTGCATAAGCTTGCGGCGCTCGACGGACATGGTCTCGGGCATGGTGATGATTACCTTGTAGCCGCGGGCAGCCGCCACCGAGGCGATGCCGACGCCGGTGTTGCCGCTCGTGGGCTCGATGATGGTATAGTCGCCACCGCGCACGAGCTTGCCGGCCTTCTCGGCCTCGTCGATCATGTTCTTGGCGACGCGGTCTTTGACGGATCCGGCGGGGTTGAAGTATTCCAGCTTGACGAGCACGCGGGCCTTGAGGTCCTCATCGGCCTCAAAGTGAGTGAGCTCCAGAAGCGGAGTGTGGCCGATAAGCTGATCGATGGACGTGTAAACATTGCTCATGGTGAACCTCCAAAGTGTTCAAATGACTGGATACCGTGTGGTTTTACGGTGTGTGCAGCAGTGAAACCCATAAACCTTATGGGTTGTTCGTTTTGCTGTTGGCAAGCATGGTAGACAGTAAAGCCTAGTAATGCAATAGGAAATAGGAGATTATTGCAAGTTGATTAACCATCTTGACCGGAACGGGTATTTTCAAAACCAATTTTTCGGCTAGAATTTCTA
Source organism: Collinsella aerofaciens (assembly GCF_032584215.1). Classification (GTDB taxonomy): domain Bacteria; phylum Actinomycetota; class Coriobacteriia; order Coriobacteriales; family Coriobacteriaceae; genus Collinsella. The sequence continues at coordinate 47,899 of NZ_JAWHPN010000017.1, read as the reverse complement.
CGGACTAAATGACCGAAAGGCAGCACTATACATGTTGGTTTCTACTAAGGGCAGATATGCCCTGCGCGTTATGGTCGACCTGGCCGAGCACCAGGCGGCCGGTCGCATCCCGCTCAAAGAGATCGCGGCGCGACAGGGGATTTCCGAGAAATATCTCGAGAACATCTTGGCTACGCTCGTGCGCGCCAACATGCTTTCGGGCATGCGTGGCAAGGGTGGTGGCTACGTGCTCACGCGCCCGCCCGAGCAGTACACGGTGGGCGAGATCCTGCGCCTGACCGAGGGTAGTCTGGCGCCGGTCGCCTGCCTGGATGGCGACTGCAAAGGCTGCTCGCGTTCGGATGAGTGCCCCACGCTTGACGTGTGGAAGAACCTGGACAAGCTCATCAACGACTACCTCGACGGTGTGACGCTCGATCAACTTGTCGCTCCCAACCATGGCTACGACTACGTCATCTAACCCACACCTGCATTTGGGGACGGGGTGAAAATTGTAGATTCTCTCGCCCTTTGAGACTTGACAAATAAGAAGGCCGCCCATTTTTGCGATGGGCGGCTTCGTTTTGGGCTGTTTAGACGGACACGGTCGGAATGGCCGTTTTAATCCTCGGCGATGCTGTCGAGGATGCTGCGCGTGATGGATACCAGGATACTGCCCATAAAGGCCGATCCAAAGCTGGCGATGGAGATGCCCGCGCCCAGCAGATTGACCGACAGGTAGCTGGCCAGCTCGAGCATAAAGCTGTTGACTACGAGCTGAAAAACACCAAGCGTAATAATAGTGAGCGGCAGTGAGATGACGGTCAGGAACGGCTTGACGAGCGAATCGACAATGTTCAGGAACAGTCCCACAAAGGCAAAGCAGACCCAGGCGTCGGCCATGCCGAAGGGCTGAATGCCGGGGACGAGAAACGTTGCGATCGCGATGGCGATCGAGGTGAAGAGCCAGTTAAGCATAAAGCGCATGGCGTGAATCCTTTCTTGCGCCGGGGTTGCTGGCGTCGCGTGAAGCGGCTTGCGGCGGCGACCTGGATGGTTGCGTGGGCGCGCCGCGGTGTTTGGGCGCCCATTGTCTCAAATATTCGTGGAGCTTACGTGCGCATACGGTTTCTAAACGGCGTTCGTCCTGAAAAACGCGCCGCTGGCAGTGAGTCTTGTCGCTTTAGTTTGGTGGTGTGCTACACTGCTACGGGCAAAAGCCACAGGCGTTGCCCTATTGCATAGAACGGGCGAACGATGCCCGATGTCAGTATCAACTTCGATGCCTTTTGGCGGGTTTGGCGGTGATCGATGAATATCGAGAACATGTTTGACAAGCCTGATGTCAAGCAGCTGGTCCACGCATTTAGTCTTTTGGATGACGAGAAGGATATCCAAGCGTTTTTGACCGATATCTGCACGCCGCGCGAGATTTGCGACCTTTCTCAGCGTTTGCAGGTTGCGCGCTATTTGGACGAGGGCGAGCCTTATGTTGAGGTTCAGGCCCGTACCGGCGCTTCGTCCACCACGGTGAGCCGCGTTTCAAAGGCGCTGAACGGCGAGTACGGTGGCTACCGCAAGATTCTCATTAAGTTGGAGGATGGCGAGTAGGCCGCGCAAAACCAATTGTTCAAAACCGCTCCTCCGGGGGCGGTTTTTTTGATCCCCTGGGGACGGAGGAAAACGGATCACCGAGGGGGTCAGTCTAACCCGGTGATCCGTTTTCCTCCGTCCCCAGGGGATCAAATCTGTTGGCGTGGGGCAAATCTGTCCGCTTGGGCGGGTAGGATGGATGCATTGATTATTGCGAACAGTTTGAGCGGAGGACCATGCCTGTTCGAATCTATACCACCAATGCCGGCACGGATTTGAGCGATGCCGAGGCGGCGCTGCTTGCCGACCTTATTGCCCGCCATGGACGTGCCGTTTTGCTGGCGTCTACGTTTGCCGAGCTCGATCTGTGCCGTCATGGTGCGGCGGAAGCCGGCATTTCGCTGGGTATCGACTACAAGACACCCGCATCGTGGCTTCGCTCGCTTTGGGAGCTTTTGGGCGACGGGCGCGGTTTCGTCGACAACCTGCAGCGCCAGATGCTGTTCTCGGACATGGTCACGCGTCTCGACGATGCCGACCTGCAGCCGCTTTCGCGCAGCCAGGGCACGGTGCGCATGTTTGCGCGCATGGCCCGCGATGTGCTGCCGGGTGTGGCGGGGACGACGGCCGAGCGATGCGGTAGCAACAATTGCCAGCCTGAGCCAAAAAGCGATGCCGAGGCTCGTGTGTTTGAGCTTTTGCGTGCCTACGCGGGCGGTTTGGACCGTCGAGATATGGTCGAGCCCTGCGAAGCCGCCGATATGATGGCAGAAGCCCTGGCGAACAACCTGCCGGGGTGCGCTCGCGCCGTCTGCGTGCGTGGTGTCACGTCGTTTACGCATAGCCTGCTCGAGCTGTTGTCGGCCGTGGCGAACAGCGGGGGAGAGGTTGTCGTGCTGCTGGCTTGCGAGCAGGCGGCGATGCGCGAGGACCTGGCCGCCGCCTTTGATGCCCGCGGCGTGCTGTTTGAGGCCGCCCCGTTGGGGGAGGACGCCGCTGCGCCCGAGACCGCTTCTGCGCCTGCTGCTCAACCTATTTTTATAGAGGTGGCCGGCCCCCATGCCCGCGCCCGCGCTTATGTGGATGCTCTCGAGAACCTGGTCGCGGCATGTGAGGAGTCCGTGTCGCGCGACGGCGCCGCGACGAACGCCGACCCCGCGCGCGTGCTCGTGGTTTCCGCCCGGGCGCCCCAGCTGTTTGGCGAACTCGCTGCTCGTTTGGCGGCGCGTCACATTGCGGCCGAGACAACCGAGTTCACGGCGTTTTCCCAATCCATCGCGGGCAGGCAGTTCACGGCGCTCGCCAATCTGATCGAGCGCATGAAGGCCGCCGACGAGGGCACCGCCTCCAAGACCGAGTGGTGGCCCGCCCCGGAGCTTACCGACTGGATTTATAGCCCGCTTTCGGGTGCCGACGCCGCGAGCGCCCGCGGCTTCGACAAGAACGTGCGTCTCTCGCGCAGCAAGACTACCGCGGGCGTCAAGAGCCTGCTGCAGAGCGTTCAGGGCCAGGTGAGGGGCGCGCGCAAGGCGACGAGCGACGATAACTGGTTTAAGAACGTACCGTGTGTGGTCTCGGACGTGTTCCAGGCGCTGTGGCGTGACAAGCCCGTGACGGCGCTTAAGGCCATGCTTGCCGTTGCCGAGGCGCTGCCCGATCGCGCTCTAGGCGGCCTTGACGGCCAGGCCCGTCGCCAGGCAGAGACGGCTTTGCTGCGCCATGCCATCGACATCCTTATGAACGATGCTCGCGCGCTCGACGTGTCGCAGGCCGCGACCGTGCCGGTTCTCGACGGCGTTCGAACCAAGGTGGACAAGCGCAGTACCGCCTACGATTACGAGACCTATGAGGTCGATCGCACACCACGAGCACAAGTGCGCTTCGCGTCGCTTGCCGATGCGTCGGTTCTTCGCCCTGGCAGCTACGATGCCGTGCTGTTTGCCGATGTCGACCTGGACAGCTATCCGCTTTCGCACGAAGAGGGCCCGCTTGCCACGTTGACAGCCGAGCTGCGCCGCGACGGCGTGTCTTTGGAGCCCGCTGCCCTGCTGCGCGTGCGCTTTGGCCGTGCGATGCAGGCGGCGAGCGGTCCGGTCGCGCTCGCCCGCGTGACACACGATCGCCAGGCACGCGAGTGCTACCCGGCAGCCGTATGGACCGAGCTGCGGGCACATGCCGAGGCCGCTGGCGCTGCCAAGCCCATGCGCGTGGGCGAGGGCGATATCATCGCCGACTTTGATCCCGCGGCAGGTGAAGGCCTCAAGCGCGAGCGCGTGACCTGTGAAGCCCCTCAGCATCTGAGTGCCGAGGCCGTGCCGTATTTGGTCCTGCGCCGTCGCGATGGCGAGGGTGAGGACGCGCCGCTCGTGCCGCGTCTGACGTCCGCCTCGCAGATCGAGGCCTATTCGACCTGCCCGCTATGCTGGTTCGTCTCGTACCGCGTGAAGCCCCAGTCGATCGACGCGGGCTTTGGCAACATGGAGAAGGGCAACTTTGTCCACGACGTGCTGGAGCATCTGCATGCCCGTCTGCCCCAAGAGGGCATGGAGCGCGTGACGCCCGAGAATCTGCCGCGCGCACAGGAGCTGCTGCACGAGGTCTTTGACGAGACGTTGGCCGAGCACGCCGGCAAGCGCGGCACGGAGGGCCCGCTGGTGCCGCTCTCTGCGGTGGAGGAACGCCAGGTGGCCGAGATCTTGCCGCAGCTGGAGGGTGTGCTTGCCTACGAGTCCGAGGCACTTGCCCCCTTTGCCCCGCGCTACCTGGAGTTCGCCTTCAACGAGCTCAAGGTCGAGTATGCCGGTTGGCCGCTTGGCGGGCGCATCGACCGCGTGGACGTGGACGCCGAGAATCGTGCCGTGGTGATCGACTACAAGCATCGCACGGGCGTTGAGGAGTTTAAGCTCGCCGACCCCACGGTGCGCGACGAGGAATCGGGCACGGCGCCCATCGACGATCCGCGCTGGTTGCCACCACATACCCAAACGCTCATCTACGCCCAGGCCATGCGCCGGGCGCTGGATTTGGACACCCGCGCGGCGCTCTACTTTTCGACCAAGGGCGGCAAGCCGGCGTTGCGCGGTGCCGCGAGCGCCGAGCTGCTCGAGGAAGAGCGCGGCGACGGTCGCATCCCGGGCCTTAAGAAAGGTTTCCCCGGCGAGGGTGGCAGCATGGACTTCGACGCCCTGCTCGATCGCGTTGAGGCCGGCATCGCCGAGCGCCTGCGCGAGCTCGAGGCAGGCAACGTTGCCGCCGTCGACCCGACGTCGGCTCAGGCCGCGCATGCGCGCTGCTCGTATAACCACGAAGGAACGTTTGTAAGGAGGGACGTGTAGACCATGGATCTTTCGACTTTGATGCCGCAACAGCTGCAGATTGTCAAAACGCTCGACCGTCCGCTGTTTGTCTCGGCGGGCGCCGGTTCGGGCAAGACCTTTACCCTCACGCGTCGCATCGTCTACGCGCTCTCGCCTGAATCCGGTCCGTTCGTTGAACATCTTGACCAGGTGCTCGCCATTACCTTTACCAAAGATGCCGCGGCCGAGATCCGTGACCGCGTGCGCCGTGCGCTTATCGACGAGGGCATGGACGAGGAAGCACTGACCGTCGACGACGCGTGGATCTCGACCATTCACGGCATGTGCTCGCGTATCCTGCGCGCGCATGCGCTGGAGCTGGGCATCGACCCCGAGTTCACGGTGCTCACCGATACCGACGAGCTTATGGACCAGGCTGTTGAGCATGTGTTGGCCCGCGCGACGGCGCCCGATGCCGCCCCCGAGCTCGCGGCATCGCTCAAGGCCCTCTATGCCTGGTATCCCATGGCGGGCGAGGGCGGTTCCTTTGGCACCGGCACGACCATCAAGGGCCTGGTGCGCGACCTGCTGGAGCTGTCGAGCCAGTTGCCGGGCGGTATGGACGACGTGTGCGTGGCGCGCGGCCAGGCCGATACCTCGGCACTCGCCGATGCCTATCGCGCGGCGCTGGGCGCAAGCAAGGCCGCGACCGAGAAGGCGCAGATGGCACTCGACGCCATTGACGCGTTCGAGGCGAGCGGCAAGACCATGGCCGATGCAGCGCGACTCATGATGTCGTGCACCATGCCGCGCGCGAGCAAGGCATTCCCTAAGGAGCAGGTCGAGCTGCTCAAGGCCGAGGCCGCCGATGCGTTTATCAATATCGTGCTTGCCTGCGGTGGTCCCGCGCTCGATGCACTGGTGGGCTTGGCCCGCTCTGTAGAGGCTGAGTATCGCGCGCTGAAAGCTGCCCAGTCCGCCCTCGATAATAACGACCTGCTGCGCATGACCTACGAGGCCCTGCGCGATTACCCGGCCATCCGTGCTGCGTACGAGGGCCGCTTTAAGATGGTCATGATCGATGAGTTTCAGGATACCGACCAGATGCAGGTCGATCTGATACGCTACCTGACGGGTGCGGGGGAGCGCGCGCTGTGCACCGTGGGCGATGCACAGCAGTCCATCTATCGCTTCCGTGGCGCCGAGGTCGAGGTATTCCGTCGCCAGGAGCGCAAGGTGGGCTCGTCTGCCGCGCCCGAGGCGACTGCCGTGACCGACACCCCCGCCGGCGAGCTCGTCAAGCTCGTGCGCAACTTCCGCAGCCATGACGAGGTACTGCGTTATGTGGCACGCGTCTTCGACGGCGATGACGGCGGCCTGATGCAGGGCTTTTTGGACCTTGAGGCGAGTGACGGACGCAAGGACACGCTGGTGGCAGACGCCTCGCGTCGCCAGGCCCTCTTTGTTGCCGGCGGCAGCACGCAGGAGCGCACACAGGCCAAGGCCCGTGCGATCGCCGAGCGATTCCGCGCGCTTGCCGATGCCGGCCAGCCCCAGGGCGGCATGGTGCTGCTGCTGGGCCGCATGACCAATGCCGACGTCTACGCCCAGGCCTTCCGCGACCAGGGGCTCGACTGCGTCATCGCGGGCGGCTCGGTCTTTTCCCAAGCCGCCGAGGTGCAGACGGTGCGCGCCCTGGTTTGTGCGCTCGCCAATCCGGCCGATACGGCGCAGGGCCTTATGCCGCTGCTCGCCTCGCCGATGTTTGCGCTCGGCGCCCAGGAGTTCCTGGCGCTGGCGACCAAGCTCGATAGCGAGACAGGGGAGACCTCGCGCCGGAATATCGACATGGGCATCATGAGCGATTTCGACGTGCCGGGTTTGCAAGACTTGCCGCTTGTGACGCGCGCCCGCGAGGTGCTGCGGTATGCGCTTCGTCGCGTGGGCCGCGATTCGTTCGCCGCCATCGCGCGCGACGTGGTCAATGCTTCCGGCTGGTTTGTGCGTCTGGCGCAGCGCGGCCCCGAGGGCAAGGCCATTGCCGCCAACGTGCTCAAGGCGCTCGACGCCGTGGCCGAGGCAGAGGCTGAGCTCGGCAACTCGCCGCGTTCCATCGCGCTGGCCTTCGACCGCTTCTTGGCGGGCAAGGAGGCCCCGGGTGCCCTCAACGAGGAGGGCGACGGCGCAGTGCGTATCATGACCGCGCATGCATCCAAGGGCCTGGAGTATCCGGTCGTGGCGGTCGCCGAGTGCTTTGGCGTGCGTAAGTCCTCGGGTGCGGCACAGATGGGTCGCGTCGATGGCGGAGCGCAGGTCGTGGCACTGCCGGCACGCTTCGACGGCGTTAAGCTCGCCGACGGAACCTTTGTGAAGGGCGACGACGTCAAAAAGCAGTTTGAGCATGCGTTTAAGGGCAAGGGCACGTCGCTGTGGCTGCCGCCGGAGCTCATGGAGGACGTTTGTGCGACGGGTTCTCCCGCCGAGGCATTTGCTCGCCTGCGCAACGACGACCTGCAGCTCTCGCTCGAGGAGCGGGCCCGCCTGCTCTATGTCGCCATGACGCGAGCACGCGAGCTGGTCATTCTGGCGATGGATGCCGGTGTGAGCCGTGGCAAGGTGACGGCGCCGACCTTCGATGTCGAGACGGATCTGACCTACGACGTGCTGCGCCGTATTTTGCCGACTGACGCTCTGGACACGCCGCAGCTCGATAGCGACCGCCTGGTGTTCGACAACTCCCAGCCGGGCGACTACGAGCTCATTTCGCTCACGGACTTTACCTTTGGCGAGCAGACGTTTGAGGCCAACGCTTCGCTGGATGCCGAGGGCAGGCTTGTTCGTGGCGATGCCGATACGGATGCTGCCGACGATTTGGCCAGTACAATCGTCCCCGGTCCTGTCGACCCCAAGCCCGATTCGTTCGAGCTTGTGTATCCCCAGGCAGTGGACGTGCGCATGGGCATCTGTCCGTATCCGGAGCGCGATTCGTACAGCTACTCGTCAATCGCCGCGGCACTCCATGCCGAGACGGAAGACCGTGCCGCCGAGGCTCGTGTTCCCATGGACGAGGCCGGCGATGATGCAGAGTCGGATGGCTCGGAGATGGCCGATGCGGACGTGGCCGTCGTTGAGCCCGCCGGCAACCCCATGGCGCTGGGCTCGGCGTTCCACGCCGCCTGCCAGTGGCTCATCGAGATGGGTGCCGACGCGTTGCCCGCTGCGCGCGCCGATGCGCTGGCGCGTCTGTGGCGCCTGACGCCGGAGCAGCGCGAACGCTTCGACGTTGCCCTGAACCGCTGGCTCAAGTCGGCTGTTCGTGCCGACCTGCTCGCGTGGCCGTGCATTCGCGCCGAGGTGCCGTTCTTTTCACTGGGCTGCGAGGACGAGGACATCGCTCGCTACGGTGCATATGCCGAAGGCGCCATCGACGCTTTGGCGACCGACCCGGCCGATCCGTTACGCGCACTGGTCATCGATTACAAGACGGGTGGCACGCCGGATGAGACGCCGGACCAGCTGCTCGAGAAGCACGCCCTGCAGGCGCGCGTCTACGCCGACGTGTTGCACAAGGCGGGCTTTGAGACGGTGACGGTCAAGTTCGCCCGCGTGGAGCAGCCGGATCCAACCATCTTCGTCGAACCCGCCGAACCTCAAGTGGTCACCTACAACCTCTAGCCCTCAGATAACTTGCGGTGGAATACGGACTGTTTTGGCCAAAAAAGCCGCCAAACAGTCCGCATTTCACCGCAACTGCAAGAGGAGCCGTGTGGGTTTGGCTAGGTTCGGGTGCCGTCCGCGCCGTGCGGTAAAATCGTTCAGTCAGAACACGAACCCGCATCGGAGCTCATCACATGGCATTCGTCCATCTGCACAATCACACTGTTTTCTCCATGCTCGACGGCGCAACCCGTATCCAGGATATGGTCAACCGTGCCGTTGAGCTGGGCATGCCTGCCGTGGCCATTACCGACCACGGCTACATGTATGGCGTGCCCGACCTGGCGCTGGCCTGCGACGCCGTCAACCACAACACGCCCGAGTACAAAACCTGGAGCCACGACAAGGCCTTCCTGGAAAAGGACCGCCGCGACGAGTTGGTGGAGCCCGATCCCGAGGAAAACCCGCGCGAGCATGCCCAGTACGTCAAAGACATGGCCATGTGGGACGAGAAGGGCAACATCGACGAGCTCAAGCCGCCCCTGGTCATCAAGCCCATCTTTGGCTGCGAGGTCTACTTTACGCCGGACGAGACCCTTGCCCGCGACCACAAGCCCGAGCTCTACCATATGATCCTCCTGGCCAAGGATCAGGAGGGCTACGTCAACCTGATGCAGACGGTCTCCGAGGCCGCCGTGCAGGGCTTTTACTACAAGCCGCGCGTGACGCTCGACAACCTGCGCCGCCATGCCAAGGGCATGATCTGCACCAGCGCCTGCATCGCTGGCATCATCCCCAAATACATCGACCGCGGTGACATGGAGGGCGCCATCAAGTGGGCCGAGACCTTCCGTGACACCTTCGAGCCCGGCGACTTCTATATCGAGATTCAGGAACACGGCATCACCACCGACAACGGCCTGACCGACGAGCAGATGGACCGCACGCTCATCGACATCGCCAAGCAGGTGGGCGTCAAGGTCATCGCCACCAACGACTTCCACTACCTGCGCCGCGAGGATGCGCCCGTGCAGGACGTCATCATGTGCATTGGCATGAACGCCAAGGTCGATGACCCCAACCGCATGCGCATGACCGGCTCGGAGTTTTACATGAAGACCGAGGAGGAGATGCGGGCAATGTTCCCGTATTGCCCCGAGGCCTGCGACAACACGCTCGAGATCGCCGACAAGTGCTACGTGGAGCTCGACTGGGACTCCATCATCCTGCCGCGCTTCCCGTTGCTCGACCCCGGCGAGACGCACGAGAGCCAGTTCCGCCGCGAGTGCGAGAAGGGCCTGCGCCAGCACTACGGCGACGACTGGGCCACGCGCGAGATCGGCGGCGTCAACATCAAAGAGCGCTTTGAGTACGAATACAAGGTCATCTGCGACAAGGGCTTTGCCGCCTACTTCTTGATCGTTGCCGAGTACGTGCAATGGGCCAAGGACAACGGCATCGGCGTCGGCCCCGGCCGTGGCTCGGCCGCCGGCGCTATCGTCGCCTACGCCATGAACATCACCGCGTTCGACCCGCTCGAGAACGGCCTGATGTTCGAGAGGTTCCTGTCCCCGCAGCGTACCGAGATGCCCGATATCGATATGGACTTCGACGATGAGCGGCGCCTCGAGGTCGTGGAGCACGTTCGCCAGCTCTACGGCCCCGAGAAGGTCACCCACGTCATCACCTACTCGACCATTAAGGCCAAGCAGGCCATCAACGACGCCGCGCGCGTCCTGGACTACCCGGTCTACATGGGCCAGCGCCTGTCCAAGATGGTCTCGAGCGACCCCAAGGTCAAGCTCAAGCAGGTGCTCGAAAAGCAACCCGGCAAAGAGGATCTGTTTAACCCCGACTTTGCCGAGGCCTATAAAAAGGATGACGACGCCCGCCGCATCATCGACACGGCGCTCTCGATCGAGGGCCTCACCCGTGGCGAGGGTGTGCACGCGTGCGCCGTTCTGATCTGCCGCGATCCCGTCAACGAGCATGTGCCCACCAAGCTCGATACCAAGGGCGGCGTCGAGATTACCCAGTACGAGGGCCATACCGTTGCCGACATGGGCCTGCTCAAGATGGACTTCCTGGGCCTGCGCACGCTGACGGTTATCTCCAAGGCCAAGGCCAACATCAAAAAGAACTTCGGCATCGACATCAAAGAGGAAGAGATTCCCTTTGACGACCCCGAGATCTTTAAGCTCATGGGCTCCGGTCACACCGCCGGCGTCTTCCAGGTCGAGTCCGCCGGCATGACGGCCACGATCAAGAACATGAAGCCCACCGAGTACAAGCATGTCGTGGCATTGATCGCCCTGTACCGCCCGGGCCCGCTGGGCGCCGGCATGGTCTCGTCCTACATCAACCGCATGAACGGCAAGGAACCGGCCGTCTCCTACGACGACCGTCTGGACGACATCCTGGGCGAAACCTACGGCACCATGGTCTACCAGGAGCAGGTTATGCTCATCTCCGTCGAGATGTGCGGCTTCTCCAAGGGCGAATCGGACTCGCGTATCCGTAAGCCCGTGGCTAAGAAAAAGATCAAGCTGCTCACGTCGACGGTGCTCCACTGGGAGGATGGCTCGGACGAGACCACCTACGACCACTGGATGAACGGCGCCATCAAGAACAACTACACGCGCGAGGTCGCCCAGAAGATTTGGGACGATGTTCTTGAGTTCGCGTCCTACGCCTTCAATAAGTCGCACTCCGCCGGCTACGCCATCCTGGTTATGCAGACGGCGTGGCTCAAGGCGCACTATCCGCACGAGTACATGGCGGCCGTTCTGACGTCCTATACGGGCAAGACCGACAAGATCGTTCACTACGTCTCGGCGTGCCGCCACGACGGCATCCCCGTGCTGTCGCCAGATGTCAACGAGTCCGGTACCGAGTTCACGGCTACCAAGGAGGGCGTGCGCTTTGGTCTGGCCGGCATCCGCGGCGTGGGCACCGGCGTGGCGCAGGCGATTATCGCCGAGCGCGAGGCGGGCGGTCCGTTTAAGACGCTGCACGACTTTGTCGAGCGCGTGGACTCGAGCCAGGCCAACCGCCGTGTGATCGAATCGCTCATCAAGGCAGGCGCCTTCGACTCCACGGGGTATCCGCGTCGCCAGATGATGCACTTTGTGGATAAGAACAACCCTGAGAACATCATCGATGCCGCGGTAAAGCGCCAGAAGGATCGTGCGAGCGGCCAGACGTCGTTCTTCGACATGTTTGGCGACGTTGAGGGCTCGGGCTTTGAGGTGAGCGTGCCCGATCCGGACGGCCAGGAGTGGGACCGCCACCTTAAGCTGAGCCAGGAGAAGGAGGTTCTGGGCATCTATGTCTCGGACCACCCGCTGCGCCCGTTTGAGTATGCGCTAGCCAAGGCGCGCGACTTCTCGTTCTCGCAGATCGATACCGGCTACGAGGTGCAAAACCCCACGGGCGGTACCATCAACCAGGAGATTCCCGAGGGCAAGGCGCTGTGGTGGGCCGGTATGGTCTCGAGCGTGTCCAAGCGCGTAACCAAAAACGGCGACCCCATGGGTATTGTGCAGCTCGAGGACATGGAAGGCGAGGCCACGGTCGTGGTGTTCCCCAAGACCTACAAGGAGGCCGAGGGGTACCTGTACGGCGAGGTCGATCCCGAGACCGGCGCGCAGCTGTCCGATGCGTTTGTGCGCATTAAGGGCAAGCTCGAGCGCTCGGACCGCGGCGACCAGATCATCGCGCAGGAGATCGTGCCGCTGGAGCTCAACGAGGAGAACAACAAGCCCAAGGTGTTTGAGGTCATGGTGCCCAACAGCCGCTTTAGCCAGGGCAATATGGCGCGTCTTGCCACGGTGCTTACCGCCAACCCGGGCGGCGACCGCGTGGAGATCTTTATCGAGCAGGTGGACGGGCGCGTGCTGCGTGCCGAGGTGCCGGCCAAGGTCAACGCACGCTCGATTCCGCTGTTGGCAGAGGCAAAGGCCATCGTCGGCAACCAAGGCCGCGTGACGGTTATCTAAAATCATCCGGTGGGTGAGATTGGAGGAAGTGATGGCGCAGGGGACGTTTGTGCAGGCGCTTCGCAAAGAGGCGGCGTTGAGCGGCACCTTTATGAAGGGGCGTTCGCTCATGCTCAACGGCGCCGTGCTGTCGATCGAGGACAGCCGCTCGCGCTTCTCCAAAAACGTGACGGTTGAGGGCTCGGTGCGCGGTTCGCGCGGCGACCTGTACAAGACGCACCTCGCGCTCGACATGGACGAGCACGAGGTGATCGACTACGACTGCGATTGCCCCGCCGCCTATCGTTACCCCGGTATGTGCAAGCACGCTATTGCCACGGCTCTGGCGTATTTGGATGCCAGCGGCGCCGAGCCCGTCGAAGGTTTGCGCACGCCGGTCCGCACGTTTACGGCGCAGCCAAAACAGCCCGCGCGCACCGCGCCCAAAGCGCCGGCCGTCAATCCCAACTTTCCCTTCCCGGCGCCCGTCCCCACGAGCCCCAGCCTCATGGCGGCGCTCTCCGATCTTTCGGACGCGCGCATGGATGAGCTGGCGAGCATGCGCCGCAAGCTTGCCGGTGCCGTTGACCCCGACGCCCCCAAAGCGGCGTTGGAGCCTTCGTTGGTGCCGTACTACAATCCACTGTTTGCCGACCGCTTTAGCTGGGCGCTCGAGTTCCGCATTCGTTGCGGTTCGGTGTCCTACGTGGTCAAGGACATCGACGGCATGGCCGATGCCTACGTGCGCGGCGGCACCTTCTCGTACGGTAAGAAGCTCACGTTTGTCCATACGCCCGAAGCCTTCGAAGACGTGTCGGCAAAGCTGCTCAACCTTGTCGTGACGACAGTTGCCTATCTCGATGACATCACAAGCTCGCGTTCGGCGTCGTACGACTTTGCCCGCAGTGGTTTTGTCGCCGAGCGTCAGTTGCCGCTGTCCGAGCATAGCATCGTATATGTGCTGGACCTGTTGCACGGCCAGACCATCTCTTTTGAGCCCGCCTGGTCGCGGGGGACGACGACGCATCGCACCTATGACGTGGCGGTTGAGATGCCTCCGGAAGGGGAGGACGAGGCGCTGTCTGAGCGCCCACCGCTCCTTGCCGCCAAAATCGCGCCGGCGGCTGGTGGCAGCTACGATCTACGCCTGCCGGCCGATGCATACTGCTTTGCTTCGGGCGACGTTGCCTATCTGGTCGACACCCGCCGTGCGCGCCGCGCTGATGTAGCGTTTGCCCAGCATGCGGCGCCGTTCCTATCGCGCTTACTGCCCTGTCGCACGCCGATCCATATCGCTGTCGACCAGGTGGGGGAGTTCTGTCGTATGGCGCTGCCCATTTTGCGCGACTACACCGACCTTACCGCGCCCGCCGCGCTCTATACCGTGGCGCCCGAGCCGAGCTTTGCTATGGCGATCGGCGTCGACGATGGGCTTGTGACCTGCAAAATTACGGTTACCTACGGCGACTGGTTGGCAGACCTCTTTAGTCTGGGCGCTCCGGGCAGTCTCTTCGAAGAGCAGCGCCCGGGTGTGCCGCCCCGCGACGAGGTGGCAGAGTTTCGCGTTATGGACACGGCGGCCCTGTATTTCGACTTTTACGAGGGCGGTCTGGCGTTTGAGGAGCGCGATGACGAGAGCCTGTTCCGCTTGCTGACCGAGGGCCTGTCTGCCCTGTCCGAGCTGGGTGAGGTCATGCTCAGCGATCGTCTGCGCCAGATTTCGGTCCGCCCCGCGCCCAAGCTTTCGGTGCGTGCGACCGTCAAGAGCAACCTGCTTGACGTCGAACTGGGCGCGAGCGGGCTTTCGGCGGCAGACCTTGCCATCTATCTGGACTCCTACAAGCGTCACCAGACGTTTGCGCGTCTCACGTCGGGCGACATCGTGCGTCTGGACGAGGGTGCCCGCGCCGCGTTTGGTCTTGCCGAGGACCTGGGCGTCGATGCCGTCGATCTGCTCGACGGCGTGTCGCTTCCCGCGTCGAGTACCCTGTTTGTCGACAGCATGCTTGCGCGCACGCCCGAGCTCGAGGCCGATCGCGATGCCGCGTTCCGCCGCACCGTCGAGCGCCTGGACACGCTCGGCAAGATGGACTTTACGGTGCCGGTCTCGCTCAAGGCCACACTGCGCGGCTATCAGGTCGACGGCTACCAGTGGCTCGGCTCGCTCGAGCACCTGGGCCTCGGCGGCATCTTGGCCGACGATATGGGCCTGGGCAAAACGCTGCAGATGATCGCACATATCTTGGCGCGCGTGGAGGCGGGGGACGCTAAGCCCACGCTTGTGGTGTGCCCTGCGTCGCTTGTGTACAACTGGACCGCCGAGCTGGAGCGCTTCGCCCCGTCGCTCGATGTGTGCGCCATTGTGGGTGCCAAGGCGCAGCGTCGCGTGCAGATCGCCGGCGTGGCCGAGCATAACGTGGTCGTGACGTCGTATGACCTTATGCGGCGCGATATCGACGAGTACGTCGAGCAGGACTTTGCCCGTGTGGTGCTCGATGAGGCCCAGTACATTAAAAACCCGCTCACCCAGGTGGCGCGCGCCGCAAAGCGCCTGCCTGCCGGCGTGCGCTTTGCCCTGACGGGCACGCCCATCGAAAACCGCTTGTCCGAGCTCTGGAGCATCTTCGACTTTTTGATGCCGGGCCTGCTTGGCACGCGCGAGTCGTTTGCCAAGCGCTTCGAAAGCCCGGTCGAGCACGCCGAGGGCGACAGCGCCGCTCGCCTGCAGGCACTCGTGTCGCCGTTTGTACTGCGCCGTGTCAAGGAGGACGTGGTGGCCGATCTGCCCGAAAAGATCGAGGACACGGTCGTGGCTCAGCTCACCGGCGAGCAGCGCAAGCTCTACCTGGCCAACCAGGACCGCATCGCCCAGCAGGTACAGCACCGCGAGTCATCCGAGTTTAAGAAAGACAAGCTCAAAGTGCTCGCCGAGCTCACCAAGCTGCGCCAGATCTGCTGCGACCCGCGTCTACACTACGAGGATTACAAGGCGGGGAGCGCCAAACTCGATACGTGCATGGAGCTCGTGCACGGCGCACTCGACGGTGGTCATCGCATCCTGTTGTTCAGCCAGTTTACGGGCATGCTCGATATCATTGGCAAGCGCCTGGCCAAGGAGGATATCGCCTTCCTTAAGCTCACGGGCGCTTCGTCTAAGGAGAGCCGCGCCAAGATGGTCGCGCAGTTCCAAGCGGGCGAGGTTCCGGTCTTTTTGATTTCGCTCAAGGCGGGCGGCGTGGGCCTTAACCTGACGGCTGCCGACGTGGTCATCCACTACGACCCGTGGTGGAACGTGGCGGCGCAGGACCAAGCAACTGACCGTGCACACCGTATTGGCCAGCAACATACCGTGACCGTGTACAAGCTCATCGCCAAGGACACGATCGAGGAACGCATTATGCAGATGCAGGAGTCCAAGCGCGACCTGGTCAACAGCGTGCTCGGCGGCGACGGCATCTCGTCGGCGCTGTTTACCCGCGAGGATGTTCTGGCGCTGCTCGGCGGCGACGGGCGTTAACCCGCTCGGGTGAGGCCGCCAGGGCGGATAGCCCGCGCTGTCCCATCGTCCCCGCTCGTTATGTGTTCATTTGCAATGCCGTGGATGGTTTGTCTGCCTTTGGGCATAAGAACCATCAAGAACATTGGCACATCAGCAAAGGAGAACATCATGGCGAAATTCTTTAAGGACCCCGACGGCAAGCTCATCGCCGCCCTTGGCGACGACGTTGCGACCCCTGCCGGTTGCACGGAACTGACTGCAAACACTGAGGACGCAGCGCACGAGAAGCACGTGCCTGTTGTCGAGACCGAGCGTGACGGTCACGTGATTCGCGCACGCGTTGGCTCGGTCGAGCACCCCAGCCTGCCCGAGCACTACATTGAGTGGATCGCCCTTGAGGCCGAGGGCCGCTTAGAGGTCCATTACCTTGAGCCCGGCATGAAACCCGCGACGTTTTTCGCGGGCGGCTCCAAGACCGGTACCGTCTATGCCTACTGCAACCTGCACGGGCTGTGGTCCGCGACATTCTAGGAGCGCGCCCCCGCTCGGGGTATCATAGCTAGCATATGCACATGCAAGCGCCGGCTGCATTATGCGGCCGGCGCTTTTACTACGATTTCGATGGTTTACGACGGAAAGGGCTGGGCCATGAAACTCGCGCTTGCACAAATCGATATGCGCCTGGGTGATATTGAGGGCATTTGCGGCCGCATCGAGGACCAGGCTCGTCTGGCCCACGAGCGCGGGGCGCGCGTGCTGTGCGTTCCGGCTCCGCTCTTTATGGGCGCCATGCCCGGTGGCCTGGTGGGCGCTGCCGACTTTGAGCACGACGTGCTTGCCGGTTTGACCGGTGTCGCCGAGCGTATCCAGGAGCTTGACATGATCTGCATCGTGCCCGCGGCGGTTTCGTTTGAGGGCCAGCCGCTGCTCGACTACATGATGCTCAAGGACGGTCATGTGGTGCCGGCGCGTTCGAGCATTGCCCTGCAGCGTGGCGAGAACAACGACACACGTTGGGCGCCGCCGGTGTTCGACGTGGACGGCGTGCGCATTGCCGTGATTTTTGACTTGGACCGCGAACTCGAGATGCTGCCGACCGGTGTTGACCTCATTGCGTATTTCCAATTCAACGCGTTTGACATGACCGACCGCGAGACTGCCGCCATTGCTGCCGTTCGCAGCGGCGCCTACCGCAAGATCGCATCCAAGCGCAGCGTGTGGTTTGCCTGCATGGCGCCGGTCGGTGCCTATGACGAGTCGGTGTATACCGGCGGTTCGTTTGTGCTCGACGACTGCGGTCGCGTGGTGGCCCAGGCGCCGTGCTTTGAGGAGAGCCTGCTGGTTCTGGAGATTCAGCGCGGCGTGATGCTCGATGCCCTGGAGGATCACGAACTGCCCGAGTTCCGTTCCGAGGAGTGGCTGTGGCAGGCGCTGGTGCTCGCCGTGCGCGACAACGCCCGAGCCCACGGTGCGTCGCGTGCTGTGGTGGCACTCGAGGGTGACTTGCCGTCGTCCCTGCTGGCGGCGCTGGCCGTCGACGCTCTGGGCCCGCGCAATGTGATTGGCCTGGTGCTGGGGCGCAACCGTATCTTTACGCCGGCGCAGGAAGAAGCCGAGGCTGCCCGCTGTGCCGCCGTCCGCGCCATCGCCGAGCGTCTGCACATTCGCACCGTCGAGCGCGATGCACCGGATGCGGCGCGCGTGCTCGATCGCGACGTGTCGGCGGGCGATGCCGAGCGCCTGCGCTCGCGCACGCTGGGCCTCATGCTGGAGGACACGGCGCTCGAGCTGGGCGCGATGGCGCTGAGCCCGCTGTCCAAAACCGAGTACGCGCTGGCGGCGCCGGCGCTTTGCGGCGGCTACCAGGGCGACTTTGCGCCCTTTGGCGATGTGTACCTGTCGACGCTTGAGTTTGTGGCGCGTGTGCGCAACCGCACGTCTGCCGTGGTGCCCCAAGAGCTCGTGACGCTCAACGCAGTGGAAGATTGTATGGAGCGCGTGCTGGCGCAGGCGCTCTCGACGCTCGACGGCCCGGTTGATATGCTCGACCGCGCGGCACAGCTGCTCGGCGGGCTTGAGCCGGGTGAGGTCGATGGCGCGCTCGAGGCGCACGTGGACCGCAATCGATCTTTCGACGACATCCCAATGGCCGCCAGCAAGCCCGAGGCTTGCTCGCTGCTGCTGATGCTCGTTCGACAGGGTGAGGCTTCCCGTCGCATGCTGCCGACGACGCCGATCGTCTCGGCCCGTTCGTTTGCCGAGCGTGCCTGGCCGTATATGCTCGCGTGGTCCGACCTGGGGCTTAACGGCAAGGAGCGTATGACGGTCGATTCGCTGGCGCGCGCCGAGGTGCGCCGCTTTGCCGACGAGGATACGAGCGAGCGCGTGCGAAACGAGATGATGGGCGTGCTGGGCGAGCTACTGGGTATTTCGCCCGAGCAAATGGAGGAGCTGCGCTCTGAGGACGGTCAGCGTCGTTTGCACGAGGGAATGAAAAAGTTCGAGGGCGAAGTTCAGGACGCCATCGATAAGATGATGGGCGGTCAGGGCGGCTCGCAGGGTGGGCCCCAGAGCGGACCGATGTCGCACCCGCCAGTGGATCCGAGGCAGTTCCCCTTTTTCTCGCAGAACTAATTATGGGATAGGATTCGCTCTCAACCCCGATACTTCAACTAAGCATCTTGGCCCCATTGTGTTATTCTAGAACAGACGTTCGTGAATGATGCGCGGGGCCTTGTCTTGCGCTGTGCTTGTGGCGAGGGGAGGTTGGCTTGGTTATCTTGGGCATTGACCCCGGTTTGGCTCATACGGGTTGGGGGATTATCGAGGAGCGGCGTGGCGAGGTTCGCTGCCGTGCCTATGGCTGCATCGAGACCAGTGCCGGAAGTCCGCTCGCGGTGCGCCTGTCGCATATCGCCCATGACCTTAAGGATGTCGTCGAGCGTTATCGACCCGACACGGCTGCTGTCGAGAGCATCTACTTTGGCGCCAACGTTCGCTCGGCCATCCCCACGGCGCATGCCCGCGGTGCTGCACTCGTGGCGCTGTCGGAATGCGCGCTCGAGATTGGCGAGTACACGCCCATGCAGATCAAACAGGCTGTGGTGGGCACCGGCGCCGCGGACAAGCGGCAGGTTGCCTACATGGTACGCACGCTCACACAGCTCGATCACGACCCGCATCCCGACCATGCCGCCGATGCCCTGGCCTGCGCCATCTGCCATGTAAACCTCAGCCGCACCCGCGCCCTCACCGGTGGCGAGTTCTATCAACAGAGAGGAACCGGATACTGATGATTTCCCAGCTCCACGGAACGCTTGTCGAGGCCACGATGAGCTCTGCTGTCGTCGATGTGTCGGGCGTTGGCTTTGAGCTCGGCATCTCGGGCAGCACTGCGGCCACGTTGCCGACGCCCGGCGGCGAGGTCCGCCTCTACACGCGTATGCAGGTGCGCGAGGACGCCATGACACTTTTCGGTTTTTCCTCTAAGGATGAGCGCACGATGTTCGATCGGCTCGTGTCCGTCTCGGGCGTTGGCCCGCGCTTGGCGCTCGCCGTGCTTTCCACCTATACCGTGGGGCAATTGTATTCGCTGGTGATGGCCGAGGACGACAAGGGCATGGCCAAGGTGCCCGGTGTGGGCAAAAAGACAGCTCAGCGTCTGATCCTGGAGCTCAAGAGCACCTTTGCCAAGGACAAGGGCTTTGTGCCGGTCGACGTGATTCCCGGCCAGGTTGCGATGCCCGTGTCCGCTGCTGCTCCCTCGGCCATCGATGATGCCCGTGCGGCGCTCCTTTCCATGGGCTTTAGCCCGCAGGAGACCGATGTTGCCCTGAGCGGGTATGATGGGCAGAATATGCGTGTCGAGGATCTGCTCGGCGCGGCGCTTAAGCGACTTGGAATGGATGCGTGATGTGGGAAGCCGATGACTCTCAGGACCTGTGGGCGACGCCCGGTAACTCGCCGGCGGCATCCATGGCGCACGGCGAGCGCATGGTGGGCTCGGGGCTGACGGCCGAGGATCTCGATGTCGACCGCACTTTGCGCCCCCAGCGCCTGGACGATTACTGTGGCCAGGAGCACATCAAGCAGAGTCTGCGCGTGCTCATCGAAGCGGCGCAGAGCCGTGGCGAGACGCTCGACCACGTGATTTTCTCGGGTCCTCCGGGCCTGGGCAAGACCACGCTGGCCACCGTTATCGCCAACGAGCTGGGCGCTCAGATCAAGACCACGAGTGGCCCTGCCATCGCGCGCACGGGCGACCTGGCGGCCATCCTTACTAACTTGCAGCCGGGTGATGTGCTGTTTATCGACGAGATCCACCGCCTCAACCGTTCGGTCGAGGAGGTCCTGTACCCCGCGATGGAGGACTTTGCCCTCGATATCGTGATTGGCAAGGGTCCGGCGGCGCGCTCGATTCGCCTGGATATCCCCAAGTTTACGCTGGTGGCGGCAACGACCCGCTCAGGCATGTTGACCGGCCCGTTGCGCGACCGCTTTGGCATTTCATATCGCCTGGATTACTACACGGTCGAGGAGCTCGCGCAGATTGTGACGCGCTCGGCGACTATCCTGGGCGTGACGATCGACCATCCCAGTGCACTCGAGATCGGCTCGCGTTCGCGCGGCACGCCACGTCTTGCCAACCGTCTGCTCAAGCGCGTGCGCGATTACGCACAGGTGCGCGGCAACGGCCCCATCGAGCTCGATATCTGTCGCCAGGCGCTCGAGTTCTTCGAGATCGACGAACTCGGTCTGGACTGGATGGATATTCGCATTTTGGAGACGCTCGCCAAGACGTTCTCCGGCCGTGCCGTGGGACTTACGACCCTTGCCAGCGCGGTGGGCGAGGACCCGGGCACGCTCGAGGATGTCTATGAGCCCTATTTGCTGCAGTGCGGGTTGATGATTCGTACGCCGCAGGGCCGTCAGGCAACCCTTCGCACCTTTGAGCACCTGGGGATTGAACCTACCGTTTAGGGCGCTTTGTTTTGGCGGGCTGTTGGACTATCGCTGGGCATCGGGTAAACATATCGCCGTTCATCGGTTATGGGCGTTTTACTATTGCGCGCCCGTGCTATGCTGAATTGGTCTTTTTCTCATTCGGTAACGAAAGGACCGCCCATGCCTACTGACATCGAAATCGCACGTTCTGTCACGCCGCTGCCTATTACCGAGGTGGCCAAGAACGGCGGCGTCGACGTTAAGCACCTTATTCCGTACGGCTTCGACAAGGCTAAGGTCGACTATTCACTGCTCAACGAGCCGACTGATCACCAGGCCAAGCTCGTTCTCGTGACCGCTATCAACCCAACGCCCGCGGGCGAGGGCAAGACCACCACGACCATCGGTCTGGCCGACGGCCTGCGTCGTCGCGGCGTCAAGAGTGCCGTTGCCTTGCGCGAGCCTTCGCTCGGCCCCGTCTTTGGCGTTAAGGGCGGTGCTGCCGGCGGCGGCTGGGCTCAGGTCATCCCCATGGAGGATATCAACCTGCACTTTACTGGCGACTTCCACGCTATCGGTGCCGCCAATAACCTGCTGGCCGCCATGCTTGATAACCACATCCAGCAGGGCAATCAGCTCGGTATTGACGTTAAGCGCATCACTTGGAAGCGCGTCGTCGATATGAACGACCGTCAGCTGCGCCACGTCATCGACGGCATTGGCGGTAAGGCCCAGGGCGTGCCGCGCGAGGACGGCTTCGATATCACCGTCGCCTCCGAGGTCATGGCAATCCTGTGCCTGTCTACGAGCATCAGCGACCTCAAGGAACGCTTGGGTGAGATTGTCGTCGGCTATAGCTTTGCCGGCGAGCCCGTCCGTGCCCGCGACCTTAAGGCCCAGGGTGCCATGGCCGCGTTGCTTAAGGACGCGCTCAAGCCCAACCTGGTGCAAACGCTCGAGGGCACGCCCGCGTTTGTCCACGGCGGTCCCTTCGCCAACATTGCCCACGGCTGCAACTCTATCATGGCCACGCGTATGGCGATGCGCTTTGGCGATGTTGCCATTACCGAGGCCGGCTTTGGTGCCGATCTGGGTGCCGAGAAGTTCCTCGACATCAAGTGCCGCATGACGGGCGTTCGCCCCAGCGCCGTCGTGGTCGTCGCGACCGCTCGTGCGCTGAAGTACAACGGTGGCGTCGCCAAGGCCGACCTCAACGAGGAGAACCTCGAGGCACTCAAGGCTGGCATGCCCAACCTGCTGCGTCACGTCGACAACATCCAGAACGTATATGGTCTGCCCTGCGTGGTCGCCATCAACCGCTTCCCGACGGACACCGAGGCCGAGCTTGCGCTCATCGAGTCCGAGTGCCAGAAGCTCGGCGTCAACGTTAAGCTTTCCGAGGTCTGGGCCAAGGGCGGCGAGGGCGCGCTCGAGCTTGCCGATGAGGTCATGCGTCTGATTGAGCAGCCGAGTGAGCTCAAGTTTGCCTATGAGGACGGTGCCGATGTGGCCGACGCCCTCGAGGCCGTTGCCACCAAGGTTTACCGCGCCGACGGCGTCGACTTTACGCCGGCCGCCAAGCGCCAGCTCGCCGAGCTGCGCGAGAACGGCTTTGGCAACCTGCCGGTGTGCGTCGCCAAGACCCAGTACAGCTTTAGCGATAACGCCAAGGCTCTGGGCGCGCCCGAGAATTTCCGCATCACCGTGCGCGAGCTCAAGGTTTCCGCCGGTGCCCACTTTGTTGTCGCGCTGACCGGCAGTGTTCTGACCATGCCGGGCCTGCCCAAGGTCCCCGCGGCCGAGAACATCGACGTCGACAACGACGGCAACATCACCGGCCTGTTCTAAGCCTACTGTCCATAGCTGCTAGCCCGCCCCGTTGCGCCTACCAAGGCCCGGCGGGGCTTTTTGATCCTTAGGCCCGCGCATGTCTTGTAGATACCGATGGGCTCTGCCCATCATAGGCTTTTGCGCGGGTAGAATGCATGGATAACTTGAGGCTCACGCGCGACGGAAAGGAATCGTTGCATGGATCAGGACAAGACAACCGTGATGGGCGGCTACGGTTCCGCGCAGGCTGGCGATAGCGCCGATGCGACCCGCGTTGTTCCCAACTCCGGTTATACCGACCCCGCCGCGACGCAGCCTTCTGCCGAGCCCACCCGGGTTATGGGCTATGGCAACACGGCGCAGGATTCTTACGCTGCATCTTCGCAAGGCCCCTATGGCAACGCAGCTCCGGATCCGTTTGATTACGCGCCGCAGGATTCTTATGCTGCCTCGACGCCGAATCCCTATGATGACCTGCCGCAAAATCCCATTCCGCAGCCTCAGCAGACAACGTATATGCCTCGCACGGCGCAGGCTCGCTACGAGTCGCGCGAGCCGTATCGCGAGTACCCCAAGTCGATTCCGCAATATGGCGAGGACGAGGAGAAGAAGCCGTCGCGTTCGTCGAGCGTGATCAAGAAGATCCTCATCGTGCTGGCGATCTTCTTTGCGCTGTCGGTTGTGTTTGCCATCGTGTCGGGCATGCTCAACAAGCGGGGCGCCACGACCGATGCCACGACCGAGCAGGCCGAGACCACCCAGTCTGCTGCCGTCGACCTGAGCGATATCCCGGGACAGTACTGGTCCAACGCCAAGAAGCTCCTCAAGTCGCGCGGAGCCGACCTTTCGAACGCCGTGATCCTGACCGACGATGGCTCAACGCCCGTCATCGATTCCAACTGGGTCGTTACTTCTGCCTACTATAACGACAACGGCAACCTGGAGATTCAGCTCACGCACAAGAACAGCTATGGCAACTCGTCCGGCGGCCAAAGCGGCACCGACAGCTCGAGCTCCAATACGCTGGAGGACTTGAGCAACAAGGCGCAGGAGTTGGGAGATAAGGCGCTAGAGCTGGGCGATACGGCACAAAACCTGGGTGATACCGCGCAGAACTTAGGAGACATGGCGACGGATGCCTGGAACGCCCTACAAAACGGCATTTCGGGCGCACAGGGTAACTAGCTGTTAAGCGGGCTACAGCTGCTCTGCCGGACGGTCGGGCGAGCTAAAGCCCGAGTCAAACGTAACGACGCACGAGGCATCGGGCCGGCGCTCGTGCACGATGCGCGTGACGAGCTCCAGCAGCTCCTCGTCGGATATGTCAAAGCCGTCGGGACGCACTAGATCAAACGAAACGAACCCGTCGTGCTCGTGCAGGTCGTGGATGGAAAGCGTGGGGTCGATCTGCGCTACGCCGCGCTTTACCCAGCCGCGCAGGTCGTCACCGGTTGTTGCAATGGGGTCGCAGTGCAGCGTAATGTCAATGCCCATCTGGCGTTTGATGTCGTGTTCGATGGTGTCCAGAATCTCGTGGTGCTCAAACGCGTCGCCCTCGCCGGGCATCTCCACGTGGGCGCTGGCAAACTGACGACCGGGGCCGTAGTCGTGCACCATGAGGTCGTGTGTGCCCAAGACCTGCGGATAGGACATGATCTTGTCGCGGATTGCCTGGACGAGCTTGGGGTCGGGCGCTTGCCCCAGCAACGGGCTGATGGCGTCGCGCACCAGGCCCAGGCCGCTGATGCAGATGAAGATGCCCACACCCAGGCCTGCCCAGCCATCGAGATCAAAGCCGGTCGTCTGCGAAATAAGCGCCGCCACCAAGACCGAGCCCGAGGTGATGACGTCGTTTTTGGAGTCCTGCGCCGTGGCGATGAGCGTTTCGGAGTCGATGCGATCGCCCAGCGTGCGGTTGAACGCTGCCATCCAGAATTTGACGAGCATGGACAGAACAAGGGCAGCCATGGAGAGCGCCGAATACACGGTGGGCGAGGGCTTGATGATCTTGGTGACCGACTCGAGGATTAGGTTGATGCCGACGGCACAAACCAGGACGGCGACAAACAGACCAGCCAGGTACTCGTAGCGGCCGTGGCCGTAAGGGTGGCCCTCGTCTGCCGGGCGGCTGGCAAGGCGGAACCCGAGCAGGCTCACGATGTTGCTCGAGGCATCGGAGAGGTTGTTGAAAGCGTCGGCGATGAGGGAGACGGAACCGGCGAGCAGGCCCGCGATGCCCTTGGCCAGGCACAGGGTGATGTTGAGGCCAATGCAGATGAGGCTTGCGGCAAAACCCGCGTTGGTGCGGCAAGATGCATCGACCGGCTCGTCCTCGCTGCCGGGAACAAGCGTATGTACCAGCCGATTTACAAATAGCATAGCGGTCGTCCTCACAATCATGTTTAAGGGGATAGTGTAGCTCGCGCGGGAGCGCCGTGCACCGATGCTCAGAAAATGCAGCAATAGTCTGCCGGCGCTAACGAGCGAGCCTTCTCGTCTGCCTGGGTGGTCCATTTTGGGCCACATGGGTATGGGCATGTGCCTGTTTGCTCGACATACTTAATGTCGACAGCCCCTGTGCAAAGGAGGACGTTTCCATGGACGAGATGTTTGCCATTAAATGTCAAAACTGCGGCGGCCCTATGTACTCGCACCAGGCTAAGCGCAGCTTTGAGTGCGCCTATTGCGGTGCGGTCATTCCGTGGCAGGCGGACGCCGGAGAGCCCAAGAGCGCTTTGGGCATTCGCCATACGCCGTTGACGGTGGTGGATGGACTGCTCAAGCTCACGCATGTGTCGCAACTCGAGCGCCCGGAGGACCCGGACTGGTATTTCTTCAATTCGCACTGGCGCAATCAGTCGGTCCTGGAACATCTGCTGTGGGAGGATCGCGGCACGGCGCAGGAGTTCCAAGAGGCCACGCATGTGAGCATTCCTTGCCCCTTCTGCGGAGCGTCCTTTGAGGGGTCATCGACCCAGCGCGTGTTTGAGTGCCCGTCCTGCGGCAATAAGATCGGCGTTGCCGACCTGCTTAAACCCGGCACCTTCAGCAAGCGCCTGACCATGGGCGTTGGTGCGGAGTATGTGCCCGAGCAGGGTATTCCCTTCGAAATCTCGCCGCAGCAGGCACGTGCCAACGCGCTGCAGCTGGTGCGTCAGTACCCCGACGCCTTTGCCGGGCACGACGTGGAAGACGCGATCCAAAACGACATGATGCTCTTCTACTTCCCCATGGCGCTCGCGGACCTGCGCATGATGGCGAGCTTCCCGGGCAAGGGCCTGAGCAAGGAAACCCTGGTGTACTACGAGGTGCTCGACTGGGCATACCCCAGGGCAAACTACCTGGACGTTCGCCTCATGGGCATTTTGGAGCCGTGGGACTTTGCCAAGGTTGGGCCGTTCGATCCCGCCATGCAGGAAGGCGACTTCCGCGTTGTCTCCGTCGATGCGTCTACCAAGGACCAGGTGGTTATTGATAAGTTGGCGCTCGACGTTGCGGGCAACGACGCCGAGGCGGTGCTGGGGTTCAATAAAAAGAGCATCCGCACGTGGGCGCGCAAGGCCCGCAAGCACAAGGACGGCTTGGTTATGGTGCCGGTGTACTTTGTCGATCGTCCTGCCTCGGATAGTCGCGATGGCGAACAGGTGCGCATCGCCGTGAACGGCCAGACGGGCCGCGCGGCTGCGGTGGTGTTTAGTGACAAGCGCGAGACGCATGTGGTGGCACCGCTCAATCCCAACGTGATGCTGTCGAGCGAAAGCACCGTGCACGCCACGCCCATCGAGGTCAAATACGTTAAATCGCCGTTCCTATACCAGATCGTACGCCGTGGAGGCGGCGAGCAGCCGCGACAGGTGGCGGCCGCAGCCGAGGGTTCCTACCGAGAGGAGAAGCCCAAACGCCGCGGTCTGCTGGGTGCGCTATTTGGGAAGTAGGGGAGTAGTGCTGGGGTGTTGGGCTGCATCACAAGGTCATTAGATGAATTTAAAAGTGCTGGGAACGTGCTAACATTGCCGATAGCCTTAATCTTGTAGAAGCGGAGGCCGGATTATGGGTTTTGCGGATCAGCAGCTTCAGATTCAGGTGCCGTATTCTCCTGACGACACGTTTAATGCCTTGAAGGCAGCTATGGAAAAGCTGCCTAAAGTAAAAGTTGATAGCGCATCGCCCACAACAAGAACAGTTGCAGCTGAGATTGGTATGAGCCTTTGGTCCTGGGGTGAAAATATCAGTATTTCGGTTGTTCCAGTTGAAGGCGGATCTGGCGTTACTGTCAACTCATCATCTAAGGTCAGGACAAACGTATTAAACGGGGGCAAAAATGCAAAGAATATTGCCGAGATAGTCGATGCCCTATCGAAGGAGCTCGAGCAGTATCCGCAGATTTCACAGACTATTGAGACGCTGGCGGATAGTGGTGATGTAGTTGCAAGGCTTGAGAGACTTGCAACGCTGCGTGATAGTGGAGTACTTACCGAGGAAGAGTTTGCCGCAGAAAAGGAAAAAACCTTTCGTAACTAGACACGATGGCTGGATTTGTATTCTGCTATTGAACTTGTTTAAGCCAGGCTGAAAACGTCGTGTGGAATAAAAGTGCGCAGTATCCTCGCCTTATACAACAATAGAGACCTCTTTTGGGCGCCCTGCCTTTGGAGCGTCGGCGAGTCGTGCCTCGATGGAAGCTTTGGACACCATACGCTTGGTGCCATCCTTCCATGAATCCAACAGTCCAGCATTTATCAATTGCGATACTCTTGCCGAGCTAACGCCAAGCACGCGCGCGGCATCCGCTGCGGTGACGGCGGGGATATCGTTGAGTTCGCGGCTGACGGCTACGGCGATAATCTTGCCGCCGTGTCGCGGCTCATGTCCGAAGTCCGGCGCAGGCAGGTCGACGCCGCCCATTAGGTGGTCATCGACCATGCATGCGAGAAAATCAGCGGCGCTTTCGACAGCGTCGTTTAGGTCGGAGCCAAACGTTCCTCCTCCGCCCAGCGAGCCACATGGCACGGCATCGACCATGCCGTCCGAATCAAAGAACTCAAATTCCCATACGTAAACCATGTAAGACCTCCCCTAAAAAGCGATGCGAAATGTGATGAGGATGAGCTATCGAAGTCCTGCCTGCCTTAGGATTCTTTTGGCAATTTGATCCTCAATCTCTCGGTGGCGTTTCACGAGCACGAGTTTATCTCCTTTGACGAACTTCTCGTGATTAGTGCCTCCTTTCGAGATGAAGCCGGCTTCTTCGAGGATGCGGATCAATTCGCGTCTCTGCATCTTAGCCTCTTTCAATAACTATATATTAGCACTTTCTAAGGGTTTAAGACTTAAATCTTAGATATTACTAACCCTTTGTTTTGTGGTGCCATCTTTGGATAACGGCTTATATTCCTTGTTGTATTAGTTTATTTGCTCGTGCGGACACGATTTTGGTGCTCTGCGCACGACCGCGAAAAGGGTTTGCGGCGACTAAAATGTGACCATAGAGGCAGTTTTAGCGAACCCCACGGGAGTGACGCGTATGGACAACAACACGCTGCTATTCCAGGACAAAGGTTCGGGTAGCTTTAAAGACGTTAAGATCTACCCCAATCGTATCGAGGTGCTCAAGAAGGGCACTTTTGGCGGCAGGCACACCGAGATTGTCTACCTTAAGGACATTACGGGCGTCAATGGAATCAAAGGCCGCGATGTTTTTCTGCGCAATCGTCTGTTGACCGCTTGCGTCTTTAGCCTGAGCAGCCGTGCGAAGGCCCAGGAGTTTGTTAACGCGCTGAACATGGTGATGTAGCCGATAGCGGTGTTCGGGCTAAGGTAAAAATCGGGGGCGCAGAACGGTATTCTGCGCCCCCGATTGAGTCGATGTGTCTAAAAGGCCGGCTTGTCTATTCGCTAGCGCCTTCGCTGTCTTCGCGGTCACTGGCAAGCATTGCTGCACCTGCGACCGTTGTCGCCATGGCGGCAGCGGCGAGCCCGGCGGCAATGCCGGAGCCGTCGCCCGTGTCGGCGAGTTTTCCGCCCGAGCCCTTGCCCTTGTTGCCCTTACCATTCTTATCAGCGCTGCCTGCGCTGGAACCCGTGCCGCTGCCGGTGCCGCCTGCACTGTCCGAGGCCGCTACGGTAAAGTTTGCGGCTCCGTCGCTGGCGAGCGTGTAGTTCTGCGCCGCGTCGCCCAAGAGACCGTTCACGCGCACCCAGTACGTTCCTGCGGCAAATGTTTCGCCCTCGGCCATTGCTGTGCCCGGAGCGCCGTTCGCGTCGTGCACAAACTCGAGCTGGGCCGTGCAGGCATCGGTTTCGAGCTTGCCCTCGAGTGATGCCGCAATCTTGGCGCGCACGTCCTCGCCGGCCTTAAGGCCTTCGAGTCCCTCAAAATGGGGCGTCAGCACGCGCGGATCGATATCGATGGGCACAGAGCCCTGCAGCCCTATAACGGTCTCATTGCCTAGGGCGTCGACATCCACATATTCGATGGCAAACGCATGGCCCGAAGCCGCCACGTTGAGTACGTTGCTGCTGTCGACGAGGCGGAAATGACCCTCGCCAACGGTCTTGCCGTCCTGGAGCGAGGCGTCGCTCAGCGAGTCGCCATATGTCATGTGCATGCGGGCTGGGAGGTAGCACGAAGCTGTCTGCTTGTGCTCCGTATCGTAATTGCGCTGGTAGATGCTCCGGGCCAGCGCCGCATCAACAAAGTCGGATGCGATGATGCCAATGTGCTTGAGGTAATCTGACTTTGTATCCTCGATGCCGCTGGGATTGATGTACGGGCTCTTATACAGATGCTCGTTGACTACTCGTGCCGAGGTAAAAGGATTGCCTCCGTGCGACAAGCCCGTGCAGCTGGTGTAGTTGATAGACCAGCAACGCTCCAGGACTTTCTCCTTGGCCCCGTTATCGTCCTCGACATCTACCTCGTTGCGCGTGCGCCCGGTCGTTTCCTTCAGCGCATTATCGACCCAGCTGAGCTTGTCGGTTCCCGTGAGTTTGTACTTGTCCTGGGCGTATACCTTGGTGCAATAGGGCTCTTTGTCGCCTGTTTCCCCCGCGGCTTCAAAGCCCCGCGCGTCTTGGACGAGGCACATGGAACTGCTGTCGGTGTGCGCTGCGATTTTGTTATCCCATTCGGTGAGGTCGAGTCCCCACGTGTGGCCGCTTACGCTGTCGCCGTCGAGTCCAAATCGACGTAGCAGGACGATCTTTCCGCGCACCTCGCCCAGTGTGGGAACGCGGCTCGACGTATAGAACAGTTTGGGGTTGTCGTCCAAAACCTTGGCGAAAGCCGTCGTAACACTGTCATCGGTAGCCTCGTCGTTGCCGCGCGATGCGAGCATGATAAGCGCTTCTCTCGGGTTTTCGCTCAAAAACGTTTTAAAGTACCCGATGACATCGGAGAGATGCAGATAGTCCCCGTCTTTTTTGAATAGGTAGAAATCCCCGTGGCAGATGCCAGGGTTGTCGCCCTTTCCGAGCCGGATATCAAAATAGCGAATGCCTTCGAGCAACTGCGTGGGAATGTAATCCTGCTGGCATTTTACTTGCGAGGATTGGGGCTCAGTGTCGTTGTCCACGCTGCAGGTGCCCGAATCGTGCGTGCCCGGGATGCTCAGCTCGTCGAGGAACTTGTTGTCCTCGACGTATTTCATCCAACATGGTCCGTCGACGTAGCTGCTGTACGTAATCCAGTCGAGGCTGCTAACCGTGGCATCGTTCTTTTTCATGTCGTAACCGATAAGTTCGAGCTCCCACGGAATGCTCTTACTCTTACTCTTATGGCAGATCTTATTGTTGTCCTGGTCTTCGCCGTTCGATTCTATTGCCAGGTACTTAATGTCTTTTTTCTCGGTTTCTTTCTCGACCGTGCGGTCTCGGATGATATAGGTTCCGTTTGATTGACGCTCGAACGCAAAAGAGCGGCTGGGCTTGCCGTCATGCTCGCCACTCCATACGTGGATGACCTTTCCGTCTTTGTCCGAGTCGCCATCGACCGACCAAATGCTGTAGCCCGTCTTTTTATGCTCTTCGAAATTGAGCAAGGTGCGGATAGCATACCAGTTTGTATCGTCATTCTTGGTCGTTACGTTCTCAAGGATGAGCTTGCTGGACGTGCCGTCATTAAACAGATGGCAGACGTTGCCGATGACGTTGCCGTCTTCGTTAACGCTTGCGGTACGAAAATAGCCCGCGGGGCGAAGGCGAATGACGAAATTGTCGAGGCTGACTGCTGGCCCGGCCGTGCTGTCCGCAAAGGCTGCCCGCGGGCTAATGCCCAGCATGGCGGTTTCGGGCAGGCTTGCAAGTGGCGACAACGCCGCGAGTCCAAGGCCCAACGTAAATGCTCGGCGGCTGATGGCGTGATGTTCGGTCATAACTTCTCCATTCGCAGAGTGCGGTTATGCGATAGTTTTGGTCACTATACTGCTCAGATGTTTAAAGATGCTGGTTTAATTGTCTGCGCGGCACAATAAATCGGCGGGCGGACGTGTTGGGGCGTTTGTCGTTTTCGTACTGTTGCCACATTTGGGGCGGTTCCGACGTCCGGCATCCTCGCGTTCGTCGGCTACAGGCATAAGAAAGGGAGGGTCGGTTTACCGGCCCTCCCTGGGTACGAAGCGCTGGGGTACCGTCGCTTGTTTGCACTGCGACCGTGTTTTCTGTTGCGCTTGCCAGTCGCTTAGCGCTTGATCTCGATATCGTCGAGCTTGACGTCCATGGCCTCGGTCTTGGCCTCGGCGATGTCGTCGGCATATTCCAGAGACTTCATCATGGTCTCGACGGCGTTCTTGTGTTCCTCGACGTTGTCGATACGCACGTACACACTGCCGCCGTCAACGTCGGTGAAGTATTCGGTCGTTACGCCGCCCGAGTGCGTAAAGTAGGCGCTGCGCCAGGTCTTGCCGTTGTACTTAACGGGATCGCTCTCGGTCCATCCGGAGTTGGCCTTCCACTTTGCCTCGTAGTCGAACAGTTCATCGGCGTTCTTGTCAGGATCGAAGACAGGGATGAAGCGGTCGCTGGCATGCTCGCTCTCGGTGAACTTAAACTGGGCCCTGTCGGCGGTATCGCCTGCGACGTCCGTGATTTCGACGCCCTCGGGCACCTCGACTTTAAACCAAATGAAGTCAGTCCTCATATCCACGGCTGGCTTTTCTGCTCCACCGCCACCGCCACTTCCGGTAGCGCCGCCGCTGCCACCGCAGCCCACCAGGGCAACTGCGGCAAAGAGGCTTATGCAGAGGGTGAGAATCGCAAAGGCCTTCTTTTTCATGGTCGTGTCCTCCTCGATCTGTAACCGCCCACGGATTACCTGCCTTTACTGTACGCGTGGACGGCTCGCTAGGGTGGGCCATGTGTCCCATTCTGGGGGCTGGAATTGCGCCGACAAGTGGCAATATGCGCGGGTCCAAAAGAGGGGAGAGCCGATGCTGTCGGCCCTCCCCGGGGTTGGGCGCCCGGTGTTTTAAAGGGGCGCGTGTACGCGGGCATTGCCCCAATAGGTTCCTTGTTTATAGATATGTCCCAGTTTGTGACGTCCGCAAGTCCCGAAAGGTGAGCCATGTGTCCCATGTTTGCGTTGGCATGGTCTATCGTGTGCCATAGAAATCCGCGATGGCCAGGTGCGCTGACGCTCGAGTACTTATGGGCTAGACTTAGCACCAATATGTGATCGATGCGGTCGGTCGGTGGTTGCCACCCGACCGATGTATGTGACTTGAAGGTGCGTGCGTATGAGCCAAGAGATGATGGACAAGACCTGCCGCGGGTTTGCCGAGGCGCTGGCCGCGCGCGAGCCGGTTCCCGGTGGTGGCAGCGCGAGCGCCTTTGTAGGTGCGCTGGGCGCCTCGCTTTGCGGAATGGTTGCCCGCTATGGGGCGACAAACCCCGCGCTTGCCGATCGCGCAGACGATCTGACGCGCGCGTTTGCCCAGGCGGATGAGTTGGCGCAGGAACTTGTGGGTCTGGTTGCCGAGGACGTTCGTGCCTACGGGCAGGTGTCCGCGGCGTACGGTATTCCGCGTGACGATCCGGCTCGAGCGACCGCGATTCAGGATGCGCTGCATGTGGCCGCCATGCCACCGTATCGCATTATGGATGCCTGCGGGCGCGCGCTGGCGCTGCTCGAGGACATGGCGGACAAGGGCTCCCGACAGCTGCTGTCCGACGTGGCGTGCGGCGCCGTATTCTGCCGCGCCGCCATGCAGGGCGCGAGCCTGACGCTCTTTGCCAACACTACGTCTATGAAAGATCGGGCACGCGCTGAGGAGCTTGAGGCGGCGTGCGATGAGCTGCTGGATACGTGGCTGCCGCGCGCCGATGCGCTGGCGCGCCGTGCCGCCGATGCCGCCAGGAAGAGGGGATAGCCATGGCCGAGCTGCTGAAGGGTGCTCCCGTTGCTCGCGCTTTGACTGAGGAACTTGCTGCTCGCTGCGCAGCCCTGCGCGAGCGGGGCGTTGTTCCGACGTTGGCTATCGTGCGTGTAGGTGAACGCGAGGACGACCTATCCTACGAGCGCGGTGCGCTCAAGCGCTGCGAAAAAGTGGGGATTGAGGCTCGTCGTGTTTTGCTTTCCGCCGATGTTTCGCAGGACGAGCTGTTGACGGCTATCGAGGACATCAATGCCGATTCGGCTGTTCATGGCTGTCTGATGTTCCGCCCGCTGCCCGCCGGCCTTGACGAGAACGCCGTCGCCGCAGCGCTCGATCCCGCCAAGGATGTTGACTCCATGACGCCGGCTTCGCTGCTCACCACGCTTTCGGGGCGCGGCGAGGGTTTTGCCCCCTGCACAGCCGAAGCTGTGCTTGCTTTGCTGGATCATTACGGCGTTGAGCTGGATGGAGCTAAGGTTGCTATGGTCGGGCGCTCGCTGGTGATCGGGCGTCCCGTTGCCGCCATGCTTACGGCGCGCAATGCCACCGTGACGACGTGCCATACGCATACGCGCGACCTTGCTGCCGAGTGCCGTGCGGCTGATATTGTGGTTGCGGCCGTTGGGCGCGCGCACACGATTGGTGTGGACGCGGTTCGCGAGGGCCAGACAATCATCGATGTTGGCATTAATTGGGACGAGGCCGCTGGCAAGTTGGTCGGGGACGTTGATTTTGATGCTGCAGAGCCGGTTGTTGACACCATCACGCCTGTGCCGGGCGGCGTGGGAGCTGTGACCACCGCGATTCTCGCCAAACACGTGATTGAGGCGGCGGAGCGCGCATCGAAATAGGCGTTTTGGGCTGTTTGAGGGGGTTAGCTATATACCACGTGGTCAAACAATGCCAAATATGAGTACTGTTGCCAAGATAGTCACATATGTCTTACGTCTTTTTGGCTTCCTAACGGTATCCATTATCGTTAGGAAGCCTATTTTATTGAACTTATGGGGAATAACGTTGTCTTGCTTTTGGGCAAATGGGGATTTTCGGCACTCGTTACAGGGAAATTTGCTGCCACTAAATTGGTGACAGTACTCATATTTGGCATTTTTTGACCACGGGGGCTGCCGAGGCCGTGGTTTCGCCCTTTCTGCGCCGAAGCGATACACTGTTGCCGTTTGATTTCTTCGCTCAAGGAGGATGCGCATGCCGTGCACAACGATTTTGGTCGGTAAGAACGCGAGCTACGACGGGTCGACCCTGGTCGCGCGTAACGAGGACTCGTCCAACGGGGTGTTTGAGCCCAAGCGTATGCGCGTGGTGCATCCCGACGAGCAGCCGCACGTCTACACGAGCGTCCTGAGCCACCTGACCGTTGAACTGCCCGATAACCCCATGCGCTACACGTGCGTCCCCGATGTTGTCCCGGGCCACGGCATCTGGGCCGAGGCCGGTTTCAACGAGCTCAATGTGGGCATGTCCGCAACCGAGACGCTCACCACCAATGAGCGCGTTCGCGGCGCCGACCCGCTCGTGGACTACGTGCCCGCCAAGGGTAACGAGGGTGAGGACGGCTATGTGCCGGCGCAGCCTGGTGGCTTGGGTGAGGAGGACATGGTGACCCTTGTCCTGCCGTACGCCAAGTCCGCTCGCGACGGCGTTCGTATCCTGGGCGACCTGCTCGAGCGCTACGGCACCTACGAGAACAACGGCATCGCCTTTAGTGATGTGGACGAGATCTGGTGGCTCGAGACCATCGGCGGCCACCACTGGATTGCCAAGCGTGTGCCCGATGACGCCTATGTGACCATGCCCAACCAACTGGGTATCGACAGCTTTGACCTGGATGACGCTGAGGGCGCCCAGGCCGACCACATGTGCTCCGCCGACCTGCGCGCCTGGATGGCCGAGTGGCATCTGGACCTGACGCTGGGCGTCGAGGGCGACGGCCCGGCGACGGTCTTTAACCCGCGCGAGGCCTTTGGCTCGCACAGCGACAGCGACCACGTCTACAACACGCCGCGCGCCTGGTACATGCAGCGCTGCCTCAACCCCAGCGATGTGTGGGACGGCCCCGACGCCGACTACACGCCCGAGAGCGACGATATCCCCTGGAGCCGCGTGCCCGAGCGTAAGGTGACCATCGAGGACATCAAGTACGTACTCTCGAGCCACTACCAGGGCACGGAGTACGACTGCTACGGCAGCAAGGGCACGCCCGCTACGCGTGGCGCCTATCGCCCCATCGGCATCAACCGCAACAGCCAGCTCGCCGTGTTGCAGCTGCGCCCCTATGCGCAGCCAGCCTATCGCGCCGTGCAGTGGATGGCGTTTGGCTCCAACTCGTTTAACGCGCTGGTTCCGCTGTACGCCAACGTCGAGACCATGCCCGAGTACTATGCCGACACGCAGGCTCGCGTGACGTCCGAAAACTTCTACTGGGCCAACCGCCTGATCGGCGCGCTGGCTGACGTCCGTTTCCATGAGTGCGGCCGCGCTGTGGAGGACTATCAGGAGAAGGTCGGTAGCATGGGCCACAAGCAGATCCATGACGTCGATGCTGCCGTAGCTGCTCTGCCCGAGGCCGAGGTGCCTGCCGAGCTTGCACGCGCCAATGAGGCCTTTGCCGAGCGTGTTCGCGTAGAGACCGATGCTCTACTGGGCAAGGTGCTCTACACCACGAGCTGCGCCATGAAGAACTCTTTCGCGATGAACGACAACGTGAGGTAGGGATTTCCCGTCGATCGAATAGCGCTAAAACGCTTTGTCGCTTTCACTCAATCTTGGGTACAAGAACGCCAATGCAGTTGTTTGTGATTGGAGACAACCATGGTTATGAAACTCGATCAGCTTGTTAACGGCGCCATCAACGTCGGCTTTGGCGCTGCCGCCGTTGCTGTCGAAGGCGGCAAGAAGGTCCTCGACGACCTTAACACCAAAGGCGAGCAGGTCCGCAAGGACACCGCCACCCCCGATATCGCCCGCAGTGTGTCCGATATGTTCGAGCAGGCCGGCGTTACCATCTCCGATCTGACCGAGCGCTTGGGTACGCAGGGCGAGACCGCGGCCCAGCGCGTGCTCGACGAGCTTATCCTTGCCCGTGTCCGCGTCATGACCGCCCCCGAGCGCACGGCCTTCTTGGCCCATGTGCGCGACATCGTCGATTCGGTCGAGGACAACGTGACCTCGGTGCCCGTTGAGTCCGTTGAGCCCGACGATGCGAAGGATACCGAAGAGGCCGAGTAGCAGCGCAGATGGCAGATTCCACCACCGATTACAACAATCTAGATCCTCTGGGTGACGAGGCGGCGGTTGTCGATGAGGTCGACGCCGCCGTCTCGGGCGCTCGCAAGAAGCCGCGCGCTGTCGATATGGTGCCCGAGGAGCCCGACGCGATGGCGCCGGACGAGGAATACCAGCTCACGCCGGCGGGTCGTCGCGAACGCATCGGGCAGATTGTTCGCCTGGTCAAAAAGTACCGCGTGTGGGATAACCTCACGCCGGTTCGTTTGCGCCGCCTGCTCGAGGAACTCGGCCCTATGTTCGTCAAGATGGGGCAGATTCTGGCCAACCGGTCCGAGATTCTGCCGCAACGCTTTTGCGACGAGCTGCGTCGTCTGCGCTCCGACGTGGAGCCTGTGCCGTACGAGGTCGTACTCAGTTGTCTGGAAGAAGAATACGGCCTGCGCCTGGGGGAGATGTTCGATGCGATCGACCCCAACCCGCTTGGTAGCGCATCGCTCGCGCAGGTGCACCGCGCTCGTCTGGTGACGGGCGAGGATGTGGCCGTCAAGGTGCAGCGCCCCGGTGCGCAGCAGGTTATGGCGCAGGACATCGATATCATCCGCTCGGTGGTGCGTATCGTTTCCAAGTTCGTCAACACCGATCAATTCGTTGACCTGCACGGCGTGGTCGAGGAGCTGTGGACCTCGTTTCGCGAGGAGACCAACTTTTTGGCCGAGGCCAAAAACCTCAACGACTTCTACGAGTTCCATAAGAGCGTTCATGGCGTGACGTGCCCTAAATCCTATCTGGACCTGTGCACCGAACACGTGGTGGTTATGGACTACGTCGACGGCATTTCGATCGCCGATCCTGAACGCTTGGTGGCCGAGGGCTATGACTTGGAAAAGATCGGTGCCGCGATTGTCGAGGACTACTCGACGCAGGTGCTCGATGACGGCTTTTTCCATGCTGACCCGCATGCGGGAAACATCATCCTCAAGGACGGCATCGTTTACTTTATCGACTTGGGTATGGTCGGACGCATGTCGAGCCACGACCGCGGTATCGTCAAGGACATGATTTTCGCCGTGGCCGAGGGCGACGTGCCCAAGCTCAAGGATTCGCTCATGCGCTTCGCCGTGACGCGTGGCGACTCGGCCGAGCTCGATCATTCAGCGTTTTTGTCCGATTTGGACTTTATCGTGGCTGACTTTGCGGGCCTTGACCTTAAGGACCTAGATATCGGCGAGTTTTTGACCTCGCTGTTAAACCTCGCGCGCAAAAATGACGTTGAGCTGCCGAGCGTGGTGACGATGTTCGCCCGCGGCATGGTGACGCTCGAGGGCCTGCTGACCGAGTACATGCCCGACGTCAACATGATCCAGATCATTCAGGCACACATCAAAAACGAGAAGAGCACCTATGCGCGCGTGCGCGATATGAGTCGCGACTTTGCGGCGAGCAGTTATCGCGCGGCGAAGGGCTCACTCGAGGCGGCTGAGTATCTGGGCCTGGCTTCGCGTATGCTCACACGCGGCCAGCTTAAGGTGAACACGCAGATCATGAGCAGCGATAAGGCGCTGCGACAGCTGGGTGGGATTATCGACCGCATGTCGATGGCTATCGTTATCGCCGGTCTGTTTATCGGTTCGTCGGTGGTGTACTACGCGCGCATCGAGCCGGTTGTGTTTGGTATCCCGGTCATTGGCTTTATGGGCTACGTGAGCGCGCTGGTGCTGGCACTTATGCTGGGCCGCAATATCTGGCTCAACAGCCACGGCGGCAAGCACTAGAGTCTGCGACCGTCACCGCATTTTCCTATCGCAAACAATAGCTTTTACCTTGGGCTTCGCCTGCGTGCGAGGCCCTTTTGCGTGATAGCATATTGACGGTATTAATCGATGGCCTAGATGGTGGTGCGGAGACGCACGAATGCGCGGTTTTCCTGCGCGTTTGGGAGAATCGGGGTGCAAGTCCCCGGCTGTACCAGTAACCGTAATTCCTCTTGGCTCGGGATGCTCGCGTCGCAGATCGGACGACGTGCCCGAGTCGTTAAGGTTAAGTCGGATCGCCTCCCGTCTTGCATGCGGCTGCGGCTTTTGCCGCCGGTGTGCATAGGGCTCTGGAGGGAAGGGGGACCCCGATGGGGGAACTCGAGCGCAACATGCGCGATGACGTGGGGCAGTCTCAAGGCAACGCTCCAAGTACAGACAGTAGGAGACAAATGGATATGTTTGAGGACGAGCGCCAGCGCGTCTCGCATCGCCGTGGCGCAATTGCGCGCGGCGTAGCCAAGCGCGGCCTGGTGGCATTCCTGGCCTTCGCGATGGCCTTTGGCACCACACCGGCTCAGCTGTGGGCCGAGGGCGCCGAGGGCATTGCCGAGGCTGTGGCTCAGACTGCGACGCCGAGTGAGGGCACGGGGGCCGCGGACGGTGCTGCCGACCAGGGCAAGGCCGAGGTTTCGGATTCCGAGGGCGCGCCTGCAGCTAGTGCAGCCATAACAGAGGCAGCAACTGGCGACGAAGGCTCGGCGACGGGGGAG
Source organism: Collinsella aerofaciens (assembly GCF_032584215.1). Classification (GTDB taxonomy): domain Bacteria; phylum Actinomycetota; class Coriobacteriia; order Coriobacteriales; family Coriobacteriaceae; genus Collinsella. Next base: position 8,984 of record NZ_JAWHPN010000017.1, on the reverse strand, counting down.
AGCCCTGCCACGAGCGAGCAGTCTTCGACGGCATCCGCTGGCCAAGCGGGACCTGCCGCCGCGGCTGCCGTTCAGACAGAGAACCCGACAGAAACCGGCGATGTCGCCAAGAAGCAGGTTGAGGTCTCGTTCTCGATTATCGGCACCGATGCTGACGGCAAGGCTCAGACCTGGGTGGCACCTACGCAGCTCAAGCTCGACGAGGGCGCGACGGCTGCGGATGCCTTCATTAAGCTGCAGGAGAAGACGGGCTTCAAGGCGAAGTACGAACCGAACACGGCATACGGTTTCTACCTCAAAAGCATCACATCCCCGAGCGATGGCCGCACGCTTGCCTACGACCCGACGACTTATGCCTTCTGGCAGCTGTTCGTCGACGGCGCGTCTTCCTCGGTTGGCGCGAGCAGCGTCAAGCTCACCCAGGGGCAGAAGATTGAGTTTGCCTATACGGCTGGTAGCGCGTCCCCTGTCGTTAAGGACCAGGTTGCCGCAAATGTGACCGTCATTGGTCGCGATGCCCAGGGCAAGACTCAGACTTGGGTCGATAACGCGCAGTATGTGGTGACGTCCGGCTCGAGCGCACTTGACCTTACGAAGGTCGCGCTCGAGGCGAATGACATCGACGCCGTTGCTGCGGGCTCCTTCATTCTGAGCCTTAAGTACAACGGCGTTGAGCTGGGTACGCCGCTCGATTATTCGACCTATTGGCAGCTGTTCATCAACGGCAAGTCGAGCGACTACACGGCAGACAATGTCACCATTCATGCTGGCGATACCGTTACGTGGTTCTACGGTGGCTGGGGCGACCAGTTGCCCTCTGATTCCGTCCATGCTTCCGTTCAGGTCCTCGGTAAGGACAAGGACGGCAAGCAACAGGTTTGGGCTTCGACGGGTCAGACGAGCCTCAAGGCAGGCTCCACTGCCAAGGATCTCCTTGAGCAGACCGGCCTCACTCTCGATGCTAGCGAATCGTCTTGGGGCTGGTTCCTCAACGGCATTACTTCGCCGTTCGATGGTAAGTCCTATGGCTGGGATGCTGCGACCAATAGCTATTGGCGCTTCTACGTAAATGGCAAGTTCGCCGACGTTGGCGCCGGTGCCTACAAGCTCCAGGAGGGTGACGCCGTCACCTTTATGTATGGTGCTGACGCCGATGCCCTCCCCGGTCAGGTTCTTGGGTCCGTCGATGTTATCGGCCCCGATGTCAACGGCAACAATACTCGCTGGGGCTCGGCAAGCAATGTTTCCCTGCCCGAAGGCTCTACGGCCCAGGACCTTATTGAGACGGTTCTGAAGGCGAAGGGCGTTAAGTACAACGCCTCCCAGAGCGGTGCATATTGGTTCCTGAATTCCATTACTTCGCCGTTCGATCACAAGCCGTATGGCTGGGATGCTGCGACCAATAAATATTGGCACCTGTATATCAATGGAGAGCCCTCCTTACTCTGCGCCAATCAGATTACGCTCAAGAGCGACGATAAGGTTACGCTTGCCTATACCACCGACGATTCGGCCATGCCCGATCCCGACAAGATTGTCGTGGACCCGAGTGCGACGACTCCTGATTGGGATTCCGAGTGGGCCGGCTACGGCAACAGTGGCAACGGTTCGACCGTAACGGATGCCAAGACGCCTGCGCAGGCCGCCGGTCTTAAGTGGGCCTTCGATTGGAAGGCCGAGTCTGGCCAGCAGTATGCCAACTGCAGCGAGCCTGTCATTGCTAACGGTTTTGTGTACATCGCGACCGAGAACGAGCTCATTAAGATCGATTCGTCCACGGGCAAAAAGGTTGCCTCTGCGCCGCTTGCCTCCAAGGTGAGCTATACCTCTCGTCCGATCTATACCAACGGCCTTATCATCGTTCCGCTCAACGGCGGTGCGGTCCAGGCGATTACTGCGGACAAGCTGATCTGCAAGTGGCTGACGCCTGGTTTGACGGACTTGACGCAGAGCTCCTGCACCGTGGTTTCGGACGGCGAGTACGTCTATGTTGGTACGGTCGATATTTCGTATGACGAGAACTACAACGCGACCTACGGCAACGGCTCCCTGAAGCGTATCAAGATTGCCACGGGCGAAGTCTCTTGGCAAAACATTGACCCTTCCGAGGGCTATTATTGGACTGGCGCTGCCCTGACGGATAAGTACGCCATCGTCCCCACGAGCGCAGGTACGCTTAAGTGCATTGATAAGGCAACGGGTGATGTCGTTTCGACCATGAAGCTCGGCGCCCTTGCGAACGCTGACTGCGTCGCCGATCCGTCCAATGGCTCGACCTTCTATCAGATGACGCACGACGGAAAGCTCCATGTGATTTCGCTTTCGGCGAAGGGCGTGCTGAGCGAGCAGAAGACGGTCGACCTGGGTCTTACGAATAACATGAGCGCCCCGGCGGTGTCTGGCGACAACTTGATTGTCGGTGGGCAGACGGCTACTGGATCTGCTCTGGTTCTCTATAATCTGAAGACCGGTAAGACCACGATGGTCACCGCTGCTGACGGTAAAGAACTACCGGCCGGATTTAACGGTATTGCTGCTACTCCGCTGGTGAGTGTTCAGGGCGGCAAAACCTATGTGTACTTCACCGTTAATAGCGCGGATAGCAAGGACTACGTCAGCTACTCTGCTGGTGGTGGGGTGTATCGCTATACGCTCGGCGATGCAGAGGCGACGCAGATTTATGATGCGGCTGGCCATTACCAGTACTGTGACTCTCCGGTCATTGCCGATGCTTCTGGCAATCTCTACTACATTAATGATTCGGGCACGCTGTTTAAACTTGGAGCTGTCGAGTCTTGGACGGTTGCCTTTAACTCCAACGGCGGGTCTGCTTGCGACACTAAGTTTGTTGCTACGGCCGATGGCAAGCTGGTCAAGCCGGCCGATCCGATGCGCGATGGCTACACTTTCGGCGGTTGGTATACCGATGAGCCTTGCACGCAGGCGTACGACTTCAGTACGCCGGTGACGGCCGACCTGACGTTGTATGCCAAGTGGACCAAGAATGCCGTTAACCCTGGCGGTAATGGCGGTTCAGGCTCCAATGGCGGCAATGGCGGCGTTGGTTCGAATGGCGGCGGCGGTTCTAGTACCGGTACTGGTTCCGGCACTGGCGCTGGCGCTGGTTCTGGCTCCGGCTCGAAGGGCGGCGCTATTGCCCCGGGCCAGAAGCCGGTGACCAAGACGACGGTGTCGACCAAGACCGAGACCAGGGACAACAAGTCCGACAAGAAGGACTCCGATAAGTCCGATAAGAAGGACGAGAAGAAGTCTGACAAGAAGTCTGACAGGAAGTCTGACAGGAAGGACGGCAAGTCCGACAAGAAGTCCGACAAGAAGTCCGATTCCAAGTCCGATACGGGTGCTGTTTCCACGACCACTGCTAAGAAGTCCTCTAGTGCTTCCGAGCAGGAGACTGGCACCAATCCGCTCGCCATCGTTGGCATCGCCGCCGGCGTGATTGGCCTCGCGCTCATCGCCGTCTTCGTGCTGACCAAGCGCGGCAAGGGTGACGGTAATGCCCGATAAGCCCAAGGAGACCAGCGGGCAACAGCCCGACTCCTCGTTTATCCAGCTCGATGATCCAAAGCAAAAGGGCGCCGCTTCGGCGGCGTCCGCCTCTCGTCGCAAGGCGCTCCTTGGCGTTCTTGCTGCCGCGTGCACCATTCTGATCGTCGTCTCGCTGGGCTTCGTCCATCCTTCCGAGAGCGGCGCCTGGTCCATTGACTGGATCGTTCAGACCGTGACGGGGGAGAGCGTCGTCGCCAAGGACACCAAGGGGTCTGGCTCGTCTGCCGCTTCGGGCGAGGCCAGTTCCAAGGATTCCAAATCTTCGAATGATGCAAAAGACGAGCCCAAGGGTTCGAACGACGCCAAGGACGATTCCGAGTCTTCAAACAAGGAATCGGACAAAAACTCGGATAGCAAGAAGTCCGAGGACCGGGGCGGCAAGAAGTCTGGCGATAAATCCGCTGCCCAAAATACGGGAGCCGGTGATACTTCCAATGCGTCTGGCGGTGCTTCTTCGGGCGGTGGCCAGTCGTCTGATGGAGCCTCGTCCTCTAATGGTGGAAACGCCTCCTCGGGCAGCCAAAGCGGCTCACAGGAGTCCAGCTACGTTACGGTGACGGTTTCGGTCACATCGAGCGCTGTGGGCAATCCTGTGTCCTCTGGCGGCACCTTTACCTTTAACGAAGGCGCCACCGTTTACGATGCCCTGTGTGCGCTGGGCCTTTCTGTCAACGCGCATGGCTCGTCGTACGGCACGTACGTTTCCGCGATTGGCGGTTTGGCCGAGAAACAGCACGGCGGCACGAGCGGCTGGATGTACTCCGTCAACGGCACATCGCCCATGACGGCGTGCAGCAACTACGTTCTCTCCAACGGCGACAACGTGGTTTGGTATTACGTGACAGGCTAGAGGCCTCGACATAGCGCGCCAGACGGGCGGTCCGGACAAACATCCGGGCCGCCCGTTTTTCATGCGAATGGGACTGGGCCGCCGGGTCTCTCGGCAAACAAAAAACCGGTTGGAATGGGAATTCCAACCGGTTATACATTCAAGCAAATAGTGATTGACTACGACCGTGCACCCTCGAGGAAGAAGCGGCGGCTGAAGTAGTTGTACCAGGTGACGAGGAACGTTGCGATGGCCTTCATGGCCTGGTAGCCGATGCTCAAAAACGTGACGCCCACAAACATGTACAGGTCGTTGAGACCCAGACCAATCACCGACAGGATGGTGAAGATCGTGAACTCGCGCTTGCGGCTCATGCCCTCGCGATGGTCGAACACGTACTTCATGCTGAGCCAGTAGTTAACCACGACGGACGTGGTAAACGAGACCGTCGTGCTCATCAAAAAGTCGAGGTGGAACAGCTCGACGAGCGCAATAAGCATGCCCCAGTCGATGCCAAAGGAGATGAGACCTACGACAGCGAACTTGAGGAACTGCTTGGTATGAGGTTGTGCCAGTGCCTTGCGCACGTAATCACATCCAATGCGTTGATGAATCGAGCAGAGGATACTTTAGAGCTTTTGCAAGGGAAACGTAAGGTCTTTGCCAAGAACTATACGAACTCGCCAAATTTTCAAGTGCTAATCCGCCAACGTTGAAAATTTGCCCGTAAACGAGCGGCGCCCACGGACGATACTGCGCTGAGTGCGCGTCGTCCGTGGGCGCCGTAGTGCAACGAGGAGGCCGAGTTACTTGGTCTCGTCGCCCTCCAGGAAGATTTTTCGGGTCACAAAGTTGTAGACCATGACAAGCGCGGTGGCGCAGATCTTGGCGATATTGGCTTCGAGCCCCAGACCGGCGTTGAGTGCCAGCACGATACCGTCGTTGAGTGCCAGGCCGATCACGGACAGCACGACAAAGATAATGAACTCGCGGCGGCGGCTCATGCCTTCCTTGTGCGCAAACACGTACTTCATGCTTGCGAGGTAGTTAAAGATGAGTGAGATGATAAAGCCGCTGGTGTTGGCGATTAGGATGTTGAGGCCGAGACCGTAGTGGAGCAGATTCATAATGCCAAAGTCGATAACCGTGGCAATGACACCGACGACGCCAAATTTCATGATCTGCGCAAGGAGCTTTTGCATGGTACCTGCCTTAGGGTGGCGCGGGGACGCCGTGGGGATGACAAACTCAGCAAGTTTAGCCAATCCCCGCGGGTGGGGCTAGACGCGCTCCTCGATAGCACCGTTTCTATATGCATCGAGCAGCTGGCGCAGATCCTGGATCTGGCTGCGAATCTTGGCGCCAGTATCGGTGTCGCTCACCATGCGGCGACGATCCGCTTGGTCAAAACGGTTGGTCTCGCTTTCGATGTCCACGTTGCGCGTGAGTGCCTCGGCAACCGTCGTAAAGGCCCGGTGCGACTTGAGGCGGCAGCCGCGCGAGCTCGAGATGAGCGTATAGCCGGCGATACCCGTCTTGGGATGGTAAGCGCGGCAGAAGCCGCCATCGATGACCAGCAGCTTGCCCTCGGCGCGGATGGGCTGCTCGCCCTTGGTGGTTTTAACGGGCGTGTGGCCGTTGATGATGTGGCCGGTCGGCGAGCATGCCATGGGCGCGACGCCAAACTCGCGCATGATATCATCGCAGACCGAGGGCGACTTGGTAAGCGTAAAGTACGGGTCCATCGGCTCGACCCAGGTGCTCTTATCGGCGATATAGGCGCGCTCAAAGGTACGCACCAGGCGTCCGCTGGCGGGTGAATTGAAGCCAATCCACAGGTACCACATCCAGTCGAGGGCATCGCGGTCGCCCACGCGCCACGCGCGGCGGGCGATGTGGTCGCAAAAATCGAGATAATCGCGGCCAGCGTGCCAGGTGCCCAGGCAGTTCATGCTGCTGAAGGTGCCGTCTTCGTTGAGCGGCACGCAGCCATGGAACAGCAGGTTGCCGTTGGCGACCTTGTACATCGAGCCGTGGGAATAGAGGAAATCGATATGGCGATGCAGGTGATCGGCGGTGACAAACTCGGACACGAGCTTGTCGATGATGTGCTGCTCCTGGGGCGTGAGCGTATAGGGGTCCGCTGGATCGACAGTGGGGAAGTCGTTGGTCGTGAGTGGCCACACGCTGCCGTCGGCGAGCGTGACCGTGCCGGTGTCGTGATCGATCTTGTCGAGTAACAGGCGGTCGGTCATATCGAACTCGGGGTGGCGCTGGATAATCTGGCCCTCGAGCTTAAAGAGCAGCACGTTGATGGCCTTGATCAACGGGGTGATGGACTCACCGGCGGTGTAGGTGGCATCGGCAAAGGCGACAAGCTCACGCAGCGAGATGCCGTAGTCGTTCTCCAGGATCTCGTAGTTGTCGTAGCGCAGGTTGTTGCGCAGTACCGTGGCGATGCAGGCGGGCTCACCGGCCGCAGCGCCCATCCACAGCAGGTCGTGGTTGCCCCACTGGATGTCGAGTGAATGGTAGGTGAGCAGACGGTCCATAATCTTGGCCGCGCCGCCGCCGCGGTCGAAGATGTCGCCCACCAGGTGCAGGTGGTCGACGGCCAGGCGCTTGATGAGCGAAGCGAACGACTCGATAAAGTCGTCGGCGCTGGCGGTCTCCAGGATGGACTCCACGATGCGCTCGTGATAGCGCACGCGATAGTTGTTCTCGTCCGGGTGCGTGTGCAACAACTCGTCGATTATGTAGGCGTAGTCGCGCGGGATGGCCTTACGCACCTTGGAGCGCGTGTAGCGGCTTGAAAGTGAGCGAGCGACCATGATGAGCTGGTCAAGCATCGTCTTGTACCAGGTTGGCGAGTCCTCGTGCCGGCTGTGGACCAGGTCGATCTTCTCGCGCGGGTAGTAGATGAGCGTGCACAGCTCGCCCTTTTCGTCAAAGGAGAGCGTGTCGCCAAAGATCTCGTCGACATGTTCGCGCACGACGCCCGAGCAGTTGTTGAGGATGTGCATAAAGGCTTCGTACTCGCCATGCACGTCGCTCATAAAATGCTCGGTGCCTTTGGGCAGGTTGAGGATGGCCGAGAGATTGATGATCTCGGTAAACGCGGATTGTTCGGTGGGGAACTGTCTCGAAAGCAGGCGCAGATACTTGAAGTCTTGCGGGTTGCGATCGAATGCGACCATGAAACACCTTCCGATGGGGCTGGTAAAACTGATAAACAGCGTCAAACGTTTACCAGTATGCGCCGCTTTTGTTTCGATTTTGCGCCAGCGGCTGAATTGTCGGCTGAACGGTTTGGTAAATCGATTTAGTTGAGGTAGATATGGCGGTTGGGTGGAGACGACAGAGGGTGTTTTTTCAGATATTTATGCGTGGGGCCGGTGGAGACGATGGTGGTAAAGATGTTCACTATTTTTGGTTCGATTTGGTAAATAGTGGACATATGTACCGCATGTAGGCTCACTGTGCGATAATTTGCGCAGCAATGAGTAAGGAGCCTCATATGAGTGATTTTGTCCTGACCTGTGAATCCGCCGCCGACCGAACCCGTGAGTTCTTTGAATCGCGCAATATTCCCGTCGCGTATTTTCATTACGAGATCGACGATGTTGTCTATACGAACGATCTGTATCAGTCGATTACGCCGGACGAGTTTTTTGCCCAGATTGCCGCGGGCGCCATGCCCAAGACGTCTCAGGTGAGCGTGGGCGAGTACGAGGAGTTTTGGGAGCCGTTTGTTGCCGAGGGTAAAGACGTGCTGCACCTGACGTTGTCGTCGGGTATTTCGGGCACGTATGGATCGGCCTGCGTCGCGGCGCAGATGCTCGCGGATCGCTATCCCCAGGGCGGCAAGGTGCGCGTCATCGATTCGCTGGGGGCGTCTTCGGGCTTTGGTCTGTTGCTGGAATATGCCGCCGACGTGCGCGATAGCGGGGCTTCACTCGACGAGACGGCCGCTTGGATTGAGGAGCATAAACTCAACCTGCACCACTGGTTCTTCTCGACCGATCTGTCGAGCTACCTGCGCGGCGGTCGCATTTCGGCCGCGAGCGCGATCATCGGCACGGCGCTCAAGATTTGCCCGCTTATGACGGTCGATTGCGAAGGTAAGCTGTCGCCACGTGAGAAGATTCGCACTAAGAAGCGAGCGATTTCCGAGATGGCTAAGACCATGATGGCACACGTGCTGGACGGTGCGGATTATTCGGGTAAGTGCATCATGTCGCACTCGGCGTGCCGCGAGGATGCCGAGGCAGTTGCGGCGCTGATTGAGGAACAGGTTCCGCAGCTTAAAGGCAAGATTGAGATCAATGACATCGGTACTCTGATTGGCTCGCATACCGGACCTGGTACGGTGGCGCTCTTCTTTATGGGCGACAAGCGCGTGGATTAATTTGCCCCATCACGTCGCTGCATGATTGCTCAAACGAAAACGGCCCGCCTCACTGAACTGCGCCCCAAATCTTGGACGCCCTAAATAGCGACTAGGCCGCAAGGGCCTGATTCCGGAACTCCTCCGGGGTCAGGCCCTTCAATCTTACCTGCCTCCGGCTCGTGTTCCAGTGGACTA
>NZ_JAWHPN010000016.1:0-57994 GCF_032584215.1 Collinsella aerofaciens | reverse complement strand
ACATAGTCCACTGGAACACGAGCCGGAGGCAGGTAAGATTGAAGGGCCTGACCCCGGAGGAGTTCCGGAATCAGGCCCTTGCGGCCTAGTCGCTATTTAGGGCGTCCAAGATTTGGGGCGCAGTTCAGTGGGAGATCGGGCTTTCAAGGCTTAGTTAAACCAAGTCTGTACGGTCAAATGACCCGTAGCTTACATCTGCTCGGGCGCGGAAACGCCAACGAGGGTGAGCACCAGGGCGAGCGTCACACGGACGGCATCGCAAGCGGCCAGACGGGCACGCGAAAGCTCGGGGTCGACGGGACGGCCCTCGCTCGGCAGCACCTGACAGGCAGCGTAGAAGCTGTGGAAGTCGCCGGCGAGTTCCTCAGCAAAGTGCGTCAGACGGAACGGGGCGCGGTCGCGAGCGCAGCTGGCGATGAGGTCGGTGAGCTCGTTGAGCTTGCGCGAAAGGGCGAGCTCGGTCGGGTCGGTCAGCAGCGAGTAATCGACGTTCTCACCGATGGCCTTGGCGGCGACGGCCTTCATGCCCATCTCGTCAGCCTGCTCGGGCGTAACGTCAGCGGCACGGCGCAGGATGGAGCACACGCGGGCGTGAGCGTACTGCACGTAGTACACCGGGTTGGAGTTGTCGCGCTTCTTGACGGCCTCAATATCGAAGTCGACCATCTGATTGGAGCTCTTGGAGATGAGGGTGTAACGGGCAGCGTCGGAGCCGACCTCGTCGACGAGCTCCTGCAGGGTCACCATGGTACCCTTACGCTTGGACATACGGACGGGCTTGCCGTTGCGCAGCAGGTTGACGAGCTGGCCCAGCAGAACCTCAAACTTGCCGGGGTAACCCAAGGCATCGCAGACGCAGCGGACGCGCTCGATGTAGCCGTGGTGGTCGGCGCCCCAGATGTCGATGACGTGGTCGACGCGCTGGAACTTATCCCAGTGATAGGCAACGTCGGAGGCGAAGTAGGTGTACTCGCCATCGGACTTGATCAGAACGCGGTCCTTGTCATCGCCCAGGTCGGTGGAGCGGAACCACAGGGCGCCGTCCTTGGTGTAGAGATAGCCCATCTTGTCGAGCTTCTCAAAAGCGCGGTCGACGGCGGAGGTGCCGGCGGTCTCGCCCTCGGTGTCCTTCACATACAGCGAGCGCTCGGAGAACCAACGATCGAAGTCGCAGTTAACGGCATGGCAAAGGTCGCGCATGTTGTCGACCATCTTTACATAGCCGCGCTCGCGGAAGCTCTCCATGCGCTCCTGCGGATCGGCGTTGACCCACTTATCGCCGTCGGTGCGCCAGAACTCGGCGGCCTCGTCGATGATGTAGTCGCCGCCGTAGGAGTCCTTGCCCAGGGTCTCGGCAAAGTTGTCCTGATACGGATGGGTCTCGGGATGCTCGTCGTTCTCGTCGGCAACAAAGGCGTCGCGGTCGGCGATCAGCAGCTTGTGAGCCTCGTCGATATCCACGCCCTGCTTGGCGATGATGTCGGCAAGCTGCATATAGCGCGTGCTGATGGAGTTGCCGAAGGTGTTCATCTGAGAGCCGTGGTCGTTGATGTAGAACTCACGCTGGATGTCGTAACCGGCGTGATCCATAACGCGGCAGAGCGAGTCGCCCAGCGCGGCCCAGCGGCCGTGGCCGATGTGCATGGGGCCGACGGGGTTGGCGGAAACGAACTCGACCTGGGTCTTCAGGCCACCACCGACGTTGGACTTAGCGAAGTCCATACCCTTCTCGCGAGCCTCGCCAAAGATGGCATTCTTGACGGCAACGGAGAGGTAGAAGTTGATGAAGCCGGGGCCTGCGATCTCGACCTTCTCGATCGCGGGGTCCTCGGGCATATGGGCAACGATGGCCTCGGCGATCTTGCGCGGGGCGCAGTGGGCCAGCTTGGCGGACTTCAGGGCCATGGTAGAGGTCCACTCGCCATGAGAAGTGTCAGCCGGTCGCTCGATAGCGCAATCGTCAAGTTCAAATGCGGAAAGGTCGCCGGCCTCCTGGGCCGCAGCAAGCGCAGCGCGTACCAGCTCTTCAATCTTCTCGGGCATAGATCCTCCTTGTGTTAAAGCCCCCGAGCTCTTGGTCACTCGTAGGGCAAAAGCCAGAGTTTGTAACACTCTATCACAAGCGACGGGCACTGTCGCAGGGTAAAGCTAATAGATATTGCATATGCACAAAAATGACTACAGCTTGTATGGAGTCACTCAAAGATGCCGGTCTGCCTGCAGATTATGCAGGCGTTGAAAATGCATAAAGGTGTGAATGAGCTGCGTCTGTTATCGAATACTCTTACCTATCAGAGTTGTGTGCTTTTCCTGCATAAAGTACGGGTTTGCGCACGTCAGCGTGTTATTCTAGACATACGTAAATTCGTATAAGTTGGAGGTAGCATGTTCTCAATCGGTCAACACGTCATTCATCCGGGCCAGGGAGTCTGCACCGTCGTCGGTTTTAGGGACGACACACCGCAGCCCATGCTGCTGCTCGAGACCAAGCAGGGACATGCGCAGACGATCCTCATGTACCCCGTGGCGCAGGCCGACCGTCTGCACGCCGCCATCTCTCAGCAAGATGCCGAGCACCTGCTGAGCCACTATGACGAGCTGGAGTGCGACACCTTTACCGAGCGCAACAGCTCGCTTGAGGAGACGCACTTTAAGCAGCAGCTCAAGCTGGGCGCACCCGAGACGGTCCGCGTGGCAAAGACCATGATGCACCGCATTCGCCAGGCCGAGGAAGCTGATAAAAAACCCAGCTCCTACTACATGCGCGTACTCAAGGAGGCCAAGCGCCGCTCCATCGAGGAGTTCGCCGTGGCCTTGGGCGTCACCGAGGAGGACGCCGAAGCTCGCCTAGCCCAAGCCGCCCTCAACTAACCCATCCGCGCCAAAAACCACCACAAAGGGGACAGGCACCTTTGTGGTGGTTTTCTTGTTCTAGTAGTATTCATTCTCATCGATACCCACGAGCACAAGGAGTCTCTTATGGCAGAGCCGCTTACCGCCGGAATCACCCGCGACCGCGCGTTCGAACTGCTCAATGAGCACAACAAGGACCCGTTCCATATCACCCATGGCGAGACGGTCGAGGGCACTATGCGCTACTTTGCGCGCGAGTTCGACCCCGAGAACGAGGAGTTTTGGGGCATCGTCGGTCTGCTGCACGACCTGGATTGGGAGGAGCATGAGGACGACCCCATGAACCACACCATCTATGCTGCCGAGATTCTTAAGGGCGAAGGTGCGTCTCCCGAGCTCATTCGCGCCATCCAGACGCACACGTCGGACTTCAATACCTCGCTGCCCAAACCCGAGCTGCAGATGGAAAAGATCCTGTTTGCCTGCGATGAGCTCACCGGCCTGATCGGCGCTGCAGTCATCATGCGCCCGAGCAAGAGCGTTATGGACTTTACGACCAAGTCGCTCAAGAAGAAGTTCAAGGACAAACGCTTTGCCGCCGGCTGCTCGCGCGACGTGATTTCGCAGGGTGCCGAGATGTTGGGCTGGGAGCTCCCCGAGCTCTTTGACCGCACCATCGCGGCCATGCAGTCCTTCGCCCCCGACCGCGATACCTTCCAGGCCTAACCGCCCACGCCACCTAAAACCACCACAAAGGGGAAAGGCACCTTTGTGGTGGTTTTTCTTTACGCGGGCGTTATGGGCGGACCTGGCCGGTGCCGCGGAGCTTGTATTTGTAGGTGGTGAGGGCCTCGGCGGCAAAGGGGCCACGGGCGTGGAGTTTTTGGGTCGAGATGCCGATCTCGGCACCCAGGCCAAACTCGCCGCCGTCAGTGAAGCGAGTGCTGGCGTTGGAGTACACGGCCGAGGCATCGACCGCATCCAGGAAGCGCTCGCAAGCATCCGTGTCCTCGGCAACGATGGCCTCGGAGTGCATCGTGCCGTAGCGGTTGATGTGTGCGATGGCCTCGTCCTCGTTTGCCACGACCTTCACGCTCATCTCGAGCGCCAGGTACTCGCGACCCCAGTCCTCCTCAGTCGCGGCAACGTAGTCATCACCCTCGGCAAGCCCAGCGTCGGCGCATGCGGCGCACGTGGCCTCGTCGCCGTGAATGAGCACGCCGTGGTCGTGCAGCACGGCAACGACCGCCGGCAAAAACGAATCTGCCACGGCACGGTCGACCAGCAGCGACTCGGCGGCATTGCACACGCCTACGCGCTGGGTCTTGGCATTAACGATAATGTTGAGCGCCTTATCAAAGTCGGCGGATTCATGCACGTAGATGTGGCAGTTGCCAGTGCCCGTCTCGATCACCGGCACAAGCGACTCGCGCACGCAGCGCTGAATCAGGCCTGCACCGCCGCGCGGAATGAGTACGTCGACAATGCCGCGGAGCTTCATGAGCTCGCCAGTGGCCTCGCGGTCGGTGGACTCGATCATCGACACGGCCTCACGCGGGAAGCCCTTGGCCTCGAGCGCATCGGCCAGCAGCTCGGCGATCATGGCACACGAGTGATAAGCCAGCGAGCCGCCGCGCAGAATGCAGGCGTTGCCGGTACGGATGCAGATGCCTGCGGCGTCGGCCGTCACGTTGGGGCGCGCCTCGTAGACCATAGCGACCAGGCCCAACGGCACACTCACACGGGTCAGGTCCACGCCGCTTGCAAGCACGCGGTGGTCGAGCACGCGGCCCACGGGATCGGGCAGCTCGGCGAGCTTTTCCAGGCCGGCGGCCATGCCCTCGACGCGCTCGGGCGTCAGCAGCAGGCGATCGAGCAGTCCGGCCGAGGTACCCGCATCGCGCGCGGCAGACATATCGAGCTCGTTGGCGGCGACGATGGAGTCGACACCGTTGCGCAGTGCTGCGGCCATGGCGCGCACGGCCTCCTGGCGCTGCTCATCGCTCGCCGTGGCAAGCGATGCCGACGCTGCCTTGGCGGCAACGGCAAGATCGTGGACATACGTGGCTATATCGACCGACATGGGCGGCCCTTTCTCCTAGAAGTTTGCAACCATGGTAGCCGATTTGCGCATGGCCTCGCCCACGGCGGTAGAATTGGTCAACCCGAAACACCGCAACGAACGGAAGACTCACATGGCCCTCATCACTTCGTACCACGTCCCCGGCCTTTATGTCGAGGACCACAGCATCGACGTCCCCCTTGACTGGCGCGGCCTGGAGCCGATGCTCCTGGCCGTCGGCAGCACCATGCGCCGCGGCGCTATGCCGGCACCCATCGCCGGCGCGCCCGAGAGCATCAAGCTCTTCTACCGCGTGGTTTGCGCGCCCGACCGCATCAACGACGATCTGCCGCTGCTCCTGTTTTTGCAGGGCGGCCCCGGCGGCGAGAGCCCGCGTCCGCTGTCGCCCACAAGCGACGGCTGGATCGAGGAGGCCGTCAAGCACTTCCGCGTCGTCCTGCCCGACCAGCGCGGCACCGGGCGCAGCAGTTGTGTAGACGGGCGCACGATTGCCGCACTGGGCGAGCGCGCGACGGCGGCCGGCTCCGATGCCGCGCGCTCGCAGGCTGACTTCCTCAAGCGCCACCTCGCCAGCTCCATCGTGCGCGATTTTGAGTACCTGCGCCTAGTGGGCTTTGGCGGCAAGCCGTGGGTCACGCTCGGCCAAAGCTACGGCGGCTTTTTGACGTTGAGCTATCTGTCGCTCTTCCCCGAGGGCGTGGCGGCAAGCTTTACCTGCGGCGGCATTCCGCACGTGCCGGCGAGCGCCAGCGAGGTCTACGCGCACACCTTCCCGCGCATGGCAGGCAAGACTCAACAGTATTACGACCGCTACCCCGCCGACGTCGAGCGCGTGGCGGCCCTGGCAGATGCGATCGAGGAGCAAAAGCCCGTGCTACCCGACGGCTCGCCGATGACGGTCGAGCGCCTGCAGCTCATGGGCAGCGACTTTGGCATGAAGCCGAGCTTTGAGCGCATGCATTGGATTATCGACCACGCGTTTGTTGATGGCAACGGCACGCTGAGCTGCGGCTCCTCGGTATCCGACGGCTTTTTGATGCGCGCATTCGAGCGCACCAACACACGCACGAATCCGCTGTACTGGACGCTGCAGGAGTTCATCTACGCCGACGGCGACACCATGCCCATTCGCTGGGCCGCGGCAGAGGAAAAGGCACACCGCGCCGAGTTCGACACGCTCGCGCGCCCGCTCATGTTTACCGGCGAGGCCATGTTCCCGTGGATGTTTGAGCAGATGCCCGAGCTCAAGCCCTTCAAGCCCGCCATGGACCTGCTGATGGAAGACACCAGCTGGGACAAGATCTACGACTCGCAGCGCCTGGCCTGCAACGAGGTGCCGCTCCAGGCCGCGGTGTATTTCGACGACATGTACGTCGATTCGGGCCTGCAGCTCGATACGCTCAGACGCGTGGGCAACTCGCATGCCTGGGTAACCAACGAGTTCGAGCACGACGGTCTGCACGGCAGCGTGGTATTCAAGCACCTCTTCGACGAAGCCCTCAACCGCGGAGACCTGCGCCAGATCTTCTAGCAAAGGAGTGTCCCAAAGTGCCGGCACAAAGGGAACGCCCCCAAGTGCCGGCACGAAAAAGGCAGCGCTGCGGGAAACGATCCGCAGCGCTGTCTTTCTTTATGCAAATACGATCAAGTTATCCCTGTGTATCGCCGGCTTCTCGGCCAGGTTAGCGAGCAGGCGGTTGCTGGCAATCTGGTCCTGGCGGCGACCGGCAGCAAGCTCCAGCACGTCCGAATCGGCTTCGGCGATACCGCGGGCGACAACCATACCGCTCGGATCGCACACATCGAGCACATCGCCCTCGGCAAACTGGCCATCAACCTCGCGAATACCCACCGCAAGCAGGGAAGAACCACGGCTGACCAGCGCCTTCGCAGCACCATCATCGACCGTTACCGAACCGTGGGCCTTGTCGCCCAGCGCGATCCACAGCTTGCGGGGTGCGATATCCAGACGCTCCGCCGGCGGATCGAACAGCGTGCCCACGCTCTCGCCGCGGGCGAGGCGCACGAGCGCATCGGGCTCCTCGCCCGAGCAAATCACGCTCTGAATGCCCGCCGTCATCAAAATGCGGCTCGCGCGAATCTTGGTGATCATGCCGCCCGTACCCACCGAGGTCGAAGAATCACCCGCCGAGGCAATGATCTTGGCATCGATCTTATGCACGACCGGGACAAACTCGGCCGTCGGGTCCTCGTGCGGATTGGCGGTGTAGAGGCCGTCGATGTCGGACAGCGTCACGCACAGGTCGGCGGAAACCAAGCAGCTCACGAGCGCCGCCAGCGTGTCGTTGTCGCCGAACTTAATCTCGTCGACGGTGACGGTATCGTTCTCGTTGACGACCGGCACCACGCCAAGCTCCACGAGGCGCAGCAGGGCGTCGCGCGCGTGCAGGTAAGACGTGCGGCGGGCCGTATCGTGGCGCGTGAGCAGCACGAGCGAGGTGAGCAGGTCGCGCGCATGGAACTCCTCGTCGTAGGCCGACGAGATGATGCACTGACCAGCCGAGGCGCAAGCCTGCAGGCTCGGAAGGTCGCCGACCGGCTTGCGGTCGAAGCCCAACACGGGATAGCCACAGGCGATAGCGCCCGAGCTCACCACGACCAGACGCCAGCCGAGCTTGCGCAGCGCTGCGGCCTGATCGGCAAGTCCGCCGATAAAGGCGCGGTTGACCTTGCCATCGGCACCCACCACCGTGGACGAACCGATCTTTACCACCATCGTTTTATAAGAAGTCGTCATACGTCAAACCAATCAACTGTTCAGCGAACGGCCGAGTTGGCGGCCAAGGGAGCGTGACTCGCCCCTACCGCCCAAGGAATTAGTGAGCCCAAGGAAAGGCAGAAGCCGCGGCCATGTTCTTGCGCACGAGCTCGTCGCGCACCTGAGCCAGGCCCTGCTCCATGCCCACCACATAGGTCTGCGGGTACAGGAAGCGCTTGAAAGCTGCGTCCAGATGATCGAGCGCCCAAGCACAGCGCTCGCGCGCGTCCTGGATGCTCTCACGCGGAGCCACCGCACTGCCATCGCGCACGATCGGCACCAGCAGCTCGCGATACTCAAGTTCGGACACGTCGGTCACCAGGGCGGCATCATTCACGGCCACGAGGGTATTGCCGCGCGCGGCGCCCTCCCCCGCCAGATGGTCCTCGTCGTAGATCATGTCGCAGACCGGGCCGCCAAAGCCGTCGTAATAACGGCGCACGCGTTGCACACCCGGGATCGTGCGCTTGTAGGGCTGCTCGGAGAGCTTGACCACCGGCGTCCATGGATCTGTCTCGCTCGCACGGCGGGCGGAAAGCTTGTACACGCCACCCAGCGCCGGCTGGTCATAGCAGGTCGCGAGCTTGGTACCCACGCCAAAACTGTCGATGGGCGCGCCCTGGTCGAGCAGCGACTGAATCGTGTACTCATCCAGATCGTTAGAAACCGAGATCCCCACATAGGGCAGGCCCTCGGCATCAAAACGGCCGCGCACATACTTGGAGAGCTTGGCGAGGTCGCCGGAGTCGATGCGAATGGCCGACAGGCGCTCGCCCACCGCTTCCATCTCCTTGGCAACCGTAATGGCATGTTCACAGCCCTCGCGCACGTCATAGGTGTCGATGAGCAGCGTACAATTCTTGGGGCTCGACTTGGCAAAGGCGCGGAAGGCCTCGAGCTCGGAATCGAAGCTCATCACCCAGCTGTGCGCATGCGTGCCAAAGACGGGAATACCGTAACGGCGGCCGGCGAGTACATTGGACGTAGAGGAGCAGCCGGCAACGTAGCTCGCGCGCGCAACGGCCAGGCCGCCATCGGGACCCTGGGCGCGACGCAGGCCAAACTCCGCCACAGGGCGACCGTCGGCGGCGAGCACCACGCGCGCCGTCTTGGTGGCGACAAGCGTCTGGAACCCGACGATGTTGAGCAGCGCCGTCTCGAGCAGCTGGCACTCCAGCGCGGGGCCGGTGACGCGCACCATGGGCTCGCGCGGAAAGACGAGCTCGCCCTCGGGCACGGCGTCGATGTTTACATGCGCACGAAAATCGCGCAGGTAGTCGAGGAATCCAGACTTGAACATCGCACCGCCGGCCGGGGCCTGGAGCGAGGCGAGGTAGTCGATGTCCTCGGGCGTAAAGCGCAGATTCTCGACCAGCTCGGGCAGCTCGGCGGTGCCGCACATGACGGCATAGGCGCTGCCAAAGGGATGGTCGCGGTAAAACGCGGTAAAACAACCCTGCTCATTGGCCTTGCCGCTCTCCCACAGGCCCTGGGCCATAGTGAGCTCGTACAGATCGGTGAGCATTGCAATGTCGGTGGGATGTGAGATGTCGGTCAAAGCCATGGGGCGACCTTTCGGATGTGTGGTGCAGAATTTGAGGGTTGGACGAGAGCAGAGCATGCGGACATGATGCCCGATGCAAATCGGTTAGAGCAGGCCCATGCTGGTCAGGATCGTGTAGCCCATAAAGATGACAAACGCGATGAGGGCAAGGACAATGATGATTTTTTGAGCCGGCGCCATGCCAGGGATCTCGTTCTCGCCCGTAGGCTCCTTGGAGGTAACCATGCGCTGGGCAAAGGTCATCTCGTCACGGCTCGACTTGGGCTCGACGAACTTGGGACGAGCGGCCTTTTTAGGCTGAGGCTTGGGCGCGGCAGGTGCAGGCTTCGCGGCAGCGGGCTTGGGTGCGGGCGCGGGCTTGCGCTCGGATGCGGCGTTCGCGGCGACCTCCTCGGCCTTCGCACGCTCGGCGCGCAGGGCAGCCAGCTCCTCGCGCTCGCGACGGGCCTCTTCCTGGGCCTCGCGACGAGCCTTCTCGGCGCGGAGCTCCTCCAACTCGGCGCGCTCCTCGGCAGACAGTGGTTGGGACTCAAGCTCGGCCATGGTATAGCCCTTTCTTTTAAAAAAAGCCGCCGACACAATGTCAGCGGCTTATCAAATCCAAGGGTGGAGACGAAGGGAGTCGAACCCTCGGCCTCTGCCATGCGACGGCAGCGCTCTCCCAACTGAGCTACGTCCCCAGGACAAGTCGATATTTTACCTACGGCTCGCCAACTGTCAACGCCCAATAACCAGTCTTTTTGGGGCGCGGCTATTTTGGCAACTTTTCGAACAGGCGATGCTCTCGATGATTTTTTATCCCCGTCCCAGAAAATTCATCGACGAACGCACTACTTTGCACTGGTGAGAACACCGGTGGTGTCGAAGGCCGGGGTGAAGCTCTCGTCTACCGCGCCGCCCTCTTGCCAGAACATCGTCGTAAAGCCCAGGTCGTCGGCATGGTCGAGCACCTGCTCGTACTCCTCGCGCGTCACGGCACGCGCCAGGTCGCCGCCCTGCTCGCGCATAAGTGCATTGGGCGTGTACTGGTTCATGACCGAGATCGGCACATCGCCCACCGTCTGCCACACCAGGTCCAGCACGCGACACGAATCGTCTGCATGTCCCGGCAGTACCAGATGGCGCACAATCATGCCGCGCTTCATGAGCCCGCCCTCATCCAACAGCTCTCCCCCGCGGCGCTCGATCTCGCGCGCCATCTGAGCCAGGCCTGACACGGCCACACGTGGGTAGTCCTTTATATGAGAGAGCGACTGCGCAAGCCCGGCATTGGCATATTTAAAGTCGGTAAGCCACACATCGACCAGGTCGCCCAGCGCCGCCACGGCACTCGCGCGCTCGTAACCACTCGTGTTGTAGACGATCGGGATAACCAGTCCGCGCGCCCGTGCCGCGGCAATCACGGCAGGCAACAGGTGCGCATAGTGCGTCGCCGTCACCAAATTGATGTTGTTGGCACCCTGGTCCTGCAGTTCCAGCATAATCTCGACCAGGCGCTCAGGCGAAATCTCAAGGCCAAAATTGCCGGTCGAGATCTCGTGGTTCTGGCAGTAGATACATTTAAGCGAGCAACCGCTAAAGAAGATCGTGCCCGAACCGGCCTCGCCCGAGATAGGCGGCTCCTCCCACATATGAAGCGCGGCGCGGGCCACCTTGAGCGTGTCGTTAGCACCGCAGACGCCGTGCGCGCCCTCATCGCGCGCCGCACCGCAACGGCGCGGACACAAATGGCAGGCGGGCGAAAAAAGTTCGGTCAACGACGTCGGCATAAAAACATGCTCCAAAACAACGATTCAGCAGCTCAAACGTAAAGGGCCAGACCGGGTAGACGGCTCCGTCCCTAAGGCGCCGTAATCGTCCGACACGATTTTTGTAATGTCAAGACTGGAATCGATAAAGTGCCGCTTTATGATGTAGGTATTCCGCCCCCCGCGGAGCAACTGGGTGAACCGTCGCGTTTATTTAGGGAGCCCACACAGTCGTGCCTAGTACAGGTATCCTTCGTTGTTAAGGACGCTGGAACAGTCGATGAGGGCACCCACCTGTTTTAGGTGGGTTCATTTTCGTAACGTGGGGGGTGGTTTTCTTTTGCCGAAAATCACCATACAGTCCATATGGATCCCCGTCGGCATCCCGACAAGCCATCGACAACATTCCAATATCTGGTATGCGCGTGATAATCGCACGGTGCAAACCTCCGCACCCCCCTCGGTCGAGTATCATGGGACAGCTATGCCATTTCCGCGTAGCAACCTTTGACCTTTTCCTTCGACGCTTGGCGGTTTTTAGATTCATGGCTTCATCCCCGAGCTACATACCGTATCTATGCGTGGCAGCGGCGGCCTTTATCACGACCTTTCTCGCGGTGCCCCTGGTCAAGCGCTTGGCAATTAAGCTCGATGCCGTCGACTATCCTTCTAAGCGCCGCATCAACACCAAGCCCATCCCGCGTTTGGGCGGAACGGCGGTGTTTTTGGGCCTGGTCGTTGCCTGCATTGTGCAAATCCTAGGCACCTGGTACCTAGGCTGGCCGCCCGTTTTGGTGCCGCACCCGCGCCTTCACATTAGCTATCCCATGCTGGCGCTCTCCTTTACCGTCATCTTTGCGACCGGCGCTATCGACGACGTCTTCCAGCTCACGCCCAAGCAAAAGCTGGCCGGACAAGTCCTCGCCGCGCTTATCGCCTGTATCGGCGGCCTAAAAATCGGCGTCATCGTCAACCCGTTTGCCCCCGGCGAGATCATGCTCGGATGGCTCGCCTACCCCATCACCGTGATCTATCTGGTGGCATTCACCAACATCATTAACCTCATCGACGGCCTCGACGGCTTGGCCACGGGCATCTGCGGCATCGCGTCGTTCACCATGTTTTCGATGGCCGTTCTCTCGGGCCGCATCGACGCCGCCGCGCTCTCCATTGCGCTCTTTGGCGCCTGTCTGGCCTTTTTGCGCTACAACTTCAACCCCGCAAGCATTTTCTTGGGCGACTCGGGGTCGCTGCTGCTGGGCTTTGCGCTGGGCTCCATCTCG
The DNA here is from genome assembly GCF_032584215.1 of Collinsella aerofaciens. Classification (GTDB taxonomy): domain Bacteria; phylum Actinomycetota; class Coriobacteriia; order Coriobacteriales; family Coriobacteriaceae; genus Collinsella. The sequence continues at coordinate 45,684 of NZ_JAWHPN010000016.1, read as the reverse complement.
CTGCTCAACGTGAGCCGCACCGCCGCACTCACCTCGCTTATCATCCCGCTCATCGTTGCCGGCGTGCCCATCATCGACACGTTTAGCGCCATCGTGCGCCGCAAGCGCGCCCACATTAGCATCGGGCAGGCCGACAAGGGCCACATCCACCACCGCCTGATCCAAGAAGGCTACAACCAAAAACAGGCCGTGCTGCTCATCTATGCCTGGTGCATCATGCTTTCGGCCGGCGCCGCCGCGATTAACCAGGTCGAGGTGCCCATGCGCGTGCTCATCTTTACCGTGCTCGCCATTGGCTCGGCTGCCTTCGCCAAGCACCTGCACCTGTTTGAACCCGTGCTGCGCCACCATTACAACAAGCGCACGCACGAGGACGAGCTGGTCACCCCCGACGACCCCGCTTTTAAGCAGGAGGAGCAGGCAGCCGAGGAGCGCAAAGAAGAGCGCCACCACAAGCTCTAGGGCAAGCTGCCGAGGATGTGCCAAGGCGTTGGCAGCCGTTCGCGCGAACGCCGCGGCGGACTTGAAAGCCGGCCCCTGGCAGTCCCTCACCCACTCACGCCCACCCCTCTCAATAAACACGCTATCATCAAAACCTGCGAACGAACGTTAGGAGCAATCATGCCAAACGAGAACAGCTACGAAGTCGCGCTGCAAAAGAGCAACGCCATTCGCGAGGGCCTGGCCAAGACGCCCGAGAAGTTCACCATGCTTACCGGCGACCGCCCCACCGGCCGTCTGCACCTGGGTCACTACTTTGGCACCCTCAAGGGCCGCGTGGAGCTGCAGAGCATGGGCGCCAGGACCAACGTACTCATCGCCGACTACCAGGTCATCACCGACCGCGACACCACCGAGCACATCCAGGACAACGTGTACAACATGGTCATGGACTACCTTGCCTGCGGCATCGACCCCGACAAGACCATGATCTACGCGCACTCCGCCGTGCCCGCCGCCAACCAGCTCATGCTGCCGTTCCTGTCGCTGGTGTCCGAGGCCGAGCTGGCGCGCAACCCCACGGTCAAGGCCGAGATGGAGGCCTCGGGGCACGAGCTCACCGGCCTTCTGCTCACCTACCCGGTGCACCAGGCCTGCGACATCCTGTTCTGCAAGGGCAATGTGGTGCCCGTCGGCCGCGACCAGCTGCCGCACATCGAGCTCACCCGCACCATCGCCCGCCGCTTTAACAACCGCTACGGCAAGGTGTTCCCCGAGGTCGACGCGCTGCTGTCCGAAACCCCGCTGCTGCCCGGCCTGGACGGTCGCAAGATGAGCAAGAGCTACGGCAACGCCATCAACATCTCGATGACCGCCGAGGAGACGGCCAAGCGCATCAAGAAGAGCCAGACCGACTCCGAGCGCATGATCACGTTCGATCCCGAGAACCGCCCCGGCGTGTCCGGCCTGCTTTCGACGGCCGCCATCTGCACCGGCCGTTCCGAGGTCGAGATTGCCGAGGAGATTGGCATGGGCGGCTCCGGCCAGCTCAAGAAGTACGTGACCGAGGCCGTCAACGAGTACTTCGCACCGATCCGCGAGCGTCGCCAGCGCTACGAGAACGATCTGGACTATGTGAAGGACGTCCTGCACGAGGGCAACCGTCGCGCCAACGAGATCGCCGATCAGACCCTGGCAGAGGTTCAGGACGCCATGGGCATGGTGTACTAGACCGATTTGCTGGCTTGAGCTTTCGATTGCTTTAGGGCGGGCGCTACGGCGTCCGCCTTTTTTGGAGCCGGACCGCTTCGGCTCCGTCCATCGCACTCCCCCGACAAACAGGAACAGGCCCGCCGGCAGTTAGTTGCCAGCGGGCCTGTTCCCGAAGTACACCGTTGAATCGCACAGAGGGGAGGAATGCGAATCAAACTCAACAGGGCAGGCTTTTTCATCGCCTATTGTCTGCTCCGTTGCTGAAACCAATATAGTTCACCGTGGTTTACTTTGCAGGATCAATATCCGCCGCCATAGCTTCTCCATAAGTTAGCCCAAGTAAACTAAACCACCACAAAGGAGACAGGCACCTTTGTGGTGGTTTTCGCCACGACAGAGCCGTTAGAGTCCGGCAAGCCAGCGACAGGCGGCCAAGTCGACGTGCATGTCGTCCTTAAACGCCACACCCTCCCCTAGCAAAAGCTCACGTTGAGCATCGGGACCGCCAAAAGCAAAACCCTCGCATATGCGCCCGTCGGCAAACACCACGCGGTGACAGGGAATCTCGCCGGGGCGCGGATTGCTATGCAGGGCATACCCCACATACCGCGCACTTCGTGGTCGACCGGCAAGCAGCGCCACCTGACCATACGTGGCGACCATCCCCTCGGGGATCTGCTCGACCACCTCGTACACCCGTTCAAAAAAGCCCTCAGACGCCATTGCTCGCTCCCTTCCACCCGGAAAAGCATAAACCACCGCAAAGGGGACAGGCACCTTTGTGGTGGTTTATGGCAGGTCAGTTAGTTGGCGGGCTGGAAGAAGGCTACGGCTACGGCGCCAGGGCCTACGTGGGCACCGATGGTGGCGCCGATGGTGTGAACGGGCAACTCGCTCTCGGTGTGGCCAGCCCAAAGTGCCGCGCTGTCCTCGATATACTTCTTGAGCACCGCATCCGAAAGACCCGTATAGCCGAGCGCCAGCGGCATGGAAAAGTCGATGCCGCCCGCCTTTTCGACCTTTTGGTTCAGCAGGTTGCGGCCGTTCTTGGAACCGCGCGCCTTGCCCAGCTGTACGATCAGACCGTCCTCGACAGCCACCACAGGCTTTACGTTGAGCAGCGTGCCCACGGCGCCGGCCGCAGCAGACAGACGACCGCCGCGCACCAGGTACTCCAGCGTCTCGAGCAGGCCGATAACCACCACGCGGTCGCGCACGGCCTCAACAGCCGCCGCGATCTGGACCGCACTGTGGCCCTCGTCCACCAAGCGCAGCGCATACTCGACCAGGACGCGCTCGCCCAGGGTGACGTTGTTGCTGTCTACCACGAACACGTCGCCACCTGGCGCCTCGGCAAGTGCGGTACGGGCACTCTGATTGGTGCCTGATAGCTTAGCGCCCACGGTAATAATCACAGCCTCATCGCCGGCTTCACGAACCTTGGCAATCGCCTGCGAAAACGCGTACGGGTTGACCTGGCCGGTCTTGGGCAGCTCATCGCGCTCCACGAGCATCTCGTAAAAGCGCTGGTGATCGATGTCGATGCCATCCATGTACACATCGGTGCCAAAGGTGACGGACAGCGGCAAAACGGCCAGTGCTGGGTGCTCGGCCGGCGACATATCGCTTGCGGAATCGGTAATAATGCGGACGGACATAGCGAATCCTTTCTTGCGCAGGTCCCGCGCAGGGAATTTTGACAGCAAGGCCCCGGCACGGTATACGCGCTCAAACAGGACTATGCAGTTGTTAATTGGAAGCAAAAGCCTTGGCGGCCTTAGATCTCGCGCAGGGTGTTGAGAATCGTGCGCAGCGACGCATACATCTGCTCGCGCTGCTCCACACCCATAGCCTTACCGGTGGTATCGAGCACCTCGCGAATGATGCGGTCGGCCTCGCTCATGCTCTCGCCACCCAGAGCGGTCAGGCGCACCGGGGCACGATACTTAACGGCGGCATCGCCCGAATCGTCGACCTCGACGTAGCCGCCCTCCTCCAGATGCGCGAGCGTACGCGAGACGGCGGCGCGGGTCACGCCTGCCATGCGAGCCAAGTCAGCGCCAGTCAGGCCGTCCTTGCTGCGCTCAAGATAGTACAGGCACATAACGTCGGAGCCCTTGAGGCCCAGCCTTGCGCCCTCGGATGTCTTAATGCGCTGAATCTCCTTGTAGAGCCCGCTGATCAGTCCGACAAAGTCCTCGAAACGTGTCTCGTCGTTCTGCTGCATGGGAGACGACCGCCTTTCGCTTGCATAATGCTTACGGGTAAACATCTTAGTCGCATAAGGCGACACCCGTACCCAAATACCCCATTTGTTAACCCATCAACATAAAAACCACCACAAAGGGGACAGGCACCTTTGTGGTGGTTTGGGGCATCAATAGGTTCTAGGCGCCGCTACAGCTCCACGCAAGGATTGTCGCGGGTCACAAGCGTCTTAATGACAACCGTCGCTCCCAGATAGCGCTCGAGCAGCTCGGCTAAGCGATCGATCGCGGCCTGGCAATCCCCCATCCGCTCGGGCTCCACGCACTCAATCGCCAGGAACGCATCGGCCGAATCATCGGACAGCGCCGTGCGAACGCCGTCGCGCCAGTTCCAGCAGCGGCACACAGCGACCGCATCGTCGATGTAAGCGAGCTCGCCGGGCAGCGTCGGATCGTCCGCCTCCTCGCCAAGCGGCAAGAACGCATCGCCACCATCGGTCACCTTCAAGCGAAGATCTCCCTCAATCGCATGCAGGTCCTCGCCGCCAACGGGCAGCGCATAAGTCAACGAAATCGTGTTGTAGATATCCACCGCCGGTGTGATGTGGCCGACCGGCTTGCCTTTGAGCACGCGCTTGAGCAGGTTCTCAACTGAGCAACGCGCGCCCTTCTTGGTCTTGAACAGGCGATACGCCTCGCGCCATGCCTTAACCGGCGCGTTCTCGCTGATGGTATCGCTTGTCAGGTGACGCTCCGCATCGATATTGGCGCGATTGAGCAACGTGGCGATCGCATCCACGTCCTCCTGGGGAATCTGGGCCGCGGGCTTCATGCCCTTTACGACTACGACGCCGACCGCCGCCTGCGGAAACAGCTCCCAAAACGAATCCTCGGCAACGAAACTCTTCATATGCTCTCCCTTCATAGCGTACGCCCGAGCGAGGGCGCCTAAACAAGAAGCGCCCTCACAGCGGCCACCTTCAAAGTCCTACGGTGCCGCCACAAGAGCGCTTACGCTGTCCCCATCCGGAGAAGGGGACGATATGTCAAGCGTATTGTAACCCGAGTCATCCACGCGAGCAAAACCACCATAAAGGCGCCTGTCCCCTTTGTGGTGGATATGGACTCACGGCGAAGCTAGTGGCGAAGTCCCAGCAGCCCGCGGCCGCGATGACGAGCGTCGGCGTGTACTTGGGCGTGCGGGCCGGCGGCTTTGACGGACTCGGGCAGGTGCGAGTACTTCTTCTCGAAGTTCTCCTCGAACATCACCGCCAGGTTGTGCGCGGCCTCGTCATAGCGCGCGGTGCTCTGCCAGTATTGGCGCGGCACCAGGATGCCATCGGGCACGCCGTGGCACGTCGTGGGAATGTCGACGTTAAAGATGTCGTCGTGCAAGAACTCGCTGTCCTCGATGGTACCGTCGAGGGCGCGGGCCACCAGGGCGCGCGTGTAGGCAAGCTCGATGCGATGGCCCACACCATAACCGCCGCCAATCCAGCCGGTGTTGACCAGGTACACGCGCGTACGACCGTCGGCGATACGCTCGCCGAGCATCTTGGCATAGACCATGGGGTCGAGCGGCATAAACGGCTCGCCAAACAGCGAGGAGAACGTGGGCGTGGGCTCGGTGACGCCGACCTCGGTGCCGGGAATCTTAGCCGTAAAGCCCGTCACAAAGTGGTACATGGCGGCATCGGCCGTCAGACGTGAGATGGGTGGCAGCACGCCAAAAGCGTCGCAAGTCAGGAACAGCACGACACTCGGAGTGGTGCCCATGCCCTTAGTCCACGCGTTAGGAATGTGCTCCACGGGATAGGCCACGCGCGTGTTGTGCGTGATCGAGATGTCGTCGTAGTTGGGCTTGCGGTTCTCGTCGAGCACCACGTTTTCGCAAATGGCGCCAAAACGGACGGCGTTGAAGATCTCGGGCTCGTGGAAGGCGTCCAGGCCCTCGCATTTTGCGTAGCAGCCACCCTCGATGTTGAAGATGCCCATGTCGGACCAGCCGTGCTCGTCGTCGCCGATCAGCAGGCGCGTGGGGTTGGCAGAAAGCGTGGTCTTGCCCGTGCCGGACAGGCCAAAGAACACGGCAGTCTCGTGCGTGACGGGATCCATGCTGGCCGAGCAGTGCATGGGCAGCACGTCATCCTCGACGGGCAGCAGATAGTTCATGACGCTAAAGATCGACTTTTTAATCTCGCCGGAGTAGCCGGTGCCGGCGACCAGAATCACGCGTTCCTGGAAGTTGATGACCACGGCGGCGCTGGAGTTGAGGCCCTTGATGGCAGGATCGCACTGGTAACCGGGCGCTGCGAGCACGCAGAAGTCGGGCTCGCCGGTGCGCGCGATTTCGCGGGCGAGCGGACGGGCGAGCATTTGCTTAATGAAGAGTGCCTGGCTGGCACGCTCGCAGGCAACAAGCAGGCGACGCGTGTGGTTGCGGTCAGCGCCCGCCATGCCGCGCGTGACGAACACGTCGCGCTCGTTGAGATAGTCGACGATGCCGGCCTTGATGGCCTCATAGCTCTCGACGGACAGTGGGCGGTTGACCGCACCCCAGGCGATCTTGTCGTGAACATCGGGGGTGTCAACGATAAAACGATCGTTGGGCGAACGACCAGTGCGCTCCCCCGTCTCGATCACGAGCGCGCCATTAGAAGCCATACGGCCCTCTTTGCGACGAATAGCGTGCTCGACAAGCTCTGCCGCCGGCAGGTCCACCAGCAGACGGGGTTGATTCTCGGCGGGATCTTCAACGAGCGTAATACCAAAGTTGGACAGAACTTCTGCAGGGGTAACACCAGGCATGGGGCCTCCTTTAAAAACGCGACACGTGGACGCGACGCGCACTTTACTCACGTAAAGCCCGTTGTACCCGATATGCAAAAACGTTTTTGCGGCAAGGGCGGCAAGCCCGCCCAACGGTCAAAAATCGCAGGCAAGCGGCCTAGTCATTGGGGACGTTTTTAAACGCCTAGTCATTGGGAACACTCTTGAACAGGCAACATTCAAGGAGCGCCCCCGGATGCCGGCACTTAGGGACGTTCCCAAAGTGCCGGCACATAAGGAACGTCCCTAAGTGCCGACTACCGAATGGCGCCGCCGAAATTATTGAACAACCTGTTCAAAAACACGAGCGGACACCGCGGTGTCTATACTAGAGCGCAGCAATAGAAAGGACCCCGCTTTGAGCATCACGCCCCTCGATAGCATTCGCCGCGCCATCGCCCGCCGTAACGGCATCTCCAACCCCGCTGCATCGAAAGACGGCGCCGCGAAGGCCCAGGGCGGCCGCATCGAGAACGGCCTGTTCCCCGCCTCCCACACGGCCGAAGAGCTCGCGCGCATCCAGGAGCTGAGCCAGCGCAACGCCGGCGGCCCCGACAGCAGCCAGGCCACGCGCCGTCGCCGGCGCGAACGCGATCGGGAGCCCGGCCCCGTCCGCCGCATGGTCAACGCTTGGTGGAACCGTCTGCTCGGCGCCGTCTACGGCGGCGGCTTCTCCATGCAGGAAGCGGAATACGAGGAGCACGCCACCAGTCGCGACTATCTTTGGAACACCCTGGGCACCGCCGTATGGGGCATGGCGTTTCCGCTGCTCACCATCGTGTCTACGCAGCTCGTGGGCGCCGAGGAGGCCGGCAAGTTCTCCATCGCCTTTGTTACCGGCACGCTCATCATGATCGCGTGCAACTACGGCGTGCGCAACTTTCAGGTCTCGGACATCGACGAAAAAACCTCCTTCGCCTCCTACCAGCTCAACCGTTGGCTTTGCGGAGCGCTCGCACTAGGCTGCGGCCTCACGTACAGCAGCGCACGCGGCTACGATGCGCAGATGGCCACGATCGGCCTGGGCGTCTACCTCTATAAGGTGATCGACGGCATCGCCGACGTGTACGAGGGCCGCCTGCAGCAGGCCGACAAGCTCTATTTGGCCGGCATGAGCCAAACGCTGCGTTCCGCCGGCGTCATCGCGGTCTTTAGCGTGGCACTGTTCCTCACGCGCAGCATGCCCATCGCGGCCATGGCCATGGGTGTCACCGCGATTGCCTCGCTCGTGCTGGTCACCGCCCCGCTCGCCCTGCTCGAGACCGAAAAATCGCGCCACGTGAGCCTGCGCGAGGTCGGCCACCTGTTTGTCCAGTGCGCCCCGCTCTTTGGTGCACTGTTCCTGTTCAACCTTATTGAGAGCATGCCCAAGTTTGTGATGGAAGGCGCGCTGGCCTACAAGTATCAGCTGTACTTTAATGCCCTGTTCTTTCCGGCGCAGGGAATTTTGTTGAGCATTGGATTTATCTATAAACCGCAGCTCCTGCGTCTGTCGAGCATTTGGGCGAATCCGCGCAAGCGTCGCCGCTTTGACCTGATTATTGTTGCCGTTATGGCGCTGATCGTGGTCATCACCGGCGTGTGCGCCGCATTTATGGCAGGTCCCGGTATTCCCCTCATGAGCTTTATGTACGGTCTCAGCTTTGAACGCTACCGTACGCTGGCGCTGCTGATGGTCGTCGCCGGCGGCGTCACCGCGGCCATCGACTTTATCTACGCCATCATCACGGTGCTGCGCCACGCTGGAGATGTCACCAAGATCTACCTGATCTGCTTTGCCGTGAGCGTGGTGCTCCCGGTGATTCTGATCAATCTGCTCGGCCTGATGGGCGCCGTCGTGAGCTACCTAGCCATCATGGCCCTACTGCTGGTACTGTTGATTATCGAGTACGCCCACATCCGCCAACGCATAGAGAGGGACCGGAATCCGTACGGCGCCTAATTGCGGCGATGGGAGAAGCTAATTTGCGGTGGAATCACCCCGGCTGGAGTCTCGTTGCGGACACGCAAAACTAAGTGAGTAGACTTTTACCGAATCCCGGACCACACCGACAAAGCACAAGTCCGTGACCAGCGGTTTTATTGAGGCAAATATGTTGGGTGCTCGGCATTTCCAAAAAAGTCTACTCACTTAGCCAGCGGGCAGCCAAAAAAGAACCGCCGCGACGTCGTTTGACTCCGTTGCGACGGTTTTTCGAGCATTTTCGCGCTGTCGAGGACGCAGACGCTCCTCATTTCTAGCGCTTACCGAGCAAGAAGGCGCTACTCTCCGAAAGTAGTCAAAAAGCCCCGTCCCAAATTAGCTACGGTAGATCGGCGGAACAAGGTTATTCGCCCGGGTTGATGTTCGCGTAGAACTCGGCCCCGTCGTCCAGGCGCAGGATGCCCACGCGGCCGAACTCGGAGCCGGTGGCGGCGGCGCAGTCGATGTCGATGCGATCGGGCACGCCGGCAGTGTCCTCGCCGCCCAAGCGCACGATCTGCCCGCGTCCCGATTCCTCATCGAGCCCCGCCAGACCACCGACCTCGCAATAGCGCCCAAGCGATACCGTGGGCGTGTGACCGCTCACCACGACCGGGCCCTTGCCCTCGGCAGAAAGCAGCCCGGTCGACGCATCCCAATAGCCATGACGAATCCACAGCAGGTCATCGGACGACTGCACTGCGAGCATCTGCTGCAGCAGCTCGCGATCGGCACCCACCGCTCCGACGCCATCGGCACAATCGACGCCATGCTCAAGCAAAAACGCCTGCGCCGCCTCGGTCTCAATACCGGCATGTACCAGCAGATACGGGCGCTCCTCGGTCTCGACCACCGCGTAGAGCGGCAGCGCGGCCATCCATCGCACGAGCTCCTCATATGCCTCAAATTCCATGTCGTTGAGCTGCTCGCGCGTCGTCCAGCCACCGTTGATATCCCAGGTCTCGGCATCGAGCGGATCCTGACCAATGATGGCATCGAGCATGATCTGCTCGTGATTGCCCTTGAGCACGTGGGCGTTGGGCAGCGAGCGCACGAGCTTAATAACGCCGACCGGATCGGGCCCGCGATCGATCATGTCGCCCAGCACGTACAGCGTGTCGTCGGACGTCAACGAGATCTTAGACAGGGCCTCGTCAAGCGCACGCACGTGCCCGTGAGCATCAGATGTCACATAGATCGCCATGGTACGCCTCTCCTTGCATTGCGGCCGAAGCCCGGCGCCGCAACTAAAACTTCAAGTTGAACTTAAACGTTACCCATTGTACTCCGTTGCAATAAAGCTGGAAAGGGTTTCCGAGCAGAGGCAAAGACGGCAGCCGTCTATGACGATATCGCGCACGCCTGCAATCCAACCCCATAAACCCACCATCTTTGGGTACAAATAACCGCAGACAACTGACCGTGCCACGCCAACCACCCAGGAGCGGACACCATCCATGAACCAGATCCTTCTTTTTATCGGCCTCGTCATCATTTTGTGCCTGACCATCAAACCCGTCGGCAAAAAACTCCCCTTCCCCACCCTGCTCATCTTTATCGCGCTGGGCATGCTGTTGGGCGTCAACGGCCCGGCGCACATCGATTTTAGCGACTACGCGCTTACCGAAACCGTCTGCAGCACGGCGCTGCTGTTCATCATGTTCTACGGCGGCTTTAACACCAATATCGACCGCGCCAAGCCCGTCGCTGCGCCGGCGGTGCTGCTGAGCACGCTCGGCGTCGTCATCACTGCCGGCATCACCGGCGTGTTCGCCCACTTCGCGCTGGGGTTCGACTGGATCGGCGGCCTGCTGCTGGGATCGGTCGTGGCATCCACCGACGCGGCGAGCGTCTTTAGCGTACTGCGTGAGCACAGCCTGTCGCTGAGGGGCGGCACCGACTCGCTGCTCGAGGTCGAATCGGGCTCCAACGATCCCGTCGCCTATATGCTCACCGCCGTGCTCGCCACACTCGCGGCCGGCGGCGACATCAACATTCCCGCACTGCTGGCCAAGCAGATTATCTTGGGCGTGGGCCTGGGCCTCGCCATCGGCTGGGCGGCGGGCCGCCTGATTGAACGCGCGCACGCAACGGCCGAGGGCGCGCAGACCATCTTTTTGTTCGCCGTGGCGATCGTTGCCTACGCGCTACCAAGCTATCTGGGCGGCAACGGCTTTTTGGCTGTATACCTGGCCGGCATTGTGCTGGGTGCCAGCGACATCACCGGCAAAGTCGAGATGGCGCACTTCTTTGACACCCTCACCGAGATGGCAGAGATGACCATCTTCTTTTTGCTGGGCCTGCTCGTTACACCCGCACGCCTGCCGCAAATGCTGCTGCCGGGCCTGGCGCTCATGGCGTTCATGCTCTTCGTGAGCCGCCCCATCGCCGTCGGCGTGCTCCTGGCGCCCTTTAAGACGAACCCCCGCCAGGTCGCGCTCGTAAGCTGGGCGGGCCTGCGCGGAGCAGCTTCGGTCGTCTTTAGTCTCTTTGCCGTGGTGGCCGGCGTTCCCGGCGGACACGACCTATTTGACCTGGTGTTTGTGATTGCCGTGTCGAGCATTGTGGTGCAGGGCTCGCTGCTGCCGGCGTTGGCGAAGAAGCTCGATATGATCGATGCGACCGGCGACGTGCACCGCACCTTTAACGACTACCGCGACGAGGACGGCATGTCGTTTGTAAAGCTCAAGGTGGGCGCTGGACATCCGTTTGCCGGACGCTCGCTCGCGGACATTGGCAGCGCCACAGACATGCTCGTGGTCCTGGTGCTGCGCGACGGGGCGCACCCGGTGCTGCCCAACGGCGATACCGTCATCGAGGAAGGTGACCTGCTGGTGATGGCCGCGCCGACGTTTGAAGAGCGTGCCGAGGTTACGCTGCGCGAGGTCACCGTAACCCCCCACGGTCGCCTGGCCGGCCAGCGTCTTCGCGATGTGCCGCAAGGCAAGCATCCCTTTATCGTCGTGATGCTCAAACGCGACGGCCAGACGATCATCCCCGACGGCAACACCCTAATATACGCCGGCGACGAAGCCGTCATCGCCACACTAGCATCGTAGCCATCCCCACCCATAAGTTGCGGTGAAATAGGGATTGAATAGGCTTCTGAACAGCCATTTCAGTCCCTATTTCACCGCAACTTATGGGTGGGGATGGGTTGAAAAACATTTGAATTGACACCGAAATGAAAAAGCCGGGGAAAACGTCCCCGGCACTTGGAAGCCCTCTCTTTTGAGATGACCGATTTCTTTATATCACGAACGCTAGTTAGATGCCATTCATTGAGGGCTTTATCAGGCGCGCCATCCCATCCCATCCACATGGCGCCATTTGAAAGCCGTCCGATCTCATGCTATAAAGAAATCGGTACCCTCGAATAAAGGGACCTCCAAGAGCCGGGGGATGTCCCCCGGCATTTTTTATGCGAGTCAAGACTAAATACTTCTCGGGAAAACGCCGGCCCATTGCGTCAGCAATTTACGAGCCGCTCTACCCACCTCTGGACGGCTAAGGACTTTTCGCAGGTAGTTTGACGAACATATGTTTGCTTATTATAATATTACTTGAAAGCACCCCTTATCTCATGGTATAAAGAATACGGTTCCCTCCAAAAGAGGGGCCTCCAAGAGCCGGGGTCTTACCCCCGGCATTTTTTTGCAAAAATGGAGGCCCATCATGAGCGAACTCTCCGTCTTTGTTGACGAATCTGGCGACCTCGGAGGCGTCTCCAACTACTACCTCGTCACCCTCGTTTTTCACGATCAAAACGATGCAATCGTTGAACGCATTGACCGCTACGAGCGCGCCCTGTCGCAGTCCTCGCTTCCCAATACGCCTTTTCATGCAGGACCCCTACTGAATGGAAACGGCGACTACAAAGATCTTCCCAAGGAGCAGCGAAGGCACATGTTGAGCGCATTTCGCGCGTTCATTCAGCATCTCCCCATACGCTATCTCTGTCTGCAATACCGAATGAGCGAATTCGCCGGCAATCAAAACGGTCTCGCGGAGAGAATGAGGCGAGACCTCACAGTTGAACTTTTCGACCATCTGAAATTCTTCCAGCGATACGACACCGTTAAGATTTACTACGACAACGGCCAACCGATTGTAACGGAGGTCATTCATTCTGCGCTTGAGTACGTTCTAGCAAGGGATGTCATCGTATACCGAGAAGCCACACCACGAGCCTACCGGCTATTCCAAGTTGCTGACTACATCTGTACGATCGAGCTAACGGCTATCAAGTTTGACAGCAAGGAAGATACAAAGACTGATCGGCTATTTTTTGGAACCCGAAGGACGTTCAAAAAGGGATTTCTCTTATATCTCAGGAAGAAAAGGATGAACTGACCCGGGGTCACCAGTCGTCAGACGCTCCGCAGTCGTCATCGACGGCAAAGTCTCGGAGGTCGAGGCCTTCGCGTTCGGCTCGATCTAGGAGTTCTTGGGGCGACTCATCCTCGATATCCATCACGTCGAGCATGGCGGCCGGAAAGCCCACGCCCGCCGCAGACCCCGCGCGGTCGAGCAGGCTCTCGCGCAGCTGATCTACGTCAACTTCGATCTTCATGATGAAACCTCCTACCAGGCCAGGACCCCTACTCAGCAGCGCCAAGCTCATCCACGGCAGCAACAAAAGCCGCAACCTGCTTGTCGTCCATCTGTGCAGCCAAACGTCCCACGGGCTCATCGTAGGCGAACTGCACCTTATCGATAAAGCAATCCCAAGCACGCTCATCCACACGCACGGCGGCCTCGCAATACTGGCTGAGCTTTTTAAGTCCATACCAAAACGCATTCACATGGCGCGCAGGATCCTCATCCAGCACACCATCGTAGCGACGCCCGTTAAACTCGCGCATGCGCGCCACGGCAACCTTGAGCGAATCGCCGCCCTCGGCAGAAGCCCCATCCACCAGCTCGGGAATCGCAACCTCATGCCGAACAGTATGCCTGGTTGCACCATCGTACTCGCCCACCAGCACGTCCTCATCAAGCCGAGAATCGTAGTCCAAATAGCTCGTACCACAACAAATGCCGTGCGGCGAGCCCGTGCCAAACGCGCAGAACAACCCGCCGTCGGCAACAACACGACGGTAGGTCTCAAACGACTTCTTAACCTGAGCGAGCAACTCGGAAAGCTCCCCGGCATCGCACGCCGTCTCGCACGCAGCGCACGCAGACTCGGGCAACGATACCGGCTCCACCGTGCTCCCCGCAACGCGGGTGGCGCGCTCGGCCCGATACGCCTGCGCCGCCAAGCGCGCTCGCTGCGCAGCGCCGCGCACGTTGGTAAGTTCACGCTCCAACGCCACGTCACCAGCAACATCGCCAGCCAAATCGCCCGTAAACCCGTCAGTGCCCAGCGACCCCGTCGCACTCAGCTCGGACTCAAACGTCGCTGTGATCATACCCGCAAGGTCCGTCGCGTCGGCGGCACAACGCAACTGCTCCAACTGCGTACATAGCAGATCGGCATCCAGGGGCACGGCATCCACAACGCGCACGTCACTCAGGCGTGCCACGTCCTGCAGCACCATAGCCCCCGCAGCATCGTACGCCGCGCGCACCTTTTCCGCCGTATTCGCACGCAGCTTTACCTCGATAAACGCAAGCGTCTGCTCCAAACGGGCCAGCAACTCGGCCTTGTCCTCCATGCGCAAAAAGGCAGCATAGCGGCGCTCCATCCGCAGCGGACCAACAATGCCCGCCCGCTTGCGAGCGCGTGCAAGCGCGGCGCCCTCAACACGGCGAACATACCCGTCAACAGCCCGCACGGCAGACTCGCGCGCAGCGTGCTCAGAAGCCTCGACGCCCCTAAGCACGCCCAGCAGCTCGCGGGAGCGCGCCCTGCGCACCAGCTCACCGCGATCGTACTGCTCAAGCGCCGTCTGACGCTTGGCTACTGACTCAAAGCCAAACAGCTCGTCGAGCAACTCGCCAACAGAACGCTCGCTCGCCATGGCAAGGCCTCCCTACTCGAACACGCCAACACGCCCGCGGGCCCACGCGCACGCAAGCCCGCACGCCCGCACTCCTACAGATCCAGCGCCTTCTTCGCGGCATCAACCGGGTCACCATCCATGTAGAACACCGGACTCAGTCCCGAAATAATCTCGGACGAAACACTCTGCAAGCCCGCGATGGCGCTCAGCGGCAAAATCACGCGCTTGGCGCCGGCGTTTTTGGCCACGCGCATAATGTCCTCGAGCCCTCGGATCTCGTCCATAGAACCCGACATGCGCAAGATTCCCGGAATCGCCAGCGCGGGCATCACCGGGCGGTTGCACGCCGCAGAGCAAAGGCCCACAAACTCGGCGAGCGAAACTTCCTCGGACAGGCCCTTGCTCTGCAGGTCGTTGTAGAACAGCAGATAATCCTTGGAGCCAATGTGCATGCCCGGCGCCACGCGGTTCGCCAGGTTCACAAAGTTGTCGAACGCGGCTTCCAGCGTATCGCGCACCGGCTTGTTAAAGGCCACGCCCTCGTGCTTAAACTTGCACTCGCCGGCAACGGCCTTATTCTCCAGCTTGTACACGGCAACCTCGCCGCCCTGCGACCTGCCCACGCCAAACACGTGGCCGGACAGCAGCGGCCCGTCGGGAATCAGCGTGTCCTCGCTCTGCTCGGGCACGCGCACCACATGCACATCCTGCGGGTTGTCGGCATCCATATAGCCCAGGTTAACGTCGATAAACTCGACGCCCGCCATAATCTTGAGCTGCTCCTTTACGCGGCGACGGCCCTCGATGGCGTAATCCAACAGCCAGCGCACGTCGTCCTTGTCCATGGCTTCGTCGGGGAACAGGAGCTTGGCCAGGCCGCTAAAGGTCTTGCGCACGGCGATCTCGTCGCGCTTGTTAAAGTCGCTGTTAAAGCGGAAGTAACGGTCGATATGGTGCGTAAAGTCCTTGCGGCGCATCTCCTTGCAAAACTCCGACAGGCAGTCGGTGATCAGGCCATAATGCCCGGTCAGCAGGCTCGACCGCATCTTGGGAATCTCCCAGCCCGGCAGGTAATAGTGGATACGGTCGAAGAAGGCCGAATCGTTGTTGAACTCCGGCGGGAACGGGTCAAACAGGTGCGTGGTCTTAAGGACGTTTTGCACGGTGTCGTTGATGTTGCCCTCAAAGACCATGGAGGCATCGGCGTTAATCTGGTCGCGGGCACGCGCGTAGCTGCCGCTGGCCATGTAGTCCTTCATGATCTGCACGGCGTTGGTGTCCTTAAAGCGCATGCCGGCGACCTCGTCGAACGTCACGCAATCCCAATGGCCCACCAAGCCCACGCGATCGGCGCGCATGGAGTTCATGCGGCCGAACAGGTTGGCCGTGGTGGTCTGGCCGCCCGAAAGCAAGATGGCGTAAGGCGAGACCTCTTTGTAGATATGGCTCTTGCCGGTGCCGCGGGGACCAAGCTCGCACAGATTGTAGTTGCGCTCGATCAGCGGCACCATGCGCTCGATAAAGTGCAGGCGCTCCTTCTCCGAAAGCTCGCTGGGCTCATAGCCGGCAGAGCGCAGCAGCATGTTGAGCCACTCGTCGCGCGAGAAATACTGACGCTCCTCGATCATGGCGTCCAGGTCCAGGTTGGGCATCTGGATGGGCGTGAGCGACGCCACGCTAAACGGAGAGTCCTCGGGCCCGCGCTTTTTGCGCTTGGCCTTGGAGCGGCGAGGCGCATCGTCGCCAAAGACTTCCATGCCAAACTCGTCTTCCTCTTCCATGGGACGACGATACTCGATGCTCATAATGCACCAAATACCACCCTGGAGAATCTTGGAATAGTCGCGCACGTACTCGGCAGGCATCACAAACGGCTCAATGGTCAGGTTGGCAAACGACGCCACGTAGATGTCTTTGTACTCGTCGAGCTCGGCCGTCACCTTATCGATGATGGTAAAGCGACCCAGCTCGCGAATCTTGGACTTAATGCGCTCGGACTCGTCGGGACGCACGTAGTTATCGGTGAGGATCTTGCGGATGCGCCCCAGGCCCTCCGCCACGGCATCCTCGTCGTCGGTTGAGCAGTACATACCCAGCAGGTACTCCAGCACAAAGGTGGGCACGTTGGCGCCGCGCTTCATAAGGGCCGTCAGGTCCTTGCGCACGATCTTGCCAGCAAAGTGCTCAAGCAGCTTGCCGTCCAACCCATCCATGTCGTAGCCGTCGTCCTCAGGAGCCTCGGCCACAGCCTGATCATAACCGTCGGTCGAGAATTCGTCCTCGGCGTTCACCGCAGCCTCAACGGGCGCGGCAGCAACCGGCTCCGGGGCAGGCGCAACAGCCTCAGTCGCCGGGGCCTCCGCAGCAGGTGCGGCCTCCGCAGGCACCACACCCTCCACCGGCACATCCACATCAATCGAGGGAACTTCCCACAGATCGTCGTCATGGTTATCAAACATAGGGCACACTCCTAAAAACCAAAGTCAGCAACAGGGGCAAACGAAACAGCGATGGTGTACGTCTCGCGCCAAACGATCTTGCCCGTCTCGCGCTCGCGGCAGACCAGATAGTACGGACCCTTTGCCGAGAATCTATCCGCCGCACGCAGCGCAAACTTGGCATGCACTACGCGCTCTTGCGAATTAACGGAAGTCTTGTTGGCATGCGCCTTGACCGTATCGCTCACTTCGTTGCCGCTTGCGTCGGTAAACACCAGCTCATACTCGCACGGCAAGACCTTGCCTTGGGCGGGTTCTTCCTGGATCAAGTTGACCGAGAAGAGCGAGTTGGTCACTCGGCGTCCCTCGCTTAGCACGCGCAGCGTCGCCACGCGCGTATCGACAAAGTCCTTGGAACCCGAGCGCGCACGCCAAAATCCGATAACGGGCACGCAAAGCTCCTGCAGGCTCATGCCGCCGTGGACGTAGTTGTTAGTGCCACCGGGACGCTTGAAGTGCACGTTCTCGCGCGGGGCAAATCCCTCAAAACCGGCACCTAAACGTCCCATGCCAACATTAACAAACACCTCGCATGCCTCTTCCGAAAGCTTGGCCACGGCCTCGTTGGGCACCACCAGATGACGCTTGCCGTGCATGACAGGAGCGTCAAGGAAGGGTAGGTCTGGCTTGCCGAGCATCTGGCACTCGTTGAGCTCACGACGCGTGTAGATGAAGCCGTGATCCGCCGTTATAACAACACGCGCGCCCGGGGCGTCGGTGCACACGCGGCGCGCCAACGCGGCAAGTTCCTCCACGGTGTCCGCGCAGGCATCGAAAACGTCATCCTGCGTAGCTGCCTTCTCGCCCGTGGCGTCGATCTTGTTGTGGTAGAGATAAACGAGCCTGGAGTCTTTGAGCAGCGCCTTGCGCTCGGTTCCCGCCATGTTGAGGTATGCGCTCGAGCGCAAAGCGCGGGCCGTGGGCTCAACGTGGGTAAGTACGGCCTCGCGCTGCGGAGTCGTCGCAGTGGGCATGCCGTCAGCCAACACAAACGCGCCATCCTCTGCAAGCTCAAGCACCTGGTGCGGCAGCAGCGCAGGCATGCCCACCTCGGTAATGGAGGGAAAGACCGCCTGCATGCTAGAAACCTTGACGTTGCCGCCGCGTTCGCGCTCGAGCAGCGCCGCAACGTCGCGGGCAACCTCATAGCGCAGCGCATCGCTCACGATAACGACCGTTGTTTTGGCAGAACCCACAAAGGCGGGCAGCACATGCCAGTAAAACTCATCCTGCCGTGCGGGACCATCGATGTAGCCGCAATCGGCCCACTCCCCTTGCGCAGCAGCCGCCCAGCAGGCATTGGCATCCGCCAAGAACCAGTTGCTGTAGAGATTCTCCGCCCAGTCCGCCACGGCGCGGGCAGGTTCCTCGAGCGCATCGCACTCGACGGAGCGTGCCCGCAGATACGCGGTGCACATATGGCGATAGGCAGCGTCCATGGCATACCAATCGGACGAATAGGCATCCCACACCTGCTGGGACTGCGCCAGATGGAACCCGCCCGCGTGCGTCTGCCTAAACGCGCACATATCGGCCACAGCGACAAGCAGGTCAAAGTAGCTCTCGACACGACGGTACCAGCTTAGGTCGCAGCGACGCGCCACAAAGGCACGCGCATCCTCAACACGGTCTGCACCTTGCGCAAACGAGCAGAACAGCTGCGAGAGCACAGCCTCATTGACGCACGGAAACACATCAAGCGAGGTCAGCACATCGATCGGCAAGGTCTCGAACCGTGCAAAGAGTCCGCGGGCGTCCTCAACCAAACGGCAAATCTCAAATAGGTCCTCGCTCGATGCCTGGGTATCGGCGGTCTGGTCCCACGTACGCACCGCCTCAAGGCAATAGGGCCCGTAGGCGGGAGCCACATGGCTCTCAAGCCCCTTGAGCGCTCCCTCGGGAAGCGCGGTGGATGCCGCCGTAAGGAGCACATGGGATGCAAGCATAAGCAATGAGTCACGCTCGTAAAGCGGCCCATCAAACCCATAGCAACGCACGATGAAGGCAGAGAGTACATCATGCACGCAGTACTTGTCCACCAACTCGGCCAGCGCCTCGGGACCCTCGTGCAGCAGCATGGTCATACAGCCACGCAGCACAAACGCGGGGCGCGCGTCACCAAGCTCTTTACCGCCAAAAATCACCGTAAGGATGCCGAGTTCGATATCGGATGCGCTCGAGGCATGCGGAACACACGCGGCAAACTTAGCGCAGCGGGTCTTGGCATCAAAGAACGTCTTGTGCTCGCGCAGGCTCTCGCGCACGGCGTCGATATTCTCGATGCCTAGCTGATCGGCCAAAAGCGAAAGATAGTCAGCCTGGAACTGATCGGCATACAGCTCAACATCGGCAAGCCAATCACCCTCAAGCCTGCCGCGCGGGCAACGGCGATACAGCAAGATATCGCTCACAAGGTCATCGCGGTTGACGAGCTTCTTGACGGCAAACATGCGGCCCTCGCAGGCTTCAACAAACCGCACTGGGCGCTCAAAGTCACCGTGAGCGGGCATAACGCTGTCATCAGTCCCCGCACCGTCGAAGCCCTCGGCGGCCAAACGTTCAAACTCAGGAGCAAACTCGCCGTCCGCATCGTGCCAAACCACCACACGGCGGGGCATGCATGCGAGCAACGGTTGCAAAAACCGCAACTTGAGCTGTTCTTCTACATCGATCTTGGGCATGAATATCCTTACCGTATCTGCAGTTACTTAATCTTTGCTAGCACATCCTGAAACTTGGCGTAGTTGACCTTGACGCCGTCATCCAGGTCGATCTTAATCATCTGGTCTGCCAAGTGGTGCAGCTTCTCCTCGTAGCCAATGGTCTCTTTGAGCTGGTCGTTGAGCTTTTTGACGCGCTTGTCCAAGCGCACGCGCTCGCCGCGCTCGGCACCAACAAGGGCATCGTTGGCATAGCCGATCTGGGCACGGTAGCGCTCCTGCTGCTCATGCACATAGTCGGTGCGGATGCGAGCCAATAGGTCAGGCTGGTAGCGATGCATGTAAACAAGACACTTGAAACCGTTCTTCTTACCGCTGTCGAACAGCCAGTAGATGGGGCGCTTCTTATACGTCTGGCAGTGGTCCTTAAAGAAGTCCTTCAAAAAGTAGCCGCGAATCACCTCGCGCGAGGCTCCCCTGCCGCCAAGGGCCTCGGCAATAAACGCGAGGTTCTGCTCGAGGGTCTCCTCGCCATACACCGTGCGCACAAAGTCGATAAAGTAGCGCACGATGTCGTCGTCAAAGTACTCGTCGTCGGTGATGGGCAGCACGTTATCGGCATCGGGCATAAAGGTCACATGCGCGGGGTCGGGCATCTTGGCCAGATAGTCGGTAACAGTGGCGCCTTGGTCTGCCAGCACCAGGCCATCGACATCGAGCGAATAGCGGCCAAACATGCAGCCCACGGCATAGCTTATGAGCGAGGTAATCTCGTCGCGCTTGGTGCGCACGTACTTGTTGCCCTTGTAGCTCTCCGGAATCTCTTCTGCCGTATCGAAGATGCGCGCCACCGAGACGTACTTGTCCTCGACCTCGATGGGCACCTCGCCCTCCATGTTGTAGATCTTGGCAAAGATCCGGTTGAGCTCCTCCTCGTTGGCGCGAAGCTGCTCAAAGCGAGCGTTGACCTCGGCCTTGCGAGCCTCGTATTTTTCTTGAAGTAAAGTGGCCATATTTGACCGCCCTCTCATTTAAAAACGCCGACTAATTTCATTTAAAAGGTCACTTTCGAGAGACAGCGAGTCTCTTTGCAATAAAAAACGTTAGAAGCTCATTCGACACGCCGTTCTTTGCAATCAAAGATGAAGCATCTCTTACTCACGGATTTGCGTCACCAGTAAGTTCCCATTTTCGATTAGAACGTGAATAAGCAATAAGCCCTTGGGCCTTCAGCTCGCCAAGCAATTTATCTAAATTACGCTTAGATAGCTCACAGTCCTTCCCGAGATCATCTTTATTTGAGTAGGACCCACTCGAGATTCGAGACAAAACCAATTGACGCTTGTTTTCCCACTCCCGTTCTGAGGTCTCTTTCTTGCGGGCAATTTCTTCCGCCTCATATATAGCCTCGGACTTAACCACAGCAATCCAATCAATGAGAGTGCTGCATTTAAGAAATAAACGAGAACTCACCTCAAATGAATCCGCTCCAATGAGATCTTTTCCTGGCATACCGTTTTCAAAAGCAATGAAATCCACACCGTTCTTTTCGACCAATTGAAAGCGACAATGTGCCAACGAATTTCTAATAATCCGAAATAAATCAAGCACAAAATTGCTGTTGATGAGCGCCACAACGCGATTTGAGGTACAAGTTGAAGCAAAATTGCCAGGCATATCAGCATCAACAAACCTATTTTTCATCTCTTCTTTTCGTGTGGCCGTAAATAGCGTCGACCCATCGCAGAGATTGGCCACTTCGGTAGTGTCGAGAAAGTTGGTGTAGAGTCCCATCCGAAGCGAGTCGGCCCATCCATAATCGAGAAGCGATATCCCTCTGCTACTCACACCTTTACAAGGAGATTCAACCAGAAAAAACTGAATAATAGAACCCATGACATCGTTATGGTCATTAACCTTAACAGCCTTTATCCAGCTTGGCTTAGGTTCGACATATTCAATTTTTGTCTTATCGACAGGCTTGCGCCTCTTCTTTTCAGCCATGGCGATCACCTAGACAAGAGGATTACGTTTAAAATCCCAAGAGGTTTCAAACGAATCGTAGTCCGCCTTTGAAATTGAGCGAGATTCTTCAACGAGTGAACAGACAGTCGGCTCGGCAGCCTCATCTTGGATGATTGGCAACTGACCGATTTGGCCTACCTCAAAGTTTAGAGTCGGCGACATAAACGCCAAATCAATTTCGGCAATGGAACAGTTGCAGAAAGCCTGGATGTATCGGAGCTCGTTCGGCTCCGCAAAAAGACATGCTCCAGCTACCTCAAAAAGCATCCCTCGAGGCGCAAACCTAAAGGAGGCGAGGCTGGAAGAAATTTTAGACCAGGAAACTGCGGGCTTGAAATAGTCGTTCTGGTTCTTGATCACAAAATCAGGTGTAGAGAGATAACTATACTTGGACAGAATTGCTTCCTTCATCTCCCGACCGTCATCAAACCAGTTAACCACCTCGTCGTAGTCACCCCACCACTTTCGATAGGAGCCGCCCCGAATAATCGGGAACCAACGGGAGCCACTCTGCTTTGCCTCAGGCCTGCCGCTACAATCTCGCGATGTGTTGGAAGGCGCTACTTCCCACCATTTCCTCAAAAAGCGGCCATTATCGCTCGTCGCCAAGCCCTGTCGCGGAGTAGCAACAGCATCGAGCCTCCTTCCTTTTGTGAACGATTCAACAAGGGCATCACTGGCCCAGTAGGCTATGGGGGTGCCGGGGATCTGCCTGAAGGTCTCGGCGTTGCGGCGGTAGAACCAGCCGCAGTCGGGGTTTTGGATTGCCTCGAGGGCCTTGGGAGCCTGGACAGCGGCGCCAACGAAGTCAGAAAGGCGCACGTAGCCTCCCTTGTAGCCTTTGATGAGTGAGTTGTGAAACGTGTAGGTGCAGATGGGCACAGTCGCGCCAGCGAAGCCCGAGTACTCAAGTTGAATGAGGGAGGTAAGCGTTCTGTTGTCGATAATCTCGTTGCGGAGCTTCTCATAGCTTCCGATGAACATCCAGACGAAAGGCGACATGACTCCGCACTCGCCGTGGTCCTTGGCGAGACTGAACATGCGAACGACAAAGCTGGAGAAGAGGTCGCTCTTCACGTCGGGGTAGTTCTTCTTGACCCACTTGCTCATGAAGGGGTTAAAGCTGCTGCTGCCCATATACGGAGGATTCGCAACGGTGCAGGTAAAACGACGGGACAGCTTCTCGCAGATGGCGGCAGCGCTTTCGAGCTTAGTTTTGGCCGTAGCGGCAAAAAGGTCATCGGAACAACTCGCGGCGGCAGCCTTGAGCTCGTCGATCTCGTCCTCTGAGGGATTGAGCAGCGAACCGATCTCGCCCAAATGACTCAGCTCCTCGGCGAGCTTCTTGTTACCCGGCAGCTCGTCCTCCCCTAGCGGGATGCTCGAGAGCACGGTAACGTCGGCGCGAACGCCACGCCTAAAGAAGCGACGGTCGTGCTCGCGGGCGCACATGGCAAGCGCCAGCTCCGCGATCTGTGCCGCGCGGGAATCGATTTCCATACCTGCAAGGTTTTTAGTAAGAATGAGCTCGGGAATCTCGCGCTCACGATAGCCGCGCTCCTCGTACATATGGAAGAGCAGCTCAAACGCATAGACCAAGATATGGCCCGAGCCGCATGCGGGGTCGCAGAGGGTTATCTCCTCGGGACTCGAAATGCGGATGAAGTCCTCGTGCTCAGCATCGGGCTCGATGTAATACTCCATGCGCTCGCGTAGCGAACTCCCCGGATTGTTGAGCATCCACAGACGGCCGAGCGAGTTCTCGACCATATAGCGCACGATCCACTCGGGGGTGAAGAGCTGCGTGGCGGGCGCGATGTCCACCGCCGCTGCCTTGCGCTTGGACTTGAAGAACTCGTCTTTAACGTCGGCATTGTAGTACTGATACATCCAGCCCAGAACGGTCACGCCCTCGCGCCAGTCCTCGTCAGCGAGGATGGCATTGAGTTTGCCCACCACACTGTCAGCCATCATGAGGCCCTGGGGCAACAGCAGCTCCATGGCTCCGCCCACGCGTTCAAAGACGCCCGCCAGGCAATCGGCAAGCTCCTCGCACTGAGCAACAAACAGGTAGCGCCACAACGGTTCATCCAAGCCCGCCATCTTGAGCTCGGCTATGCGATCGGTATCGGCCGTCGTTATTTCCACGTCCAGTGCGTTCTCCACGGCCTCGCTGCCATGGCTGCCGTCCGCACGACTTAGCATGCGCATACGGCTGGGAAGCCATCCGCGTGCATCCATGAAGCGAATGGCCACGATGCGGTTGAACCAGGTGTAGGCCGCACGGTCGCGCAGCGCTTCGTGACCCACCTCCGCCTGCATGCGCAGCAGTTCGTCGCGTTGCTCAATCTCAGCCGGACTTAGGGGCAGGCCGTTGACGGTCTCGGACCCAACGGGCGCGGGTGCAGGTTCGGTGATGCCGTAGCGCACCATCTGTGCCTCCACGCCTTTGATGAGCTCTGTACGGGCCCAGGTGCAGAAGCTCTTAAGAGCAGAATCGTTCATGGTTGATGAGCCTTTCTAAACGCCATAAGCCACCGGTGCGCGCTTTGGTACCGGTGGCTCCGCGGGTTAGTTGATACGGATCTCGTCGTTTGCAGCGAGCTCCTGCATAAGGCGAGAGCGCAGGTCGTCCACGTAGCGCTCCACGTCCTCTGCGGACAAGAAACGACTCGGCTTGGCCAGATCGGCGCGGCGCACGGTCTTGATCTTGCGCTGGGGCTTGGACGCGGGCACGGGCGCAGACGATGCGGCACCCTTGTTGGAGATCTTCTTGACCACCTCACCCGTACTCGTGACCTCGATGCTGCGGCGCTCGTTGTCCATACGCATGCGGGCCTCATCCACGGCGTCGTACATCTCGTTGGCTGCCGCGCTGAGCCAGTCGCCCCAGTTAGTCGCAGCAACGCTCAGCTCGTTGAGGCTTTGAGCACTGTGGGCACGGTTTTTGAACGACTCGTATTTGGCGCCGGCATCCGCTATGGCATCCTTGGCTTGATTGACAAAGCCCTTTTGACTCTCAGCCTGCGCCTGCAGGTCTTGCAGATCATTCTCGATGCGGCACAAAAACTCATTGCGACGGATACCCAGCAGCTTTTTCATGTCGTCCTCGACGGGATTCATAAGCGGCTGCAGATCTTTAATGCGGCCGTAGGGCTTGGGATCTCTGAGGATCTCGCGAACCTTTGCCACGTTCTCAACCGCGCTAGGAATGTCATCGGAGGCATACTCGATACCCTCGGTGCGGCTCAAGAAATCCTTGGCGTGGTCAAACGCTGTTCGTTGGTTGGACTCGAAGAACTCAACCACCTTGTCAAAATCTTCCTTGGCATTGAGCAAGCGGTCCTCATGCTTGGTAAACGTAGTCAAAAACGCCTCGGACTCACTCTGATCCTTAAGGACGTCGGCGACCTCCGAGCGCATCTTCTCGCACTCGTTCTCGCCGGGATACGGGTAGGCCGGCTTGATGCCCGTGTAGTAGTCGCGTGCTATGGCGAGACACGCCTCGCGCAAGTCCTCAAGGCGCTCCTTGAGCTCGGCCACGAGCTTATCCTCGTTGGAGGGCACGGTCTTGAGATTAAACAGGTCACGCATGAGCTCGCCCGTGGCGCGCAGTAACCGGTCGCTTATGCGCATGCGCAAGCGCACCTGGGCCTTATCGGCATCCTTGCGAAGGAGTGCCACCATGCGGCTGTCGTTAGCTTGAACCGTCTGACCGCCAAACAGCACCTGTGCGCGCTGCTCCACCACAAGCTGCGCCACCACATTTGCGATGTCGACCTCGCGCCAGCCAAAGGGCCTTTGCTGGTACTGGCGCTGGATATCGCCCATAGCGGTATCCAGGTGGCGCTGGTGCTGAACTTTGAGGTAGTCCTCGACCTCTTTGAGCGCACGCGTGTTACCCGCGCCCATGCCAGCGAGCCCCGCTTGAACGTTGCCCGCCAGAGTGGAGCGGATATCGGAATCGCTCGTGACCGGCGCGCCGATATAGTCGGCCTTTTCAAAGACCACATCGCACAGCTGCGCCAGCACTTGCTCAAAGACCTGGGCGGGTTTGGCCGCGCGGACCTCAACCATGCGGCCGTTGACCGCGCAACGTGCATGGAGCACGGCCTCGCTCAAAAGGGTATCGGCCTCCTTCTCGTTATAGGCCGCCTCGCGCATCTTGGACTCGACGATCTGGCGCGTACTCGGCTGAAACTCCTGGAGATTTCGCGTCTTGGCGTACCTACGGATCTTGGCAGCGTTGACGAGCGTCTCCCAATAATCCGCCTCGTCACTCAAGACCACGATGGCTTTGCCCGAAGAAGCCAAGGCCAGCTCGGTATCGTCCGCACGGCCCAGGTCGCTCGCCATAGTCGCCACGTAAAGCTCCATGCCGCCCGTGCTGGTACCGTGGATTGAGCCGTCCACATAGCGGTCAAACGGAAAGTCGTTGGCCCCGCGGTTGAGTTTGCGCGCGGTATAGATGCTGTCGAACAGACGCTTTTTGATAGACTCGATCACCTGCGCGTTATCGATCGAGGTGCATGCGATCTCCTGCGCTATCTCCTGCTCCTCGTCGGTGAGGAAGCTATAGGTATCGCCCTGGCGCGCCACGTAGTTCTCGCGCTCCAGACGGGCAAGGGACTCCTTGACGCGGTCCTTGAGGGCGCGCTTGTCCACGTCGATGCCGTCTATCATGAAGATGGAGATGTTCTCGACCGTGGCCTTGACGTAGCCGATGTAACGAATCAGGTACAGAAGCTTGAGCACCTGAACGTCGTAGGGTTCAAGGCCCTTTGCGTCCTCGGCCGCGCGGACCGCGCGATCGACCACCTGGATGATGCCGTGCTCAAGGTCTTTGGAGATAGTGTTGAAGAAGCGCCAGAACGGCACGAGTGCACCGGTCTGGTCATGCTGGATGGCCTGAGTGCTCTCCTGGAACGCGCTCAGCATGGAGCGCTCGCCTGTGGACATGTGTTTGGCCTTGACACCGTGTTTGCGCACCTCGGTCATCACGTCGGGCAGGAGCTTAAACTGATAGCCCACAAACGGGTAGCTGGCCACAAAATCCTTGGAGTTGGCGTAGCCGGCAAGGTCGGAGCGCGAGCCACCCTCAAAGGTAAAGTTGTTTTTGAGCACGGCGGTGTCTTGCTCGTAGACCCGTGCAAGCATATCGGCCGCCGGCGCGGTCTTCTCGAGCACACGGCGCTGGATGACCTCGTCCACGCTGGAGCTGGAGAGCGAAAGGCGGGTATTGAAACGGCCCTGGATCTTTGAAAAGTCGTTGCCCACGGGCAGGCTCAGGTTGTCGATGGCCTCCTGGCTCGTGACCATCACCCACACGCGGCCACCGCAGGCAGTACCCAGCTCCTCGACGATGGTCTGAAGGCTCAGCATAAGGCTTGGGTCCTTGTCGTTTGTAATAAACTGACCCACCTCGTCGACCATAAAGAGCAAACGGAAGTTGCCGCCGTGGCCCGCCGTCTGAGCGTCCACGTAGTCCTTGACCTTTTTGGCAAAGACATCGGGGGCCAAAACCTCGTCCTCAGAACCCTCAAGCCAGTTCCATGCGGCCTTTTCGCTCATGCCGAGCACGCTCTGCAGCACCTCGACGACGTCGTCCTCAAAGTAGCTGTAGGTGTCGCGGGCCTGGAGCCAGGACTCGCCGTTGACGCGCTCAAAGGCCTCGCGGAACTCCTGGGTCTTGCCCAGGGAATCGATGTAGTCCTCGAGCTTTGCAAGCTTGAGGTCCTCGCCGTAGAAGCCGCGCGCCTCGTAGAACATGCGCTCAAAGCCGCGAAGCAGCGCCGTGGGAGCCGTATCGCCCTGCTTCCACTGGCCCGCCTTGCTATCGATGTTAAAGAGGATGGCCTGCGTGGGCACCGAGCAGGCGCGCTCCATGGCAGCCGCGACCATGGGGTCGACGATCTTGCCGTCAAAGTAGCGGATGGCGCTCTTGCCGCCGATCTGGCGATTCTCGAGCAGGTAGCTCAGCATCTTGAGGAAGTGCGATTTACCGGAACCGAAGAAACCACTGATCCACACGCCGATCTTGTCGGTGCGCGCATCGATAGCATCGCCGTAGGCCTTGAAGAACGTGGCAAAGTGCCTCTGCAACTCGCGCGTCACCACGTACTCGTCAAGCTCCTGGCGGATGGACCCATCTTTTGAATCCTGGACCTTGACCACGCCGTTGATGGAGCGGTTGATGTCTTTTGCAAAGAGGTCGCGAATGATCGTGTTGTCCATGGGTGCTCCTTTGGGTTTGGGAACGTTATGGCAAAGGGTTGTTACCAGCGGCAGGGACTTGCCTGCGGGGAGCCGTGCTTACGAGATATCGATGGCGCGGTAGTAGTTGTCGGCCGGCAGACGGTTAAAGAGCTGGAAAGAAGAGCCGTTGAAACTGCCCGGATAGGCGGCGACCACAGGCACCTCATCAAAATCCGCAAGCATGCAGTGGAGAAGCGTGTGTATGCGAAAGAACGGGAAAACCTCGCCCGCGCCGGTGAGGAGAACGACGTCTCCAGGCGCGTGCGGCTCGGTCTGCTCAAGGATGTACGCGGCGACTTTCTCGGGCGAGGCGAACTTGGCCACGTCCTCGAGCACGCGCTGGGTACCGCGGCGCTCCTCTTGGTGCGGGATAGCCTTGAGGACACGGCGCTTTTCGAGAATTGCCAGCACGGCGTCGTAAAGGTTCACGACCTTGAGCGTGCATGGAAGCTTGTCGGCCTCGGCATCGCGTGAAAGGGTGTCAAATAATGCACGCGCCTCAAACTCCAGCGCGGGGTCATAGCAAAAAGTGTGGAAGCCGATCTCATTGCCTATGCCCTTGTTGGCCAAAAAGTCCTCGCTGCACAGGCACTCGCGCAGAAGCTGCGCACGGCGCTCAAATTCCTGACAGGCGCGCTCGGAGCGGGCATGCGCCGCCACGACGCTCTTGCGGGAATGGATGCCGATATTGGTGGTGAGATCGGTCGCCGGGGTGATAACAGGGTCGACGGCGCTTTTGACGGGAGCCACGCTACATCACCACCCTGCCGGTAAGGGCCGCGATAAGCGACTGCTCGCCCAGCTGAACCAAGGCTCGCTCGACATCGGAATCGAGGAAGAGTGGTGACAGGCGCTCGGACTCCGGGCCCTGGCCCTCGCCGATAAGACCGGCATGGCGGAGCGTCTGGCGGAGCGAGCCCTTAATGCGCTTGACCGTGGCCTCAGTCCAGCGGGCCGCGTCCGGATACTCCGTGGTAAAGCGTGTCATAAAGGCGTTGAGGTCAACCGCCGTAAAGGCATAATCGAAGTTTTGTAGGCGCTCCCCCATCTCGACGAGCACGAGCTCGCGCACGATATCGTAGCGGCAGATCATGCTGTAGAAGATGGCCTGGTCCGCCTGCGTGGGAGTGCCGGATGCCATGAGCCTGGTTAGGGATGACGCAGCCTCGACGGCGGTTTTGGGGTCGATGCCGCGCGCGGCGCATACGGCGTCCGTGGGCACCATGGCGTCAAGGCGGCGAAGGCACACGGTTGCGCGGTTGGCGACCATGCGCTCCGTGGGATATTGAAAGAGGTTCTCGCTCTTTACGCGTACAATGACCTGCTCGTCGCTTGCGCCCTGCATACGAAGGGCAGCGACGATGCGCATCTCATGCGGGAGGAATTGCTCGCGAGTGAGCACCCCCCCCCCGAACGCTTTTTGTGGTTACATCCACAGTACACGCTCCAAGGGTGTCAAAGGCTGTCACAAGTGCGCCGCAACCCGGCAGGCAGGCGCGGCGCACATGACAATAATCATACCTGTTGATAAAAAAGTTACCACGCCCAGAGTGTCAAATGTTGAGCAACAAAATTTAATCCGGTTAACGGTCATTTTCGCAGCTCAGAAGCTTTGACGAGGTCGCCCCAAATCACACTTGCCAGACAACCGCGCTTACGAATGCAGGCACGCACGCGCCTAACGCCACCCTCCGCTACACTCAACATAGAGTTATACATATGATTCTATGTAAGGAGTTTCATATGCCTGTCGTAAAGCCTATTTCCGATCTGCAGCGCAACTCTGGCGCTATTGCAGATAGCTGCCACAAAACCAAAGAGCCCGTCTACCTAACCAAAAACGGGTCCGCATCGCTTGTCGTCATGGATGCCGAGGCCTATGACGAGCAGACGCGCGCTAACTACCATTCAGGAACGCGAAGATCACATTCAACGTACCATCGCTCGTGGCTACGACGACCTCACCAACGGCCGCGTGCGTCCTTGGAAGCAGGCGAAGGCCGAGGCGGATCGGATGCGAGCCATCAGGTAAGGTCACCCCTCCCCCATGTAACCATCCTGTAAATCATAGCGGCGCAGTCGAGTTTTACCGTGATACGGTCGCGCCTTGCGCTCCACTGTGCTAAAGTATCCCGAACGTTCAAACGACTACGAGGGGAACTAGAAGATGGCACGTGTGCACAACTTCTCAGCTGGCCCGGCCGCACTGCCTACAAGCGTGCTCGCCGAGATCGCCGACGAGATGATGGACTACCGCGGTTGCGGCATGTCCGTGCTCGAGATGAGCCATCGATCTAGCATGTACCAGCAGATCTTCGACGACACCGAGGCAACCCTGCGCCGTCTGCTGAGCATCCCCGACAACTACCGCGTCCTGTTTTTGCAGGGCGGCGCCACGCTACAGTTTGCGGGCATCCCGATGAACCTCATGCGCCGCGGCCGCGCCGGCTACGTCGTGACCGGCAACTTTGCCAACAAGGCGTACAAAGAGGCCGCCAAGTACGGCGAGGCCGTGCTGCTCGCGAGCTCCGAGGACACCAACTTCGACCGCATACCCACCATGGCTGGCCTCAACGCGCGCATTGCCGCCGAGGCCGCGGGCGACGGGCTCGACTACGTCTACATCTGCCAGAACAACACCATCTTTGGCACCATGTTCCACGAGCTGCCCGATTGCGGCGACGTGCCGCTGGTCGCCGATGTCTCGAGCTGCTTTCTGTCGCAGCCGCTCGACGTCGAGCGCTACGGGCTCATTTACGCCGGCGCTCAGAAAAACGCCGGCGCCGCGGGCGTCACCGTGGTTATCGTGCGCGACGACCTGATCGCCGAAGGCCCCGCCTTTGCGCAGACGCCGCAGTACATGGACCTTAAGACCCAGGCCGCCAAGGGCTCCATGCTCAACACGCCCAACACCTTTGGCATCTACGTATGCGGCAAGGTGTTCCGTTGGGTTGAGCAGACCGGCGGACTTGCCGCCATGGCCGAGCGCAACTGGGCCAAGGCCAACCTGCTCTACGACCTGCTCGAGCACAGTGTGCTGTTCCATGGCACTGCACAGGCCGGCAGCCGCTCCATCGCCAACGTCACGTTCCGTACCGGCGATACCGACCTCGACGCGGCCTTTGTCGCAGGCGCGGCAGAGCACCAGATTCAAAACGTCAAGGGCCATCGCCTCGTCGGCGGCATGCGCGCCAGCGTGTACAACGCCGTCACCATGGAGGACGTACAGGCGCTGGCCACGTACATGAAGGACTTCGAAGCGCAGCATAGTTTGAGTCCGCGATCTAACTAGCCCGCAGCACGCGGGCCGACCAGCCACCTCAGACCAACCTGTTTAGATCAAAACCTGCTAAGGAGTTTTTCCATGCGCAAGATTAAGACCATCGACGACATCACTAAAGACGGCAAAGTCGAGTTTGGCGAGGGCTACGAGTTTGTGGGCACCGCCGAGGAGGCCGACGCGATCCTGATGCGCTCGACCGACCTGCACGGCTACGAGCTGCCCGAGGGCATCCGCGCCATCGCCCGCTGCGGCGCCGGCGTCAACAACATCCCCGTCGAGGAGTACGCCAAGAAGGGCGTCGTCGTCTTTAACTCCCCCGGCGCCAACAGCAACGCCGTCAAGGAGCTCGTCCTGGGCATGCTGGTGCTCTCGAGCCGCGGCGTGGTGCAGTCGATGAACTGGGTGCGCGACAACGCCGACGATCCCGAGATTCAGGTCGATGCCGAGAAGGCCAAGAAGGCCTTTGTGGGCCGCGAGCTCAAGGGCAAGCGCATCGGCGTCATCGGCCTGGGCAACGTGGGCTCCAAGGTCGCCAACGCCTGCGTCGATCTGGGCATGAACGTCTACGGCTACGATCCGTTCATTTCCGTTGAGCACGCGTGGGTGCTGAGCCGCGAGGTGCAGCGCGTGGGCACGCTCGAGGATCTGTGCCGCGGCTGCGACTACCTCACCGTGCACGTGCCCAGCAAGGCAGACACCATCGGCATGATCAGCACAGAGCAGATTAACCTGCTGGCACCCAACGCCGTCCTCATCAACTACGCGCGCGAAACCATCATTGACGAGGACGCCGTCGACGCTGCCCTGCGCGAGGGCAAGCTCAGCTGGTTTAGCTGCGACTTTGCCACGCCCAAGACCGTCAAGATGCCCAATACGTTTATCACCACGCACTCGGGCGCCGGCACCGGCGAGGCCGAGGCCAACTGCGCCGACATGGCCATCAGCGAGCTCAAGGATTACCTGGAGAACGGCAACATCGCGCACAGCGTCAACTACCCTGCCTGCAGCATGGGCAAGGCGCGCGCCGCGAGCCGCATCGCCTGCCTGCATGCCAACGTGCCCAACATGATCGGCCAGATCACGGCGATCCTGGCCAAGGACAATGCCAACGTGCAGCGTATGACCAACGAGTCCGCCGGCGAGAACGCCTACACCATGTTCGACACGGACGAGCACCTGGACAGCAGCACCATCGAGGCGCTCAAGCGGATTCCGTCGATGTATCGCGTACGCGTGATCAAGTAGCGCCGGCTGATCTGACGGGCAGTTTCCCATGTGGCCTGCCCGTCACTGACATTGAATGCCCACGGGGGCGCCTTTCGCACGAGAGGCGCCCCCGTTTTTGTGAGCGCTCCATTAAATGCACCGAGCCGCTTCTTGGCATACAATCTGTATGTTGACCTAACTATATGTGAGGTGCCTATGGTTGATACAGATTTTGCTTGGCGGCTTACGCAAGGACTCGTGCGGATCGACAGTTCCGACCCAGGTGCGTATGAGGGCGAGATTGAACGCTATATCAAAGCGTTGGTTGAGGAACGGTTAGCGCAGCTGAGCCATCCGGTACTCGATGCCGTGCAAATTGCAGAGCTCGAAGTACTCCCCGGGCGCCGCAACCTTATGGTCACCGTGCCGGGCCAAAGCGACGAGCCACGGCTCGTCTACATCTGCCACATGGATACCGTTACCTTGGGCGATGGCTGGGACGCGGACATTCCGCCGCTCGGGACGGTTGTGCGTAACGACAAACTCTATGGCCGTGGCGCCTGCGACATGAAGGGTGGCCTGGCCTGCGCCATTGCCGCTCTGGTCCATACGCTCGAGCGCGTGGTGGCGGATGGCGCGCTGCCCCACCGCGGCTTTTCTCTCATTTGCTCGGTCGACGAGGAAGATTTTATGCGCGGCTCAGAAGCCGCGATCGATGCTGGCTGGGTCGGCTCGCGTGAATGGGTGCTGGACACCGAGCCCACCGACGGACAGATCCAGGTGGCGCACAAGGGGCGTACGTGGTTCGAGATTGAAATGGCTGGCGTGACGGCGCATGCGAGCCAGCCCTGGAAGGGCGCGGATGCCGTCGCCGCCATGGCCGAGGTCGTGTGTTCGCTCCGTCGCGCGTTTGTGGCGCTGCCCGCGCACGATGAGCTGGGGCCTTCGACCATCACGTTTGGACAGATCGAAGGTGGCTACCGTCCCTATGTCGTACCCGACCGCGCCAAAGTCTGGGTCGACATGCGCCTGACCCCGCCGACCGATACGGCCGCCGCGACGCGCATGGTAGAGCAGGCCATCGCCGTCGCCGAAGCCGCCGTTCCCGGCTGCCATGGCAGCTACACCGTGACGGGCGACCGCCCCGCCATCGAGCGCGACCCGAACTCTCCCCTTCTAGCAGCGCTCAAGCGTGCCGCCGATGACGTGACGGACGCGGACACGACCGTCGGCTTCTTTACCGGCTACACCGACACTGCCGTCATTGCCGGCAAGACGGGTAACCGTAGCTGCATGAGCTATGGCCCAGGCTCGCTCGCACTCGCCCACAAGCCCAACGAATATGTGCCCCACGCCGATATCGTTCGTTGTCAGCAGGTGCTAATCGCGCTCGCCGATAACGTGCTCTGGGACGCGAGCGGCCAAGTTGGGGCATAATAAGCCGCGAACAAACCGACTCGTGCGTTAGGACCGCCCATGAAAGCACTTCCGTTTCCCTGCATCCGCCCGGCTCAGGACCGCGTGCTCGAGGCGTTGCCCGCAATGGGCAGCATCCTGAGCGGCAACGATGCTCTGCGCGGAGCCATTGCCGATGGCCTGATGCTCAAGGACCCGGGTGCGGCGTATTACGTGTACGAATGCTCGGGCGAGCCGGGACGTGTGACGGGTGTCGTGGCGATCTGCCCGACGAGTGTACTTGCGGGTGGCAAGGGCGATGTCAGCGCTGACGTGGCCGCCGCCGCGCGCGCGATCGCCGAGCTCAAGGTGCAGCCGCGCCCCGTGTCGCTCGCCTACGAGGCCTCGCCCGTCATGGATATCATCCTGGGCGCCGCCAAAGAGGGCGCGTCGCTCTACGCCGTCACCGACCCCGCGGGCATTACGCACCGCGCGTGGGAGGTCAAGCGCGAGGACGCCGTCGGGGCCATCCGCGCTATGCTCGACCAAGCACCGGAGCCGGCACTGGCCGACGACCCCGCCTACGCTGCCGCGCTGACCGGGGCGTCGCAGCTGCTGGCCGATGAGGCCCGTTCCGCCGGAACGTACACCGGCAAGGAGCCGTTCAACTTTACCGTTGCCGTGCTCTTCCCCGCTGCGCAGGTCAGCGGCGGCGCGCCGCAGGTTCCGACAGGTCTGCTCACGCACCAGGTCGCGCGGTTCTAGCAAGACCAGACCGCCCAGCACAAAAATCGGCAGCTCAACAAACAGGGGGCGGAGATGCAGCAGGTACATGCATCTCCGCCCCTTTTGCGTCGAGAAGTTATGCCGGCGACCCGAGCCGACACGCTCGCGTTATCCGCGCTGCGGACCTGCAGTAGCCACAAGCGGTTCAAGGCCCAGCTCGCGTGCGTAATCCTCCTGCGTAAAAATCTCAATCAGCTCAAACGTGTCGGATTCGTCGTCAAACGCAAAGTGCAGCACCGAGCAGTTGCCCGGCACACGGTCGCGCTCGTCTGCCGCCGCGCCCTTCACGTGGTCCATGAACTCCTTGATGGCCGATCCGTGGCTTACCGCAAGCACGCACGTATGGTCCGGACGCTGCATAAGCTCGGTCAGCGTCGTCACCATGCGGTCGCGCACCTGCATCTGGCCCTCGCCGCCAAACTGACGATAGAAATCGCGCCACGGGCGCTCGGGCATAAGCATCACGCGCTCGGCCTCAAAGTCGCCAAAGAACCATTCGCGCAGGCCGTCCAGGCGCTCGTACGCCAAGCCCGGCCACAAGTTGGCGATAGTCTGCTCGGTGCGATGAAGTGTGGAGGTGTAGGCATGATCGGGCTCAATGCCGCGCGCACGTAAAAACATGCCGGCACGCGCCGCCTGGTCGCATCCCAACTGCGTAAGCGGCGAGTCACTCCAGCCCTGAATAATGCGCTTGAGATTAAATATCGTCTGTCCATGACGAACCAGATACAGGTCTTTATTCATAGGGGGTCCTTTCGTTTGTTACCAACCCAAGAGCGAAAACGCCCCGTCGCAATAGCCAAAATGAAGCACGGCACCGTTGTCGGGTAGCTCTCCCCTGCCAGTCACATACTCAAGAAACTCCTGGCAGGCTGAGCCGTGGGAAACCGCCAGCACGCAGTCGTGCTGCGGCCTGGCCATGATGCGGGACAGCGCCGCGACCATGCGCGCTCGGAGCTGCACTTCCGACTCGCCGCCAAAGGCCACCGGATAATCGCCCCAGGGCTGCGGCGGCATCTCGCGATTTGATGTACCCTCCAGCGTGCCCAAATGCCACTCGCGCAGGTCATCGACCAGCTCTATCGAGCGGCCCTCACCAGCAATTAGCTCTGCCGTACACCGCGCCCGCCCCAACGGAGACGAATACACATGGTCAAAGGTCACGCCGCGGTCCTCGAACGCCGCGCGCGTCGCCAGCGCCTGCTCGCGCCCGCGCGCCGTAAGCGGCGAATCGTGCCAGCCCTGCAAAATGTTCTGCACATTGAACTCAGTCTGCCCATGCCGCACCAAATACAGATCGGCCACATGTCCTCCTCTCGTACCACCACAAAGGGGACAGGCACCTTTGTGGTGGTTCACCGCCGGATCACACCGCGGCGACGCTCAGCTACACCAGTACGTCAGCAAGCGGGCGCTTGGGTACGTGGTGCACCTGTGCCTCGTCGCGCCAGTAATTAATTGAGCCGTCGGGGTTGGAATCGATCGCATCGATCACCTGCGTCTCGGCCGGAACGCCAAACGCCATGATCAGCTTGAGCTCATACTTGTCGTTATCGAGCCCCATGGCATCGATCGCGTGGGGCGTAAAGGCCTTGAACATGCAGGCTGCCACCTCGGGCGTGGCGCTGCGGGCGGCGAGCATCATCGTCTGCGCGGCAATGCCCGTGTCGGCCTCGGTAATGGGAGCGGCGGGCTTACCCGGAACGGCGCGCTCGGCCAAAATCGCGATGTAGCCGGTCGGGCGCTCACCCTCGGCAGGACCCGGCCAATCCTTAAGCGCACCGGCCCACGCGAGCTCATCAAATACGCGCGCGCAATCCTCGGCACCGCTCACCACATGAAAACGAAGACGCTGAGCATTGGCACCACAGGGAGTCAGGTGCGCCAGCTCCGCCAGCTCAAGCAAAAGCTCACGCGGCACGCGCATGGACTCGTCAAAGCGACGGCACGTACGGGCGCGGCGAACCAACGCATCAAACGCGTTCAAGCCGAGCTTTTCGCAACCCTGCTTTGCCATCGACTCGGCGCTTACCGGCGCCGCGGGAACTGCTTCGTTCATAGGACCCCCCAATACGAGCCAATTGTCCTTAGGAAAATCTAACCTAAAACGTAGGCAATAACGAACAGGGCTGCAATGTTCTACAATTGTTGATTAATCCTCACTGGAGCGGGAACAAAAGTAACAATTCGGGAATGTGGGGCGGCAATTCGTCCTTCCCGCCCCATGCATCGGCGCCCTTGGGCGATACTTGTTGCAACACTTTTGGCGTACGCCGCACGGAGAGCAATGAACGCGACGTGCACAGCACGGAAAGGAGACATTATGGGCATCTTTAAGAACGATGACCAAAAATCGAGCCAGTTTGGATTTGACGAGAAAAGCATGGCGGGCAAAGCCGTCAAGGCCGTGCGCTGGATCTACGCCATCACGGGCGTCGTGGCGTTCATTGCTGGTATCGCGCTGCTTTTTGCACCCGCCAAGTCCCTCGTCTTTTTGACGACCGTCCTGGGTTTTTACTTTGTAATCACTGCTGCCATTAGGCTGTTCACTGCCATTTTTGAGCCGCTGCTGCCCACCGGCTGGCGCGTGACGAGCATCATCTCCAACCTACTCATTATCTTGGGCGGCGTCATACTCCTGCGCAACCAGGCCTTCTCGACCGCGACGCTCACCACGATGGTGGTTATCGTGGCCGGCTTTGGCTGGATTGTCGAAGGTGTCATGTCCATTCTGGAGTCCGAGCTTTCGTCCAACCGTGCCCTCGCCATCCTGAGCGGCGCACTTTCCATCATCGCCGGCATGTTCGTGTTTATCTATCCGCTGTGGTCGGCCAAGATGCTCGTTATCTTTAGCGGCGCCGCGCTGCTGGTGTTTGGCGTAACATTGATTGTTCGCGCTATTCAATTTGGCAAACTGGTGCACTAGATGCCACGAACGCTTTTTATTGATACAGACGCCTGCCCGGTCACGCGCGAGTCGATTGACTGCGCACGGCGGGCGGGCGTCGCCGTTGTTATCGCCGGCAACAGCACGCAAAACCTGGAACGGCACATTCGCCGCGACGACCCGCGCGATGCCGAGCACGCGCGACGCGGCTTTTGGGTCACGACGCTCGACGTGAGTGTGGGCGCCGACAGCGCCGACTTTGCCATTGTCGAACGCCTGCAGGCGGGCGACGTGGTCGTGACGCAGGACATTGGCCTGGCGAGCATGGTGCTCGGCCGCGATGCTGCCGCCATCGGTGTGCGCGGGCGCGTCTACGACAAAGCGACCATCGACATGCAGCTGTTTATTCGCCACGAGGAAAAGAAGGTGCGCCGCGCCGGCGGACGCACTCGCGGACCGGCGGCATTTACCAGCGAAGACCGCGCTCGTTTTAAGCGCAACCTCACCGAGCTGCTGCGCTAACCAAGGTAGATTTTTGGGACATGCCTAAAAATCTACCTTTTTGTTTTGGGCTGTGTGAGCGCTCAGGATCCATGGCTCAACAAAAAAACGAGCTTCAAAATGCCATGCGTCGCCGCATT
Organism: Collinsella aerofaciens; assembly: GCF_032584215.1. Classification (GTDB taxonomy): domain Bacteria; phylum Actinomycetota; class Coriobacteriia; order Coriobacteriales; family Coriobacteriaceae; genus Collinsella. Next base: position 7,448 of record NZ_JAWHPN010000016.1, on the reverse strand, counting down.
GTGCAAGCGCCGTGCATGGCTATTTTGAAGCCCGTTTTGTTAGGCCTACTTAGAGGCCAAAGGCAGATAGGACGAGGCCCCAGCCAGCGCCGATGACGTACATCATGACCAGGAACACGGCGTTTTCGCGAGCGCTGCGGTTGGTGCGGAACAGCACCAGGTAGCCCACACCGGCAGAGATGAGCGTGCCGGCGAGCATCGGCGCCAGCTGTAGCGCGCCCTCCAGGTACAGCTGCGTAATGACGACGCTGGCCGAGCAGTTGGGGATCAGGCCGACAAGCGCCGAACCCAGGACGGCGAGCGTCTCGTTGCCACGCAGGAACTGCTCGATCGCGGACTCGCCGAAGGTCTCGAGCACGGCGACCAGAATCAGCGTCACCAGAAAAATGAATACCGATACCTGCACGGTGTGCGAGATGGCGCTGCGAATAATCGACAGGAGGGGCGCGCTCTCGTGAGAGTGGGAGTGACCGTGGCCATCATGGTGTTCATGCTCGCCCCCATGACCGTGATCGTGTCCATGTCCGTGTTCGTACTCGTCCTCGTCTTCATCGCAACCGCAATGGTCGCGCTCGCACAGCTCATGGATGTGATCGGCGCTCACGCCCGCCTCGGCCACTTCATCAATGATGTCGCCCCCGGTATGGTCGTCGTGCGCGCAGTTCACATGAGCCGGATTGGAAGCGGTCCCCAGCACGGTACGGCGAATCGCCGCATGCGCGCGAGCGTTACGACGAAGGCCGCGGATAGCCGCGTCCACGATAAAGCCCGTGACCAGCGCGATCAGTGCCTTCGAAGCCAAAAGCATCGCCATGGTCTGCACGGGAACCTGCTCGGCAAGTAGCAGCGGCAGCATCTCGTCGGAGGTCGAAAGGAACACCGCCACCAACGTGCCCAAGGTCACGACGCGACCGGCGTACAGCGTTGCCGCCATGGCCGAAAAGCCGCACTGCGGCACCATACCCAGCAACGAGCCAACCACGGGGCCCGCGGCACCGGCGCGCTTGATGGCGCCGTTAACGCTGTCGCCCGCGACGTGCTCTAGGGTCTCGAGGGCCAAATATGTCACCAATAAGAACGGTACCAGCGAGAGCGTGTCCTTGCCGGCGTCGAGCAGAATATCAATCAGCAAATCCATGACGGATGGAACCTTTCGTGTCTTTCGGCAGCATTGTAAAAGTCCTAGCGGTCAACTAGGGTATTGTAGTTGTCCTAGGCGCGATGCCAATAGTTGCCCATGGTAAACTATCATCTCGCCACATCTTAATGACCCTGAGCCGCACGACGCGGCCCATCCAAGGAGCAGTTATATGAACGTTTCACAAGCACTCGAATACGAGCGCCAGCCGTTTATTCCCATGTTTATCTATGGCGATCACGGCGCCATGGAGTCCGAGCGCCAGAAGGGCGAAGAGGCCCTTAAGGTGCTCGAAACCGAGTACTTTACCGCCGAGGGCGACCCCAGCTTCGACTTTGCCACCGTGCGCGACCTGGCTGACCGCAACCGCGACCTGTGCGACCAGATTGGCGAGGCACGCCTGCGCAACGTGACGCCCGCGACGCTTTCGCGCGGCCTGTCCGATGCCGACACCTGCGCCGCCATCGGCAAGATGCAAAAACGCACCGCCGCGTCCGTCATGCGCGAGATCCGCGGCGACCGCGACGCGCTCGGCGTGGCGTACGCCCGCAAGCCTATCCAAGGCACAGTGCTCGGCATCGACATCGAGACCACCGGCCGTGCACCCGAGCGCGGCTACATCATCAACGTTGGCTGGGAGATCATGGACCTCACCAGCGACGCCATTCCGCACGACGCCGAGGCGCACTACTGCGGCCTGCCTGACATCTACCGCGGCGAGGATGTGCCGTTGTCGAATATCCACCACATCACCTGGGACGACATCGACGGCAAAAAGCCGTTCCGCGAGAACAAGGAACTGCAGAAGCAGCTGCTCAAGCTTATGAAGAAGTACCCGTACATGGCGCACAACGCCGCCTTTGAGGACAGCTGGTTCAAGATCAACCTGGACGGTTACGCCGAGGCACGCCGTGCCGGCAAGATCATCGTCATCGACTCGCGCCAGATCTGCCGCAGCCTGGATGCCGACGTCCGCTCGCTCCCCCGCGAGTCCGCCCCCGCCGCGCTCGAGAACTGGGCGCGCCGCCGTGGAACCCTCGCCGCCGACGCCAGCGAGCAGCATCTGGGTCTGGACGACACCGACCTCATGCTCCGCACCGTTCAAGCCGAGTTCAACCTCAAGAACCTATTCGCGAAATAACCGATCCATCTGCGGGAGCGCCTGCCAGGCACAGCGCAATCCGTCTGGGCACACCGACACGCAGTAAACTAGGGCGCAGCCTTATGGCTGCACCCTAGTTTTCATCAAAACGAGCAAATACGCGTGCTTCACATAGTCGGCAGGTTGGCCCACCTACATTTTTTGAGTTGTTCGGCCAGCTGAACCACTAGTCAAGGCCCCTTGAACCGCAATCGAAGCTAAAATCGCCTTAATTTCGCAACCAAGCCCCATAAATCTACCTGAATCAATTCGAATAGGACGTTGCGATCGCACCATTTGTATAGGATAAGGCCGAATAACTCAAATTATGTTGGTGAGGCATCTGAGCGGTCGGCAAAAACGCTTAGGGCTACGAATCCGCAACTAAAGTTCATCAAAAAGGGGCAGCCGGCAGAAACCTCCCCAGCCAAAGCTGCTCCCTCAATACGACAGCTCAAAAACCCACCGTTCGCAGAAGATAAGCCGCGCCCCAATACCGTTGCCCGAAGTTTCGGGCGTATGCTGCGTCCGCTATGCCATCATGCGCGTATGGGAATCATTCTGTCACATACCACGGCACGCGCCGTATACCAAACAGCCAACTCGCTCGCAAGCTACGCGACCGGTCCCATACCTATGGAAAAGATCAGGGTGTCTGCGCCGACCACGTCCGACCTGGAAGCAGCACGAGCATGGCTCAACAGAAAGAATGTCGATTCTGAACGCATCCATGTGCTGACGTTTTCCAATAATGCCAAAAGGCACCGCAAGGGCTGCATCTGCCACTGCACGCGCTATGCGTTTGATGCAGAAAGCTACCTAGAACTCGAGCCGAACGTCTACATCGTCGATATCAAGCTGTGCGCGTTAGAAGCAACAGCCGACCTCAACCTTTCGGAGCTCGTTGAGTATTACTTTGAAATCTGCGGCTCCTACGCGCTTGGAACGTCCGACGAAACTCAATATCGCGAGCGCCCAGCCCTAACCAGCGTTGAAGAGCTCAGAGCCTTCTTTTCAGAGGCATCGGGGTATCGTGGATCTAATAAAGCGCTTAAGGCACTTTCTTATGTACGCGAAGGCTGTCGCTCCCCACTCGAAACGGCGTTTGTCATGATGCTGACAATGCCCAAGTCAATGGGCGGCTTAGCCATACGCGCTATCAAAACGGATTATCCGATCCCAGTCCCCAAAAGATACGCCGCCCTAACGCGACGGACGGTTTTCTACCTCGACGCGCTGCTCGAAAATTCGATGACCGATATCGAATACAACGGCTTTTACCACGACGAGCCCGGGCAGCAGTCAATTGACGAGGAGCGCCGAAACACGCTGCGAAACATGGGATATGCCGTTATCACAGTTAATCGTCATTCGTTTTTCAAGCAGTCCGCTTTTAGACGGGTCATGGAAGCAATTCGCATTCGCGAGAAGATATGGCCCGGTCGACTCCCGGATAACTTCGCCATCCTGCAAGAAACTCTTCATCAATTTGTCTTGCGGCGCTACTTCGAATACGGTCGCCGCGTCCTGGAGACACTCAAAGAAGAAGAGGCCGCCAAGCGCGAAATTGCAAGCCAATATCCGCAAGCTGATGACCCGAGCATCAACGATGTGCCCGAACCCGACGACATGCAACACGTCGGGGCCCTTGCTGAGGAAATCAATGGGCCTTGGGAATGCGACATGTCCGCAAAAATCGATGAAAACCGCACGGAAGACGACACGATTATTAATCTAATTGAGAATTCGCTCTTCTAAAGGCAATCTCTGCGGATGTCCACCTACATTTTTCGACTTATTCGGCCACCGATGTGCCAGATTGGCTGCAGCAATGCTCAATATAACTTTAGATAAAACTGATTCTGCAGGAACTCCCGTAGAGGAAGGACTGATTCTCGCGGTATTTAACACGATAAAGTACAAATATGAACAGTTCTAATGCTTCTCAAGGTGGCTTTCTTAGCATGCTGGCCGAACATCTCGAAATATGTTGGCGAGCATTGCGTCGATGTCTCCCAACCCACAGAAAATCGCAGAGGCGGAAAGCAGTCATCGAAATTATCGCAAATTGTATTGACATATGAACATGCACTCATATAATCGAAAGTAAATTATATGAGCGCATGTTCATATGAAAGGATATTGCAATGAGCATCCGCGTTGATGAAACGAAACTCGACATCGAGGCCACCGAACCCGCGATCCCGACCACCTGCTCGCCCGAGGACCTTCCCGACGAGGAGCTTCTCTACGACCTCGCCGACCTGTTCAAGGTCTTCAGCGACACCACGCGCATCAAGATCCTCTATGCCCTCATGGGCCGCGAGCTCTGCGTGGCAGACATCGCCGAAGCGACCGAAACCTCGCAGTCCGCGGTGTCGCACCAGCTGCGCACACTCAAGCAGTCGCACCTGGTTAAATTCCGGCGCGACGGGCGCAATATCCTCTACTCGCTCGCCGACGACCACGTCTACACCATGCTCAACCAAGGCATGAGCCACATCTGCGAATAGCGACCAACCACGGTACCAGCGCGGCCTGCACCCAAGCCGCAAATACAGAGAAAGGAACCCACCATGAAAAAGCAGTTCAAGCTCGACGAGATCGACTGCGCCAACTGCGCGCGTAAGCTTCAGGACGAGCTGGCCAAGCTCGAGGGCGTCAAGTCCGTTTCGGTCAACTTTATGACCCAGAAGCTAACGCTCGAGGCCGATGAAGCCGAGTTCGACGAGGTCCTCGACCGCGTTGTGGAGTTCACCGCCGACGCCGAGCCGGACTGCGAGATCATTCTCTAGCCCAGGTTTACGCCAACCCGCAAGGCCGCGCTTACCGCGGCCTTTGCTCGCGAAATTGTATGAGCGAGTGTTCATACATTCAAATGGGAGGATACGAGTCATGGCCACCGCCGACCCAAAGAAGAAAAAGAAGAAGCGCAAGAAAAAAGAGTCACTCGAGCATAAGCGCAACCGCATCCTGGTAGCGCTGGGCATTTTTGCCGTGGTGTACGCCCTCGATGAGCTCGGCACCCTCACTGCCGCATTCGGCACCCCGGGCGACATCTACGCCAGCTTTGTGCTGTTCCTCGTGCCGTTTTTGATTGCCGGCTACGACGTACTGCAAAAGGCATTCAATAACATCCGCCGCGGCAAGGCCTTCGACGAGAGCTTCCTCATGGCCGTCGCGACCATCGGCGCGTTTGCCATGGTGCTCTTCCCCGACACCGATCCGCACATGGCCGAAGGCGCCGCCGTCATGCTGTTCTACCAGGTCGGCGAGCTGTTCCAGGCATACGCCGTGGGCAAGAGCCGTAAATCGATCAGCGCCATGATGGACATCGCACCCGACTACGCCAACGTCGAACAACCCGACGGCACACTCGAACAGGTCTTCCCCGATGACATCGCCGTCGGCATCGTCATCGTGGTCAAGCCCGGCGAGCGCGTGCCCATCGACGGCGTCATCGTCGAAGGCGAAACCCAGCTCGACACCGCCGCCCTTACCGGTGAGTCGGTCCCCCGCCCGGCCAAAACCGGAGACGATATCATCAGCGGCTGCATCAACATGACGGGGCTCATCCACGTGCGCACCACCAAGCCCTTTGGCGAGTCCACCGTCGCGCGCGTCCTGGAGCTCGTAGAAAACGCCAGCGAAAAGAAGGCGCGCACCGAGAACTTCATCACGCGCTTTGCCCGCATCTACACGCCCGCCGTCACCGGCGCTGCCGCGGTACTCGCGCTCGGCGGCGGCTTGGTCACCGGCGCCTGGTCCGACTGGATCCTGCGCGGCCTGACCTTCCTGGTCGTCAGCTGCCCGTGCGCGCTCGTGATCAGCGTGCCGCTGAGCTTCTTTGGCGGCATCGGCGGCGCGTCCAAGCTGGGCGTTCTCATCAAGGGTTCTAACTACCTCGAGACGCTCGCCGACGTGGACACCGTCGTCTTTGACAAGACGGGCACCCTCACCAACGGCACGTTCTCGGTGGTTGCGGTACACCCCGAGGCCGGCTATACCGAGCAGTCGTTGCTCGAAGTCGCAGCCCTTGCTGAGTCGTTCTCCGATCACCCCATCGCGCAGTCCGTACGTGTCGCCTACCAGGGCGAGGTCGACCCCAAGCGCGTAAGCGACTCCACCAACGACGCGGGCCATGGCGTGACGGCAACCATCGACGGCAAGCACGTCGTCGTTGGCAACGCAAAGATGCTCGCCGCGGCCGGAGTCGAAGCGCCCGATTGCGAGGTCGTCGGCACCATCCTCCACGTGCTAGTCGATGGCATCTATGCCGGCCACATTGTAATTGCCGACACCATAAAGGCCGATGCCGAGCAGACGATCCGCGACCTGCACGCCGCCGGCGTCAAGCGCACCGTCATGCTCACGGGCGACCGCGAGGAAGTGGCTGCTGCGGTGGCCAAGCGGCTGGGGCTCGACAAGTTCCACGCGCAGCTGCTGCCGGGCGACAAGGTCGAGCGTGTTGAAGCGCTGCTGGCAGCCGAATCGGGCAAGGGCAAGCTCGCCTTTGTCGGCGACGGTATCAACGACGCGCCCGTGCTTACGCGCGCCGATGTTGGCATTGCCATGGGCGCTATGGGTTCTGACGCTGCGATCGAGGCCGCCGATGTCGTGCTCATGGACGACAAGCCGTCCAACATTTCCCGCGCGATCCGCGTGGCACGCAAGACCATGACGATCGTCTGGCAGAACATCATCTTTGCGCTGGGCATTAAGCTGCTGATCCTTGTGCTGGCGGCGCTGGGCATCGCCAATATGTGGCTTGCCGTGTTCGGCGACGTAGGCGTGGCAATCATCGCCATCCTGAACGCCATGCGCGCGATGGGGGTCAAGAACCTGTAGCGTTCGTGGGCTGTCCGGCCGGGACCGGGCTTGGTTTTGAAAACGTCCTCGCGCATGAGGCCCGTCTTTCCTGCTCCTACGGAGCAACGGAAAGGCGGGCCTCGCGCTGACGCTCCTATTTGGCAAGGTGTTTTTTAGAATCCATTTTGCGCTCGGCCTCGAAGGCCTGCCTGTCCCAATCGAGCGGGAGCCCCGCCTCGACCCATGCCTCGTAGGCCCTCCTTATGGGCTTGAGCTCCCTTTGGCCCCTCTCCAGCATCGAGATGTACTTCTCGCTGGTGCCCAGTATGGACGCCGCCCTCACCTGGCTGACCTTCGCCG
>NZ_JAWHPN010000015.1:0-62082 GCF_032584215.1 Collinsella aerofaciens | reverse complement strand
TACATAGAGCTCTATTACAATAGGGTGCGCATGCATTCCACCCTGGGCTACATGTCTCCAGTGGAATACGAGCGGCAATACGCTTGATGGTCCTTAAAAGAAAGTCCAGTTTATCCTTCCCACTCCAAAAGCCTCCCATTTCTCATGTCCAAGAAATGGGAGGCAGTTCAATGGGCTGTGGGGTTTTCCTTTACCCGTCGAGCTAATTCACGCAACAAAAAGGACTGCCCCGCATCTCATCCTAAGAGAGATACGGAGCAGTCCTGCAATTACATCTAATAGCAGAAGCGTAGATTAGCGACGGGCAGCCTTCACAAGCTCGGCGACCTTGGCGACGACCTCGTCGATCGCCACATCCTCGCGTTCACCCGTGGCACGGTCCTTGAGCTCAACGGTGCCATTCTTAAGGCCACGCTTACCCAGAACGACCTGATACGGGAAACCCATAAGGTCGTTGTCGGCAAACTTAAAGCCGGGACGCTCGTCGCGGTCGTCGACGACAACCTCGATACCCTCGGCGCACAGGCCATCAACGATCTGCTCGCAGACGGTAGCGCACTCCTCCTTCTTGGGATCGAGCGGAATCACCGCGACCTCGTACGGGGCAACGGAGACCGGCCAGACGATACCGTGCTCGTCGTTGTGCTGCTCCACGACGGCAGCGAGCGAGCGGGACACACCAACGCCGTAGCAGCCCATGATGAGCGGCTTCTCCTTGCCGTCCTCGTCCATAAAGGTGGCACCCATGGCCTCGGAATACTTGGTGCCCAGCTGGAAGACCTGGGAGACCTCGATGCCGCGAGCAGCGGAGAGCGGCTTGCCGCAGTGCGGGCAGGGATCGCCGGCCACAACGGTTACCAGGTCGGCCCACTCGTCTACGGTAAAGTCGCGCTCGGGGCAGGCACCGGTAAAGTGATAGTCGACCTCGTTGGCGCCGCAGGCCCACTGCTTAGACTCACGCAGGCTCTCGTCACACACCAGGCGGATGCCCTCGGGCAAGTTAACCGGTCCGATAAAGCCCTTATGCAGACCATAAGTCTGGAGCTCCTCATCAGTCATCATTCGATAGCCCTTGCCAAAGACATGCTCGGCCTTGCAATCATTGAGCTCGTGGTCGCCCGGAACAATGGCCACGACTGGCTTGCCCTCAGCGTCAATGAGAGCCAAGGACTTGCGTGTACCGTTCTCGGGGAAGCCGAAGAACTTTGCAACGGCCTCGATGGTGCCCATGCCCGGAGTCTCGACCTTGGTAAGCGTACCGTCGCCAGGACCCTCGGTCACGACGACCTTGGTGCTTGCCGCCTCGTCATCGGCAGCAAAGCCGCAATCGTCGCAGTAGACCAGCGAAGCCTCGCCAGCGTCGGCCAAAGCCATGTACTCAACGGAGGTATCGCCACCGATCTCACCAGAGTCGGCAACAACAGGCAGGGCCTTGATGTAGCAGCGCTCGCAGATGTTAGCGTAGGCCTGCTTCATCTTGTCGTACTCCTCCTGCAGGCTCTCCTGCGTGGCGGAGAAGCTGTAGGCGTCCTTCATGATGAACTCGCGACCGCGCATCAGGCCAAAGCGGGGACGGAACTCGTCGCGGAACTTGTCCTGAATGTGGTACAGGTTGACGGGCAGCTGCTTGTAGGAACGCAGCTCATTGCGAACCAAGGCGGTCACGGTCTCCTCGTGCGTGGGGCCCAGGACGAACTCGCGACCGTGACGGTCGTCAAAGCGCACAAGCTCCTTGCCATAGGCGTCGATGCGGCCGGACTCACGCCACAACTCGGCATCGACCATGATAGGCATCATAAGCTCCTGGGCGCCGGCGGCGTCCATCTCGTCGCGCACGATGTTCTCGATCTTACGAATCGAGCGCCAAGCAAGCGGCAGGTAGGAATATAGACCGGCGGCCTCCTTGCGGATCATGCCGGCACGGAGCAGCAGACGGTGGCTGGCGAGCTCAGCGTCCGCCGGATCCTCTTTAAGCGTCGGCGCATAAAGCTTAGACATATACATTGCTCGGGTCATTTACTTCTCCTCAATAAGTTTGTCGACCTCGGCCATCAGCGCGTCGACAATTTGATCCTCAGCTACTTTACCAATGATCTGGCCATGCGAAAAGAGCAGGCCCTGACCTCGTCCGCAGGCAACGCCCAAGTCGGCGTCAGAGGCCTCGCCGGGGCCATTGACCGCGCATCCCATAACGGCGATCGAAAGCGGCGCGGAGTAGTTCTTAAGCCGCTCGGTGACCTCCTCGGCGATGGGAATGAGGTTAACCTGGCAGCGGGCACACGTGGGGCACGAGACAATCTCGGGACCACGGCGACGCAGGCCCAGCGACTGCAAAATTCCCCAGGCGACCGGCGGCTCCTCAACCGGATCGGCCGTGAGAGAGACGCGCATGGTGTCACCGATACCCTCAGACAGCAGAATACCAAGGCCCACCGAGCTCTTAATGGTGCCCTGAAGCTTGGTACCCGCCTCGGTAACGCCCAGGTGAAGCGGAACGTGGGGAATCTCACGCGACAGGGCTCGATAGGTATCGAGCGTCGTTTGCACGCTATGGGCCTTGGCCGAAAGCACAATGTTCGTAAAGCCGCGGTCCTCAAAGTGCTTGACGAAGCGCTCGCTCGACATCACGAGCTTTTCGGGCTGCGTGAGGTCTTCGCGCTCGGCGATATCCTGCTCAAGCGAGCCCGCGTTCACGCCAATGCGAATCGCGCACCCAGCGGCGCCCGCGGCATCGATCACGGCATCGACCTTGGCCCAATCGCCAATGTTGCCGGGATTGATGCGGAGCTTGGCGGCACCGGCCTCCACAGCGCCAATGGCCAGCTTGTGGTTAAAGTGGATATCGGCAACGATTGGCACCGGAGACTCGGCACAGATGGTGCGGAAACCCTCAAGCGCGGCCTCAGTGGGCACGCTCACACGCACGATATCGCAGCCAGCCTGCGCCAACGCGCACACTTGCGCAAGTGTTGCCTGGGCATCAGCGGTATCGGTGCAGGTCATGGATTGGACCACCACCGGCGCACCGCCACCGATCTGCACACCGCCCACATGCACGGGGCGAGTCAAATCGCGAGGCAAAGGATGGGATAAAGACAATCCAAACACTCCCCTACAGAATAAATCGAAGGATGTCGGAACGAAGCATATAGACAAACAGCAGCGCAAAGAGCGCGATGCCCACATAGCTCACAATCGTCTGGACCTTGAGCGGAAGCTCGCGGCCCACAATCTTTTGAATGATCTCGATGACCAGCTTGCCGCCATCGAGTGGTGGGATGGGCAGCAGGTTCATAAAGCCAAGCGAGAACGAAATGAGGGCGGCAAACGAAAGGAACGTGGCAGGACCGGCAGCAGCAGCCTGTGAGGACATAACGCTAATACCCACGATCGAAGAAGACTGATCGAGAATCTCCATCGTATGCTGCGGCTGGAGCAGGCGCATCACGCCCTCCGCGGTCTGCACAACATAGGAGAATGACAGACGCGCCGAGGTGATGGGGTCCAAACGGACTACCTGCGTAGAGGCATACACACCTAGGCGCTCGTCCTCTTTGAGCGCAACCGTGGTCGAATGCTGCTTGCCGTCACGCTCGTACTCGATGGCGATATCGTCCTTACCGGCGGCCTTGCCGATAGCATCGTAAACGTTCATCCATGTGGAGCACGATACACCGTCAACCGAAAGGATCGCATCACCAGCCTCGATACCTGCCTTGGCGGCAATAGACCCCTCGTCAACCTGACCGATCACGTTGGTATCCATCGGCACGGTGACACCCGCAATAGAATAGATGCTCATAAGCAGCAAAAAGCCCGTCAGGATATTGACGAGAATGCCCGCGAGCAGCATAAAGGCGCGCTTGAGAAAACCCTGGCCCAGATAGGTATGCGAACGCTCTTGCGCAAGGAACTCGGCTTCGCCGCACGGCAGCTCCCACACATCGCCCTCGGCAGTTGAATGTTCGCGATCGAACCGGCGGCCGTCAAAGGTGGTGTAGCCTGCCGCGTCTCGCGGCAGCGTCTGATACTTGGTGGGATAGTAGCTCGGCGAGGGCTTCTCCCCTTCCTCATACCAAGGCGCGATAGAGCCCCAACCCAAGAGCAAGGCGCATGCCTCGAGCACGACCTCCTCGGATAGCTCGAGCTCGGCGGCAAGGTCGGCCACGGTCACGCGACCATGACGATAGATAGCCGCGAGCACGCGATCGGCGCACGAGACGTCGGTCGGATCCATACCGCAGATGGCAGCGTAGCCACCCAGCAGCAGCGGGGTCACGCCAAACTTGGTTCCAATGCGACGTGACGTGTAATGGATGTCAAAGCGGCACGGCAGGCCCAAAAAGAACTCGGTCACACGGACGCCGCAGGCACGCGCCGCCAAAAAGTGGCCGCCCTCGTGCAAAAACACGAGGACGGAAAGCATCAACAAGCCCCAAAAGACCGATGAGAGAACGCTCAGAACAGTATCCATAAAACGAAAAAGCAATCCTTATGGGTTAGGAACGGGTTGCGGCGAGCACCTGCGCAGCCTTTTCACGCGCCCACGCATCGATGTCGCGAAGCTGCTCAAACGAATCGACCGCCTGCATATCGTGGGCATCCATGCAGGATTCTACAATGCGATCGATATCGGTAAAGCTGCAGCCATCGTGCAGGAAGGCATCGACGGCGACCTCGTTGGCGGCATTGAGCACGCACGGCATGGTGCCACCCGTCTTGCCAGCACGTTCGGCCAGTGCCAGACAGCGAAAGGTATCCATGTCGGCAGCATCAAACGTGAGCTGCCCCAGCTCGCGGAAATCGATACGAGGCGCCGGGGTATCCCAACGCTCGGGATACGAGAACGCGAACTGGATGGGAATACGCATGTCGGAAGCACCGAGATGCGCCATCACGGAGCCGTCGGCAAACTCGACCATAGAGTGAATCTTGGACTGACGCTGCACGACCACGTTAATGAAATCGAGGTCGCAGTTAAACAGATGCATGGCCTCAATGCGCTCTAGGCCCTTGTTCATGAGGGTGGCGGAGTCGATGGTGATCTTGGCACCCATGGCCCACGTGGGATGTGCGAGGGCATCGGCACGCGTCACGCGATTGAGCTCGTCGCGCGTGCGGCCAAAGAACGGACCGCCCGAGCAGGTAAGCCAAATACAATGAGCCTCGCGCGGGTCCTCCCCCAGATAGCACTGGTAGATGGCGGAGTGCTCAGAGTCGACTGGAATAAGCTGGCCCGGTTGTGCCAACGGCATAAGCAAGTCGCCACCGACGACGAGTGACTCCTTGTTGGCAAGGGCAAGGCGCTTATTAGAGGTCAAGGCCGCATGGCTCGCCTCGAGACCGGCAGCGCCCACAATAGCAACGAGCACGCAGTCGACATCGTCGCGACGCGCGAGCTCGCAAACCGCCTGCGCGCCAACGCCGAGCTTCGTTCCCTCGGGCAACTCCTGCAGCACAGCGTCCGCACCGTGGGCGGCGTCGGCCACGGCAACCGCCGGAACCGAGAACTCGCGGGCAGCGGCAACGAGCTCAGAGGTGCTGGAATTAACGGACAGCGCCGTCACCTGCAGGCGATCAGCATGCTGACGGCACACATCGAGTGCCTGGGTGCCGATAGAGCCCGTACAACCCAGGATGGCAACACGGAGGCGTCCATCGGGGCCATACGTCGTCTGGAATGACATTACAGCACGCCTCCGATCATCAAAAGCAGCTGAGCGGTAATGCAGCCAAAGATAAGCGAGTCGCTACGGTCGAGCATGCCGCCATGGCCCGGGATAAGGTTGCCGGAATCCTTGACGCCCACGCCACGCTTGATGCGCGACTCGATAAGGTCGCCGATAACGCCCAGGACGGACACGACCACGCCGCACAGCAGCGCATAGGGCAGGCTGAGCTTGTAGAAGTGCGTCGCCCACAGAATGAGCCAAATCAAAACCGAGCCCAGGATGCCGCCGACAAACCCCTCCCAGCTCTTTTTGGGAGAGATCTTGGGAACCATCTTGTGCTTACCGATACGGCTGCCCACGATGTAGGCAAACGAATCGGAGACCCAAAGGGACGCGCAAACGCCCACCGAAAGCAGGGCGCCGGCAAAACCGGGCACGGCATCGCGCAGCAGCACGATAGCCGACAGCATAAAGCCAGTGTAGATGGGACCCATGAGCGTAACGGCCACATCAGAGATGCGGGTACGCGGCGACCAGACATACCAAATGCCCACAGCGAGCATCAGGGCAAAAAGCAGGGCATTCAGCAACATCGAATCGCCCAACGCCGACAGCGGAAAGAGTACGGCGGCAGCGATACCCATGCGCTCGTTAGCCATCTTGCCATCGAGCCTCGTCATACGGAAAAACTCATAACAGCACAGACCGCTCATGACGGAAACAAAGATGGCCGTGGGCACGATACCCAAAACCAGGCACAGGATAAAGACGACGGCATAGACGATACCGGCGGCGGCACGGGTAATAAAGCCCGCAAGCCACGAACCGGTGCCATTCTTCGCTGCGGGCGCTCCCGCAGCGACAGCCTTGCGCTCAGATGTCTTGGGAGCAGTTGCCTTGGGACGATCGGACACGATTAAGCCTCCTCGGTCTTGCTCAGTCCACCAAACCTACGGTCACGGCCCTGATAGGCCAAAATGGCGTCGACAAGGCCCCAACGATCAAAGTCGGGCCAATAGGTATCGGTGACATAGAACTCGGAATAAGCCACCTGCCACAGCAGATAGTTCGAAAGGCGCAGCTCACCAGAGGTGCGAATCACAAGCTCAGGATCGGGAAGGCCGGCGGTATAGAGGTGGGAAGCCACCATGTCGTCATCAATTGCGGCAGGATCAATCTTACCGGCGGCAACGTCGAGCGCGATCTGACGGACAGCGCGGGTAATCTCGGCACGCGCGCCGTAGTTGACGGCAAGCGCCAGCGTCATACCGGTGTGATCGGCGCACTCGGCAAGACCGCGTTCAAAAACGTCGCGGGTCTTCTTGGGCAGCGCGGAAATATCACCCAAAAAGACCACGCGCACGTTTTCGCGCTTCAGAAGCGGCAACTCGTCGATGAACGTCTTGGCAAACAGGTGCATCAAGACGTTGACCTCATGCTGCGGGCGGTTCCAGTTTTCGGTAGAAAACGCATAGGCCGAAAGCACGTCGACGCCCAGGCGCACGCAGGCGGTAATGATCTCGCGCAGCGAGACGATACCCGCCTTGTGGCCCTCAGTGCGTGCAAGACCGCGCGACGTGGCCCAACGACCGTTGCCGTCCATGATGCACGAGATATGGTGCGGAATGTTATTGAAGTCAAGGTCGGAAAAACCGACGCCCGCAGGGGCGTCGGCAAAGTACTCGACCAGTTTATGCTCGTCGTATTGCATCTTAGATCTCCATGACCTCGGCTTCTTTTTCCTTCAGAAGCTCCTCGACCTTGGCGACATACTCATCAGTGTGCTTCTGGACCTTGGCCTGCTCGCGACGAACATCGTCCTCGGTGAGCTCCTCATCGCGCTCGAGCTTGTTGTTGAAGTCGCGACGGATGTTACGGATAGACACCTTGGCCTGCTCGGCGTACTCGCGGCACTCCTTGACGAGCTCGCGACGGCGCTCCTCAGTGGGAGCCGGGAACGGAAGACGAACGACGGTGCCATCGGAGTTGGGGGTAATACCCAGATCGGAAGCGCCGATGGCCTTGACGATAGCATTGATGAGTGCCTTGTCCCACGGCTCGATGAGCAGCATGTGGGCCTCGGGGGTCTTGACGGCAGCAACCTGCGTGACCGGAGTGGGAACACCGTAATAATCGACGGTGATGTCGGACAGAATGTTGGCATTGGCGCGGCCGGTACGAACCTTGGAGAAGTTATGCTTGAGGGACTCGAGCGACTTGTCCATGTGGGCGGTGATGTTCTCTGCCATGCTTAATCCTCCTGATAGACGAGCGTGCCGACGGGCTCACCCGAAAGCGCGCGCTTGACGGTGTCCTCGCCATCGATGTTGAGGACCAAAATCGGCATACGGTTGTCCTGGCACAGTGCCGTAGCCGTGGAATCCATAACCTGCAGACCGCGGACGAGAACCTCGTGATAGGTAATCTTGTCAAAACGGACGGCATCGGCGCACTTGACGGGATCCTTATCGTAGATGCCGTCAACCTTGGTGGCTTTAATCAGAATCTCGGCGCCGATCTCGCACGCACGAAGAGCCGCGGCGGTGTCGGTCGTAAAGTACGGATTGCCCGAACCGGCGGCAAAAATAACGACGTTGCCCTTGGAAAGGTGGTTGATGGCACGACGGCGAATATAGGGCTCGCAGATCTCGTTCATCTGGATAGCGCTCATAACGCGGCAGGGAACATCGTTGTGCTCGAAGGCATCCTGCAGGGCGAGCGCGTTCATAACGGTTGCCAGCATGCCCATGTAGTCGGCCTGAGCACGCTCCATGCCACCGGCAGCGCCGGCCATGCCGCGGAAAATATTGCCGCCGCCGACAACGACGCCGACCTCATGGCCAACGGCGAGCAGCTCCTTGACCTGCTTGGCAAGATGGTCGGTAACCTTGGGGTCGATGCCATATTGGCCGTCGCCCATCAGTGCTTCGCCGGAAAGCTTCAGAAGCACGCGTTTATATCGGATGTCGGACAAAGCGATCCTCCTTTAATTAGACTCTCAATATGATATCAAAGGCTCTGATAAGAGCCATGAAAAAGCAGGCTGTGAGTAAAACCCACAGCCTGCTCATTACCAGCTACAAGAGCTTATTTACTCGCCACGGACCAGACGGTCAAAGGCAACGACGGTAATGGTGTCGCCGAGCTCCTTGGAGACCTGCTCAGCGTACTTCTTGATGGTGAGGGAGCTGTCCTTGATGAACTCCTGCTCGGTGAGCACGGACTGCTTGTAGAACTTCTCCAGACGGCCGACAGCCATCTTCTCCTGGATAGCCTCGGGCTTGCCGGACTCGGCAGCCTGGGCCATGTAGATCTGCTTCTCGTGCTCGACGGTCTCGGCCGGAACCTGATCGCGGGTAGCGCAGATCGGGGCGACGGCAGCAACCTGAAGGGCAACGTCGTGAGCGAAGGTCTTGAAGGACTCAGCCTGAGCGGTCTCAGCCTTCTCGAAGGCGAACTCGACGAGGACGCCGATCTTACCACCCATGTGGATGTAAGAAGCGAGCGCGCCGTTCTCAGCCTTGCGGGCAGCGAAGCGGGAGATCTTCATGTTCTCGCCCATGATGTGAATCATCTCGGTGAGCTCGGAGGAAACGGTCTCCTCGCCCATCGGCTTCTCGAGCAGAGCGTCGACGTCAGCAGGCTCGGTGGTAGCGACAACCTCAGCGACCTTGGAAGCAAAGCCGGTGAACTTGGCGTTAGAGCCAACGAAGTCGGTCTCGCAGGAGAGCTCGAGCAGAGCGCCGGTCTTGCCATCCTCGGAGACGAACGCGGCGACAGCGCCCTCGTTGGTCTCACGGCCAGCCTTCTTGGCAGCCTTGGCAAGGCCGTTCTTACGCAGAACGTCGACAGCGGCGTCCATGTCGCCGTCAGCCTCGACGAGAGCCTTCTTGCACTCCATCATCGGGGAGTCGGTCATCTCGCGGAGCTGCTTGACCATAGCGGCGGTAATCTGGGCCATTGTGGTTCCTTTCAAAGAGATGAAAAAGAATTAACTAAGACTGATTTACTCGGCCTTGGGCTCAGCGGCCATCTCGGCCTCGGAGACCTGCTCCTTGCCGGAGCCAGCGAGGCAGGCGTCAGCCATGAGCTCGCACATAAGGGTGACAGCGGAGATAGCGTCATCGTTGCAGGGGATGCCGTACTCGACCTCGTCGGGATCGGAGTTGGTGTCGATCAGGGCGACGACGGGGATGTTCAGGCGCTGGGCCTCCTTGATGGCGTTCTCCTCGCGCTTGGTGTCGATGACGAAGAGAGCCTGGGGCAGACCCTTCATGTCGCGGGCGCCACCGAGGTTGGTCTGGAGCTTGGTGAGCTCCTTGCCGAGAACAGCCTGCTCCTTCTTGGGCAGAACAGCCATGCGGCCGTCCTCGACCATGGCCTCGAGCTCCTCCATGCGGTTGATGCGGGAGCGGATGGTGACGAAGTTGGTCAGCATACCGCCGAGCCAACGCTGGTTGATGTACGGCATGTTGGCGCGCTCAGCAGCGTTCTTGACGGCCTCCTGAGCCTGCTTCTTGGTGCCGACGAACAGCACGTTGCCACCCTTGGCGACGTTCTTGACGAAGGTGTAGGCCTGGTCGGCGTCGAGGATGGTCTGCTTGAGGTCGAGGATGTAGATGCCGTTGCGCTCACCGAAGATGAACGGCTTCATCTTGGGGTTCCAGCGACGGGTCTGGTGACCGAAGTGGCAGCCGGCCTCGAGCAGGGTGCGGATATTAATCTTGGTAGCCATGTTAAACCTCCTGTGGTTTGCCTCCGCGCGGGGTCATCCTCCAAAACCAACCCGGACATGTGCTACCAAAGCCCGGGCACCACGGTATGAAGTAGCCGCGCGTGCGTGATAAAAACATGTTGCCGTGAAGCAACCCGATGAATGATAGCAGGAATGCTTCTTCCTGCCAACCCGCAATCAAAACCACACACCTCGGTGCGGCGCGGGACGTCCCAGCCACTATTCGCCGCGGGGATGGGCTTGAGCCACGGCACGTTTGAGCCGATCGGGTGTGAGATGCGTGTAAATCTGCGTCGTGGACAGGCTCGCATGGCCCAGCAGCTCTTGAACCGAGCGCAGGTCCGCACCGCCCTCGAGCAAGTCGGTCGCAAAGGTATGGCGCATCGCATGCGGGGCGATGTCGGCCGGAATGCCGGCGAGCGTCGCCAGCGTATGGAACCGCCGCCTGAGCATGGCGGCACTCATGCGATTGCCGCGCGCCGATATAAGCAGCGGATGCGGCCCGGTGGCGGGGTCACGGCGCTTTGCCTGAGCGAGCAACACCGGCCTCCCCTCCTCAATATAGAAACGAGTCACATCGAGCGCACGACGATACAAGGGGACGATACGTTCTTTGCTCCCCTTGCCCCACAGGCGCAGCGTGCGCTCGGACCATGAGATGGATTCCACATTGAGCGCCGCAAGCTCTGAGATGCGGGCACCCGAGGCATAGAGCAACTCGAGCATCGCCGCATCGCGCAGTCCCGCGGGTGTTGAGGTATCGGGGGCTTTGAGGAGTGCCTCCACCTGTTGAGTCGTAAGGACGCCCGGCAGGTCGCGCGGCAGCTTGGGCGATGCGATCGCCGAGACCGCATCGCCCTCGACAATCCCCTCGACAGCCATCCACCGATAGAGTGAGCGAATGGCAGACAGGTGTGCCGCAAGGGTCCGAGCCGCCACCTGGCCACGCGACAGCTCGGCCAAATAGGAACGAACGGTCCGTACGTCGGCGGCGCGAGCGTCGATGCCCTCGCGTTCGCACCACGCAGCAAAGCGCTCCAGCCTCGAGCCATAGGCCGTCACCGTGTTGGGAGAAAGTCCCTCGACGCGTGCGATATAGGCGATAAACGAGTCGACGGTGTCGTACAGGTCAAAGGCTATGACCGGTCGCCTCCAAACAGATCGGGGCGAGTGGCCAGATAGGCATCAAGGGCCTCAAGCGCACGGTCCGCATACGCCTGGTAGCGGTCGCGCTTGCTGCGACGCTTACCGTCCTCGAGCGGCGGCACCAGGCCAAAGTTGACATGCATGGGCTGGTAGCCCACGGTGGCAGGATCGGTCGCATAGCCCACGAGCGCGCCCAGGGCGCCCACGCGGGGCAACTCGACGCCCGCGGCGCCGATAGCCTCGGCATAGGTGTTGAACGCCGCGAGCAGACCGGTCGCCACGGCTTCCATGTACCCCTCGGTGCCGGTGATCTGACCGGCCAGGCGCACGCCGGTACCAGGCACGGCAAAGGTGCCATCGAGCACGTGCGGGGCGTCGACAAAGGTATTGCGGTGCATGACGCCGTAGCGGAAGAACTCAGCGTTCTCCAGGCCCGGCACCATATGGAAGACGCGCTTCTGCTCGCCAAAGGTCAAGTTGGTCTGGAAGCCCACCAGGTTATAGGCGGTCTTCTCCTTGTTCTCGGCACGCAGCTGAATCGCCGCCCAGGGGCGACGTCCGGTACGCGGGTCGGTGAGGCCGACGGGCTTCATGGCGCCAAAGCGAATGGCGTCCTTGCCGGTGCGCGCAACTTCCTCGGCAGGCTGGCAAGCCTGGAACAGATCGCCGCCCTCAAAGTCTTTGAGCACCACGCGGTCGGCCGTGGTAAGCGCCTCGATAAAGGCCTCGTACTCCTCCTTATTGAGCGGAGCGTTGAGATAGTCGCCGCCCCCCTGCTCCTCGTAGCGCGACTGCGAGAACAGCACGTCCATATCGAGCGTGGAGGCATCGACGATCGGCGCCGCCGCATCAAAGAATGCCAGGGCATCGCCACCGACGAGCTTCATAACCTCTTCGCTCAGCGCCGGTGAACACAGCGGGCCCGCGGCAATGACCACGTGACCCTCGGGAATCTGCGTGACCTCGCCGTGCACGACCTCGATATTGGGACGGGCGGCAACCTCGGCCTCGACAAGCTCGGAAAACTTGACGCGGTCGACCGCCAGGGCACCGCCGGCGGGAACAGCCGCGCGATGGGCGCAATCGAGCAGGACTGAACCCATGCGCTCAAGCTCGGCCTTCAGCAAACCAGCCGCAGAATCCGGACGGGTCGACTTAAACGAATTGGAGCAGACGAGCTCTGCCAGGTGATCGGTATGGTGGGCCGGGGAGCTCACCTGGGGGCGCATCTCGCACAGCTTTACGGCAAACCCGCGGTCTGCCAGCTGGATCGCGCACTCCGAACCCGCCAGACCGCCACCGATAACCGTCACCTGATCGAACTGCATCTGCAAACACCTTTCTAATTGACACGTTTTCCATTGTGACCGAAGGGCGTCTGGGCGTGAAGGGCAAACTTGGAGGGCGCATACCTTCCATCCATCATGCGCTCGATAAGGCCCTCGAGTTCAAGCGAACCCAAGAGTTTGAGTACGCCGACTGCATCGAGCGACACGAGTGCCGCGATGTCGTCGACCTTGAGCGGAGAGGCGATGAGCGCATGCATCACGGTCTGCTGCATGGGGTCCAGATCGGCGATACCGGGCGCATCGGGACGCGAATAGCGCAAGGTGCCGTAGATTCGCGAGATGGCCATCTCAATAGATTCCTCGTCGATAATGCAGCAGGCCCCGTTGGCGATGAGGTAGTTGGTCCCGCGCGACTCGGGTGACAAGATGGATCCCGGTACCGCAAGCAGCTCGCGCCCCAGGTCCATGGCGGCCTCCGCCGTCGAGAACGTGCCCGAGGGCATGCCGGCCTCCGACACAAAGAGCGCCTGCGAAAGCGCGGCAATCACGCGATTGCGGCGCGGAAAGGCAAACTTGCGCGGACCCATGCCCCACGGAGAGATCGACACGACCGCGCCACCCGTATCGAGCGTGCGCGTAATAAGCCCCGCGCTCGAACGCGGGTAGACCACGTCGGCACCCGTCCCCATTACCACGACGTGTTTGCCGCCGGCGTTGACCGCAGCCCAACCCGAGGCCTGGTCACAACCGACCGCGCCGCCCGAAACTACCGTCACTCCCGCCTCGACCGCAACCTTTGCCGCAAGCTCTGCCACGGCAAGACCATACGGCGAGGCCTTTCGCGCGCCGATGATGGAGAGCGCGGGCGTCGAAAGCACCTCGGGGTTGCCGCGCACATAGAGCGTCTGAGGTACATCAGAAAGCTCCAAAACGGTCTCGGGATACAACGCGTTACCTGGATGCAGCTCGAAGGTCCCCTCGGCCATCATTGGTCCCTCCTTCCCTGGTACATCGCCGCCTCGAGCACGTGGTCCTGCGTCACTTGCTCGCTCTCGGCGACGTCGGCGATTGTACGCGCGATACGCACCAGGCGCACGATGCCGCGACCCGTAAGATGCGTGCGCTTCGACAGGCCGAGCACACACTTCTCCGCCGCATCATCGAGCTCAAAGGTCGAAACGACGCCGTCAATGGACCGCGTCTCGTCATCCTCGGCCTCGGCATCCGCATCGTCCATACGGGATTCGCGCCAAGCGCGAAAGGCGCGACCGCGCACAACGTAGTCACGTAACTCGGCCGACGACATACCCTCCGCACCCTCGATAATCACTTGGGGGTCGGGACGGGTCACATCGATCATCATGTCGATACGGTCGGCCAAAGGACCGCGCAGCTTAGCCCGATAGCGCTCCACCATCGCCGCCGAGCAGCGACACGGCACCTCGCGATCGCCCAAAAAGCCGCAGGGGCAGGGATTGCTCGCAGCCAGCAGCTGAAAGCGCGACGGGAAGGTAAAAGCCCCGTCGACGCGTACGATCCTCACGTAGCCGCGCTCGATGGGCTGACGCAGCGTCTGCAGCACTCCAGTGGGAAACTCGGCAAGCTCGTCCAAAAAGAGCACGCCGCCATGAGCAAGGCTGATCTCACCCGGGTGCACCGGGCGCCCGCCGCCGATAAGGCCTGCGGTCGAAATACTGTGGTGGGGACTGCGGAAGGGGCGGTGCCCCGCCAACAAGCCATCAATGTTCTCACCCAAAACCGAATGGATGCACAGTGCCTCCTGCTGATCCTCAACGGAAAGCTCGGGCAGGATGCCGGTCATACGGCGTGCGAGCATCGTCTTGCCCGATCCCGGAGACCCGATCATGAGCAAGCCGAGTTCTCCTGCCGCCGCAAGCGCCATGCCGCGTTTAGCGACTTCCTGCCCCAGCACGTCTGCATAGTCGAGCTCGGGCTCAAAGGTCGCCTCGACACCCTCGGAATCCAAGTAGTGCCGTGCGGCATCGCCCATGCCGTGAGCAAGCTGAGACAGATGGTCGATAAAGCCGCAATCCACGCCCGCGAGTGGCACATGCTGGTCGGACCTGCCGGCGATAAAAGACAGCCCCATGTCGCGAGCCAATAGCTGAAACGCCACCTCGCCTTTGACAGGAAGCACCGTGCCGTCCAAGCCGAGCTCGCCGGCGATAAGACAACGATCGAGGTTGTCGCGGGGAATCTGACCATCGGCCGCTAGAACCGCGATGGCGATGGGCAGATCAAAGCCGCTACCGGTCTTGCGAATATCGCCGGGCGCCAGATTGACCGTAATGCCCGAGCGCGGGATCTCAAAGCCGGCCGAGCGCATCGCACAGCGAATACGACCACGTGACTCCATCACCTCCATACTCGGGATGCCGAGCATCTGAATGCCCGGAACGCCGCCGGCAAGCGAGACCTCGACCGTGACGTGAATCGCCTCGACGCCGCGGATGCAGGCCGCGTGAACGGCAAACGTCTCGAACGCCATCACGACACCTGCCAATCGAACGCGTTGTACTGGTGCTCGATCTCGGCGATATGCCCGTCGCGGATGGTGACGCCCACGGCATCGAAGCGAATCGCCTTGAGCGGATAATGCTCCATGAGATAGCAACTTGCGATGCGGCGGTAGCGGCGTTGCTTTTGGGCGTCCACGGCCTCCTCGGGAAAGACCCGCGTGTTGCAATCCAGCGCAACGCGTCTGGTCTTGACCTCGGCCATCACCACGACATCGTCGAGCTCATCGAGCAGCACCAGATCGGCCTCGCCCTCGGTGCAACGATAACCCTGCTCCAGCAAGGTGTAGCCGCGCTCGTTAAAGTAGTCGATGGTGATCAGCTCGCCTAGCATGCCCAGCTCGCGGGGACTGAGTCCCTTGATAAACTCGGGCGTCATCGCCCCACAGTCGAGCTCGCCGTTTTCCCAACGCTCCTTGAGCTGCTGCGTCTTGCTCTTTTTGCTTGCGGCACTCATGGGGTCTCCTTTCCCGCACACTGCATTGCCCCGATGATGAGGGCACCTTTCATGCGGGTAAGTACCGGAAGCAAACCAAAAGCTGACCAAATGCCGACAAAAAACGGGCCGTACGCAGCAATGCTGCTGCATACGGCCCGCTACCAGCAGGTTTATAAAACCACAGAGGTCCCTGTCTCCACAATTGGCCTAGAAAAGGCGCTCAGTCTGCAGAAAGTTTCCGCAAAAGCTCACGCGGTGCAGCGGACAAAGTCCATGTTTGCGAATGGCCTCGATGTGCTCGGGGCTCGCATAGCCCTTCGACTCGGCCAGATGGTACTCGGGGTACTCGGCGTCGTACTCGACCATCATCTCGTCACGCGTGACCTTGGCCATGATGGACGCTGCGGCGATGCAGGCGATCTTGGCATCGCCTTTCACCACATCGCGCTCGTTAGGAACAGCGCCCAAGGGGTTGCCATCCATGAGGACGCAGTCGGGTTCAAGTCCCGTATCGGCCACGGCGCCCGCAACGGCGGTACGGATAGCACGGGCCATGCCCATCTCATCGATATCCTTAGGCGCGATATGGCAAAAACCGATCGCCGTCGCCACCTCGGCAATCTTCACTGAGAGCAACTCGCGGCGCGCCGGCGTGAGCTTTTTGGAATCGTTGATGCCCCAGACGCGCGGCTCCATGGGAAGGCACACGGCACACACGGTTAAGGGGCCCGCTACCGAGCCGCGGCCCACCTCGTCGACACCAACGACCACCCCATCGCCGCCAAGCTCATGCATAAGCTCGTACATGTCATTGACGCGCTCGCGCTCGGCAAGTTCCTTAGCATGGCGTTTGAGGGCGCGTTCACAAGCCTTGATCACCTGCTGGCGCGGGTCCTCGCGATAATGCTCCACGAGGGCGGGGATCTCCTCAAACGTTGCGCTCGCTAGCTCTCCGGCAACCTGCGATGCCGAAACCGAGCTCGTCATATTGGCCATACCAGGCCCTCCTTGCATGCAAATCAGATAAAAAGAAGGGCCACCCGAAGGTGACCCTTGTGTCCAAACGAGTGGACAGACGCTGCGATCTTCTTAGCGCTTCTCGGGGATGCGAGCAGCCTTGCCCACCTTGTCGCGGAGGTAGTACAGCTTGGCGCGACGGACGCGACCATGACGAACGACCTCGAGCTTGGCGATCTTGGGGCTGTGAAGCGGGAAGGTACGCTCAACACCGACACCGAAGGACATCTTGCGGACGGTGAAGGTCTCGCGGGCACCGGCGCCGGCCATGCGGATGACGTCGCCCTGGAAGACCTGGATGCGCTCGCGGTCGCCTTCCTTAATGCGGTAGTGAACCTTGACGTTGTCGGCGACGCGAACCTGAGGAATGTCCTCGCGGATCTGCTGACGCTCGATTGCGCGGATGTAATCCATGTGCAATTCCTTACTCTTCTAGAGGTGCCGTACCACTCTGGCCGGCACGTAGTTGAACAAACGTATTCGAGTATACACGCGCGGGTTTCTGCTGCAAGAACAATTTTTTACGCAGACAAAAAGACAAAACCCGCACATGATAACCGTCCGCCTCACGAATGAGACGGACGGCATGAGGGGGGCTACGTTAGGCGTCTGAACCCAAAACGTTACGCGGAGCGCTTCGCCTCGAGCTTGGCCTGGGCGGCAGCCAGGCGTGCGAGGGGCACGCGGTAGGGCGAGCAGGACACGTAGTCCACGTCGGCCACATTAAACAGGCCCTTGATGGACTTGGGGTCGCCGCCGTGCTCGCCACACACGCCAAAGTGCATGTCGGGGTTGGTGGCGCGACCCTTCTCCACGGCCATGCGCACGAGCTCCAGCACCGCCGCGTCGATGGTCTCGAAGGGGTTGTCCTTCAGAATTTTCTTATGCATGTACAGCGGGATGAACTTGGCCTCGGCATCGTCACGGGAGAAGCCGAAGGTGGTCTGGGTCAGGTCGTTGGTGCCAAAGCAGAAGAAGTCTGCGTGATGGGCAATCTCGTCAGCGACCATGCAGGCGCGCGGCAGCTCGAGCATCGTGCCCACGGGAATATTGAGCTCGACACCCTCCTCGGCGGAGACCTCGGCGATTACGCGCTCGATGACCTCGCGAGTCTGGACATGCTCAGCCGTGATGGAAACGAGCGGAACCATGATCTCGGGATGCGGGTCGACGCCCTCCTTGATAAGGCAGGCAGCGGCCGTGGCGACGGCGCGAACCTGCATGAGCGGCAGATCGCTAAAGACGACGGACAGGCGAACGCCGCGCAGGCCGAGCATGGGGTTCGACTCGACCATGCCGTCGATACGACGCAGGCGGGCGCGCAGGGCTGCAAGCTCTTCCTCGCTGGCGCCGGCGGCTTCCTTCTTGGTGATGGCGACCTCGAGCTCGCGAGGATTATCCAGGAACTCATGAAGCGGCGGATCGAGCAGGCGGACGACCACATCGCGACCGGACATGGTCTTGAACATCGCCAGGAAGTCCTCGGTCTGAACCTTGAGCAGGTCGGCCAGGGCCTGCTGCTTCACGGCCTCATCGTCAGACAGGATAAAGCTCTGGATGATGTTCTTGCGGTCGCCCAGGAACATGTGCTCGGTGCGGCACAGGCCGATGGCCTCGGCGCCAAACTCGAGCGCAAGCTCGGCATCCTCGGGATTGTCGGCGTTGACGCGCACATGGTTGGCATGGCCACAGGTCTCGTCCAGGCGAATCTCGTCGGCCCAGGACAGGATGGTGTCCAGATCGCCGGTAAGCTCGGCGGAGACCAGGTCGACGGCGCCGTCGACGACGATGCCCTGGGTGCCGTCGATGGAGATGACATCGCCCTCGCGCAGCACGCGGTCGCTGCCCTCGATGCGCACGACCTTCTCGGCGGCGTCGATATGGAAGCGCTCAACGCCACAGACGCAGGGCGTACCCATGCCGCGGGCGATAACGGCAGCATGACTCGTCTTGCCACCGTGGCTGGTCAGGATGCCCTCGGCGGCGACCATGCCCTTCAGGTCGTCGGGGTTGGTCTCCCAACGAACCAGAATGACCTTGTGGCCCTCGGCGGAACGCGTGACGGCGTCGTCGCTCGAGAACACGACCTCGCCCACGGCGGCACCGGGGCTGGCGTTCAGACCGCTGGCCAGCGCCTCGTACTTCTTGGAGGCGTCAAACTGCGGGTGCAGGAGTTGGTCGAGCTGCGCGGGATCGATGCGGCTCACGGCCTCCTCGCGGGTGATCAGGCCCTCCTCGACCATTTCGATAGCGATGCGCAGGGCGGCGGTGGCGGTGCGCTTGCCCACGCGGGTCTGGAGCATCCAGAGCTTGCCCTGCTCGATGGTGAACTCGATATCGCACATATCGCGGTAATGGTCCTCGAGCGTCAGGAACACGCGCTCGAGCTCCTCACCTGCGGACTCGAGGCCCGGGGTGGTCTTGAGGTCGGCAATGGGCTCGGTGTTGCGGATGCCGGCGACGACGTCCTCGCCCTGGGCGTTAACCAGAAAATCGCCGTAGAACTCCTTGGTGCCGTCGGCCGGATTACGCGTAAAGGCGACGCCCGTCGCAGAGGTCTCGCCCTTGTTGCCAAAGGCCATGGCCTGCACGTTGACGGCGGTGCCGAGGTCGTCGGAAATGCCATGCTGCTTGCGGTAGATGCAGGCACGCTCGTTCATCCAGCTGCCAAAGACGGCCTGGATGGCAAGGCGTAGCTGAAGCTCCGGGTCGTGCGGGAAGACGGGCTTGCCGTCAGCGACCTCGAGCTCGGGATACAGGGAGGCATCGACGTTCTCGGAGAAGATGCCCTTAAAGGTCTCGACGAGTTCCTGCAGGTCCTCGGCCGAAAGCTCGGAATCGACGCGAACGCCGGCGACCAGACGGGCCTGGGTCAGGGCGTTCTCGAACAGGTCGGCGTCAACGCCCATAACGACGTTGGAGAACATCTGAATAAAGCGGCGGTAGCTATCCCAAGCAAAACGCGGATTTTGCGTCTGGGCGATGAGCCCCTGAACGGAGTCGTCGTTGAGGCCTAAGTTGAGGACCGTGTCCATCATGCCGGGCATGGAGAACGGAGCGCCCGAACGAACCGACACGAGCAGCGGATCGGAGGCGTCGCCGAGCTTCTTGCCGCAGCGGGCCTCGAGGTCCGCCTCGGCAGCAACGATCTCATCGAGTGCGCCCTCGGGCCACACGTTGCCGGCACCGGAGTACTCGACGCAAGTCTGGCAGGTAATGGTAAAGCCACCGGGAACCGGCAGGCCGATGCGGCTCATCTCGGCAAGGTTTGCGCCCTTGCCGCCAAGCACGAAGTTCATGGACTTGTCGCCCTCAGTGACACAGGTGCCCTGGGCGTCGGTTCCAAAACGGTAAACCCTCTTGCAATCGCTCACGATACTTCCCCTTTCATGCACTTACGCGCACGACCGTGGTAACGAATCGACCCGCCAAATGCGGGCCGTGAGGGAACTATACGGCGGGTTTTGAGCGGGCTTAAGCAGAGGATGCGCGGTTTGGTAAACGTGCTAAAACTGGCGGTAAACGGTAGGTAAAGGTGGTTACCTTATGAAGATACCACTGTAAGAAAGTGCAGGTCAGATGCGATATTTTTGCTAAATCGCTTTATCAAAATGCTGCTACTATTGGGCTCGACGGGCGGCGCGGCGGGCACGGGCTTCTTGGATTTCCTCCAAGTGGCTAATGATCTCGGCAGCGCTTTCTTCGATGGCCTTGCCGTCGGTACGCACCACAAAGCAGCCTAGGCGCTTCATGAGCGCACGGGATTCCTCGAGCTCGCTGTGCACGCTCTCAGGCTCGGCATAGGAGCCGGCAACGGCACGAGCGTAGTCATCGCCCAAGCGGCTATCGCGAATTTCGGAAATCACATCGACGGTCGAAATCAGGCCGAACAGGCGCATCGGGTCGACCTCGTAAATCGACTTGGGAGGCTCCATGCCATGCGCCAGTGGGACATTGGCGACCTTGTAGCCCTGATAGGCCAAATACATCGACAGCGGCGTCTTGGACGTGCGCGATACGCCCAGCAGCACGATATCGGCACCCGACAGATCGTCGCAGCCGCGCCCGTCATCGTGCTCAACGAAATACTCCATGGCCTCGATACGATGGAAATAGCGGTCATCGGTCTTGTGAATCACGCCCGCAACGCCCTTGGGCGGCACGCCAATGAGCGACGACAGCACGGCGAGCGTCGGGCCGATCAGGTCGACCGAACGGATATGCAGCATGCCCAGGTAATCGAGCACACGGGCGCGAAGCGCCGGATCGACAATGGTGTGGAACACGGCAATATCGCGATGATCGGCATCGACGCGCGGACCCACAAACGACTTGACCTGCTCTACCGAGTTCACCTTGGGCAGGCGCAAGAGACGAAAAGCCCCTTCATCAAATTGCCCGGACGCCGCAAGCACCACCTCACAAGCGGTATCACCGAGCGAGTCGGAGATAACGATAACGGTGGGACGAGCGGTGACCGGGCAATCCATGCGGGGCTCCTTTTGCGCTTATGCGCAGGCTGGCTTACTTTTTGCGAGCAAGCTCACCGATGTTTGCGATGCCGGAGAAAACGACCTCGAAGCGGTTGAGCAGCTTAAGGCGATTATCGCGAAGCTGCTCGTCCTTGTCCATGACCATGACCTCGTCGAAGAAGCGGTCGATGGGGGCGCGCAGGGCGGCAAGGGCGGCAAATGCGGCCGGGTAATCCTCGGCAGCAAGGGCGGCGTCGACAGCGGTCTGAGCAGCCTCGGAGGCATCGGCAAGCGCGAGCTCGACCTCGCCCATCAGGGCGCGGTCGTACTCCGCGCCCAGCTCGGGCTTGGAGATGTGCGCGGCGCGGGCATAGGCGGTCGCCAGGTTATCGAACGTCTCAGCGTCGTTCTTGCGGGCCTCGTCGAGGGCGGCGCAGCGGGCGAAGAAGACGGACGGGGCGATGATGTGCACCGCGGAGACGGCGGCAACGGTATCGGCCGGGATCTTTTCATCGCGGGCCATGCTCACCAGACGGCCGTGGAAGAAGTCGCGAACCTGCTGAGCGACCTCGGCGGCGTCGAACTCGATACCCTGCTCGCTATAGAGCTCAAGGGCAAAGTCGATAAGCGACGTGGGATCGATCGGCAGACGGTCGCGCAGGATGTTGATGATGCCGATGGCGGCGCGACGCAGCGCGTAGGGGTCCGAAGAGCCAGTCGGGGGCTCGCCGATGGCAAAGATACCGGCGATGGTATCGAGCTTGTCGGCGCAGGCCACGATGCAGCCAGCGGTGCCCTCGGGCAACTCGTCACCGGCAAAGCGGGGACGATAATGATCGCGAATGGCATGGGCGACCTCGTCATTCTCCCCCATCGCGGTCGCGTAATAACCGCCCATCACGCCCTGCTGGCTCGTGAACTCGACGACGGCGTTGGATACCAAGTCGGCCTTGCACAGGTGCGCGGCGCGAGCAGCGTCAGCGGCAAGATGGGCGCCCAGATGAGCCTCACGGGCAATAGCGAGTGCGAGCTGCTCGATGCGCTCGGACTTGGCGAGCACGCTACCGAGCTTCTCCTGGAAGGCCACCTTGGCCAGACGCTCACGGAACTCGTCGAGGGAGATCTTCAGGTCCTCCTCGTAGAAGAACTTGGCGTCGTCCAGACGGGCGCGCACGACGCGCTCGTTGCCGTCGATCACGCGCTCGGCGTTCTCGGGCTTGCTGTTGGAGACGACAACGAACTCACGCGTGAGCTTACCCTCGCCGTCATAGATCGGGAAGTAGCGCTGGTTGGTGAGCATGGACTCGCAGATGATCTCGTGCGGGACCTTGAGGAACTCCTCGTCGAAGGTACCGACGAGCACCGTCGGCCACTCGCAGAGGTTAATGACCTCCTCAAAGACCTTCTTGGGCGTGTCGACATGGCAACCGGGGCGAGCGGCCTCGACCTCGGCGATACCGGCAAGGATGGCCTCGCGACGACGCTCGGCAGAGAGCACGCCGGCGTCCTCGAGCACCTGCTCGTAGACGGCGGGGCTGGCGACCACATGGTCACCGGGGCCAAGCACGCGATGACCGCGCGTGGTGTTGCCGCTCGTCACGTCGGCAAACGATACGGGCACAACATCCTCGCCCAAAAGGCAGCAGATCCAGCGGACCGGACGAACAAAGGTCGCATGCTCGTGACCCCAGCGCTGACTACGGTAGTTGGGCCACTGCAGGCCGGCGATGGTCTTCTCGCACAGGGCCGTCAGGATCGGGGTGGCCGGGGCGGAAGGAATGTTCTTCTCGGCGAACACATACTCGCGACCGTCGGTGTCCTCGCGACGGACCAGGTCCTCGGCAACCACACCGCACTTGCGGGCAAAGCCCTGGGCAGCCTTGGTGGCGTTACCGTCAGCATCGAAGGCAATGTTGGCTGCGGGGCCACGCTTGACCTCGTGAACCTCATCGGTCGCGGTGGCGACGTTAGCCACGAGTGCAGCCAGGCGACGCGGACTCGAGATCACGCGGACCTCGCCGTGGGCCAGACCGGCCTCGTCGAGACCCTTGGCGATCATAGTGCCAAGCTGCTTGACGGCATTGTTCAGCGGTGCAGAGGGCATTTCCTCCGTACCGATCTCAAACAGGAAATCCTTAGCGTCTGCCATGGCTTACGCCACCTCGCCTTCCTGGTCGGCATTCTCGTTGACTCCGGCGACCTCGGCCATGTAGGCCTCGCAGCACGCCTTGGCGACGGCGCGGACGCGCAGGATGTAGTTAGCACGCTCGACCGCGGACAGCGCGCCACGGGCATCGAGCAGGTTGAAAGCGTGGCTGCACTTCATGACACAGTCGTACGCCGGCAGCGGCAGCTTTCGCTCCAGGCAGGAATGGCACTCGGCCTCGTAGTCGTCAAACTTCTGACGCATCATCTCGACGTTGGCGACCTCAAAGTTATAAGCGCTGAACTCGCGCTCGTTCTCGAGGAACACGTCACCGTAGGTCATGGGCGTGCCGTCGGGCAGGTAGCTCCACACCAGGTCGTAGACCGAGTTGACGCCCTGGGCGTACATGGCGATACGCTCCAGGCCGTAGGTAATCTCAACGGGCACGGGGTCGACCTCGATGCCTCCCACCTGCTGGAAGTACGTAAACTGCGTGACCTCCATGCCATTGAGCCAGACCTCCCAGCCAAGGCCCCAGGCGCCGAGCGTCGGGCTCTCCCAGTCGTCCTCGACAAAGCGGACGTCATGGTCGTTGGGGTCCAGACCGATAGCGGCAAGAGACCCCAGGTAGAGCTCCTGGGCGTTAACCGGAGAAGGCTTGATGAGCACCTGGAACTGATAGTAGTGCTGCATGCGGTTGGGGTTCTCGCCGTAGCGGCCGTCGGCGGGACGGCGGCAGGGCTGCGCATAGCAGGTGCGCCACTCGGCGGGACCGAGCGAGCGCAGCGTGGTCGCGGTATGGAAGGTACCGGCACCGACCTCGGAGTCATAGGGCTGCATAATGACGCAGCCCTGCTCGCCCCAGTACTGCTGGAGGCGCAGGATGATGTCTTGGAAGGAAAGCGATGAAGCGTTCATGCCTCTAATATCCCCTCGTCGAAACGATTACACGGTTAGGTACTGTACTATAGCGGTTTTTAGTCGATAGCGCCGATGCGGTTGAGCGGCCAGTAGCGCACAAGCGCCACAGCGATCAAATCAGAGCGATCGACGGGACCAAAGTAGCGTGAGTCGGCAGAGTTTTCGCGGTTGTCGCCCATCACCCACACGCACCCGTCGGGAACGGTGTAGGGATAGCTTACCTGAGCGCCGGGCGCTTGGACCGAAAGTGGCCAGCTCATGCCCGTCGTATAGTCCTCGTCGAGCGCCTGGCCGTCAACGACCACCTTGCCGTCCTGCAGGTCAACCGTCTGGCCGGCCGTGGCAATAACGCGCTTGACAAGAACATCATGCTCGGAGGTGCCATCGGGGTTGTGAAACACCACGATATCGCCCTGCTTGACGGGCTGACCGAGCTCGAGGCTCACCTTTTGCGCCAGGATCTGGTCGCCAATCTCGATCGTGTCCTCCATAGAACCGGTGGGCACCACAAAGGGCTCGACCACAAAGGTACGGATCAGGAACGTGGCCACGAGCGCGATCGCGATGACCGCGATCCACTCAAAAGCGCCCCTCAACGCGGAATGTTGCGTAGGAACCATACTCACTCCTCGCTCTGCGAATACGAAGCGTCAAGAATCTCCTGCGCGTAAGCGCGCTCCTCGGGCGTGAGCCGCGCTGTCTCGATCAGATCGGGACGCCAGCGGCAGGTGCGCTCGATGGCGTTCTTGCGACGCCAGGCATCGACCTTGGCGTGATCGCCGCTCACAAGCACCGGCGGCACGCCCTCGCCGTTGAACTCGGCGGGGCGGGTGTACTGCGCGTACTCGAGCAGTCCTCCGTCCTCGGCGGTCGAGAACGACTCGTCGACGTTGCTCATCTCGTCGCCCAGGGCGCCGGGAATCAGGCGTACGACGGCATCGGCAACGACCATAGCGGGAAGCTCGCCGCCCGTGAGCACGTAGTCGCCGATCGACAGACGCTCATCGGCATACGCATACGCGCGCTCGTCGACGCCCTCGTAGCGACTGCACACAAACAGCAGGCGCTCACTTTTGAGCAGGCGCTCGGCCACATGCTGCGTAAAGGGCTCGCCACAGGGGGTGAAGAACACAACCGTGGGCTTGGGACCCTCTGCGCTAATGGCCTCGATGGCCTCTGCGATAGGCTCGACCTTCATGAGCATGCCCTGCCCGCCGCCGTACGGCTCGTCATCGACGGTACGATGGCGGTCGTGCGTCCAGTCGCGCAGGTTATACGCCTTAAAATCAAAAAGGCCGGCCTTGCGGGCGCGGCCCAAGATCGATGTGGACATGACGGGCTCAAACATCTCGGGAAAGACCGAAAGGGTCTCGATCAGCATGTTGTCCTCCCTACTTGTCCATATCGATCAGGCCGTCCATAACGTGGACGGAAATTGTTCCTATGTCGGGAAGATCGAGCACGACCTGCTCGATCACGGGGATCAGTACCTCGCCGTACCGATCACCCTCAACAACCCAAACATCGTTGGCGGGCGTCGACATGATCTCGACGATCGTGCCGAGCGAACCGAAGCGCTCGTCGACCACCTCGCGACCCATCAGGTCGGTATAGGCAGCATCGAGCGAATCGAGCTCAAAGTCGTCACGATTTGCCAGCACGTAGCATCCCGTGATGCCCTCGGCGGCCGTCAAGTCGTTAATGCCCTCAAACGAGACCAGATCGCCATCGCCCGTATCGGTGACGGACACGACCGTGCAAAAGCGGTCGCGCTTGAGCGCCGGCGGCGTCAGGGCGACGCGCATACCCGGCTGTAATACAGAAGGAAGCCCCCGCAGCGGCTGCGCGAGGACCTCCCCCTTCCTTCCGTGCGGCTTGACCACACGGGCGATGTTTTTGTACTGGGACCTCAAGGTCCTAGCCCAGAACCTCTACCTCGACAGCAGTGTCGAGGCGAGCGGCCAGTGCACGGGCGAGCGTGCGAATGGCCTTGATGGTACGGCCACGACGGCCGATGACCTTAGCGACGTCATCCTCGGCGACCGAAACCTCAATCGTAGAGGCGTCGTCACCATCGATGACCTCAAGGCTCACGGAATCCGGGTCGTCGACGATCTGAACAACGAGATATTCGACGAGATCGGCGATGCGATCTGAGAGCATTGCCTCACCCTCGAGCTGTGCAGCGTCAACCTCAGGCACGATTTACTCCTCGGCGCCCTCAGCGGCCTCAGCGGCAGCCTTAGCGGCCTCGGCCTCTTTGGCGAGCTGCTTCTTGGACTTCTTGACGACGGTCTCGGTCTTCTCGCCCTCGTTGGCGGCCTTGACCAGAGCGGCGACGGCGTCGGTGAGCTGAGCGCCCTTGGACTGCCAGTCGGCGATCTTCTCGAGGTCGAGGTTGATGGTCTTGGGGGCGGTCATCGGGTTGTAGCGGCCAACCTCCTCGATGATACGACCGTCACGCGGGGCGCGGGAATCGGCGACGACGACACGGTAGTACGGACGCTTCTTAGCGCCGTGACGAGCAAGGCGAATCTTGACTGCCAAAGGAAACTCCTCCAACCAAGCAGCTTTAGGCTGCAACTACAAACAAACAGTTGAACATAATACGCCATCGACGCGGGCAGGTGAAGTCCGTGAGACCAACTTCTTCGGTGTAGTCGAGGGCAAATCCATATCTTAGACAAGAATTCGGGATTTGCAAGCACATACACGCACCCCACATGAGCTGCGCGGTATACTCATGACATGGAAAGACGCGAACATACATACGGTTATGAGGATGCCATGGGCGTCACGCCGCCTCCCTGGACGGGTCCGGCGGTGGGTCTGATGGACCTCGATGCGTTTTTTGCGAGCGTGGAGATGCTCGATCATCCCGAATGGCGAGGAAAGCCGCTCATCGTGGGCGGAGACGCCGATTCGCGTGGCGTCGTGTCCACGTGTTCGTATGAGGCGCGTCGCTTTGGCGTGCACTCTGCCATGGCTTCGGCCGAGGCGCGGCGCTTGTGCCCGCAAGCCATTTGGACACACGGGCACTTTGATCGCTACCGCGAGGTGAGCGCGCAGGTCATGGCGATTCTCGCCGACGAGACCCCGCGCGTTGAGCGCGTATCCATCGACGAAGCCTTTATCGATATCACACCGGGTCGCTTTGCGCCCGAAGACCCGCTGCTGGTTGCGCGGCGTATAAGCGACCGCGTGGCAGCGCTGGGAGTGACGTGCTCCATTGGCGTGGGCTGCAACAAGACGGCCGCAAAGATCGCAAGCGAGCGGGATAAGCCGTTTGGGCTGACCATCGTGCGCCCCGGAACCGAGCAGCGCTTTTTGGCCGCGCTGCCGGTATCTGCCATGAGCGGCATCGGGCGCTCGGCCGAGGAGCGACTGCGCCGCATGCGCATATACACCCTCGGCGAGCTATCACGTGCACCGGAATCCACCTTGGCCTCTATTTTTGGCGTCAACGGCGAACGCATGCGCCAGCGTGCGCTGGGACTCGAAATCTCCGAAGTCACGAGCCTCGATGAAGAGCGCGAGGTCAAGTCGGTCAGCAATGAACGCACCTTTGCTAAAGATTTAACTGAGCGTGGGGATATTGAGGCGGCGATTGCGCTGTTGGGAGAGTCAGTGGGACGCCGCCTGCGCCGTCAGGGGCTGACGGGTGCCACGGTGACGCTCAAGCTTAAGTATTCGTATGGCAGCGGGCGTACGGCACAGCGCCGGCTGCCTCATCCGACCGACGATGAGAACATCTTCGTGGCGGTTGCACTCGAACTGCTCGACAACATCTGGCAGGATGGCATGCATGTTCGCTTGGCGGGCATCGGCATGAGCGACTTCGACCACCAAGGCGGCATCCAGACTGACCTGTTCTGCGAGATCGATGACCGCGGAGCCCAATCCAGCGACCGCCGCGACCTCTCCGTCGCCATCGACGCCGTCCGAGACAAATTCGGCGACACCGCCCTTTCCTTCGGCCGCCAATCCCGCTTCAACGATTAACCGCCTTTGGGCAAAAGAAAGCCGGGCAGGTGCGGAAAACCGCACCTGCCCGGCGATATGCGTGAGGGTAGCTAAACCCCGTCTCAAATGAGCTACTAGAGGAGGTTGAGGGGGAGCTGGGGAGCGTCACCCCAGAGCTTTTCGAGACGGTAGAAGTCGCGCGCCTCGGGAGTGAAGACGTGGACGACAACCGAACCATAGTCCATGAGCATCCAGGTCTTCTGCTCGCGACCCTCGATGGAGAACGGGTGCTCGCCGCAAGCCTCGGCGACCTTCTCCTCGATCTCGTCGACGATAGAATCGACCTGGCGGTTGTTGGTACCGGTGGCAAGCACAAAGTAGTCGCATACGTCGGAAAGCTCGGTCAGGTCGAGCACCTGAACGTCCTCGCCCTTCTTGTCGTAGGCGGCCTGCGCGGCGGCGCGGGCGACATCCTCGGCGGCGACACCGCTCGCGGACAGCGAGGCGGCAGTGCGGTCGGACGTGGCGACGAAGCTCTTGTGCTCCACACCTTCAAGAATCTGCTCGTCGGTCATGGTCTCGTCGGCCATGGAATACCTCTTTCTAGACAGCCCGAGCTAGCGCAGCTGGGCGTAATGGTTGTAAATCGTAATAGCTGTGGGATAAAGATAGCGCCCGGACTGGATCACATAGACCAAACCCTGCGCAAAACAGGAGAAGAACAACTCATCGAGCGTCGACTCCCCCACCATCTTGCGCAGCGCATGCGCATAGTCGCCGTGGCGGTTGGGCTCGATGGCATCGGCCACAAAGACCACCATATCGAGCGGCGTCATGTCGCAGGCACCCACGGTGTGACGGTCGACAGCCTGGAAAACGGCCGGCGACAACTCGGGGAAAAGCTGCGGAAGCTCATAGGCGGCAACAGGGCCATGCAAAAGCGGCGTCGCGGCGGAAGGAGAGCCGGCAATCTTAATGCCGTAATGCAGAGCGCGCGTGACCAGCTCGTCGTCGGAGAGCACTTTGTCCCAGTCATGGATCAGGCCGGCGGCAGCGGCATCAAAGCGGTCAACGCCGTAGACCTCGGCCAGATGAAGTGCGGTCTCGGCAACACCCAGCGAATGCACATAGCGCTTGCGCTTATCCTTCATGCGAACATCGAGCAGCTCTTGAATGCGCTTGAGCAGCGCGCGCTCATCGCCCTCAAACTGATCCTCTACCGACAACGTAGACCCCCATCACTCAAAATCTTCTTGGCCCAAATCGGCATATAGCCTGCGTTTGCGAATGTAGCCGAGCACGGACTCGCTCGTAAGATAGCGCACGCTCATACCGCGAGCAACTCGCTTACGAATGTTCGTCGAGCTGATCGCCAGCGCCGGAATCTGAATATAGCGCACGTCAAACGGCAGCCCCGACTCTTTGATTCGGGCACGCGCCGTATCGATATCAAAGCCCGGTCGCGTCGCCGCAATAAAGGTAGCAAGCTCAGCGATTCGTTCGGCATCATGCCAGGTAACAATATCGATAATCGCGTCGGCGCCCGTAATAAAGTAGAGCTTTACCTGCGGCGGGTAAAAGTCGCGAAGGGCATGAAGCGTATCGGCCGTATAGGTTACACCCGGACGGTCAATCTCGAACCGACTCGCCAAAAAGGCCGGGTTCGCAGCGGTGGCGAGGACCGTCATGGCATAACGGTCCTCGGCAGGCGTCACCGGCTTGTCAAGCTTAAAGGCAGGCGTGCCCGCCGGCATAAAGAGCACGGCATCCAAGTCGAGGGACTCACGCGCCTGCTCAGCGGTCACCAGGTGCCCGTAATGGATGGGATCAAAGGTGCCACCCATAATGCCGAGCCTAAACTCCTGCCCGTCCTCTAGAGGAAGCTCGGGCAGACCGATTCCACCGCGCAGCGACATGGCTTACTCGCCCTCCGAGGTCTCGGCATCGTCCTCGGCATCCGCCGCATCGACAACCTCGACGCCCTCATCCGCAGCATCGGCCACGTCAATGGCCTCGACGGCAACGTCCTCGCCAGCATCCTCGAGCTCTTCGTACTCCGAGAAGTCCTCGGCGCCCTCAAAGTCAAAGGCGCGCTGGCAAATGCGGACCTCGTCGCCCGCACGGCAACCGGCCTTCTCGAGCGCGTCGTCAACACCCATACGCGCAAACTTATGCTGCAGGTAAATGACGGCTTCCTCGTTTTCCCAGTCGGTCTGGATGACCATGCGCTCGATGGCACGACCGACCACGCGGAAGGCACCGGGCTCTTCCTGGACAATGCGGAAACGCTTCTCGCGCTGCAGGCGGCGACGCTCCCACTCCTCGTCGCGCAGATCGACCGGCTCATCAGAGACCGCCAGCTCGGCGCGAAGCTTAGCCACCTGCTCGCCCACGGCAAGCATCAGCGTGTTGAGACCGGCGCCCGTAACAGCAGACACGGCAAAGAACATATGGCCATCGTCGAGCGCCGCACGCTTAAGGTCGGCAATCTTGTCGGCCGTGCCCGGCGCATCGCACTTGTTGGCAACGACGATCTGCGGACGCTCCGAAAGCTCGGCGCCATACTGCTCGAGCTCGCGGTTGATGATGCGATAGTCCTCAACCGGATCGCGATCCTCAAAACCGCCCGTCATGTCGACGACATGCATGATCAGGGCCGTACGCTCAATGTGGCGCAGGAACTGGTGACCCAAGCCCTTGCCCTCGCTCGCGCCCTCGATGAGACCGGGGACGTCGGCAACGACGTAAGAATATTCGCCGGCACGCACCATGCCGAGGTTCGGCACGAGCGTGGTAAACGGGTAGTCGGCAATCTTAGGACGGGCGGCACTCATGCGCGCGATGAGCGATGACTTACCCACCGAGGGGAAGCCCACGAGCGCGGCATCGGCCATAAGCTTCATCTCGAGCTCAATCCAGTGCTCCTCGGCCGGCTCGCCCAGCTGGGCGAACGCGGGCGCGCGGCGCACCGACGTCACAAAGTGCGTATTGCCGAGACCACCGGCGCCACCAGGGGCCACGACAACGCGCTCGCCATCGTGCACCAGATCGGCAATCTCGAACATCGGGGTCTGCGTCTCGGGGTCGAGCTCGCGCACCACGGTGCCCATAGGGACCTTGAGAATCAGGTCCTCGCCGCTCTTGCCGTTACGACGGGCGCCCTGCCCGTGCGTGCCGCGCTCGGCGCGGAAGTGATGCTTAAAGCGGTAATCGATCAGCGAAGACAGCTGAGCATCGGCCTGGATGACGACATTGCCGCCACGACCGCCGTCGCCGCCATCGGGGCCGCCCTTGGGGACAAATGCCTCGCGCCTAAACGACATACATCCGGCTCCGCCGTCGCCGCCGCACACGTTAATGCGGCTGATATCGGTGAACTGTGACAACAGAATCGCCTCCTACAAAAAAAGAGGGAGACCCTTGAATCCTAAAACTCAAGTGCCTCCCACATATGTGCTCTATGAAGAGTGAATTACGCGTTCGCGAGCGGGCGTACGCTGACCCTGTGCTTGATACCCTTGTGGAACTCAACGGTACCGTCGACCAGCGCGAACAGCGTGTCGTCCTTACCACGGCCAACGTTCTCACCCGGGTGGATGTGCGTGCCGTGCTGACGGACGAGAATCGTGCCCGTGGTTACCGTCTGGCCGGCATAGCGCTTCGTGCCAAGGCGCTGACCGCGGGAGTCACGGCCATTACGGGAGGAACCAAGTCCTTTTTTGTGTGCCATTGTGTATACCTACTCTTTCGTTACGAGTGTAATCTACTCGGCGACGGGAGCCTCGGCAACAGCCTCAGCCTCTGCCTTGACAGCCTTCTTGGCGCGGGAGGTAGCCTGAACCTTCACGATCTTCAGCTTGGTGAGCTGCTGACGGTGACCCTTCAGACGACGATAGCGCTTGCGCTTGTGGAACTTGAAGACCAGCTGCTTCTCGCCCTTGAACTGCTCAACGATCTGAGCGGTAACCTTGGCCTTGGCCAGCTTGTCGGGATCGGTGACGATCTTCTTACCATCGTTGAGGAAGATGACCGGCAGGGTGACCTTGTCGCCCTCATTGCCCTCGATCTTCTCGACGGTGATGACATCGTCGGTGGCGACCTTGTACTGCTTGCCGCCCGTGTTAACGATTGCGTACATGTTTACTTGCCCTTCATGCATCAGTTAGTGCAACAGCCGAATATAGTAGCAGGCGAAAATACCCCCGTCAACGAGTATGTGGAGCAAATCCACAAGTTCGCACAGGTATGGGGCTGACGAGTCGGCCCTCGTCGTCCTCGCATGCTTGATTCTGACGCTCGACATCGTAGGAGCAGATGGTCACGAGGTCTTGCATACCGGTGGAAACAATAGGTGCATCGACGCCCGGGGTCAAGCCCTGCAACAAAACATCAGCAGCAGAAAGCAAAATCTCCGGACGCATGGAGCCCTCGTTGTCGGCATGGGTGTCGAGCATGAGCACCAGATGGTCCTCACACTCCCCCGCCGCGAGCTCATAGCCAACGAGCGTGTGATCCAAATCCAAGCGCTTGCTCTTTTTTCCGCGCGCGTAGTCGATGCCATGGTCCGCGCGCAGTGTGTCGATCGCACGACGCACCTCGTCGGCGCTTACGGGCGCCTCGGGATCCAAGTGCAGGTCGATGCGATACGACAGGCGCGTGAGCTGCGCCGTCAACGCCGGCGTGCGCACGTCGATGTACGCCGCCTCGATGGGCGCCAGATCGGCCGGAGATGCCGCAGACAGGCGCTCAAACGCCTCGTCGAGCGCCACGAACTCGGTCATAAACAGGTCATACCACTCGCAGGTCGACGACGTACCAACCGGTAGCGCCGAAGAGAAGCCCACGCGCATGTGCGGAGAGAAGCCCTGCGTGACGGCATAGGGAAGTCCCGCACGGCGCACGATGCGCTCAATGGTATGGATCACTTCGAGATGGCCCAGGTACTTAAGGCGATCGCGCTTGCCATAGCGAACACGAAGCCTAAAGAGCGAGGGGTTGTCGGTCAGGCGCTCACTCATGCGCGATCACCCATCAATACATTCTTGGCGTGGAGCGTGGGGCAGATTCCGCAGCCGGTGCACGACGTGCGGGTGCAGTCGGGAGTCGTGACGCCCTCGAGCGAGCGACGGTACTCGCGTTCGAGGAAGCCGCGCGTGCAGCCGGGGCTCACATGCTCCCACGGCAGGCGCCAGTCCAACTCGTAGGGCAGGTGCACGAGCTCATTGAGGTCAATGCCGTTTTTGGCAGCAGCCTCCTTCCAGTTCTCGAGCGAGAAATGCTCTACCCAGGCGTCAAAGCGAGAGCCCGAGCGCCAAGCGTCGATGATGACGGGCGTCATGTCACGACCGGCGCGGGACAGCGCGGCCTCGATGAGCGAGGTCTCGGCATCGTGGTAATGCACGCGGACGGCACGGTTGCGAACGCTCGTGATAAGCAACTTCTGGCGACGCTTGACGTCGTCGTAGTCGAGCTGCGGGCACCACTGGAACGGCGTGGCAGCCTTGGGGATAAAGACCGAAACCGAGATCGACACCGAGATCGAGCCGCGACGAGCCTTGGGCACCACGGAACGACCGAGCTCCAGCACGTGATCGGCCAGATTGGCGATGGCCACGATGTCCTCGTCGCGCTCGCCGGGAAGGCCCATCATAAAGTAGAGCTTCATGCGGTTCCAGCCGGCCTCGAAGGCCGCCTTGGCCGCACGGTCCAGGTCCTCCTCGGTCACGTTCTTGTTAATGATGTCGCGCATGCGCTGGCTGCCGGCCTCGGGCGCGAACGTCAGGCCGCCCTTCTTTTCGCCGGCGACCGACTCGGCCATATCCACGCCAAACGAATCCAGGCGCTGCGACGGAATAGACACGCGAATACCCGTATCCTCCAGGCGACGGTTGAGCCTGCCGAGCACGTCGCGAATGCAGGAGTGGTCGGTCGTGGAGAGCGAGGTCAGCGACACCTCGTCATAGCCGGTCTTTTCCAGACCCTGAATCACCGACGAGACGATCTGGTCGGCCGAGCGCTCACGCACCGGGCGATACGTCATGCCGGCCTGGCAAAAACGACAGCCGCGGGCGCAGCCGCGCAGGATCTCGATAGACAGGCGGTCGTGGACCAGCTGCGCATAGGGCACGCACGACTGCGGCAGCGGATTCGTGGCGCCGAAATCCTCGACGACGCGCTTGTAGACCACGGTAGGCGCATCCTTGCCCTCACGCGGCACGGTGTAGCCATGCGGCGAGCAGGGCTCGTCGTGACAAACCTCATAGAGCGACGGCACGTAGTTGCCGGCAATGGATGCAAGCTGCTCGACAATCTGCGCGCGCGGGACTCCTTCGTCACGCAGACGGCGATGCAACTGGCAGGTCTCGAGCAGCGATTCCTCGCCCTCGCCGATGAGGATAACATCGAAGAAGGCCGCGTACGGCTCGGGGTTGTACACCGAGGGACCGCCGGCGATGATAATGGGGTCGTCTTCACCTCGGTCGGTCGCCAACAGCGGAATGCCAGCGAGGTCGAGAGCCTCGAGGAAGTTCGTCACCGCCATCTCGTGCGGCACATGCAGACCGACGATATCAAACGAAGCGACCGGCGCTGCACCCTCGAGCGAGAGCAGCGGAATGCCTGCCTCGCGCATGGCATCACCCATATCGGGCCACGGCACATAGCCACGTTCGCAGGAGATGCCCTCGGCCTGGTTAAGGATGTTGTAGAGGATGGCGATGCCCTGGTTGGGCAGACCAACCTCGTACACATCCGGGTAGATCAGGCAGCAACGGTAGTCGGCATCGGCCTTGGAAAGCGTGCCCCACTCGTGATCGATATAGCGACTCGGCTTCTCGACCTTGGCGAGCAACGGCTCAATTAAATGAAAACAGTCTTGGTATGCAACGCGCAACGGAAAACCCCTAAGCAGCGAGATCTGATGCGTCCTGATAGGACGCCATAGGACGGGTAGCGCCCGCGACCGTGGTCACCAGATCGCGAACGCGGGAGAACGTGGCAGTGACCACCTCGTTGGCACGGCTGTAGTCGACATCGCGCTCGTAGAGCGAAACGAGCGCACGGCCCATGCCATAGGTGCCCGCGGCAGCAGTGAGCGCCTTGACGGCAAACCCAATATGCGGCGTCTGCTTGACGAGCGCGCGGGTGACCGCGCGGATCACAAGACCGCCGGCAAGCACGCCCGCGACCTCGTAGCCGCGCTCGGGCTTAATGCCGCGTCCAAAGACGGCAGCGAGCTCAAAGAGCATGCCCACCTGCGCCAGCGTCATAACGGGATAATCGGCGCCCGGCAAAAACACCAGCGCACCGGTCGCCATATTGGTGAGCGCGCACGAGGTGATGATACGATTGGCCGCCGCGATGCGCATGAAGGCAAAGTTCGCCGCAAAAGCCGTTTCCTTGTCGGTGCGATCGAGAATCCAGCGGGCAAGCGTCTCGAGCAGATACGTCTTATCGGTTGCCGCTACCACGCCGAGCATGGGTGTAGACTCCTCGATAAACGGCACCTCCACAGCAGACTCGGCAAGCACGCACACGGGCGCGCCGGCGATCACGAGCTCCTGCACGGCACTCTCCAAGCGGTCGGAACCACACGAGAGCACCAGCACCACATCGGTATCGGTCTTTGGAGCAATTCGCTCCTCCCCCAGACGCTCGACGCGCACAATGCCCGAGGTCGTCTGCGGCACAAAGGCGTCACGCACCGTCTCGGCCAGAAAGCGCGAGGCGGACGAATCCAGATAGACCGAGATGCGCACCGGCGTATCGGAATCCTTCTTAACGGACGCGCCCATCTTAAAAGCGCGGGTCAGCTTATCTACGGGAATTTTCATAGCAAACCCCTCCAGCGGTTACGCGGCGCCCGAACGATGCCGCCATATGGATTGTACGATACCCACCGTCAGCAGCTGAATCATCATCGAAGACGAACCGAAGCTAATAAACGGTAGCGGAATACCGGTAATCGGCATCATGCCGATGCACATGCCGATGTTTTCGAAGGTCTGGAACGCCCACATGCCGACGATACCTACGCATGATAAGCGTAGGAACAGAGACTCGCACTTAAAGGCAACGCGGATCGTCGAGAAGATGAGCAGTACGTACAAGCACAGCAGCAAAAAGGAGCCGCAGAAGCCAAAGGTCTCGGACAAAAAGGCGAAGACGAAGTCGGTATGGAACTCGGGTAGGAAGCCGCCGGCCGACTGCGTCGCATGCCCCAGGCCCTTACCAAAGAAACCGCCCGAGCCGACCGCGATCAACGACTGCTGCAGATTGTACGCATCGTCCGAATCGGCATTATCGGGGTCGATAAAGACCGTCAGACGGTTCATCTGATACTGCTTGATGAGCACATCATGGCCGAGCAACGAATCAAAGACCGAATCGAGCGCCAGGACGAGGGCCACCAGGCCCACGAGCAGGGCCAGGGTCGACAGCACCCATTCACGGCGTGCACCGCTCATACAAATGACGATGGCGCCCGAAACCAGCACGACC
This sequence comes from Collinsella aerofaciens, assembly GCF_032584215.1. GTDB lineage: Bacteria > Actinomycetota > Coriobacteriia > Coriobacteriales > Coriobacteriaceae > Collinsella. The sequence goes on along the minus strand of NZ_JAWHPN010000015.1, from coordinate 25,246 downwards.
AGGCCCGAGCCCAGGTCGCCCATGGCAACGACGGCCAAAAACGGAATGGACAGCATGCCGCAGAGCTTGACGTAGTCGCGAACGGTATCGATGCGACCGTTATACTGCGAGCCAAGCGTAGCAATAAAGAAGATGGTGATGAGCTTGGCAAGCTCAACCGGCTGGAATGTCAAGCCGATACCGGGAATCTTGATCCAGCCCGTCATGCCCAGACCGCCCGTATAGGACAGACCCGGAATCTTGGGCGAGAGGATCACGATCAGGTCGATGACGAGCAACGCCGTCGAGAAATTGGAAATACCGCGCAGGTCGGTACGCCAGACGAGCACCGCCAGCACCGCCCCGATGCCAATTCCCAGCAGATGGCGTGAGAACGAGGCATCGGCCTTAAACTGCGAAGCCGACCAGATAATGATGGCACCGTAGGCGACGAGCGCCACAGTAGCCACGAGCACACCGATATGCACCTTTTGGCGAAACGTGCCGCGCGAGGCCGAAAGTTGCTTGTTGACACGGTCCAGGCTGCTGCGAGAGCCGGTCTTGGTTGAACGGAACAGATCCGCCGGAGAAAAATCCATCGCAACCTCCTATCGAACCGAAGAATCGCCCGAGGCCGAAGAGGTATCGGGCTCGTCATAAATCACGCCGAGCACGTCGCGCACGACATGCATCGCGGTATCTGAGCCGCCGCCGCCTTGCTCCAGGACAGTAGCGATGACATATTTGGGATCATCGGCCGGTGCATAGGCGCAGAACCACGCGTATTCGTCCTCGCCACTTTTCTCGCCCGTGCCCGACTTGCCGTATACCTGCGGCGTCAGGGTGCCAAAGTGCGCCGCCAGGGACGTCGATGCCGTGTAAATCACGTCGTGCATGCCGTTGCGAACTAGAGCCAAATCCGAATCGCTGTTGATCTTGGCCACCAAGCGCTTCTTCTTGCCCTTGCCGTTGTACTTATAGGCATCGCCGTCGCCATCGCGCGACACGGCAGACAAAAACACGTGAGGTACGTACTGTTTGCCGCCGTTGGCAAGACCCATATAGGCACACGCCATCTGCAGGGGCGTCACCAGGATGTCGCCCTGACCGATGGCAATGTTGGTCATATCGCCGGCATTCCACTTGCGGTCCTCGGCAGATGCGTCGGTGAAGTACGACTCTTTCCACTCGGCATCGGGAATACGGCCCGCGCCCTCACTCGGCAGATCGATACCGCAGGTCTTGCCTAGACCCCAGCGACGAAAGACCTCCTGCAGACCCTCGGGATGTTGCTCGTCATAGAAGAACGCCTTGCCCATGTCGTAGAAGACGGGGTCGCACGAGTTGGCGATACCCGACTGCAGCGTCATGGTGCCGTGGCCGGAATGCAGCCAGCAGTACTTGCCCCATGACTTGCCCAGACCCGTCCAATAGCCCGTGCAGTTGGTTGTCTGCGTTGAAGTGTAAGTTCCAAACTCAAGACCGGCCAGCGCCGAGAGCGGCTTGATGGTCGAGGCCGACATGTACTGTCCGCTGATGGCGCGGTTGAGCAGCGGGTGCGAACCCTTGTCATCATTGAGCTCGGTCCACACGTCATTTGAGACGCCACCGATAAAGACGGACGGATCGAACTTGGGCTGGCTCGCCATGCCCAGGATCTCGCCATTGTTGGGATCGAGACACACTACGGCGCCGTTGCCGGCATTGCTGTAGCCAGTGGTCTTGGCAAGCTCGATAGCGCTCGCCAGCGCCGTCTCGCAGGCCTGCTGGATCTTAAGGTCGAGCGTGAGCTTAATGTCGGAGCCGGCCTTCGCGGGCACGGCGCCGGCCTGACCGGTCACATTGCCCGAGGCATCGACCTTGACGGTCTGCTCGCCACGAATACCCTGCAGCAGGTTTTCGTAGTAGCTCTCAACGCCCGCCTGGCCCACGATATCGCCCGACTGGTACGTAATCTTGCCAGCAGAAGCATCATCATCGCCAGAGGTTTTCTTATTCTGGGCCTCGAGCTGCTCGGAGGTAATGGTGCCGGTATAGCCCAAGATATGACATGCCGTCTCGCCATATGGATACTGGCGCTCGGTACGCTCGGCAATCTTGACGCCCGGGAACTCGCCGGCATGCTCCTGAATATAGGCAACCGTAGAGCGACGGACGTCCGTCGCGATGGTATGCAGGCTCTGGGCGCCCTCTGTATTGTCCTGAATATTGCGAAGGACCGCCACGTAAGGCATTCCAAGCACGTTGGCAAGATGGCGAACCAGAACCTCATCCTCGGCAAGGTCGCGGTAGGCCACGACAGCCAGTGAGGGACGGTTCTGGACAAGCGCCACGCCATTGCGGTCGAGGATGCGACCGCGCACAGCGGGTGTTGTAACGGTGCGAGTCTGATTACTATTGGCCTGCTTCTCGTAATAGTCCGACGAGACCATCTGCATGCCCCACAGCTTGACGGCAAGCGCCGCAAACATCGCGCCCACACCCGTGGTGAGGATGGAAAAACGGCCCTTAAAGGCGGTCGCCGCGGTATTGCCCTCGCCCTCGGTGGCGCGCGGGGCCGTTCCATGCTGCGTATCGTAGGTAAAACGGGAATCGCCGCGACGCATGATGACCAGCGCGACCACGATGGCCACAACCAGCACGATACCGGCGATAATAACCGTCAACTGGGAAGACATCTACGGGCCTCCCCTATTTGAGCTTGCGGGTCTTGGGCTTAAAGCGCATACCCGCCTGGCGTCCGCCACGTGCGGAGAATCCATAGCCGGACTGCGGCACGACGCCGGACATCAAAAACGGAATGGCAACCAGACCCGTCAGGATCGAGGACGGCAGCGCATGGCCGAAGATCGCCACGACAAAGCTCGTCTCCAAACCCATAAACAGCAAGATGATGCTGTAGATCACATTAATGACGAGCGCAAAGGCGCCCACGGTGATGCCGCGCGCACTCGGGGTACCGCCCGTCTGACCGACGGCGCTGTGCACCAGGACAAAAGAACCCACGGTCAGCAGGAGCGACATAACGCCCACCGGCACGGCAGCGGACAGGTCATAGAACAAGCCGCTGCAAAAACCGCACACGACGGCACGGGTCGGGTCGCCCGAGAACACGCTTAGGCACACCAGGATAATCATGAAGTTGACGCGACCGCCCGCAATGGAGATCTGCGGTGCCAGGCCTGCCTGCAGCAGCACGCACACAATGGCGGCGATCACAAACGTGCGGGAGCTCATCCCCTGCTCGTGTAGATCCATGGACATGCCCCCTATTCGCTCGAGCCGGAATCGGTCGTCTCGGACGTGTCAGAACTGTCATCCGAGCTCTCGTCCTTCGTCTTGGTCGCAGCATCGCGCGACGTTCCCTGCGGTGTGCTGTTGGCCGTGCTCACGTCCTCATCCGAGGCCGACTGTTCGTCGGTCAGCGAGGTGATGACCAGCACTTCCTCGTTGTTCTCGGCCGTCGTCTGGGCGCGCACCACAATGGTGTAGTACACGTCGTTTGCCGATTTCTCAACCGACGAGACGGTGCCAAGCGGAAGGCCCTTGGGGAACACGCCACCGATGCCCGAGGTCACGATGATATCGCCAACCTTAACGTCGGAGTCAACGCTCACGTACTCAAGACGCAGCGTGCCGTCAGCCTGACCCTGCAGCATGCCCTGGGCGCGCGTGTCCTGCACCATGGCGGACACGCCCGAGTTCTCGTCGCCAATCAAGCGCACGGTCGACGTTTTGGCCGATACCTCGATAATCTGGCCGATAACACCGGCAGAACTCGTCACGGGCATGTTGATGGTAAGGCCGTCGGCAGAGCCCTTGTCGATGGTAACGGTCGAGGTCCAGGCATCGCCAGAGGCACCAACGATACGAGCAGCGGTCGATTTGAGGTTGTAGGTCGACTGCAGGCCGACCAGCCCCTCCAGACGCTCGGCGGTCTTTTGAGCCTCGGAGAGCTCAGCAACCTTAGAGGTCAGTTCCTCGTTTTGCTTCTTGAGCTCGTCGAGCGTGTCCTGCGACGCCGTAAGGTTAGAGAACACGTTGCCGATCGCATTGAAGGGAGCCGCCACAGCCGAGCCCACAAAGCGCACCGGCGAGGTTATCGTCGTCACGCCCGAACGCACGGCATGAATCGGTCCTGCCTCGCCCTCGCGAATGTAAAACGTGAGCAGCAACACCGAAATCAGGCTGAAAACAATCAACGGGCGCATACCCGTTGATTGTCGCTTGGTATTCAGATTTGTGGAGAAACCCGAAGATCGTGCCAAATGGAATCCACCTTTTGGAAATTAAGCATTGGTCTGGACGAAGCCGCCATCAAACGCATTGGCCTCGAGCACGCGGGCACAGCCGTTAACGACGTTATCGAGCGCCGTGGGGCTGACGTTGACCGAAACACCGGTCTCATCGCGCAGGCGCACGTCGAGACCGCGCAGCAGCGCGCCGCCACCGGTCAGCAAAATGCCGTAGTACATAAGGTCAGAGGCAAGATCGGGCGGCGTGGCATCGAGGGCGTCCTTAACGGCCTTGGCCATCTCGTCGAGCGGCTTGTTGAGCGCGCGACGGATCTCCTCGCTCTCGATGCGCACGGTCTTGGGCAGGCCCGTGATCACGTCACGGCCGTTGACCTCGACGTCGAGCTCGTCCTTGAGCGGCACGGCGGAACCGACCTTGATCTTGATGTCCTCTGCCGTACGCTCGCCGATGGCCAGGTTGTAGGCATCGCGAACGTGCGTGAGGATGGCCTGATCGAACTCGTCACCGGCAATACGGATGGACTGCGAGACGACGATGCCGCCCATAGCGATAACGGCGACCTCGGTAGTACCGCCACCGATGTCGATGACCATGGAGCCGGTGGGCTCCTCGACGGGCAGGTCGGCGCCGATAGCGGCGGCCATGGGCTCTTCGATCAGATAGGCCTGGCGGGCGCCGGCCTGGATCGTGGCCTCAAAGACGGCACGCTTCTCGACCGACGTGACACCGGAGGGAACGCAGACGACAACGCGCGGACGCGGGGTCCACGGATAGCGCTTCTCGGACGCCTTGTCGATAAAGTAGCGAAGCATGGCTTCGGTAACATCGAAGTCGGCGATGACGCCGTCCTTCAGGGGACGAACGGCCACGATGTTGCCGGGCGTACGGCCGAGCATGCGCTTTGCCTCGATACCGACCGCCAGGATGCGCTCGTCGTTCTTGTCGATGGCGACGACGGAGGGCTCGCGAATGACGATGCCCTTGCCGCGCACGGAGACAAGCGTATTTGCGGTACCGAGGTCGATGGCAAGATCGCCCGCATAGCTACCGAAGAACATATCCATCAAAGAAAACAACGCAACTCCTGATGTGTTGGATGATTGCTGGAAAACTACTAGCTCATCATACTAGCGCAAGCCCGGCACCTCACTTGCGGTGAAGCGCCGGGCAAAGCTAAATCCCATAAGGTCACTACTGGTTGTCAGCAGCCGAGAAATCCATATCGAGCGAGGAAACGGCCCAGCCGATATGGTTGTCGGAGCGCACGAATTTGACGGTGTACTCCTGCTCGCCGCCCTTGGACAGCGATGCCTTCACCTTAGCGGTCGTCTCGGTCATGGACTGATCCATGCCCTCGACGGACACGGTGGCACCCTGCGGAATCGAAGAGATGATCATCGACTTGACGTCCTCGGACAGGCTCGAGGCCAGGCAAGACTCGGCCTTTGCGGTGTCACCGTCGCCGGCAGCCTGGAACAGATCGGTAACGACAGACTCCTGAGACGGGAAGCCAAAGCCGCGCGTGTAGGCAAAGCCCAGACCGCCCGCGGCGATCAAAATGAGCAGAAGCAGCACGATGAAGACTTTGAGACCCGTGTGGCGATGGCGACGACGGACCTTGGCCTGCTTACGGTCCTGACGGTCCTGCTGGACCATCTCGGACTCGGACAGCGTAAAGAAGCCGGTGTCCGAGGGATCGGGCATAAACTGACCGGTCGCGCCCGTAGGATCGAGCGGGTCAACGGCAGGAGCGTCCATCGCAGGCGCCGGAGCCGTGGCCATAGCCGTCTGGGCAGACAGCGCGGCAAGCGAATCGTGCACGCGGGCAAGCTCATCGGCCTGCTCGGAGGTGAGCTGGTAGATGCCATCGGCAGTAGCGGCGTTAAAGGCGTCGAGTGCGTCGGAAGGACGGCCGGCGGCAGAAAGCGCCTGACCCATGCCGGCGTTGAGCGCACGCGTGTCGTCGCGGGGGCCGGCAAAGTCGATAGCCGTGCGGTAGGTCTCCACGGCATCCGCCGGACGGCCGAGCTTAATGAAGCAACGACCGAGCTCGCCGAGTGCGGCGGCAGGAGCCGGATTGGCGCCGTCGATGGCGGCCTGACGGAAGGCGGTTCCCGCGTTGGCATAGTCGCCCGACTGGAACAGCGCATTGCCCAGGCCCAGATAGGCCTTGAACGGCGTAACATAGGAAGCATCCTGCGTAGCGGCAGAGAACGCCTGAGCGGCCGTCGTGTAGTCGCCCACGGCGGCGAGCGCCTTTCCGCGGTTGGTGAGCAGCGCGCCGCGCTTGCCGTAGGTGCCGTCGTTGAGGGCGGCGGCATAGGCCTCGGCGGCCTCGGCATACATGCCCAGGTGCATCAAGGCGTTGCCACGAAGGTGATCGGCCTCGCCCATAATCTCATCGGGAGTCTTTGCCGCCCCAAGCATCTGGGCTGCAGCGGAAAAATCACCCGCGCGGTAAGCGGCGCGGCCCTGTTGGATCAGCTGGCTATTCAAGGAAGTCCCCTTTACTCGTGAACGATCTCGACATGGACGATCTCGTCGCCGGCACGCAGCTGCGAAATCACATCGAGACCCTCGACCGTGGTACCAAAGACGGTGTAACCGGAATCGAGGTTATGCTGGGCGCCCAGGCAGAAGTAGAACTGCGAACCCGCGGAATCGGGGTCCATGGAGCGTGCCATGGCAAGGGCACCATCGACATGGCTGTTGCGCGGATTGGTGGCAAACTCGCCCTTGATGCAGTAGCCGGGGCCACCGGTACCGGGCATGCCGTCGGGGCCCTCAAGGCCGGCAGCAACGTCGGCGCCGGACATGTCGCGGGTATTGGGGTCGCCGCCCTGGATGACAAAACCGGGCACATAGCGATGGAACTTAAGGCCATCATAGAAACCCATCGTGGAAAGCTCGCAGAAGTTCGCGACATGAATGGGAGCGCCCTCGCCGTCAAACTTGACCTTGATGGTACCCTTCGACGTCTCGATAACGGCGCACTCGTCGCCGGCAAGCTGATACTCGGGCGTGTAGAGCTCTTTCTTAAAACCAAACATGTGGTTCCTTCCTCGTGCGTTTAAAGCATATTTGTACGAATTGTAGCAATAAGCATGCGCTTACATCAATTGCGCACGTAGGTTATGCCGACTATGGCGAACTAATTTTAGGAACGCTGCTGCGGCTTCCAGGAACCCACATTGGCGTCGTACTGGTTCAGCGCGCTGTTGCCGCCCTGTGCGATGGGCGCCAGGATCTCGCTCTGGTGGGAACTCATCGACTCGCCATCGGGAATGGCCAGCGAGATATCCCAGCTCTGGCAGATCACGTCGACGCGCTCGTACATCCACTCGGCAAGTTGCTTTAAGTGGGCGATGTCGTCCGCATAGACCGTATCGTCCTGATACTTAAGGTTGTTAAGCTCATCTTGCGTCTTTTTGATCTGGTCGCGCAGGGCGTAGGCACTCTGCGACAGCTCCTGACGGGTGGACAGTGGCGTTCGAAGATAACCATTGTTAAAAGAATCGATGACCTCGCCGATCTGGTCCTCGTCACCGTAGGACACGATGGTCTGATACAGACCGTCGAGCCTGGTATAGAGCTGATCATCGGTGAGCACGGTTTCTTCCTGGACCACCTCGGCAGAATCGTCTTGCTTGGTATCGTCCTCAGTCGCCTCGCCCTTTTGACGCGTAGGGAAGGTCGTCTGCGCAGCCTGGCCAAACTGGTCATAGAAGCCGGGCATAACACCCATGGGATCGGCCGTCACGAACCAATAGGCACCACCGCAAACGACCGCAAGGACCACGATGACGATGAGCGGCTTGGGGATATGACGCTTGTGCTTGTGATAGGCGTCCTCGTCGGGATGCACCTTGCGCTTGGGTTTTTGAGCATCGTCATGCAGAGAAACCGGCGTGGGAATATCGACCTTGGGAATACCGAAATCCTTATCGAAAGCCGGCAGCACGCAAGTCTCGTTAGGATCAGCGGCATCCGAAAGCACCGCAGCGGCAGAGGCGGGCGCATGCGGCACCTCGGTATCGATCTGCTCTTGCGTTAGGCGCGGAAAGCCCGCCGTGCGGCCCGCTGCCAGGTCGGATGCGGCCGCGTCCTCGGAGAGGATACCCGGAGCGGGGCGTCCGCATTTGGGACACGTACGATCGTGCGGAGAAAGACGGGCACCGCAGCCCTCACAGAACACGAACTCGGTGTGCTCGGGACCATCGCCCGGACCCACATAGGCGTTGCAGTAGGGGCAGAACGAGGCGCCGTCCTCGATAGTCTTAAGGCAATGCGGGCAAATCACGGCATCCTCTTTTCGAAGCAATTCAAACAATCGAGGTTAGAGCATAACATCGCCACGGCCCCACAGGAGCAAGGCACCAATTCAACATCGGCAGGGCGCGTAGTTACTTCATCTTTTTGCTTGGCATCGAGACTTTGATGCCTTGGGCGGACTTGGTCACGCGAGAGCGCTTGGCTCCGGTACTCTTCTTTTTCTTGGGCTGGGCCTGGGCCACGCCCTCAAGTGCGCGGGCCTCGGCCTCGCGAGCGGTGCGATCTTCGCGGCGCTGCGCCATGTCGGCAGCGACGCGCTTGGCAAAACGCTCGGCCGTCGAACCCGTCGAGCTCACCTTGCCGCCACCGCGACCCAGGTGAACGCGCACACCACGGCCAAAACCAGTTGCGGCATGACGACGACGCGGCTTGAGCGAATCCATCATCGTGGCGAGCTTAAAGAACACCGAGCAGGTAAAGATCACGATGACAGCCAAGATAACCATCTGGCCTATCGACAGGTTGGCAATAGACAGCAGCTCCGGGAATCCGATAACGCCCACCAGGATGCCGGCGACTACAAACACAAAAAGCACCACACGTAAGGGCGTGAGAGGCTGCGAGATGCGCCAGATCAGGCTGACGCTCGACGCGCACGACGTAAGCAGGCACATCGTAGACAGCGTGAGCTGGCTAAAGCCAAACACGCGCGCCACAAAGATATCGAGCGCCGCAGCCAAAATGACCGCAATCGACGGCGGCAGTGCGCGCTTGAGTACGTTGGTCAAGAACGACCCCTTCACGCGGGCGTTGTTGGGCTCCAGGCTCAACACAAAGCCCGGCGCGCCGATGCAAAAGAAGTTGATGAGTGTCATCTGGATAGGCTCGAAGGGGTACGGCGGCAGCGCGATGCACAGCGCCGCCAGGCCCATCGAGAACAGCGTCTTGGTCAAGAACAGCGAAGCCGAACGCTGCAGGTTGTTGATGGAGCGACGGCCCTCGGCCACCACGGCGGGCATCGAGGCAAAGTCGTTGTGGACGAGCACGATCTCGGCTACGTTACGCGCGGCATCGGAGCCGGCTGCCATGGCTACGGAGCAGTCAGCCTCCTTGAGCGCCAGCACGTCGTTGACGCCGTCGCCCGTCATGGCCACGGTGTGCTCGCGGCGCTTGAGCGCCTGCACGAGCTCGCGCTTCTGCTGCGGGGTCACACGACCAAAGACATGGTAGCGGTCCACTGCGGCATCGAGCTTGGCCGGCGTATCGAGCGTCGTGGCGTCCACATAAGCGTCCGCCCCCGGCACGCCCACCACGCGCGCGATCGACGACACCGTACGCGGGTCGTCGCCACTGATCACGTTGAGGGTCACGCCCTGCTCGTTAAAGTAGCCGATGGTCTCGGCCGCCGAGGTACGAATCTCGTCGCGGATGGTCACAAAGCCCACGGGCTCGGCCTCGCCCACCATATCGCCATCGGGCGTAAAGCCGTCCACGCGCGCCACCACGAGCACGCGGCAGGTATCGGAAAGCTCGGCGACACGGTTCTCGACCTGCGAAAACACACGATCAGAGAGCACAAACTGCGCCGCACCCATCACATAGGAGCCCTGCGCAAACGAAGCACCACTCCACTTTTTGGAGGACGAGAACGGAATGACCGACAGCGGCTCAGACACCTCGACCGGGCGATCGGCGTAATAGTTGAGCAGCGCCTGGCAGGTCTCGTTGGCATCGGCCGAAGTCGCACGCGCGACGTTAGCCAGCGCAAAATCGAGCACTGTGGTATCGACGGGAACAGCCGCCTCGTCCGAGTCCACGCCAAAGCCAACACCCTCAACAGGCAGCGGGTAGGTGCCCTCGACCTCCATGCGGCCCGACGTGATGGTGCCCGTCTTGTCCAGGCACAGTACATCGACGCGAGCGAGCGTCTCGATGCAGTAGAGCTGCTGCGCCAGCACCTTGCGGCGGGCCAGGCGCACCGTGGCGATGGCGAGCACCGACGAGGTCAGCAGCACCAGGCCTTGCGGGATCATGCCCAGCAGGGCGCCCACCGTGGACAGCAGCGCCGACGAAGGCACATGACCAGCCAACAGCTCGGAGAAGCACCACGAAAGCGCGCTATCGCCCGGGGTTCCCGCTGCATCCCACAGCTCGCTCACGCTCGAGGCAAACAACGCCAAACCGAGCGGGATCATGATGATGCTCGCAAAGCACACGATGGCGTTCAGCGCGTTCATGATCTCGGAATTGACCTTTTTGACGTACTTGGCCTCGTTATTAATTTTGGCCACGTAGTTGTCGGCGCCGACATGGATCACGCGGGCGCGCAGCAGGCCCGAGTCGATAAAGCTGCCGCTCATGAGCTCGGAACCGGGCTGCTTCTTAATAAGGTCGCTCTCGCCCGTCAGCAGGCTCTCGTTCACGAGCGCCTCGCCGGAAACCACCACGGCGTCAGCGGGAATCTGGTCGCCGCGCCCCAGGCGGATGATGTCGTCGAGCACGATCTGGTCCAAGTCGAGCTCCACCTCGGCACCGTCGCGCACCGCGATGGCCTTCTTAGAGGTCAGCAGCGTGAGCTTATCGACCATCTTCTTGGATCGCATGGACTGGATGACGCCAATAGCGGTATTGAGGAACACCACAAACAGGAACGTCAGGTTCTTAAACGAACCGGTCAAAATGACCAGGAACGCCAAGATCACGTTGATCAAATTGAACAGCGTGCAGAGGTTCTCGATGATGAGCTCTTTGACCGACTTGGTCTTGAGCTCCATGTTGCGGTTGATCTTACCGGCGGCGATGCGCTCCTCGACCTCGGCGGTCGAGAGTCCGCGCTCGATATCCGTTGCTGCCATACCACGTCCCATCACGTCGCGTCGGTATAAGAAAAACCGCCCGGACCATGCGAGGTTCGGACGGTCTTACGTTCGATGGTGCCCCATGTTGGATTCGAACCAACGGCCTTCTGCTCCGGAGGCAGACGCTCTAATCCCCTGAGCTAATAGGGCCAACGTTTGGCATTATACCCAAGTGCACCACGGGCTATCAAAATAAAAGAAAAAGCTTTGCAATTCCGAGGAAGACGCGGCGCAACGGCCCACTTTAGAAGGCAAAAGCGAGTCAGATAGTATAAACTCTCATGCACCATATATACACGGCTCGCGATGCGGGCCGTTTTTGCAAAAGTTATCCATCGAGGTGAGAGGCACACCATGATTGCAATTTTAAAGCAGAGCGCCAGCGACGAGGCCGTCGGCCATATCGTCAGCTGGATTGAGAAAAAAGGCCTGAAGACCGACGTCTCGCGCGGCGAGAACGAGACGATCATCGGCCTGGTGGGCGATACGACCAAGATCGACCCGTTCCTGCTCGAGTCCATGGATGTCGTCGAGCGCGTGCAGCGCGTCTCGGAGCCGTTCAAGCGCGCCAACCGCAAGTTCCACCCCGAGGACTCCGTCATCGACTGCGGCCACGGCGTCAAGATCGGCGGCGACCAGTTCCAAGTCATCGCCGGCCCCTGCTCCGTCGAGGGCGAGAACCTCATTCGCATCGCACGCCGCGTAAAGGCCGCCGGTGCCACGATGCTGCGCGGCGGTGCCTACAAGCCCCGCACCTCCCCCTACGCCTACCAGGGAATGGGCCCCGCCGGCCTCGACCTGCTGTGCGAGGCGTCTGCCGAGCTCGACATGCCGATCGTCACCGAGATCATGGACCCGCGCGACGTGCAGGTCTTCCTTGACAAGAAGATTGACGTCATGCAGATCGGCGCCCGCAACGCCCAGAACTTCCCCCTGCTCAAGGAGGTCGGCAAGACCCAGACCCCGATTCTGCTCAAGCGCGGCATGTCCGGCACGATCGACGAGCTGCTTATGGCAGCCGAGTACATCATGAGCGAGGGCAACGACAACGTCATCCTGTGCGAGCGCGGTATCCGCACCTTCGAGACCCGCACCCGCAACACCTTCGACCTTAACGCCGTGCCGGTGCTGCACCACCTGTCGCACCTGCCCGTCGTCGCCGACCCCAGCCACGCCACCGGCTACACCCGCTACGTCGAGCCCATGGCGCTCGCCGCGACCGCCTGCGGTGCCAACGGCCTGGAGATCGAGGTCCACGACGAGCCGAGCCGCGCCTGGTCCGACGGCGCTCAGGCCCTCACCCCAGACCAGTTCGACGACACCATGCGCCGCATTCGCGCCATCCGCGAGGTCGTCTGCCAAGAGACCATGGAGTAACCCATGGGTACGGTGAGAAACGCGCGCGTTAACCAGGGCGGCCCCAAGTGCGCCGGCATCGTCGGCCTTGGCCTCATCGGCGGTAGCTTTGCCCGCGGCTATGCACAGGCAGGCGTCCGCGTGCTGGCCTGGGACCCCGATGACGATGTCATGACGGCCGCCAGCATGGGCACTGTCGCCGGAGAGCTCAACGATAAGACACTCGGCGAATGCGACATCATCGTCCTGGCCTGCTATCCCGAGGCATGCATCGAGTGGCTCGAGGCGCACGCCCAGGCGCTCGCCGACGCCACCGACACCGACGCCATCATGGGCCCCGTGGTAATCGACACGGTGGGCGTCAAAGGCATCGTGTGCGAGCGCGCCTTTGAGCTTGCCCGCGAGAACGGCTTTTACTTTGTGGGCGCGCACCCCATGGCGGGCACGCAGTACTCGGGCTATGCGCACTCCCGCACCGACCTGTTCCAGGGCGCGCCGCTCGTGCTCGTGCCGCCCGCGGTGGACGATGCACTCAAACTGGAGCTTTTGGGCCAGGTGCGCGAGATGGTGCGCCCCTTGGGCTTTAGCAAGTTCAGCGTGACCAGCGCCGCCGAGCACGACCGCGTCATCGCCTTCACGAGCCAGCTTGCGCACGTGGTGTCCAACGCCTACGTAAAGAGCCCGACCGCCCAGGTCCACCACGGCTTTTCGGCCGGTAGCTACCGCGATCTCACCCGCGTGGCGCACCTCAACCCGCAAATGTGGTCCGAGCTCATGATCGACGACGCCGACGCGCTCGCCTTCGAGATCGACCATCTAATCGAGTCGCTTGGCGCCTACAGCCGTGCGCTCAAGGACCGCGACCAGCGCTATCTGGAGAATCTCCTTGCCGAGGGCGACCGCATTAAGCGCGCGCTCGACGACGAGACCTCCCACTAGACCACCTATCACGCCAGGTCGAAAGGACCGAAGCTTATGGCGATTACCATCGATATCGACACTGCACGCCCCTACCAGGTGCATGTTGGCACGTTTTTGCTGGAGCAGGCGGGACCGCTCGTGCGCGCCACTGCCGGCGGTACCAAGGCCGTCATCGTGACGGACACCAACGTGGGCCCGCTCTACCAGATGCCCGTTAAGCAGAGCCTGGAGGCGTCAGGCTACGAGGTGAGCATCTGCACCTTCGAGGCCGGCGAGGCCCATAAGCGCGCCGAAACCTATATTGCCATTTTGGAGTTTGTGGCCGAGCACGAGCTTTCGCGCTCCGACGTGATCGTGGCACTCGGCGGCGGCGTCGTGGGCGACGTGGCGGGCTTTGTGGCCGCCACCTACATGCGCGGCTGCAAGTTTGTGCAGATCCCGACGAGTCTGCTCGCCATGGTGGATTCGTCGGTGGGCGGCAAGACCGCCATCGACCTGGCTGCCGGCAAGAACTTGGCCGGCGCCTTTTGGCAGCCGAGCGTGGTTATCGCCGACGTGGGGTGCCTGGCCACCCTCACGCCCGAGCAGTTCGCCGACGGCTGCGGCGAGATTGTGAAACACGCCGTGATCGCCGACCCGGAGCTTTTCGCCGAACTGGAGAAGACCCCGCTTACGCTTGAGCTACTCAACCGCGATGTGGCCCGCGTAGCGCTCATCATCGCCCGCAATATCGACATCAAGCGCGCCGTGGTCGTCGCCGACGAGCGCGAAACCAACCAGCGCAAGCTCCTCAACTTTGGACACAGCGCCGGACACGCCGTCGAGGCCTGCGAGCACTTTGAACTCGGACACGGCAACTGCGTGTCGATCGGCATGGGCATCATCACGCGCGCCGCGGCCCTGCACGGCGTTTGCGATGCTGCACTGCCCGGTCGTATTGAGGAGCTCTGCGCCCGCCATGGCCTCAAGACCCGCTGCGATCTAGATGCCGACGCCGTCTTTGCCGAGGCGCTCCACGACAAGAAGCGCGCGGGCGACACCATCGACCTGGTGATTCCGCACGGCATTGGCCGCTGCAGCATCGACCGCACGCCGCTTTCCACTTTCCACGAACTCATTGCCGAGGGCCTCGGCCAGAAGGGAGACGCATCCGCATGCTAGCCCGCATCACCCCCTCCCCGCTCAAGGGCACCGTTCCCGCGATCGCGTCCAAGTCGATGGCGCATCGCCTCATCATCTGCGCTGCGCTTGCCAACGGCGAGACGCACGTTACCTGCAACACCACCTGCGCCGACATCGAGGCCACGGTGCGCTGCCTTACGGCCCTGGGTGCTCGCATCGAGACCGTCGAGGACGGCTTCCAGGTCCACCCCACCATGAAGAGTGTTGAGTTTGGCCTGCTCAAAGCACTTGCGGGTGGCATGCTTGACTGCGGCGAGAGCGGCTCCACACTCCGCTTTATGTTGCCCGTCGCCTGCGCGCTGGGCGCCGAAGCGACTTTTGTGGGTCAGGGACGCTTGGGCGCCCGCCCGCTCTCCCCGCTCTCGGACGAGATTATCGCCGCCGGCTGCGACCTGCAGGGTCTGGGCGATTTTCCGCTCAAGACAAGCGGCCGCATGCGCCCGGGCACCTTTGTGCTGCCGGGCAACGTGAGCTCGCAGTATATCTCGGGCCTGCTGCTGGCAGCCCCGCTGCTGGCCAAGCCCTCCTGCGTGCAGGTGACCGGCCTCATCGAGAGCCGCCCCTACATCAACCTGACGATCCAGGCCATGAAGGCCTTTGGCGTCGAGGTCAACGTCGAACGTATTCCGTCCAAAGACGGCCAGCCCGAGGTCACGAACTTCCGCGTAAGCAGCGGCTCGTACCGCACGCCCGGTAACGTGGCCGTCGAGGGCGACTGGTCCAACGCTGCCTTTTGGCTGTGCGCCGGCGCCATCGGCTCCGACCCCATCACCGTCGAGGGTGTGTCCCTGAGCTCGGCCCAGGGCGACCGCAACGTGCTCGCCGCGCTTTCGCGCTTTGGCGCCCGCATCGTGCGCTCCACGAACGCCGCCACTGTGCAGTCCGACAAGCTCGCCGGCTTTGAGATGAGCGCCCACGACATTCCGGACCTGGTGCCCGTCATCTCGGCCGTGGCATCGCTGGCTCAGGGCCGCACGTTCATCCGTGACTGCGCACGCCTGCGCATCAAGGAATCTGACCGTCTGGTCACCACCACCCGCGAGCTCACCGCGCTGGGAGCGCAGGTGCGCATCGCCGGTGACGACCTCATCATCAAGGGTGTCGATGCCTTCACCGGCGGCGAGGTCGATTCGCACAACGACCATCGCATCGCCATGATGGCCGCCATCGCCGCGAGCCGTGCCACCGGCGAGGTCGTGATCCACGGCGCCGAGGCCGTCAACAAGTCCTATCCCGATTTCTTCGACCACTACCGCCTGCTGGGCGGCAAGGTCACACTCGAGGAGGAATAGCATGTCCTCGACCTTTGGCAACGTCTTGCACTTAAGCATCTTCGGCCAATCGCACTCCCCCGCTATCGGCTGCTCGCTCGATGGCATCCCGGCGGGCATCGCCGTGGACCAGGAGAAGCTGCAGGCCTTCCTCGACCGTCGCGCCCCCGGTCGCGACGAGACCGCGACCAAACGCCGCGAGGCCGACGCCGCTCACATCATCGCCGGTGTGGTCGATGGACATACCACCGGCGCGCCCATCGCCGCGATTATCGAGAACACCAACACGCGCTCCAAGGATTACTCCGAGTTGCGCCGCAAGCCCCGTCCAGGACATGCCGATTACCCGGCGCGTGTGAAGTACCACAACATGCACGATGTCGCCGGCGGCGGGCATTTCTCCGGCCGCCTAACGGCCCCCTTATGCATCGCCGGCGGCATCGCCCTGCAGGCACTCGAGGCCCGCGGTATCAAGGTCATGGCGCACGTCGCGCAGATCGGCGGCATCTCCGACCTGCCCATGGACGACATGGTCTATCGCGAGGCCGACCGCAAGGCGATCCTTACGAACGACCTGCCCTGCATTGACGCCGCCGCCGCCGGTCGCATGCGCGAGGAAATTCTGGCCGCGCGCGATGAACTCGACAGCATCGGCGGCATCGTGGAGTGCGGCATCTATGGGCTTCCCGCGGGCATTGGTGACCCCATGTTCGACGGCATCGAGAACCGCATCGCGCAAATCGCGTTTGGCATTCCCGCCGTAAAGGGCGTGGAGTTTGGCATGGGCTTTGCCGTGGCCGCCATGCGCGGCAGCGAGAACAACGATCCGTATCGCATCGACGCCGAGACCGGCGAGATCGAGGTTGAGTCCAACAACGCCGGCGGCATCCTGGGCGGTATTTCGACCGGCGCGCCCGTCATGTGGCGCATGGCCGTAAAGCCGACGCCCTCAATTGGCCGCGAGCAGCAGACGGTGGACATGGACGCCATGGAAAATGCCGAGCTCTCGGTCCACGGCCGTCACGATCCCTGTATCGTCCCCCGAGCCGTCCCCGTAGCCGAAGCAGCAGCTGCCCTCGCGATTTGGGACGCCCTCCTAGAGGACGCAGGCCAGTTCTAACCCGACTCACCTGAGTTGCCCATCAACTCTGTCATTACGTGAAAGGGGCCTCCATGGACCTTGCCGATATTCGCCAGACCATCGATGGCATCGACACCACGCTCCTCAACAGCTTTGTCGAGCGTATGGATATTGCCACCGAGGTCGCCAAGTCAAAAATCGAGATGGGCAAGGCCGTCTTCGACCCCGCCCGCGAGCGCTCCAAGCTCAACAACCTCGCCAGCCGCGCGCCCGAGCGCTACGAGGCACAGACCATCGCCCTGTTCCGTCTCCTCATGAGCATGAGCAAGGCCGAGCAGCAGCGCTACATCAACGAGCTCAAGGGCATCACCATCTCGCAAAAGGCCCACGCCACGGCTGCAGCCTTTGACACGCCCTTCCCTCAAACGGCCACCGTTGCCTGCCAGGGCGTGGAAGGTGCCTATAGCCAGATCGCCGCGTGCAAACTCTTCGACGTGCCCGACATCGCGTTCTTTGAGACCTTTGAGGGCGTCATGCGAGCCGTGCGCGACGGGTTCTGCGAGTTTGGCGTGCTGCCCATCGAGAACTCCACCGCCGGATCGGTCAACGCCGTCTACGACCTGCTCGCCCAGTTCGACTTTCACATCGTGCGCTCGCTTCGCCTCAAGATCGACCACAACTTGCTCGTCAAGCCCGGCACCAAGCTCGCGGACGTGCGCGAGGTCTACAGCCACGGCCAAGCCATTGCCCAGTGTGCCGGCTTTATCGAGTCCCACGGCCTGCACGCCACCAAGTACCCCAACACGGCCATGTCGGCCGAGATGGTCGCCAACTCCGAGCGCACCGACGTCGCCGCCATCGCCTCGCGCAGCTGTGCCACGCTGTATGGCCTCGAGGTGCTGGAGCCCAATATCCAAGACTCGGACAACAACTACACGCGCTTTGTCGTCATCAGCCGCGAGCCGCGCGTCTACCCCGGCGCTAATCGCACCTCGCTCATGATCACCACGGCCAACGAGCCGGGCGCCCTCTATCGCGTGCTCGAGCGCTTCTACGCACTCAACATCAACCTCATCAAGCTCGAGAGCCGCCCCATCCCCGGCCGCGACTTTGAGTTTATGTTCTACTTTGATCTGGACTGCCCCTTTGGCAGCAAGGGCCTCGACGACCTGCTCGATTCCATCGACGACGTGTGCGAGAGCTTCACCTACTTTGGCAGCTACACGGAGGTGCTCTAGATGACCGATACCGCCGCAACCCGCCCCTACGGTGTGCTGGGCCGCGTGCTGGGCCACAGCTACACCCCGACCATCTACAAAGAGCTCGCTGGGCTCGATTACGTGCGATTTGAGCGCGAGCCCGAGGACCTCGCGGCCTTTATGACGGGTAAAGAATGGGAAGGCACCAACGTGACCATCCCCTACAAACGCGCCGTCATGGAATATCTGGACGAGCTGAGCCCGCTCGCCGAGCGCATGGGCAACGTCAACACCATCACGCGCCTGCCCGACGGCCGCCTGCGCGGCGACAACACCGACTACTTTGGTTTTCAGTGCCTGGTCGAGGAGCTGGGCGTTGAGGTTGCCGGTAAGAAGGCCCTCGTGCTCGGCGCCATCGGCGGTGCCGGCACCACGGCAAGTTTGGTGCTAGGAGACTTGGGCGCCATCGTCGTACCCGTGGGTCGCACGAGCGAGGTCAACTACGGCAACATCGCGCAGCAGTCCGACGCCGCCCTGCTCGTCAACTGCACGCCTGCCGGCATGTTCCCCCACTGCCCCGACGCGCCTTGCACGCTCGAAGGGCTCGATGCACTCGAAGGCGTTATCGACATTGTCTACAACCCCGCCCGCACGGGACTCATGCTCGAGGCCGAGCGTCGCGGCATCCCCTGCATCGGCGGCTTGCTCATGCTGGTGGCCCAAGCGGCACAGGCCGTCGAGCGCTATACCGGCCAAGTCACCCCGCGCACGCGCATCTTAGATGTAACAGAGCGTCTGTCCCGCCGCGAGCAGAACATCGCCCTGATTGGCATGCCGGGCTCGGGCAAAACCCGCGTGGGTGAGCAGATTGCCCTGCTCACGGGTCGCGAGCACATCGACCTGGACGCCGCGCTTGAGAAGCGTCTGGGCATGCCCTGTGCCGACTATATCGTCGAGCGCGGCGAGGCGGCCTTCCGCGAGCAGGAGACGGCGGCGCTGTCCGACATCTCCAAGCGCAGCGGCCTGGTGCTCTCCACCGGCGGCGGCGTGGTCACGCGTGACGAGAACTATCCGCTGTTGCACCAGAACAGCCAAATTGTGATGCTCAACCGCAAACTCGACGAGCTCGCCCACAAGGGACGCCCCATCACCGCCCGCGACGGTATCGACAAGCTGGCCGAGCAGCGTATGCCGCGCTACCGCGCCTGGGCCGACTACATCATCGACTCACGCGACTGCGCCGCCAACACCGCCCATGCCCTCCTCGACACCCTCCCACCCGCTCTCTAACCAAAACCACCACAAAGGGGACAGGCACCTTTGTGGTGGTTTTCCAATCGCAAAGGAAGCAACCATGAAAGCACTCGTCATCAACGGACCCAACCTCAACATGCTCGGCATTCGCGAGCCGGGCATCTATGGCAGCGACAACTACGGCCGCCTGGTCCAGATCTGCCAGGAAGCGGGCGCCGCACAGGGCTTCGACGAGGTCGAGGTCTTCCAGTCTAACCACGAGGGCAGCATCGTCGACAAGATCCAGGAGGCCTACGGCAAGGTCGACGGCATCGTCATCAACCCGGCCGCCTACACGCACACAAGCGTGGCCATCTTGGATGCCCTCAAAGCCGTCGCCATCCCGGCTGTGGAGGTCCACATTAGCGCCGTCGAGACCCGCGAAGACTTCCGCCAGGTGAGCTACGCCCGTCTGGCCTGCTTCGCCACCATCACCGGCGAAGGCCTCCAGGGCTACGCCCACGCGCTGGAGCTGCTGAGGGAGCATCTCGAAAAGTAAAATGCCAACCCCAACAAACAGCAGCGGCTTGCTCGCGCTCGGCTCCAGCAGCACACAAGATGAAAAAAGCCCAGACCACCAAGCGGTCTGGGCTTAATAAACGATGGTGCTCCATGGCGGATTCGAACCGTCGACCTTGGGATTAGAAGTCCCCTGCTCTATCCAACTGAGCTAATGGAGCAAATAGCCGCACGCCCAAGCAAGCGCAAGCCTGTCAAGCGCAAGTTATTATAACCTAGTTGAACTGCTCGCGGTACGCCTTGCAGACCTCATCGACCGGGCCGTCCATGCGAAGGTCACCCTTCTCAATCCAAACGGCACGTTGGCAGATGCGCTCAACCTGCTCCATAGAGTGCGAAACGAACAGAACCGTCACGTCGCCGCTCTGGATAAAGTGCTGGATGCGGGCCTCGCACTTCTGCTGGAAGAACACATCACCGACGGACAGCGTCTCGTCAACGATCAGAATATCGGGCTCGGTAATCGTCGCGATTGCAAAGGCGATACGCGCCACCATGCCCGAGGAGAAGTTCTTAAGCGGCATATCGACAAAGTTCTGCAGCTCAGCGAACTCGATAATGCCGTCAAAGTTGGCGTCGATGAACTCCTTGGTATAGCCAAGCAGGGCGCCGTTCAGATATATGTTCTCACGGGCAGTCAGCTCGGGGTCAAAGCCGGCACCAAGCTCAATCAACGGTGCGATATTGCCGTGCACCTTAACGCTGCCCTCGCTAGGCTCAAGCACGCCAGCGATAATCTTGAGCATCGTAGACTTGCCGGAGCCATTGGTGCCGACCAGACCCACGACCTCGCCGCGATGAATATCGAACGAGATGTGCTTAAGCGCCCTAAACTCCTCAAAGAACAGCTCGTGCTTGGCAAGCTTGATGAAGTACTCCTTGAGGTTGGTCAGCGACTCGGACGCCATGTTAAAGATCATGGTGACGTCGTCGACCTCGACAGCCAGAGGCTGCTCGCTGTAATCAACAACAGATTCAGTCATCACAGCACTCCTTAGATGTAGAGGATGAACTTGCGCTCGGACTTATGGAACACGGTGTAGCCAATAACAAGCGCAAGAACCGCCCAAGCGACGCACATACCAAACGTCATAAGCGAGGGCGTAGTCTGGAACAGGAAGATATCACGCATAAACTGCAGGTAGTTATACATGGGGTTCGCATAGACCAGAATGCGCACGAGATGCGGCATTTGCGCAACGAAGTCGGTCGTCCAGAAGATGGGCGTAATGTAGGTCCAAGCCGTAATGACGACGCTCCACAGATGCATGACATCGCGGAAGAAAACCGTGAGGGCGGAGAGCATCATGCCCAGGCCCATGCAGAAGCACATAAGCAGCAGTAGGCAGACAGGCAGCAGAATAAGGTGCCAAGAAGGCATAACACGGAACCACAGCATAACAATAGCTACGGCGACCAGAGAGAAGGCAAAGTTAACCAGCGAGAAGAGCACCTTCTGCACCGGGAAGACCCAGCGGTGCACCTTAACCTTCTTGAGCAGCGGGGCAGCACCCACGATCGACGTCAGAGCCTGGTTCGTAGACTCGGACATGACGGCAAAGGTGACGTTACCCACGATCAAATACAGCGGGTACATCTCGGGCGTAATCGAGCCATTGCGGCCCTGGGCAAAAATCGTCGAGAACACGATGGCCATGACAATCATCATCAGCAACGGATTGAGCACCGACCATGCGACGCCCAGAACGCTACGGCGATACTTGATCTTAAAATCCTTGGTAACCAGCTGACGAAGGATAAACGCGTCCTTCTCAAATTCGTTCTTAGCAAACGTCGCAGGCAGACTGCGAGTTTCTTGTTGCTTTGTCTGATCCGACACGGATGCAACTCCTTTACTCGTAATCGTTGACAAACGAACAGTATAGACCCGACGGCCCCGCAAACGATTCGCGCAACAAAACTGGAGAACTAACCCACATCTAAGGATGACAAGTCCAAACGGCTATACTTTCAAGGATTGAATGTGTAAGGAGCATTGAGTGAATTCTGAATCCATCGCCGTCATCATCCCCTGCTACAACGAAGCGCTCACAATCGGTAAGGTCGTCGACGACTTTCACCGCGAGCTTCCGCAGGCTACGGTCTATGTCTATGACAATAACTCGTCAGACGATACTTCACGCATCGCCACCGAACACGGAGCCACGGTGCGCTTTGAGCCCCGTCAGGGAAAGGGCAACGTGTGCCGCCAGATGTTTCGCGACATCGACGCCGATTGCTACCTGATGGTCGACGGAGACGACACCTACCCCGCCGAGGCGGCCAAAGCCCTCTGCGAGCCTATCCTCAACGGCACGGCCGATATGACCGTAGGCGACCGCCTTTCCAACGGCACCTATGCCGAGGAGAACAAGCGTGCCTTCCACGGCTTTGGCAACAATCTGGTCCGCGCCATGATCAAGTGGATCTATGGCTACAGCTTCGATGACGTCATGACCGGCTACCGTGCCATGAGCCGCCCGTTCGTTAAAACCTTCCCTGTGCTTTCCGAGGGCTTCCAGATCGAAACCGAGCTCTCGATCCACGCCGTCGACCACCGCTGGCGCATCAAAGATGTGCCCATCGAGTACCGCGACCGTCCGGAAGGTTCCGAGTCCAAGCTCAATACCGTGAGCGACGGCATTAAAGTCGTTGCGATGATCGGCACGCTGTTCAAGGACTACCGCCCGCTGAAGTTCTTCAGCCTCGTCGCGCTTCTGTTTGCGGTGACTGGTCTCGCCCTGGGCATGCCCATCGTTGTCGAGTATTTCCAGACCGGCCTCGTTCCGCGCTTCCCCACCGCCGTGCTCGCCGCCTCGTTTATGTTCCTGTGCGGCCTAAGCCTTGCGACCGGATTCATCCTCGATTCCGTGGCAAAGGTCGAAAAAAAGCAGTGGGAGGTAAACGTGTACAGCAAATACGCCTACGATGACCAGCCCGGCCGCCCTACTTCCAAGCCAAGCGAGAGGTAGATCTTCCGCAAAATACTATTGGCACCACTGCGCAGATAGCCACCAACAAGAAAAGCCACCGTTAACAAGCGGCGGCTTTTGCTCTCGAAAAGTTAATAGCGGCTAGAGCGTCTTGAGGTACTCCCCCAGCTCTTCCTCCCAGTCGGGCATGTGGAAGCCGGCGGACTCCAGCTTGGAGAGGTCGAGCGCGGAGTGGACCGGGCGCGGGGCGACGGGGCCGGCGGCGCTCGCGTAGTAGTCGGCGGTCGATACCGGCACGACCCTGTCGCCGTTGCCGTTGGCGGCCTCGAAAACGGCGCGGGCGATGTCGGCCCAGGACTTGACGGCGCCGGAACCGGTGCAGTCGTAGGTGCCGTAGGGGGGGCGGCTCCCCAGCACGTGGAAGATTGCCTGCGCCATGTCGCGCGTGAAGGTCAGGCGTCCCAGCTGGTCGTCCACGACGGTGACCTGCTCCAACTTGTCCTCCGGGTCGGCGACGCGGTCGGAGAGCGCCCTCATGGTCTTGACGAAGTTGTGCCCCTCGCCGATGACCCAGGAGCTGCGCATGATGTAGTGGCGCGGGCAGCCGGCCACGGCGATGTCGCCGGCGGCCTTGGTCTGGCCGTAGACGGAAAGCGGGCTGAGGGGCTCGTCCTCGTCGTGCACCTCCGCGGTGCCGTCGAAGACGTAGTCGGAGGACGCGTGGACCAGGGTGATGCCGTGCCCGGCGCAGGTGCGGGCGAGAAGCGCCGGCCCGGTCGCGTTGGCCTTCCAGGCGGTGGCGCGGCCCTCGGGGGTCTCCGCCCTGTCGACCGCCGTGTAGGCGCCGCAGTTGATCACGGTGCCGTAGAGCGACCAGTCGTACTGTGTGTAGGCGTCCGGGTCTGACATGTCGAAGGTGTCGATGTCGCAGAAGTCGAAGTCCTTGGCGACGCCGCGCTCCTCGGCGAGCGCGCGGACCGCATGGCCCAGCTGGCCGTTGCAGCCGGTGACGAGCGTCCTCTTGGGCGCCATCGGGACGACGTCCTTGAGCATCGGGTGGTTCAGGTCCGCCTCGGATACAGTGGCCTCATCGAGCGGGATCGGCCACTCGATGGCGAGCTCGGGGTCGGCGAGGTTCACGAAGGTGTAGGTCCTCTTGAGCTCGAGGGACCAGTGGGCGTCCACCAGGTAGGTGTAGGCGGTGCCGTCCTCCAGGGCCTGGAAGGAGTTGCCCACGCCGCGCGGGACGTAGATGGCCCTGGACGGGTCGAGCGTGCAGGTGAACACCTTCCCGTAGGTGGCGCTACCCTCGCGCAGGTCCACCCATGCGCCGAAGACCGAGCCGCGGGCCACGGAGATGAACTTGTCCCAGGGCTCGGCGTGGATGCCGCGGGTGACGCCGCGGCTGTCGTTGTAGGAGATGTTGTTCTGGACGATCCGGAAGTCGGGGATGCCCAGGGCGCACATCTTGGCGCGCTGCCAGTTCTCCTTGAACCAGCCGCGCGAGTCGCCGTGGACGGCGAGGTCGACGACCTTGAGGCCCTCGATGCCGGTCTCGGCGACGGAGAGGTCCTTCTCGAATGCAATGTCTGCCATGTGGGAAAAGCTCCTATCGAAGAGGTTATATAACCGGGGGCGCCCGCGCGGGGACGCAGGATCATCCCCATGCCCTGCGGCCCCGCGCGGGCGCCCCGCGGTGCGGTTCGCCGGGGTTCGGCCTACTGCCCCTGCGCGCGGTAGCGCGCCTCGGTGGCCTCCTTGGCCGGGCGCCACCAGGACTCGTTCTCCACGTACCAGTCGATCGTCTGCTTCAGGCCCTCGGCGAAGTCGGTGTGCGCCGGCCTCCAGCCCAGCTCGCGCTGGAGCTTGGTGGAGTCGATGGCGTAGCGGCGGTCGTGGCCGGGGCGGTCGGCGACCCAGTCGAAGTCCTCGGGGTCGCGCCCCATGGCCTCGAGAATCATGCGCAGGACGGTGATGTTGTTCCTCTCGCCGTCGGCGCCGATGAGGTAGGTCTCCCCCGTGCGGCCCTTGGTGAGGATGTCCCAGACGGCCGAGGAGTGGTCCTCGGTGTGGATCCAGTCGCGCACGTTCTCGCCGCGGCCGTAGAGCTTGGGGCGCACGCCGT
>NZ_JAWHPN010000014.1:0-62104 GCF_032584215.1 Collinsella aerofaciens | reverse complement strand
GGAGAAAGGCGATGTCGAACCCGCGTACATGGCTTCGACGGTTAAGGACCGGTACAAAGCCTTCTCTGGAGACGCGTTTTACGTAGCAGAGTACGACACGACCTACCGTCAGCTTCGCTACAACAAGAGATACGAATATCTAGGCGCAGAGGCAATCAGCTATACATCGGGTTGGTACGGCCCCAACTATGGACACATAACCCAGTTCAAGTGTAACTACCGTGTGTACAACTAAAGCAACCCGGCCGGGACGAGGGGTGACGCAAAAGCGTCGCCCCTCGTTTTTAACCATGTCAACTGAACCTAGTTCAGTTTGGTTGATTTCCGATCTCAGCCGAACACATTGAGCGGAAAGGCCGTTCCCGCAGTCAGTCGAACGTCCCCGGGGCCCTTCTCAGGCCCCGGGGACGGCATTTTCCCAGTTGAAGGAACGGTGGAGATGTGTTTCGATGGGTCAGATTCGTGTCGTTCCGAAAAGACCGTGAACCTTTTGTGGGACACGCGGCGCCGTGGTATCATAGCCGAGTTTGTTGTCTTGGTCGGAAACCAAGACGCCTTATGCGCTGATCGGTAACCAGCGCCTGACCAATAAGGAGTCCTACCATGAAGCAGGGTATCCATCCCCAGTATGTCGAGTGCACGGTGACGTGCTCCTGCGGCAACACCTTCAAGACGCACGCTACCGTGTCCGAGATGAAGGTCGAGCTTTGCAACGAGTGCCACCCGTTCTACACCGGCCAGCAGAAGTTCGTCGACACCGGTGGACGCGTCCAGCGCTTCGCCGACAAGTTCGGTGGCGCCGCTGCCGCCCAGCTCAAGAAGGCCGAGGAGGCCAAGGCTGCCAAGGCCGCCAAGGCTGCTGAGGCCGAGGCCGCTCGCAAGGCCGCCGCTGAGGCTAAGGCTGCCGAGAAGGCTAAGCGTGCTGCTAAGTTTGCCGAGGAGGCTGCCAAGCAGGCCGCCGAGGCTCCCGCAGAGGCTCCCGTCGAGGAGGCCGCTGCCGAGGCCGAGACCACCGAGGCTGCTGAGTAAATAGCTCGCCGCGGAATCACTCGCATTCATGGCATAAGGGCCGTGCATCCGTTTGGGTGCGCGGCCCTTTTCTTTTTATTGGTGCAAACCAACCTGCCCCCATTGCACCAAATGGCAGAGAGGCGGCGTTTGCCCAGATAAAACCTGCCAAAATTAACCTGTCCCATTGTGGCAGGTTGGTCGTAGTTATTACGTGGCGGTCGAGGTCGACCGTATAGGCCGCGCCTTGTTTGGCTAAAGTACAATCATCTGTGTTTAACTCGCCCGCAACTGCACGACGTGGGCGATGGCCAAAAAGGAAAACCACATGGGATTCATGTCAAAGCTGCTGTCCTTTGGATCCGATAAGGACCTTAAGCGCTACTACAAGATCGTCGACCAGATCAACGGTCTTGAGCCCCAGTTTGAGAAGATGACCGAGGAGGAGCTCCGCGGCCAGACCGATAAGTTCCGCGAGCGTTACGCCAACGGTGAGTCGCTCGACGACATGCTCCCCGAGGCCTTTGCCACCGTGCGTGAGGCTTCCAAGCGCACCATGGGTATGCGCCACTTTGACGTGCAGCTCATTGGCGCCATGGCACTGCACGAGGGCCACATCGCCGAGATGAAGACCGGCGAAGGTAAGACCCTCGTCTCCACGTTGGCCGGCTATCTCAACGCTATTGCCGGCAAGGGCGTGCACGTCGTTACTGTCAATGATTACCTTGCCAAGCGCGACTCCGAGTGGATGGGCCGCATCTACAAGTACCTGGGCATGACCGTCGGTCTGCTCCAGAACAACATGCCGCTCGAGCTCAAGCGTCCGGCCTACCAGGCCGACGTCACGTACGGCACCAACTCCGAGTTCGGTTTCGATTACCTGCGCGATAACATGGTCACCCGCCCCGAGCAGCGTGTGCAGCGCGGCCACAACTACGCCATCGTCGACGAGGTTGACTCCATCCTGATCGACGAGGCGCGTACCCCGCTGATCATCTCGGGCGCCGGCACCAAGTCCGCCAGCACCTACAAGGACTTCGCGCGTGCCGTGCGTGGCCTTGAGCGCGGCGAGGACGTGTCGCACGACATGCTCACCGCCACCGAGGACGTGGAGCCCACGGGCGATTATGTCATGGACGAGGCCAAGCACACCATTGCCGCCACCGAGCGCGGCCTTAAGAAGATTGAGCGCCGCCTGGGTATCGATGACATCTATGCCGATCTCTCCGGCCAGCTGGTCAACCACCTGCAGCAGGCGCTGAAGGCCCAGTACATGTTCCACCGCGACAAGCAGTACGTGGTCACCAACGGCGAGGTTAAGATCGTCGATGAGTTCACCGGTCGTATCATGGAAGGCCGCCGCTACTCCGAGGGCCTGCATCAGGCCATCGAGGCCAAAGAGGGCGTGCTCGTGCGCGAGGAGAACCAGACGCTGGCAACCATCACCCTGCAGAACTACTTCCGTCTGTACGACAAGCTCTCCGGCATGACCGGCACGGCACTTACCGAGGATGCCGAGTTCCGCGAGATCTACAAGCTGCCCGTCGAGGTCATCCCCTCCAACAAGCCCGTGCAGCGCGTGGACCACGAGGACCTGGTGTACCGCACCATTCAGGCCAAGTACAACGCCGTTGCCGACGACGTCGAGCGTCGTCACGCCAAGGGCCAGCCGGTCCTGGTGGGCACCGTCTCCATCGAGAGCTCCGAGAAGCTGTCCGCCGCCCTTACCAAGCGCGGCATCGCACACGAGGTCCTCAACGCCAAGCACCATGAACGCGAGGCCCACATCGTGGCCCAGGCCGGACGCTACGGCGCCGTGACCATCGCCACCAACATGGCCGGTCGTGGTACCGACATCCTGCTGGGCGGCAACCCCGACGAGTTGGTGCGCGAGCGCCTGGAGTACGAGGGCCTGACCATGGAGGACGTGACGCCCGAGCAGCTCGAGCAGTTTAACGCCGAGGCCAAGGAGACTTGCAAGGCCGAGCGCGAGCGCGTGCTTGCCGCCGGTGGCCTGACCGTTATCGGCACCGAGCGCCACGAGTCCCGCCGTATCGACAACCAGCTGCGCGGCCGCTCCGGTCGTCAGGGCGATCCGGGCGAGACCCAGTTCTACCTGTCGCTCGAGGACGACCTCATGCGCCTGTTCGGCGGCGACAAGATGGACCGCGTCTCCAAGATGATGGTCACGGCCGACATGGGCGACGACATGCCCATCCAGCATAAGATTATCTCCAAGGCCGTCGAGAGCGCCCAGCACAAGGTCGAGAGCATCAACTTCTCCATGCGTAAGAGCGTCCTTGAGTACGACGACGTCATGAACAAGCAGCGCCAGGTCATCTACGCCGAGCGCAACAAGATTCTGGACGGCAAGGACCTGACCGACCACATCACCGAGGTCATGCACGATACCGTGTACCGCTGCGTGCAGGAGTTCTGCACCAAGGACAGCCACGAGGGCGAGCGCGATCTTGAGGGTTTGCGTAAGTGGGTTGTGGAGCTCACCGGCCACATCGATACGCCGAAGTTCCCCGACGAGGATTATGAGGCCCTGGCTGCCGATGTCCTGGCTTACGTAGAGAAGTGCTACAACATGAAGGCCGAGCGCTTGGGCGAGGACCTGATGCGCGAGCTCAACACCCAGGTCATGCTGCGCGTCATCGATACCCGCTGGATGAACTACCTGCAGGAGATGGACTACCTCAAGACCGGCATCGGCCTGCGCGGCTTTGGCCAGCGCGACCCGCTGGTCGAGTACAAGACCGAGGCCTACGGCGCGTTCCAGATACTCGTCGATACCATGTATGAGGATTACCTGCGCACGGTTCTGCGCATCGAGATCAAGGCTGCCCCGCGTGCCGTGGAGCACAAGGAGGAGCCCGCGCTCGAGGGCGCGCGCTTCTCCGGTCCTGCCGAGGTCGATGGTGACAACGGCGACTCGGTGCTGCGCAAGCAGGCGCAGGTGCAGGCCCGCACGGCTGTCCAAGGCGGACCGGCTGCCGTCAACAACGGTGGCAAGGTGACCACCTATCGCAAGTCCGAGAGCGACGATCCGTACGTCAACGTGGGCCGCAACGACCCGTGCCCCTGCGGTAGCGGCAAGAAGTTTAAGTACTGCCACGGCAGGAATCGTTAATGGCTGAGGCTTTAGAGGTGACGCCCGCCGAGCTGGACGCGTTCGCGGACCGGCTCGGCGAGGTCGAGTCGTATCTCCATTTGGACGAAAAGCGCACGCGCGTGACCGAGCTCGAGGCTAAAAGCGTGGCCCCCGGCTTTTGGGATGACGCCGACGCTGCCCGTGCCACTATGGAGGAGATCGCGCGCACCAAGGAAGATATCGCTGCCATGGACACCGCGCGCGGCGAGCTTTCCGATGCCCGCGCCGCGCTGGAGCTTGCCGAGGAGATGGGGGATGACCCCGACGCCGTCGCCCTTCGCGAGGAGGCTACAGCCACGGCTGAGCGCCTGGCCCGTGCCATCGATGAGCTTGAGCTTTCGAGCTGGTTTACCGGTGAGTTCGATCACGGCGATGCCATTGTGACTATCAAGCCCGGACAGGGTGGTCTGGAGGCCCAGGACTGGACCTTCATGCTCTTTAAGATGTACATGAAGTACTGCCAGCGTCGCGGCTGGAAGGTCACCATCAACGACTGTCCCGCAGCCGAGGTCATCGGCATCGACCGCGCGACCTTTACCGTCGAGGGCAAGGACGCATTTGGCATGCTGCGCGCCGAGGCCGGCGTCCACCGCTTGGTTCGCATTAGCCCCACCGACGATAAGAAGCGCCGCCAGACCACGTTTGCCGGCGTCGAGGTCATCCCCGTGCTACCCGATGATATCGACATCGAGATCAGCCCCGATGACATCCGCGTGGACGTGTACCACGCGAGCGGCCCGGGCGGTCAGGGCGTCAACACCACCGACTCCGCCGTGCGCGTGACGCATTTCCCCAGCGGCATTGTGGTTACCTGTCAAAACGAGCGCAGCCAGATTCAGAACAAGGCCGCGTGCATGCAGATCCTCAAGGCCCGCCTGTACGAGATTGAGCTCGAGAAGCGCGCCGAGGCCCTGGATGAGATCCGCGGACCCAAGACCACGATTGGTTTTGGCAACCAGATTCGCAGCTACGTGCTCTACCCGTACCAGATGGTCAAGGACCTACGCACGGGCGTGGAGACCAGCAATGTCGAGGCCGTTCTTGACGATGGCGACCTGGACCCGTTTGTTATTGGCTACCATCGCTGGGCCACCGGCAACGCCGACGCGGAGACCCCGTCTGCATAAACCGCCCGGTTTATGTGGAGATGGATTAAAACCCTCCCAGCAGGGTGGTTTTGTATCCAGAGCAAACCCTGCGCAGGGGTGGTTTTTGTCCGGCGAATCGGTAGAATCGAATACAGCAAGAAGTTCGAAGCGCATCCGTTTGGGTGCGCTTTTTTGAGGGAGGCAGCATGGCATATCGTCTGGACATCAAGCGCATTCTATCGATGAACTTCTTTCACGACCTGCCCCAGATTATGTTGGGGTGCGCTCTGGCCGCTATTGCGACCGACCTGTTTTTGATTCCCAACGGCCTTGCTGCCGGTGGCGTTACGGGCCTTGCCACCATTATCCAGGCGGTCGGCGCATCGCGTGGCCTATCGCTTCCCGTTGGTATTCAGACGATCGTGATGAACGCCTTGCTGTTGCTGGTCGTTATGCGCGAAGGTGGCATGTTCTACGTGGTGCAGACCGCGACGGGCTTTGTGCTGCTGGGCTTCTTTACCGATCTGTTCGCCCCGTTTGTAGCACCTCTGGCGGATGCGGACCTGATGCTCCCTGCCATGTGGGGCGGCATTATAACGGGCATCGGTTACGGCATGGTGTTGCGCGCCGGCGCCAACACCGGCGGCTCGGACACGATTGGCCAAATCATCTCGCGTAACACCTCGCTGCCGGTGGGCTCGACCGTCATGGCGATCGATGTTGCCGTATGCGCGCTGTCGGCTCCGGTCTTTTCAATCGAAAACGCACTATATGCAGGCCTTTCGATGGTCATTAGCGGCTACGTGATCGATGCCGTGGTCGATGGTGGCAACAAGCGCCGTATGGTACTCATCATCTCGGACAAGTTCCCTGATATCGCTGCCGATATCATGTATGGCCTGGGTCGTGGTTGTACCAAGTTTAAGGCGACTGGCATGTATTCGGGTGCCGAGAAGCCGGTGATTATGGTCATCGTGAGCCGTCGAGAGCTCAATACCCTCAAGACGATCGTGCGCGAGCGCGATCCTCACGCCATTGTGACGGTCGC
Organism: Collinsella aerofaciens; assembly: GCF_032584215.1. Classification (GTDB taxonomy): domain Bacteria; phylum Actinomycetota; class Coriobacteriia; order Coriobacteriales; family Coriobacteriaceae; genus Collinsella. Next base: position 55,803 of record NZ_JAWHPN010000014.1, on the reverse strand, counting down.
TGACGTTACGGAAGCCTTCGGCGAGGGATTCAAGGACATTAGCGCGTAGGGTCGATCGCGTTCCATCCAAAAGACGTTCACATTGATAAACCGTTTCATCAGCGGTTCTGCCTGCTAAATTGTTCAAATAATGATAAAAACTCTGGTAAAGCCATCAGTTTCCAGCATAATGAATGACGTACGTGCATTGCGGCTGTGTTGGGACTACCTTTCCGTGCCGTGCGCATCTTGTCTAAAGAGGATGAAAGGAAGGCACAATGAGCGACGAAGAGCTCAAAAAGGTTGCCAACGAGGTAAGGAAGGGCATCGTCACCGGCGTGCACGCTGCCAAGTCCGGCCATCCGGGCGGTTCGCTCGGCGCTGCCGACATCATGACCTATCTGTACTTTGAGGAAATGAACGTCGACCCGGCCGATCCCCGCAAGGCCGACCGCGATCGCTTTGTGCTCTCCAAGGGCCATTGCGCTCCGGGCCTGTACGCCGTGCTCGCCGAGCGTGGGTTCTTTCCCAAGGAGGATCTCGAGACGCTGCGCCATATCGGCAGCCACCTGCAGGGTCATCCCAACATGAACGACACCCCGGGCGTCGACATGTCCACCGGCTCGCTCGGCCAGGGCATCTCCGCCGCCGTGGGCATGGCCGTTGCCGCCAAGCACTGGGGCGACGACTATCGCACCTACGCCCTGCTGGGCGACGGCGAGAGCGAGGAGGGCCAGGTTTGGGAGGCCGCCATGTTTGCCGGCAACCAGCAGCTCGACAACCTCTGCGTGATCGTCGACCATAACGGCCTGCAGATCGACGGCCCCGTCGAGGAGGTCAACGACCCCATGCCGCTCGCCGACAAGTTCCGTGCCTTTAAGTTCCACGTGGTGGAGCTTGCCGACGGCAACGATTTCGACCAGATCCGCGCCGCCTTTGCCGAGGCTCGCGCTACCAAGGGCCAGCCGACTGCCATTATCGCCGAGACCATGAAGGGCAAGGGCGTTTCCTTTATGGAGAACCAGGTGGGTTGGCACGGTAAGGCCCCCAACGATGAACAGTTTGAGCAGGCCATGGCAGAGCTCACGGCCGCCGGAGAGGAGCTCTAGGATGGCAGACGTCAAGAAAATCGCCACGCGCGTAAGCTACGGCGAGGCCCTCGTCGAGCTCGCCAGCGAGCACGATGACTTTGTGGTCCTCGACGCCGACCTGGCCGCCGCCACGCAGACCGGTAAGTTTAAGGCCGCTTGCCCCGACCGCTTCTTCGATGTGGGCATCGCCGAAAGCAACCTGATGGGTGTCGCCGCCGGTATCGCGACCACCGGTCGCGTCGCCTTCGCGAGCAGCTTTGCCATGTTTGCCGCCGGCCGCGCCTTTGAGCAGGTCCGCAACTCCATCGGCTACCCGCACCTCAACGTTAAGATCGGTGCCACGCACGCCGGTATTTCGGTGGGTGAGGATGGTGCCACGCACCAGTGCTGCGAGGATATCGCCCTCATGCGCGTCATCCCCGGCATGACTGTGATCGTTCCCGCCGACGACATCGAGGCCCGCGCCGTGACGCGCGCCGCTTACGAGTGCGACGGTCCGGTGTACATGCGCTTCGCCCGTTTGGCCTCGCCGGTTATCAACGACCCCGAGACTTACAAGTTCGAGTTGGGTAAGGGCATTGTCATGCGCGAGGGCGCCGATGTGACCATCATCGCCTGCGGCCTGATGGTCGGCGAGGCTCTCGAGGCCGCCGAGCAGCTCGCTGCCGAGGGCATCGACGCCGAGGTCATCAACATGCACACTATCAAGCCCATCGATGCCGACCTGATCGTCAAGAGCGCCACCAAGACCGGCCACGTCGTGACCGTCGAGGAGCATTCTGTGATCGGTGGCTTGGGCAGCGCCGTTGCCGACGTCTTGTGCGAGCAGTGCCCGACGCCGCTCAAGAAGATCGGCGTCAACGACACCTTTGGCGAGTCCGGCCCGGGTGCCGAGCTCTTGCACAAGTATGGCCTGGACGCCGCCAACATCGTGGCGACCACCAAGGAGTTCTTGGCCTAGGGCAAGACGAGGCAAAGTATCGCTTCAGCAACCGTATGCAATCCATAACAGGGGCGTCCTCAAAGAGGACGCCCCTGTTTTTTGTCGGCAACAAACAAATTAGGCCCGCACCAAGTAAAGGCTTTCTCCGGGAAACGGGCCCAGACCAGCAAAGTGCAATTCAGCCCCCAAGCACGGTGCTGCTGCACCCAAGTAAAACGCAGCGACCCCTTAGTTATCGCAGGCCGGACACAGGGTTACTTTCCAAATCTTTCCGCAGGACGGAGGAGCCCCCGCCGCACGTAGTGCGCAGCGGAGGCTCCGACATGTCCGAGGACGATTTGGAAAGTAACCCTGTGTCCGGCCGGAGGGACCCAAACACGGCCATGCTTCTTATGTGCAGCAAAGCTAATGCTGCTAAAATATTAAGCGCTCATGTAGTTTAAACGCACGACGATAAGGAGCACCAGTGGGTAACCACTTCCGTACCTCCGGTGCGGGCGATGATGCCCCCAAGACGCAGGCAGGCGTCCAGGGCAGTCGTTTCGCCACTCCGGATTCAGAGGGCCAGCCTGTTGCTCAGGCCCCCGCTCAGCCGGCAGATCAGGCACAGCCGGCATCCGATCCCTTTGCCTACAATCCAACCAGCGATGTCGCGCTTTCCGGCACGGCGGGTTTTGAGCCCGTTCAGGTCGTGACCGCTCGCGTGGAGCAGCCTCAGGCTGGTGCCGCCACGCCGCAGCCTACCATGGCCGGCATTCCCGACCCCTTGTCCCCTGCGACGCCGGCTCCTCAGCCTGCGCAGTCCGGTCTCTTTGCCGCTATTCCCGACCCCACGCAGCCTGCTGCCCCGGTGGTCGAGAGCGATCAGGCAGCCGAGGTCGCAAGCCTCGACAACGCGCTCAACAACCCCGATTTTACGTCGGTGTTTGCGCCCATCGATCCGCAGGCCAGCCGCAAGAAGATGGCCAAGCAGGCCGGTGTCGAGCCCGTCATCCTTATGGAGCATGTCGCCAAGATCTATCCGGCACAGCCCAACAAGCCTGCACTCGACGACATCAACATCGAGATCTATCCGGGCGAGTTCGTCTTCCTGGTCGGTCACTCCGGCTCGGGTAAGACCACGCTGCTGTCGACGCTCAACCGCGACGTCAAGCCGACGAGCGGCCGCATCCTGGTTGCCGGTCAGGACCTCATGAAGATCAAGAACCGCAAGGTTCCGTTCCTGCGCCGCCAGATTGGCGCCGTGTTCCAGGACTTTAAGCTCCTGCCGCAAAAGACCGCCTACGAAAACGTGGCGTTTGCCCTGCAGTGCATCGGCAAGCCCAAGGGCGTCATTCGCAGCCAGGTGCCCGAGGTGCTGCGTCTGGTCGGCCTGGCCGATCAGATGGACTCGCTGCCCGACCAGCTTTCCGGTGGCGAGCAGCAGCGCGTTGCCGTCGCCCGCGCTATGGTCAACCGTCCGCCGCTGCTGATCTGCGACGAGCCCACGGGTAACCTCGACCCGGCGATCTCGCTGGGCATCATGAAGCTGCTCGAGCGTATTAACCGCACCGGCACCACCGTGATCGTCGCCACGCACGACCGCGAGATGGTCGATAGCATGCACCGTCGCGTGATCGCCCTCGAGGGCGGCCACGTTATCCGCGACCAGGAGAGGGGAGGTTACGGTAACTATGGCACCAACTAACGTGGGCTACTCCTTCAAAGAGGCAATCAGCCACTTCTTCCGTAACTGGACTACCTCGCTCGGCGCCGTCATCACGATCTTCCTTTCGCTGTTTATCATCGGCCTGTTCATCATGGGCTCCGCGATGCTGAACTCCGTGATCGGCACCGTCGAGGATCAGGTTGTCATCAACGCGTTCATTAGCGATGACGCTGATCAGGCCGATGTTCAGGCTTTTGAGGCCGAACTTAAGACGTGGAATAACGTCAAGTCCGTGACCTATAAGGACAAGGACGACGCGCTGGCCGAGTATACGAGCAAGATGTCGGGCAACGCCGACGCCACCATGAGCGCGCTCGATGGCCAGAACCCGCTGCCGGCTTCCTTTGCTATTGAGATGGACGATCCGTCCAAGGTCGAGAGCACGGCAGAGAAGCTCAAGAAGGATGACGATTTCCAGAAGATCGCGGATGACGGCGACGTCAACGCGAGCGTGCTGTACGGCCAGGAGAAAGTGAGCCGCCTGTTCCAGGTGACCAACTACATCCGCATTGCCGCCGTGGTGCTCGTTGGCCTTCTGACCTTTATCGCATTCATCTTCATCAACAACACGATTCGCCTGTCCATCACGGCGCGTCGTCGTGAGATTGCGATTATGCGTCTGGTCGGCGCCAGCAACGGCTTCATTCGCGGCCCGTTTATCACCGAGGGCGTACTGCAGGCCATTTTGGGCTCGCTGCTTTCCATCGGCGTTCTTGAGCTGCTGCGCAATCTGATGATTCCGCGTCTGCAGGAGAGCATCGGCTGGATGTCGTTTGCCCTGCCGATGCAGTACTACCTGGTGACCTATGCTGCGCTGATTCTGGTCGGCGTGATTATCGGTCTCTTTGGTTCTGCCATCGCCATGCGCCGCTACCTGCGCGTGTAGGCATGCCTGGAACTCATCCCTTCCAACGGGTCGTCTCTTATGGGGCGGCCCGTTTTTTGATCCCTAGAGGACGGCAGGAAAGCGATTCATTTGGGTAGACTCTTTGGAGTTCGCAATCGATAGTTAGGAGGCGCCATGGGGCGCAATAACAAGCATAAGCGTGGAGCTCGCAATAAGCGCGGGCCGGTGCGCAGCGAACGCCGTCCGAGCCTGACCGGGCGCGTGCAGCTCCATGAGCACAGTGCCTATGTCATAACCGAGAATGGCGACTACAAGGTCATGGGCCGCGGTAAGCGCGAGATCATGGATGGCGATACCGTTGCCGTGAGCATTAAGAACAGCCCGCATGGCGAGCGTCGCGCCGTGATCGAGGGCGTGGTTGAGCGCGCAGCTATAAGCGTGGTGGGCACGTACCAGACCGCCGGTCCGCTCGGTGTGATTGAGCCGCTCGATTCGCGCCTGAAGGCCGACTTCTTCATTTTGCCCGAGGATACCTCGGCGGATCGTCTGGGTGTCCACCCGGGTGATGCTGTTGTCGCGCGCATTTTGACCTACCCGACGCGCCTGGAATCGGGCACTGTGACGATCGAACGCCGCATTGGCGGAGATGACGCGCCCGATTTGGGCGTTCAATATGTGATGGCGCGTTACGGCTATACCGATAGCTATCCCGAGGCCGCGCTGGCCGAGGCCGAGGGGCTTTCGCTCGATGTGTCCGCGGCGCTTAAGGACCCGCTCCGCCGCGATCTGCGCGACCGCTTTGTCATCACGATCGACCCAGTCGACGCGCGCGACTTTGACGATGCCGTTTCGTTGGAGCGCACGCCCGAGGGTGGCTACAAGCTGGGTGTGCATATCGCCGACGTTTCACACTATGTGGCTTGGGACGGACATATCGATCTTGAGGCTCGCCATCGTACGACATCGGTGTATCTGGCCGATCGCGTGCTTCCCATGCTGCCCGAACGCCTGTCCTGTGACCTGTGCTCGCTTCGCCCTGACGAGGACCGTCTTGCGTTTACCGTCGATATCGAGCTCGATGCGCAGGGTCGCGTGCGGCATTACGATCCGTACCCCAGCGTGATTCGCTCGCGTGTGCGTATGGACTATGACGGCGCCGAGGCGCTGCTGGTGCGTGCCGGCGCGGTTGAGTATTCGGTGCTGGAGGGTGCGGCCGAGGATGTTGCGGCTGCCGAGACCTCGCGCGAGGAAGCGCTTGAGCGCGGTCTTGCGTGCGAGGAGGCCGCCCGCGGCTACAACGTCGACCTCGGCGATTTCCTTGTCGCCGCCAACGAACTCGCCGAACTCCGCCGTCGTATCCGTCGCGCCCGCGGCTCAGTCGATTTTGACACGGCCGAGATTCGCGCTCTGTTGGATGAGGACGGAGTACCCGTGCAGATTGTGGCGCGTGAGCGTTCGTGTGCCACGTCGCTTATCGAGGAAGCCATGCTGCTCGCCAACGAGTGCGTTGCAGAGTGGCTGGCAGACCGTGATATCGAGGCCTGCTATCGCGTGCATGAGGATCCGAGCCCCGATAGCCTGCACGGTGCTGCCGTTGCGCTGGCGCAGCTAGGCATCATCGACGATCGCCGTGCTGCCGGAATTGCCCTGGGGAGTCCCGATGAGCTGCAGGCTGCAGTTGATGCTGCCGCCGGTACGGCCAACGCACCGCTCGTCAACACGCTGCTTCTGCGCAGCATGCAGCGCGCGCTGTACAAGCCGCGCAACGAGGGCCACTTTGCGCTCGCCGCGCCGTGCTACTGTCACTTTACGAGTCCCATCCGCCGCTACCCCGATCTGGTGGTGCACCGCGTGCTCAAACTGCAGTTGGCCTATGAGCGGCTTGGCGGCAAGGACGCCTTGGTCCGTACGCCGCGGCTGATCGGCAAGGGGCGCGAGTCGCTGCCACGCATTCTGCCGCAGATCTGCCGCGCATGCAGCGATGCCGAGCGCGCGGTAGATGCCGCCAGCCATGCGACGCAAAAGATCAAGATTGCCCAGTACTATGAGGACCGTCTGGGCGAGCGCTATGCCGGAACCGTCTCGTGGGTTAGCAGCATGGGCCTCTTTGTGCGCTTGGACCTAACGCAGGTCGAAGGCTTGGTTTCGATCAAGAGCCTGGGCAACGAGTGGTTCGAGTTTGACGAGGACGCGCTTACGCTGACGGGCGCCGACACGGGGACTCGCTATGAACTGGGTCAGCGCGTGATTGTCGAGGTCTCGCGCGTCAATACCACGCGTGGGCACTTGGACTTTAAGCTTATCCATTAGCCAAATCCCGACTCATGGTGGGGGAGCGGAGGGCGGCCTTTCGGGACCGCCCTTCGCATTTGAATCATGGCTACCTTGCCGTCTGCTCGGCCGCCCGCTTACCTGCTATTTGAGAGGTAAAACCTACCAAAATAAACCTGTCCCTTTTGGCAGGTTTACAAGAAAGCGGGGATGAGATGGCGACGGTGTACGGTTATGCGCGGGTGAGTTCGCGCGATCAGAACCTGAATCGGCAGCTGGATGCGCTGGGCGCCTATGGCGTGGGCTCGGCGAATATTTATGCCGACCATGCGAGCGGCAAGGACTTCGATCGACCGCGTTATCGCGAGCTGCTGCACGTCCTGGGAGACGGGGACGTGCTGGTGGTGCTTTCTATCGACCGACTTGGCCGTAATTACTCCGAGATTCTTGAGGAATGGCGACGCATTACCAAGGAGCTCGGGGTTGCCATTGTGGTGTTGGACATGCCATTGCTTGACACGCGCGCTAGGTCCAGCGGCGCGCCGGATGTGACCAACGTCCTGATTGCCGATATTGTGCTGCAACTGCTGAGCTACGTGGCGCAGGTGGAGCGCGAGAATATCCATCGGCGCCAAGCGGAGGGAATTGCAGCGGCGCGGGCGCGAGGGGTCCGTTTCGGTCGACCTCGCAAGCCGTGCCCTCCTCAGTTTGAGCTGGTGCGCGATAGCTATGAGGCAGGCGATATTACCCGCAGCCAGGCAGCAAAGTGCCTGGGCGTGTGCGTGGGGACGTTCGATCGCTGGATGCGCGAGGCGGGGTAGGGGTTTGCGTCGCTTTGTCGCTTCCTGTTGCGATTCAAATTTTGATACGGTAACGATGCCATTTGGGGCTACACTCGCTGATATTCAAAAAAGGAGGTTGGCCCTTGGCGCGCGTAAAACAGATAATCGGATGGACCGCGATCGTTCTGTTCGCTGCAACGCTGGCGGGCATCTGGGTGCTGACGGAGCAAAATGCGGTGGAGACGTCGTTGCTGAGCGAGTCTACCGCGCGTGTGGTGGAGGGCCAGGCTACGGGCGTTCAGGCTGTCGATGCCACGGGTGAAGCTCAGGCGGAGAACGGAATGACCGGGGGCACCGATTCGGCTGCCTCGAATGTCCGGTCTGGCCGACTTGCTTCCATTCGCATGTGGGTGGGCACAAACGTCCGTCGCGTTGCCCATACCGTAGAGTTTTTCTTCGTCGGATTGTTCGCCTCGGTGGTCGTGGTTTGCTTTTCCAGGCGTCCGTGGAGCGTATGCTCCCGTTGCGTGCCCGTATTGCTCTTTTGCGCCGCCTGCTCCGTTGGCGATCAGGTACATAAGATCTTTGTTCCCGGCAGACATTTCGACGTTATCGATTTAGGATTCGATGCTGCGGGCTATGTCACCGCCATGCTGTTGGTATTGCTGGCAGCGGCGTTGGTGCGCCATGCGACTCGGCCGATCGGCGCCCATGCGAGGCGCTAGCCGGTAACAAACCCGTTTCTGATAATGCGACCTTGTTGAATTATTTTGTGTCGCGCGTATTTCCGAGCGGTCGGATTTGAGGGGCGAGCGGTAGAACGCTCGCCCTTTGTGCGCCACGATGCGGCACAATGTACCGCAAAAGCTGTTTGTATCCGGTACGAATCGTTCGTTGGTCTTTAATTCTTCTCAACGGAGGTGTTTGAGATGGCAAACGGATTGCTTTTGCGGCTTCGCGAGCGTGAGCTCAGCGCGAGCCCGGCGGAACGCAATGTCATCGCATATGTAAGTGCTCATCCGCACGAGGTGGTCGGGCTGTCCGTCCGCGGTCTTGCCGATGTCACGTTCTCCTCGCCCTCGAGCATTTTGCGCTTTTGCAAGCGTTTGGGTTTTGCGGGCTACAAGGAGTTCCAGCGCGAACTGATTGCCGAGCTGGCGCTCTTAGGTGACAAGAAAGACGTTGCCCTCGAGGACATCTCCATGGATGACAGCGTCGAACGTATCGTGGGGAAGGTGATGAAAAGCAACGTGCGAACGATCGAGGCGACGGCGCGAACGCTCGATTACACCGTCTTGGAGCGATGCGCGGCCCGTCTTAAGCGGGCACGCGCGGTCAATCTGTTCGGTATTGGTGCCTCTCGTTTGGTCGCGCACGACCTGGCGCAAAAGCTCATGCGTGTCGACAAAGAGTGCCATCTGTACGACGACTGGCATGATCAGCTCTTATGTGCCAAGAACATGCATGAGGGCGATATGGCAATCGCCTTTAGCTACTCGGGCTTGACGCAAGAGGTGCTGGACTGCACCGCCGAGGCTCAACGTCACAACTGTCCCGTCGTGGCCGTTACCAAAGTAGATGGATCATCCAAGCTTGCCACCATGGCCGATGCCGTGCTCGGCGTTGCTGCGAGTGAACCCTTGGTCCGCAGCGGTGCCATGGCTTCGCGTATGGCCCAGCTTATGGTTGTCGATGCCCTGTACGCTGCTTACGTTGCCAGCGACTACGAACGGGCGACGCATGTCATTAAGCAAAACTACATCGAGAAACAGGAAAGATGAGGTGAATGAAATGCTCGATTTAACAAAATTCACGACCGAACAGCGTAATCTAAGGTCAATGGACCTCGATACGATGACATCGCTGCAAATCGTCACGACGATGAACGATGAGGATCTTCGTGCCGTCCAGTCGGTCACGAAAGTGTTGCCCCAGGTTGCCACAGCAATCGACTGGGCTGCTGAGGCACTCGAGCGCGGCGGGCGCGTCTTTTACATGGGCGCAGGCACCAGCGGTCGTCTGGGCGTACTCGACGCTTCGGAGTGTCCGCCCACGTTTGGCGTATCGCCCGATCTGATTGTCGGGCTCATTGCCGGGGGCGAGACGGCGTTTATCAAGGCTGTCGAAGGTGCCGAAGACAGCGAGGAGCTTGGCGCGAGCGACCTGCGGGAGCGTGGACTCTCGGACAAGGATCTTGTCGTTGGCCTGGCGGCAAGCGGTCGTACTCCCTATGTGGTGGGCGGCCTTGTGTACGCCAAGGCAACTGGGTGCAAGACCATTGCAATTGCCTGCAACCAAGGGTCGAAGATCGGGGAGAGCGCAGATCTTGCCATTGAGCCCGTGCCCGGTCCCGAGGTACTGACCGGCTCAACGAGGCTCAAGGCGGGAACGGTTCAAAAGCTCATTCTCAACATGATTTCGACCGGTGCCATGGCCAAGATTGGCAAGGTATACCAAAACCTGATGGTCGATGTGCAGCAGACGAACGAGAAGTTGGTGGTGCGCGGCCAGAACATCGTGATGGAGGCGACCGGCTGCACGCGCGAGCGCGCCGTTCAGGCGCTTGCAGATGCCGGCGGCCACGTAAAAACCGCTATTGTCTCGGTACTGCTGGACTGCGATGCCGAGCAGGCTGCGGTAGCTCTTGAGCGGGCGCGTGGCCATGTCCGTGCTGCGGTGAGTGGCCATGAGAAGAGCAATGCCGATGCCCAATAGGTGCGCGGCGCGAGCTGATATGACATCCAGACGAGATACCCAATACAAGGAGGAGTTATGACGAACAAAGAGCTGGCTCAAAAGCTGCTGGACCTTTTGGGCGGTAAAGACAACGTGCTCGCAAACGCGGCGTGCATGACGCGCCTGCGCGTGACCGTCAAAGACACGGGCAACGTCGACACGGAGGGTATTAAGGCGCTCGACGGCGTGATGGGCCTGGTCGAGGATGACACGATGCAGATCGTGCTGGGTCCGGGCAAGGTGAATAAGGTGCTCGAGGAGTTCTCCAAGCTCACCGGCCTTGCGAAAGGCGTTGCTGACGAGAGCGTGGTTGATGCTGCGGCCACAAACAAGGCCGCGCAGAAGGCCAAGTACGAGTCTAAGCCGGTTCAGGCCTTCCTCAAGAAGATTTCCAATGTCTTCGTCGCCCTGCTTCCCGGCATCATTGCGGCTGGCCTCATCAACGGTATCTGCAACGTCATTAACGTTTCGACGGCAGGCGCGCTTGCAGGCGAGTGGTGGTACCAGGGCATTCGTTCCATGGGCTGGGCCCTGTTTGCCTATCTGCCCATCTTGGTGGGCTATAACGCGGCGCGTGAGTTTGGTGGCTCTGCTGCGCTGGGCGGCATCGCCGGCATGATGTGTATCGCCAACAGCGCCATGCCCCTGCTTGCGCCTGGCGCGGCTGATCCTGCCACTGCCATTCTGCTGCCGCTCACCAATGCGCAGTACAACCCCGCAGCGGGCGGCATGATCGCGGCTCTCATCGCTGGCGCATTTTTTGCCTGGATGGAGCGTCAGATTCGCAAGGTTATGCCCAACGCACTCGACACGTTCTTGTCCCCGCTGCTGGTGCTCATCATCGGCGCCTTTGCTCTGATGCTCGTCATCCAGCCGGTTGGCGCATGGCTGACGACTGCCATCTTTAGCGTTTTGACCTTTATCTTCGAGAAGCTGGGCGTCCTGGGCGGCTATATCCTGTCGGCAGGCTTCTTGCCGCTGGTTTCCGTCGGCCTGCATCAGGCGCTCACGCCGATCCACGCTATGCTCAACGATCCCGACGGTGCTACCAAGGGCATCAATTACCTGCTTCCCATCCTTATGATGGCTGGCGGCGGCCAGGTCGGTGCCGGTTTGGCGCTGTACTTTAAGACCAAGAACGCCAAGCTCAAGAAGTACGTCGCAGAGTCCATTCCCGTTGGAATCCTGGGTGTGGGCGAGCCTCTGATGTATGCTGTTACGCTGCCGCTCGTTCGTCCGTTTGTGACGGCCTGCCTGGGTGCCGGATTTGGCGGCGCGCTCGCGGCGCTGCTTCACATCGGCACGGTTTCTCAGGGCGTTTCCGGTCTGTTTGGCCTGCTGATCGTCGTTCCTGGCCAGCAGCTCGGCTACGTTGCCGCTATGCTGCTTGCCTATGCCGCCGGCTTTGTCCTGACGTGGTTCTTTGGCGTCGACGAGCAGAAGATCAACGAGTTCTTTGGCGAGTAGTTTGATATCGCGAGCCGTGTTGCTCGGGGCTCGCGGCGCGCGGCAGATTTCTTGATGCTATGGTTGTGCCGGCGGGGCTAACTGCTCCGCCGGCCTTTTTTAAAGGAGCGTTGAAGCGTGAAAACGGGTATTTCGATTTATCTTTCCAGCCCTTTGCAGGATATTGAGCGGACGATTGAGCGTGGCGCCGCGGCGGGTGCGCGCTACGCGTTCACCTCGCTGCATATTCCCGAGGATGGGGGAGCGGCGTATGCCGATAAGGTCCGTCATGTGCTGTCGCTGCTTTCCGCCCGCGGCATTGCGCTCATTGCCGATGTGGGGCCTCGCACGTGCGATTTGCTCGGGCTTGAGCGCATCGAGGACCTGCGCGATCTGGGGTTGGAATACCTTCGTTTGGACTATGGCTTTAGCGCCCAACGGGTCGCGGAGCTGTCCGGTGTATTTCGCATTGTGGTCAATGCATCGACAGTGAGTTCTGATGAAATCGCATCGTGGCGTGAGGCCGGTGCCGATGTGACTCGTTTTGCCGCCTGCCACAATTTTTACCCCAAGCCTTATACCGGTTTAGCTCTGGAGGACATTGCTCGGGTGAATCTTCGTCTTGCGGCGCTTGGATTCGAAATCATGGCTTTTGTGCCGGGTGATGCTAACGTTCGCGGGCCGGTATTCGAGGGACTGCCGACGGTCGAGGCGCAGCGCGGTCGCGCGTCAAAGGTTGCTCTCAATATGCTTGAGCTTGCACATGGCGCCGATTGCGACATTGTGTTGGTCGGCGACCCCGATCTTTCCGATGCGGGCTGGGCACAGTTTGCTCAAGTTTCCGCCGGATACGTGGACCTGCAATGCGAGCTTGAGCCCGGTTATGCCTATGCGCGCGGGCAGATTCATCACGACCGGCCCGACTCGAGCGTCTTCATCTTTAGGTCTCAGGAGTCACGTACAACGCTTAAGCCGGATTCCGTGCCGACGGATGCCGGAGCCGGCCTGCCGCGAAAGGCGGGGTCGATCGCTGTGAGCAATAGCGGATATGGGCGCTACGAAGGCGAGCTTGAGATTGCGCGGGTTGATCTTCCCGGTGACGAGCGCATGAACGTTGCGGGCCATATCACGCCCGAGGCAATGGAGCTGCTGCCGTTCATCAAACGCGGATTCGGGGTACGGTTCGTTTAGCGTGTGACCCGTGGGCTACAATTGGCCCATCATACGAAGGCGCCTCGTGTGGCGTGTGCCTGCGTTGGCCGATCTATATTCGGAGGATTCCCATGACCGTACTGTTTGTTGAATATCCCAAGTGCTCGACCTGTAAGAAGGCCAAGGCATGGCTGGACGAACATGGGGTTGAGTATATCGACCGCGATATCGTTTTGGACAATCCCACGGCTGATGAGCTTGCGACCTGGATTGCTCGTTCGGGGCTGCCGGTGCGGCGTTTCTTTAATTCGTCGGGCATGAAATATCGAGAGCTGGGCCTGAAGGCGCGTCTGGATGCGGGCATGACGGATCGGGAGTGCTACGAGCTGCTGGCGACCGACGGCATGCTGGTCAAGCGTCCGCTGCTGGTGGGCGACGACTTTGTGATTCCCGGCTTTAGGGAATCGGCTTGGGCCGAGGCGTTGCTGTAGCGGCTGCGGAAAGTGCGACCCGGAATTCGCTTCCAGAATGGGATGCACTTTCCCAAAGTGGCCGGTTGCGGAAAGCACGTCCCATTCTGAGCTTCGATTGCGGGACACGGTTTCCGGTTGAGGGCTCGACGGGAAAGTAGGGACCAGTTTGAGCTTGAAATCTGGGACGCACTTTCCGCCGGCGGGCCTGCCTCAGTCAGTCCGCCAGCTGTGCCCATTCGTGCGGATCGTAGACTTTTACGTGCTTGTTGGGCTTGCCACTCCAGTACTCCTCGTCCATAAAGGGCAGATATGCCTGAACGCCAGGGCAGATAAAGGGAATCCGCTGCTGTTGCAGTCGCTCGCGCTGACGCTGTTCCAGGTGCGCCTCGGATATGACGGTCGGCATGCCGGACAGCTCGACGAGACTTGCCTGGATTCGCTTAAGGTCGGGTAGTCCCGCGTGCCATGACATCCGCATGATCAAAAAGGATGCACGGCGGTATTTTGCCTGCACCACAGTAATGGCGGGGCGCAGTGTGGGATGGATTTTGTCCCGTTCGGGCCAAAGGTCGGCAGTGATCTCGAGGCCCAGGGTCTCCCATAGGTAATCAAGCTCTTCGTCCATGGCGCCTCGATATCTACGCGATCATTGATACTTCGATTGTGTTGCCTGGTGCTATCGTTTTCGCGGTAGAATCTGCCAACGGTTGACGGCTACCGCTCGCGGCGTTTTGCCCCTCGTGTACAGCGGTCGGCTTCACAGGTCCTTCACGGGTTGGACTAAATAAGGCCAATTTGACTGAATTTCAAAAAAGTCAAAATTGGGGCTTGCGTCACGGCGAGACTTCCCGTATATTTCTTTCTTGCGCAAAGGCACAGCCGAGCGCAGCGATGCAGTCATTGGGATGTCGTCTAATGGCAGGACAGCGGATTCTGGTTCCGTCAATGGGGGTTCGACTCCCTCCATCCCAGCCATTGCATTTGCTACATATGGCCCGTTCGTCTAGCGGTTTAGGACGCCGCCCTCTCAAGGCGGAGATCACCAGTTCGAATCTGGTACGGGCTACCAAAATTGAACGCCCGGGCCTCGTAAGAGACCCGGGTTTTGTGTATTGACCGTATATACGGCGCCTGCCGTGTTTCGCTCAGATCGAGGAGTAGCCATGGATCTGCCCATCAGCTTGCAAGACATCACGTATGCCGAGAACTATCTGGCGCAGGGCGACTTGGCTACGGCGACGCCGCTGCTGGAGCGTCTGGTGGAGCTCGCCGAGGAGTATATTGATGCTGAGTGCAAGACGGAGGAGAAGCGCCAATACTTTAGCTTCGATAGCAAGTTTGAGCGCTTGGCCTATCGCCGCGTGGAGAAGGATCCGCGCGAGCTCGTGCAGGTCGAGGTGCCGTTTGACCGCCTGTACTCTGATATGGCGTTTGCCTACATTCGCCAGCAGGATTATGTGAGCGCTCGTAATGCCCTGATGCAGGCTGTGCGTTGGGACCCCATGAACTGCAACTATCGCTTGGATTTGGCCGAGCTGTTCCGCGCACTCGAGGACAAGCAGGAATGGGCATCGCTCTCGTTCTCGGTGCTGGAGCGTGCAAGCGATGGCAAGTGCGCCGCCCGCGCTTACGCCAATCTGGGTCAGTACTTCTTGGAGCCCGAGACCGAGAACGTTTCGGCTGCCGTGGGCTGCGCGCGTCTGGCGCTGCGCCTGGCGCCCAACGATGCGCATACGACGCGCCTGCTCAACAAGATCCATACCACCTATCCGGATGCCGCTGATGAGAGCGACGACCACGTGATGGGTGAATTGGCCCTGCAAGGCGTGCCGACCTCGCCTTCGGCCGAGATTGCCATCTGCCTGATTATGTGCGCGACCGATGCTGCAAGCGACGGCGACAAGCAGGAGGCGACGCGCCTGACGGTACGTGCTCGCGACTTGGTGGGCGAGGAGGCCTGCGCGGCGATTATCAAACTGGTGCGCGAGAGCGATGCCGAGCTCAATGCCGAGCGCAAGGCAAAGCGCGAGACTGCGGGCTCAAACGCCGATGGAGCCAAGGAGACCGGCGATGCCCAGTAAGCGCGAGCGCAAACTCATTTCCAAGAATCGCTCGGCACATCACGAGTACTTTATCGATGAGACGTTCGAATGCGGTATTGAACTGAGTGGCACCGAGGTCAAGTCGATTCGCGAGCGCGCCTGCCAGATCACCGATACCTTCGCGCTGATCCGCGGCGGGGAGTGCTGGCTCGTCGGCCTGCATATCCACCCTTATAGCCATGGTGGCGTGTGGAATCGCGATCCCGATCGTCGGCGTCGTCTGCTGCTGCACCGCAAGGAGATCGACTTTCTTGACGGCAAACTTCGCAACCGTGGTTATGCGCTGGTTCCGTTGGAGCTCTACTTTAATACCGACGGCCGCGTAAAGCTGCTGCTGGGTCTGGGTCGCGGCAAGAAGCTCTACGACAAGCGCGAGGACATGGCCAAGCGTGATGTCCAACGCGAGATCGATCGCGCCCTTAAGGAACGCAACCGCTAGGCACTCTGTATAAGTTGCGGTGGAATACGGACTGTTTTGCCTGTTTGAGGGGCTATTCAGTCCCTATTTCACCGCAACTGCGGGCGTCTCATCTTTCTTACTGTTCTGACACATATGTCTCAAAGGCGGCGTCCGTTATGGGTGCCGCCTTTTTTGTGGGTACATACATTCATGAGGTTCCAACCCGAGCTAGGGGAGTGATCGTTATGGACAAAACTGCGTTCTTTACCATGCCGAGCGGTCTGTACGTGGTGAGCGCTGCGGCAGACGGGCTGCGTGCCGGCTGCGTCATCAACACTGCGGTGCAGGTGACGTCCATGCCGCCGCGTATTTCGGTTGCCGTGAACAAGGACAATGTCACCTCGGGCGTCATCGCATCGGCCAAAGCGTTCGCGCTGACCGTGATCGATCAGACGGCCGACATGCTCTACATCGGTAACTTTGGGTTCCGCACCAGCAGCGATTATGACAAGTTTGCCAAATACGAGACCCGCGAGACGGCTCTGGGCATGCCCTATGTGCCCGAGCACGCGGCGGCCCTGTTTAGCTGCCGTTTGATCGACACTGTGGATGTGGGCACGCATCTGCTGTTTATTGGCGAGGTCGAGGATGCCGAGCGCCTGAGCGACGAGACGCCGCTGACGTACGACTACTATCACAAGGTGCTAAAGGGCAAGACGCCGCCCAAAGCCTCGTCGTATCAAGGCTAGAAATGTTCTAAAAATACTTGCATTATACTATTGAGAATATATACTAATAAGTAAGTACACCAGCAGTCACGTTCGAGAGGAGAACATCATGGCTGAGGAAAAGAAGACGTATAAGTTTGTGTGCACCGTTTGCGGTTACGAGGTTGAGGTCGACACGCCCGAGCTGCCCGAGGATTACGTGTGCCCGGTGTGCGGCGTCGGTCCCGATCAGTTTGAGCTCGTCGAGGAGTAACTCGCAGGCACACGGCGAAAGCCGAACATAGCTCTGTCCAAGGGTCCCGGTTGAATTCTCGGTCGGGACCCTTTTGATTTATCTGACGGTTTAAAACGGTCTCACGTGTTACAGATTAAGACGTTATATCTGGACAGCCACGCCATCCCAATTACATCCCCGTTAGCAGCACGATGTCGAGAATCGTCACGATGGCACCGATCCCTACGAGCAGCGCGTTGAGCGGGCGCGAGTTGACGTATTTGCCCATAACGCGGGGCGAACTGGTGAGTCGTATGAGCACAAAGACCGTAATCGGCAACTGAAGCGACAGCAGCGCCTGACTCCAGATGAGACCCTCAAAAGGATTCGGGACGATCAGGCACGCCGCCACTGCGCCGACGAAACAGACCGCCACTCCAATCGATGAGTGCCGGTCGTGGATGTCGTATTCCTCGTCGAACATGCCCGCGGTGATGGTGCCCGCCGCCATGCCCGCCGTCACACTACTCGATATGCCCGCAAACAGCAGCGCCACCGCAAAGATGGTCGAGCTTGCCGGGCCCAGAATGGGGGAGAGCGTGTCCGCTGCGACGGCGAGGTCGTCTACGAGAATGCCGTGCGCAAAGAAGGTCGTTGCGGCCAGGATGACCATGGCCGAGTTGATCGCCCAGCCCACGCCCATCGAAAAGAGCGTGTCGAAGAGCTCGTAGCGCAGACGTTCCTCGATAACCTGCTCGCCTTGGCCTTCGAAGTGCATGGATTGGATGACCTCGGAGTGTAGAAAGAGGTTGTGGGGCATAACGACCGCACCCAGGACACTAACGATAATCGCGGCCGAGGCGGTGGGCATACTGGGTGTGATCCAGCTTGCGGCGGCCTGCGGCCAGTCGACCTTGACCAGCGTAAGCTCATCCAAAAACGAGAGTCCTACCACGCCTACGAAGGCGATGATCCATCGCTCGGCGCGCTTGTAGGAGCTCGTCATGAGCATCGCCATCGATACTGCCGCCACGATGACGCAGCCCGCGCGCACGGGCAGCCCAAAGAGCATCTGGAGCGCGATCGCACCGCCCAGGACTTCGGCCATGGCGGTGGCGATGGTCGCGAGATAGGCGCTGGCAAGCACCGTGCGCCCAACGAAGCGGGGAAGGTAACGTGTCGTGGCCTCGGCAAGACAGGCGCCCGTGGCGATACCCAGGTGTGCCGCGTTGTGCTGCAGCACAATGAGCATAATTGTGGACAGCGTGACGATCCACAGCAGCGCGTAGCCAAACTGCGAGCCCGCGGCCATATTGGAGGCCCAGTTGCCCGGGTCGATAAAGCCGACGGTCACGAGCAGCCCGGGGCCGACATGCCGCGCAATGTCTAGGCCTCCGTGACCACCGGTACGCCGGGAGCCAAAGTGTTGTTTGAGATGGTTGAGCATGGTGCGCTCCTGCGTGCCGTTTGTTTGACGCCGCAAAGGATACCCGTTTTATGCTAAAAAGTTAACCAAGACTAACAAAATTGTTGTATTTGAATAGGATGGTGAAAGGGAGTTGCCGAAATGTCTTGATCTGTAACGACTAGGGATGGAAATTGGGTCTAGGTGTTACAGATCAAGACAGGAAGAAATGGTCCTATGGAAAATCTCGATCTGTAACATCTAGGCGCCAAAATCGGCTCCTCCTGTTACAGATTGAGATGTTAGATGCAGTGAGCTTACAGACCGCCCGGCACGCGGAGCGTGGCGTTGTCGATGGGCTCAATCGACACCTCGGGCGCGTGCTCCACCTGCGGCACTCACTCGTAGGGCGTGCGTTACGCGATTGTTTCGAAACGGGCGGGAAACACAACGGGCCGGCGATGCTCCTAGTATGCCTATTCAACTGACTGTCTAATATCTAGGGGAGGATCGCGATGCAGGCAGATTCCGCTCAGCAGCAGGGCCTTTATCGCCCCGAATTCGATCACGATGCGTGTGGCATCGGCGCGCTTGCCGATATCAACGGCGAGCGCCATCACCAGATTCTGGACGATGCACTGTCCATTCTGGTCAACTTGGAGCACCGCGGCGGCACGGGACTCGAGAAGAACACCGGCGACGGCACCGGCATCCTGTTTCAGGTTCCGCATCACTTTTTCCGCAAAGAGGCTCAAAAGTGCGGCCAGATTCTGCCGGCAGAGGGCGACTATGGCGTGGCCATGCTGTTCTTCCCGCAGGACGACAAGGGCGTAGAGGATGCCCGTCGCGTGTTTGAGGAGGGCTGCGCCGAGGCCGGCGTGCCGCTGCTCTTTTGG
This sequence comes from Collinsella aerofaciens, assembly GCF_032584215.1. Lineage (GTDB taxonomy): Bacteria > Actinomycetota > Coriobacteriia > Coriobacteriales > Coriobacteriaceae > Collinsella. The sequence continues at coordinate 36,630 of NZ_JAWHPN010000014.1, read as the reverse complement.
CGCGAGGTGCCGGTCGACCCGCACGACCTGGGCGAGACAGCCCGCGCCTGCATGCCCACCATCTTGCAGGCTTTCCTGGGCCGTCCGGACGACACGCCCGCCGGCGACGCCTTCGAGCGCCGCCTGTACGTGTGCCGCCGCACCATCGAGAAAAAGGCCGACGCCGAGTTCGCCCTGCGCGACAAGATCTTCTACGTGTGTTCCATGAGCTCTCGCACCATCGTGTACAAGGGCATGCTGGTCGCCACGCAGATGCGCCGCTTCTTCACCGATCTCAACGACGCCGCCGTCAAAACGGCCGTGGCGCTCGTCCACTCGCGCTACTCCACCAACACTACACCCAGCTGGGAGCGCGCGCACCCCAACCGTTTTATCATCCATAACGGCGAGATCAACACCCTCAAGGGCAACGTCAACTGGATTCGCGCCCGCGAACCCAACCTGTACAGCCCCGTGCTGCAGCACGATCTTGAGCGTGTGATGCCCATCATCAACCGCGAGGGCTCCGATTCCGCGATTCTGGACAATGTGCTTGAGTTTTTGGTCATGAACGGTCGCCCGCTTACGCGTGCCGCGTCCATGTTGCTGCCTGAGCCGTGGGACCACAACGACAGCCTGAGTGAGGAGCGCCGCGCCTACGACGCTTACCAGTCCATGCTCATGGAGCCGTGGGATGGCCCGGCGGCCATCGCCTTTACCGACGGTCGCACGCTGGGTGCCGCCCTCGACCGTAACGGCCTGCGTCCCGCCCGCTACTATGTGACGCGCGACGGTCGCTTTATGCTGGCAAGCGAGGTGGGCACCATCGAGGTGAGCCCCGAGAACATCCTGACGAGCGGCTGCCTGGGACCGGGCCAGATGCTCGAGGTCGACTTTGCCCGCGGTCGCGTCATCTACAACGATGAGCTGCGTGCCCGTTACGCCAAGGAAAAGCCCTATCGCGACTGGATCGCCGAGGAGACGCTGACCGTCGACGCGCTCGACAAGCCCGTCGCGCCCACGCCCGCCGAGGATACCGAGGTGCCCGCCGCCGTGCGCATGGCCAAGCTCGGGTATCACTGGGATGATGTTGACGAAGTCGTGCGTCCCATGGCCCAGCAGGGCAAGGCGCCGCTCGCCTCGATGGGTATCGATGCGCCGCTGGCCTGCCTGTCCAAGAAGACGCGCTCGTTCTTCGACTACTTCTATCAGCTGTTCGCTCAGGTCACGAATCCGCCCATCGACGCTCTTCGCGAGCATATGGTCACCTCGACCACGCTCTACCTGGGCAACCACGGCAACCTGCTCGAGGACTCCCGTACGGCCTGTCAGCTGGTGCGCCTGGAGCGTCCGCTGCTGAGCGAGGAGGAGTTCGAGCGTATCTGCGCCATCGACCGCGTGGGCTTTAAGACCCGCCGTTTCCGTGCCGTCTACCGCCGCGATGCCGGCGAGGGTGCGCTGCAGGCTGCGCTCAAGCAGCTTGCAGAGGACGTTGAGGCCGCGGTCCGTGACGGCGTGAACATCGTGGTGTTGAGCGACCGTGCCGCTGCGGGCGAGGTGCCCGTACCGTCGCTGCTCGCCGTGGGCTGCGTGCACAACCACCTGATCCGCGCCGGCGTGCGTACCTTTGCCGACATCGTGGTGGAGTGTGGCGACGCCGTGTCTCCGCACGACTTTGCGGCACTGGTGGGCTACTCCGCGAGCGGCATCTATCCGTACAACGCGCATTCGTGCATTCGCGACTTGGCGGCGCACGGCGATCTGGACGTGACAGCCGAGCAAGGCATCGCCAACTACAACAAGGCTGCGGCTGCCGGCATCGTTTCCATCATGTCCAAGATGGGCATCTCCACGGTGCAGAGCTACCATTCGGCGCAGATCTTCGAGGCCGTGGGCTTTACGCCGGAGTTTGTCAACGCGTACTTCGCCGGCACGGTGAGCCGTGTGGGCGGTATGGGTGTCGAGGACGTTGAGCGCGAGCAAAACGAGCGCTACGACGCCGCGCTCGCTATCCTTAAGAGCCCGGCTCCCGATCAACTGCCCACGCTGGGTCTGACCAAGTGGCGCCCGCTCGGCGGCGAGGATCACCTTATCGACCCGCAGACCGTCTACCTGCTGCAGACCGCCTGCCGCGAGGACAGCTACGACACCTTTAAGGAGTACAGCGCCCGCCTGCACCGCACCGGCCGTGCCGTGCGCCTGCGTGACCTGCTGGACTTTAATGCCAACGGTCGCACGCCGGTTTCGCTCGACGAGGTGGAGCCCGCGCTCAACATCGTCCGCCGCTTTAACACCGGCGCCATGTCGTACGGCTCCATCAGCAAGGAAGCACACGAGTGCATGGCCATCGCCATGAACCGCCTGCACGGCCGTTCCAACTCGGGCGAGGGCGGCGAGGACCCGCGTCGCGAGACCCCGCTGGCTAACGGTGACTCCAAGAATTCCGCCATCAAGCAGGTGGCAAGCGCGCGCTTTGGCGTGACGAGCCGCTACCTGTGCAGCGCCTTCGAGATTCAGATCAAGATGGCCCAGGGCGCCAAGCCCGGCGAGGGCGGCCACCTGCCCGGCAAGAAGGTCTACCCCTGGATTGCCGAGGTCCGTCAGTCCACGCCCGGCATCGGCCTGATCTCGCCTCCGCCGCACCACGATATTTACTCTATCGAGGACCTGGCAGAGCTGATCTTTGACCTTAAGAACGCCAACCCCGGCGCACGCGTGTCGGTCAAGCTGGTCAGCGAGGCCGGCGTCGGCACCATCGCCACCGGCGTGGCCAAGGGCGCTGCCGACAAGATCTTGATCAGCGGCCACAATGGCGGCTCGGGTGCCGCTGCGCGCGACTCTATCTGGCACGCGGGTCTGCCGCTGGAGCTTGGCCTTGCCGAGGCCCAGCAGACGCTGCTGCAAAACGGCCTGCGCTCTCGCGTGGTGCTCGAGGCCGACGGCAAGCTCATGGACGGTACCGATGTCGCCGTCGCCTGCCTGCTGGGTGCCGAGGAGTTTGGCTTTGCGACCATGCCGCTCATCTCCATGGGCTGCCTCATGCAGCGCGACTGCCAGCAGGATACCTGCCCGGCCGGCATTGCCACGCAAAACTGTCGCTTGCGTCGCGGCTTCCGCGGCAAGCCCGAGCACGTCGAGCACTTTATGCTCTTTGTTGCCGAGCAGCTGCGTGAGGTCATGGCGAGCCTGGGCTTCCGCACCGTCGACGAGATGGTCGGCCATCCCGAGTGCTTGCGCCAGATTGAGGTCCCGGGCAACCGCAAGGCCAACCTGCTCGATCTGTCGCCCGTGCTGGCGAGCGCGACCTGCGAGTTCGGTGCCCATATCCCGGGTGCCGACGGCCGTCACTTCCTGCCGCAGATGGCTGCCGACAGCGAGCTCGACAAGACGCTCGACTCCACGTTGTTTGTGCCCTATACGGCCGATGCCCGTGCGCACCTGCGTCCGATTCGCTTCCGCGCCGATATCGCCAACGTCAACCGCTGCGTGGGCACCATCTTGGGTAACGCGGTGACCAAGGCGCATCCCGAGGGCCTGCCCGCCGGCTCCATCACCATCGATTGCGATGGTTCGGCTGGTCAGAGCTTTGGCGCCTTCCTGCCGCGCGGCATTACGCTCAACGTGTGCGGCGACGCCAACGACTACTTTGGCAAGGGCCTTTCGGGCGGCGAGGTGTCGGTGCGCCCCAACCCGCATGCGACCTACAAGTTCGACGAGAACATCATCGTGGGCAATGTTGCGTTCTTTGGCGCCACGAGCGGTCGCGGTTTCATTAACGGCTTGGCCGGCCAGCGCTTTGGCGTACGCAACTCCGGTGCCACCGTGGTGGTCGAGGGCTGCGGCAACCATGGCTGCGAGTACATGACGGGCGGTCTGGCGCTCATCCTGGGCGAGGTCGGGCGGAACTTCGCCGCCGGCATGACGGGCGGCGTTGCTTACGTCTTTGACCAGTACGGCACGCTCGATGCCCGTGTGAACCACGAGAGCGTGGAGCTCAAGGCCCCGACGGCCGGCGAGCTGGCGCAGATTCGCGAGCTCATCCAGGAGCACGTGGACGCGACGCAGAGCCCGCGCGGCATTAAGCTGCTCTACAGCTTCGACTCGATGAGCAAGCACTTTGTGAAGGTCATTCCGACCGAGTACGAGCGCGTGCTGGCGATTGTCGCTGCGGCCGAGGCTGTGGGCAAGACGCATGCGCAAGCCGAGGAGCTGGCGTTTGACATTGTGACCGGGCGCGCGAGTGCCGCGGATGTCGCTCGCTTTGATGTCGCGGGCGGTGCTGCGGGCGCTGCGTCCACCACCGCCAGCTCTGTTGCTTCGACCAAGAAGGAGGCGTAAGTGCCATGGGTAAGCCCGGTGCTTTTCTTGATATCGATCGCGTGACCCACGAGCTGCGCCCCGTGGAGGAGCGCAGCCGCGATTTCGATCCGCTGTACGTGGAGCTCGACGACGATGCGCGCCGTGCCCAGGCGAGCCGCTGCATGATGTGCGGTGTGGCGTTTTGCCAGATGGGCGCGAGCTTTGGCAAGGCGCGTCCGAGTGGCTGCCCGCTGCACAATCTGATTCCCGAGTGGAACGAGCTAGTGTATCGCGGCCGCTGGGACGAGGCTGCCGAGCGTCTGTCACTCACCTCGCCTATGCCCGAGTTCACGAGCCGCGTGTGCCCGGCGCTGTGCGAGGCCGCGTGTAACCTGGGCTCGGTCGACGGCCAGCCCACGACGATTCACGACAACGAGCGCGCGATCAGCGACCATGAGTGGGCAAATGGCGGTCCGCGCCGCTTTGAGCCGGCAGGGGAGGGCGCGCCCACGGTTGCCGTGGTGGGTTCCGGCCCGGCTGGCCTGGTGGCAGCATGGGAGCTTGCGCGTCGCGGTGCCCGCGTGACGGTGTTTGAGCGTGACGACCGCCCGGGCGGCCTGCTCATGTACGGCATTCCCAACATGAAGCTCGAGAAGTCCGTGGTCGAGCGTCGCGTGGCACTTATGCGCGAGCTGGGCATTGTGTTTGAGCTGGGCGCTGACGTTACGAACCCTGCGGTGGCGGCCAAGCTCGATGGCTTTGACGCCGTCGTGGTGGCTGCCGGCGCCCGCGCCCCGCGTGGGCTTTCTGCTGCGAACATCGATGCGCCCGGCGTGGTGTATGCCGTGGACTACCTGACGGCTTCGACCATCTCGGTGCTCGATGGCGGCGAGCCTGTCGTCGATGCACACGGCCTGGACGTCGTGGTCATTGGCGGCGGCGATACCGGTAACGACTGCGTGGGCACCGCGGTACGTCAGGGTGCGCGCAGCGTGCGCCAGTTTGAGTTTTTGCCGGCGGCGCCTGATGCGCGCGCGGCGAGCAACCCCTGGCCGCAGTGGCCCAACGTGAAGAAGACCGATTACGGCCAGCAGGAGGCCATCGCTGCCATGGGCGGCGAGATGCGCGCTTGGGGCGTGGATACGCTCGAGGTGCTGCTGGACAAGAAGGGCGCGGCCGCGGGCCTGCGCGTGGTCGATCTGGATTGGTCGGCTGGCAAGCCCGAGCGCATCGCGGGCTCCGAGCACGAGGTGCCGGCCCAGCTGGTGCTCATCGCCTGCGGCTTTACGGGTCCCGAGCATGGCGTGTTCGACGCCGTTGGCGTGCCTGTTGCCACCGCTGGTCGTCCGCTGCCGGTGATGGCTGCCGAGGGCTCGCACCTTGCGGCGCGTGTCGACGGCGTCGCCGCGGATGCCGCGCCGGTGTATGTTGCCGGTGACGCTCGCAACGGCAGCTCGCTCGTGGTGAACGCCATGGCCGACGCCCTGGCCTGCGCTGCCGAAGTCGCCGACGCGCTGGAGCTGTAAAGTAGTCATTTAAGAACGTCCCCAATGACTAGTCATTTTTTGTCTAGTCGTTGGGGACACTCTTTGCGACCGATTTGTTCGTTTGTCGACGTACGGGTGTTCATTTGTCGACTTCTTGGGCTGTGGTCACCTGTTGTTTCTGTGGTGGCTGTGGGTATCTGGCTCAAAAGGACGGGTTGGCCGTCTATGTTTACCTGCGATTTTGTTGCGGTGCGCATTTTCGGTCAAGCTTTTAGTCAAGTGTTTGGTCAGCATCTGGTTTGCAGCCGGAGGCCTATTTTGCCCGCGCTGGTCGTGGCTGCCCACCCTCCTCGTAAGCTCAAATTGAGGTCCATCAGTTTGAGGAGGATGCCATGACTGATCACGCTTTAGACCGAGCGCAGCTAGCCGAAGCCGTCGGCAACGATATTGCCGACATGGCCCATTTTTGGATGCTGCGGAAGTTCCAGTTTTTGGAGCCGGCGCGCGAACAGTTCGAGATCATTGTCGACCCGTGGCTCAGCTATTGCACCGAGCCTTCGCAAAACGAAATCATGGCCTACAACATGGCATTTACCGATTGGCTGCTCTTCGAGCGCCCCTATCGCCATGGCAAGACGCTGCTCGAGCTGTATGTTGAAGAGCCGCCGACATCGCTTTCGCCTGCCTCGCTCAAGCGGCTCGAGCAGGTACGCGACACGCAGTATTTCTCGCGCTTTGGCATTTTGGACAAGGATCCTGCGACTGGTATGGTCGCGCTGAAGGACACGCGCGCCGACCGTCGCTTTGATGTCTACGACCCGCATATCGTGCAAAAGGAGCATTGGAGCGACGGAGCGATTGCGGTGCGCCTCGCCTGCGTCGACGATGTCTGGCTGACGGCGGGACAACTCTATCTGTATGACATCGCACGCCTGAGTGACACGGCGGTCGATGGGCCTGGTGCGGTGCATCCGGAGGACCTGCAGGATGGCTTTGACACCTCGTGCATCAGTTTCTTCTTGCGTCTGGTCCGCGACATCATGGGCGCCCAGGGGCGGTACGTAAAGTCGCTCAACATCTACGAGCAGGAGTGGGAGTAGGGGATGTTTCTGGTGTCGCTCTGCTGCCCCTGACTTTGTCTCAATCTGTAACGTTTAGGGACAAAAAACCGGTCTACCTGTTACAGATTGAGACGAACGCTTGGGCGCCGCTGGTTTGTCTAAATCTGTAACGTTTGGGGGGCTGGAGAACGTCTAACTGTTACAGATCGAGACAAAGGTTGGACGCGGTGTCGAAAGATCTCGATCTGTAACATCTAGCGGCCAAAAATCGGTCTTCCTGTTACAGATCAAGACATTTGCCAGCGGAGGCAACAGCGGCGATGGTCCATTTGTTTGACGTGGTGGTGATGAAAGTGTCTAATACCGTTCTCAAACACAAACATGCGACTCGCAACACGTTGGCGCGGAATAGGATGCTCGCGCGGCTCACGGAGACGGCCAAGCAAGGTGCGCTGCTTGCAACGCATGACAATACCGAGCTCATGTGGCTGCGACGCCATGTTGGAACCGACGATATCGCGGAGCCCGAGCCGTACCTGTTCTGTTTTCAGCATGATTGGGATGCATTGACGCCGGCAGAGCGAGCGCTGAGGACTATCAAAGGGCTTGCGGAATTTCATCCCGATTGGGCGTTTTGGGGTTATGACGCGGCACTTTTGTGGGGTCTGGAGGTGCCGAATGATCTGCTTGGGCCGCGTTTTCTTGTTAAGACGGGTTGTTCGGTGACGTTGAGCAGCGGGTGCAGGTTGTTGCGTCCACAGATGGCGGGCGCGCTCGAGCGTGTTGATGGCGTGCGGGTGACGTCGTTTTGGCGCACGGTGGAGGATTGCTTGCTGCGTGCGCCGTTCTCCTACGGGTTGGCGATTGCCGATTCTGCACTGCGGGCGAAAGGCGTATCACGTGGGGATTTGTGCGAGCGCCTCCGCGCCGATTGCGAGGGCAGGCGAGGGTATCGCAGGGCGCAGGTGATTGCGTCGTATGCGGACGGGCTGTCCGAAAACGGCGGCGAGTCTCGGTTCCGAGCGTTCTTTATTGCGTACGGCTTTCCGGTTCCGGAGCTGCAGGTGGAGTTTCGCGACCCGCTCGATCCGAGCCAGGTGTTTCGCGTCGACTATTTTTGGCGGCTCGAGGACGGGACGTGTGTCATCGGCGAGCTCGACGGAAAGGGGAAGTATGCCTTGCAGAACAGCGAGGGCTGGGAGTCGGTCGACCCATTCGTGGCAGAACGTCAACGGGAGTCCCATCTGACAATGCTCGGGCACAAGGTGCTTCGGTTTACGTTTGATGAGCTCAAGAATCCGGGGAAGCTGGTTGAGAAGATGAGGCTGGCGGGTATTCCGCGACGGCCCGATTTGGCTGAGGAGTGGAGACGTCAGTGGTATGGGCGCTGAGAGGTTTTGTCTCAATCTGTAACGTTTAGAGGTTATTTGAGCTCGTAATTGTTACAGATCAAGACATTCCCTGGTGTCGCTGGGGTGGGACTGCAACGTATTCCGTTCCCCACATCCCCTCTTCCCTCCGTTAACCGATGCGTCTGCAGCAATCAAGCGGGACTAGGTAATAATGGACAAATGTTCAAGTTAATCGTGAAGGAGGAGCTCGATATGGCGTCTGCTGATCGTTCTACATTGTTTATCAATGCGACCATTCTGGATGGTTCGGAGCATATGGAGCCGCAACCCGATATGGCCGTGGCCGTTGAGCGCGGTGTCATCACATGGATGGGGCCGAGTGCTGTGGCGCAGGCGCCCGCGGGTGCCGAGGTCATCGACCTGGCAGGTGCGTATCTCATGCCCGGTCTCATCAATATGCACGTGCATCTGTGCGGTTCGGGCAAGCCGGTTTCGGCGGGCGATGCGGGCGCGCTGATGAAGAAGCTCGATAATCCCGTGGGGCGCGCCATCGTGCGCCATATTCTTAAGGGCAGCGCCCAACAACAACTGGCAAGCGGCGTGACCACGGTGCGCGGCGCGGGCGACCCACTGTTTGCCGACATCGCCGTTCGTAATGCCATCGACGCCGGCAAGTATCAAGGTCCTCGCCTGGTGGCGCCGGGAACGGGCGTCACGGTGCCGGGCGGCCATGGTGCAGGCTTGTTCGCCGAGGTGGCAAACAGTCCCGCCGAGGCAGCCGAACAGGTGCACGACCTGTATGCGCGCGGTGCCGACGTCATTAAGCTGTTCGTAACGGGCGGCGTATTCGATGCGACCGAGGTGGGCGAGCCGGGCGTGCTGCGTATGCCGGTGGAGGTTGCCACGGCGGCATGCAAGGCGGCGCACGATATGGGCCTTCCGGTTATGGCCCATGTCGAGAGTACCGAGGGCGTGAAGGCCGCGCTTGAGGCCGGCGTTGACACGATTGAACACGGTGCTCCGTTGACACCCGAGATCTTGGAGCTGTACCGTGGCGCCGCGGGCACGCAGCTCGAGGGGCGTGCTCCGAGTGTGACCTGCACTATCAGCCCGGCGCTGCCGTTTGTATTGCTCGACCCGGAAAAGACCCATTCTACCGATACGCAAAAGAAGAACGGCGACATCGTGTGCTCGGGCATCATCGAGAGCGCCCGTGCCGCACTGGAAGCTGGCGTTAAGGTGGGCCTTGGCACGGACTCAAGCTGCCCGTTCGTGACGCAGTATGACATGTGGCGCGAGGTGGCCTATTTTGCCAAGTATGTCGGCGTGAGCAACGCCTTCGCGCTGCATACGGCCACGCAGGTTAATGCCGAGCTGCTGGGGCTGGGCGGCGAGACTGGCACGATCGAGTGCGGCAAGGCCGCCGATATCCTGGTGACGCGCGAGAACCCGCTCGATGACCTGTGCGCACTGCGTGAACCGACGCACGTGATGTGTCGCGGTGATCTGGTGCGCAAGCTCAAGGTGAAGCGTATTCCCGAGGTGGACGCCGAGCTCGACGCGATTATGGCCATGCCTGCCGAGGCGTTGGCCGAGGAGCTCGCCCGCGACGGCGTGGCATAGGTGTGACAAAGGGGCAATCCTTTTGTCATAATCAGAAAAAGCCGAGGTCCCAGTGCGAGGCCTCGGCTTTTATTTGTCCCATGGTATGGCGGCTATGAGCGCGTCTCCATCTTGGCATGGCACTTGGGGCAGGTGACGCGGATCTTGCCTTTGCCCTTGGGAACGGAGAGCATCTGGCCGCAGTTGGGGCACTTGAGATAGGCCGTGGTCTTGCGGCCCTTCCACATCTTCTTGGCTGTGCGCTTGGCACGTTCAAAGTCTTCCTTGCTAGTACCGGCTGCGCGCGAGGCGTTGGCCGCTGCAGCTCCGCCGCCCAAGCTAGCTACAAATTTGCCCAAGCCGGGTACGTTTGCAGTCGCGGCGACAAAGGCCTCGTTCTCCTTGTGACGTGCGTCGATATTTTTGGACAGGCCGCGCAGCACGCCAATCACGATGACGGCGATGGCAATCCAGCTGAGCCACTGGATGCGGGCTATCGATCCGATCATCGCGATGACGATGCCGGCAAAACCCATCACGATGGTGAGTTCATCGGCACCATTGCGACCCTTCATAAAGTCATTCATGCAAATTGCCTTTCGTTCGATATGCTGCACGCCTTTATACCCGATTTAGAGCAAGGGGGACAGGTTAATCTGCACCAATGTGGTGCAAACGTACCTGTCCCCGGAACACCAAGACGGTGCAAAGAAGTCTGTCCCCCTTGCACCAATTACTTGGTGAGTTTGTCGACGACGCGTTCGATCTCGGCGAGCTTCGCGGCCTTGAGCTCTTCGTCGCCCGATTCGATGGCCGAGGCGACGCAGCCCTCGATATGGGCCTTGAGCACGTCGGCGTTAATGCGCGCGAGGAGCGCCTGCGTGGCCATGAGCTGCGTGGAAATATCAACGCAATAGCGGTCCTCATCGACCATCCGCAAGATGCCGTCGATCTGCCCGCGTGCCGTCTTGAGCATGCGGGTCACCGATTTGTGGTCTGCCATCATGGCGGGTCCTCGTTTCTGGTCGATCTTCCGGATGCCCCCGTCAGTTGCGGTGAAATACGGACTGTTTAAAGGCCTAGGGCGGCTCAACAGTCCGTATTTCACCGCAACTTCTGAGGATTGAGTAGGCGGCGTCTGCTACGCGGCGGCCACGGACAGGGCGTGGAACTTCTCGCCGGCGCCCTCGACGGCGGCGGCGAGCTGCTCGGCGGTCACGGTGTCGGCGCACTCCACCTGTACGGTCTGGGTCTCGTGGTCGGCATCGGCATCGGTCACGCCGGCAACGTTGAGCAGTGCCGTCTCGACAGTGGCGTCGCAGTGGCCGCACATAAGGCCGGAAGTCTTAATCGTGTAACGCATGGATATTCCTCTCTGTTGTGTCGGCTTTCCCAGGCACCCGACCTTGACCTTCACGCCGTCGCTCGCGTATCAAAGTACGCGTCGCTCCTCTTTCAGGTCAATCTCGGGCACCTGGAAAACCCGTTCTAAATGGACTTAATGGTGAGCTTATTTTGCCACTTTTGGCTTAAAGGATTTTAAGCGCAGCGCATTGCTTACGACGCAGACGCTCGACAGGCTCATGGCTGCGGCGCCAAACATCGGCGAGAGTTGCCAACCGGTGAGGGGGAAGAACACGCCCGCCGCCAGCGGAATGCCGATGCCGTTGTAGAACAGTGCCCAGAACAGGTCCTGCTTGATGTTACGGATCGTGGCGCGCGATAGCTTGATGGCGCGGGCGACGTCCATGAGGTCACTGCGCATGAGCACCACGTCGGCACCCTCCTTGGCGATATCGGCGCCGGTGCCGATGGCAAGGCCCACGTCGGCGCGCGCCAGGGCGGGGGAGTCATTGATGCCGTCGCCCACCATGGCGACCTTGCCGCCCGCATCCTGCAGTTCGCGCACGTGGCGTTCCTTGTCGGCGGGAAGAACGTCGGCGATAACCTGCTCGCTGGTGAGCCCCACGCGTCGGGCGATGGCCTCGGCCGTCACGCGGTTGTCGCCGGTGAGCATACGCACATCGACGCCGAGTGAACGCATTGCGGCGATGGCCTTGGCGCTCGTCTCTTTGACCTCGTCGGCCACGGCGATGGTGCCGACAAGCTCGCCGTTCTTGGCAAAGAACAGCGGCGTTTTGCCCTCGGTGGCAAATTGCTCGGCAAGGCCGGCGGGAACCTTCGCGCCCAGCTCGTTCATCAGGCGCACGTTGCCGGCTGCGATGACATTCTGCCCCTCGCGCGCCGTAACGCCACGACCGGGCACGGCAGTAAAGTCTTCGACCATGCGCGCGACGATCCCGCGTGTCTCGCACTCGGCCATAATCGCCTCGGCCAGCGGGTGCTCGCTCGAGCGCTCCAGCGCGGCGGCCAGCTTGAGCAGCGCTTTTTCGCTCATGGCGGGCGAGCCGTCGGCGCGCGTGGCTACTACGATATCGGTCACAGCAGGCTTGCCGCGGGTGACCGTGCCCGTCTTATCGAGCACCACGGTACCTACGCTGCGCAGGTTCTCCAGCGCCTCGGCGCTCTTAAAGAGAATGCCCATCTCGGCGCCCTTGCCGGTGCCGACCATAATGGCGACGGGCGTGGCCAGGCCCAGCGCGCACGGGCAGCTGATCACCAGCACGGCCACGGCGGAGGTGAGCGCCTCGTTTATGCTGCCGGTCAGTGCCATCCACGCCGCAAAGGTCACGGCCGAGATCACGAACACCACGGGCACGAACACACCGGCGACCTTGTCGGCCATGCGGGCGATGGGCGCCTTGGTGGCGTTGGCGTCCTCGACGAGCTGGATAATCTTGGCGAGCGACGTGTCGGCACCCACACGCGTGGCGCGGAAGGTAAACGAGCCCGTGCGGTTGACCGTGGCCGCATTGACAGTGTCGCCGGCGGTCTTCTCCACGGGAATGGATTCGCCGGTGAGCGCGCTTTCGTCCACGGCCGAGCTGCCCTCGAGCACCACGCCGTCAACGGGGATGGACTCGCCGGGGCGCACACGCAGCACCTGGCCGGGCAGAATGGCATCGACGTCGACGGTGGCCTCGCTGCCGTCCTCTGCCACGACGGTCGCGGTCTTGGGTGCTAAGTCGATGAGCGCCTCGATAGCGCCGCCGGTCTTGGACTTGCTGCGCGTCTCGAGGTATTTGCCCACGGTGACGAGCGACAGGATTGTGCCGGCGCTCTCAAAATACAGGTTGTCCATGCTCGTCATCATGGCCTCGTGCACCTGACCCGCGGCTAGCTGGTCGGTCATGATGAACATGGCGTAGAGCGACCAGGCGATGGAGGCGGTGGCGCCCACGGCAATAAGGGCGTCCATGGTGGGCGCGCCGTGCGCGAGCGATTTAAACCCGTTGATAAAGTACGCGTCGTTGACGTAGACGATGGGGATGAGCAGGACGAGCTCGGTGAGCGCGAGTGTCATGCTGTGGGTATGGTCGGTGAAAATACCGGGCAGCGGCCAGCCGAGCATGTGCCCCATGCCTATGTAGAACAGTGGGATGAGGAATACGATCGAGATGATGAGGCGGGTGCGCATGGCGGAGGCGGCGGCCTCCAGCTTTTTGGTGGGCGACTCCATATGGGCGGCGCCGGACCTGGCTTGCGTACTGCCGTTTTGGGAGGCGTCGATGCCCGTGCTGACGGGCGAGGCCGAGTAGCCCGCGCGGTCGACAGCGGTGCAGATGTCGTCGGGGGAGACCTGCGCAGGGTCGTAGTCCACCAGCATAGAGCCGGCGAGCAGATTGACCGCGACACTTTGGACGCCGTCGAGTTTGCTGACGGCACGGTCCACGTGCGCCTGGCAGGCGGCGCATGTCATGCCGCCCACGTCGAACTTATCTTGAGCCATGGCTTCTCCTTTCTGTGGTTCGGTGTTGGAATTGTTAACCTGCCGATACTATACACCCATACCCCCTGGGGGTGTCCAGTACAGAATAAATGTATGACATCTCGCTACAGATGAGGGTAGTTGGTTTACCGATGGACCGTCCCAATCAATCATCTCAATCTGTAACATCTAGCAGGGAAAATGACCTCTAACTGTTACAGATCAAGACAATTGCCGGGGAGGGGTCCCGTCACGGCAAGACGCCCGCTCTCTAGATACAGAATCCGGGGATCACGCAGGTTCGTTTGTTTGGCTTGTCCGCAGGCGTTGCGTACGTAAAGGCGTCGCCGTCGTGGCCCACACGGTTTATGTAGAGCGTGCCTTCGGTCTCCGATGAGTCGGGGCTCACCGTGCGCTCCCACCAGCAGGTGTCCTTGCCCTTCCACTGACGGACCATCGTCTCGTTCGTGGAATACGGGCTCACCTTGAGCTCGCGGAAGAGTTGGTACTCCTTGCCCTCGCTGTTGTAGATGTCTGCCAGGTAGTGATAGTCCTTGGTAAACGAATCGGGCGGTTGCGTACCGCACAGCTCGACCATGGCGGGCAGCCAAAGGGTTGCGGGCAACTCGCTCAGACACGATGCACTGTTGGCGGCGCCCACATTGTTCGAGACCTTCTTGACCCCTTTAATGAGCGCGCGCAACTCGTTGGGTAGCAGCTTAAGGCCGTCGCCGTTGAGCCATTCCCGCAGCTCGCAATCTGCCCAGCCGGCGCTCGGCGGTTCAGCTGCAGCGTTGCGCTCGGCAATACCCGCGTCGAACATAAACGTCAGCCCGGCCTTGCCCGTACCGTCTAGAAGCTCGTCGTGGCGGATACCCACAAGCTGCGCGCCAACCTGCAGCCCGTTGGTGAGCGTGACGCGCTTGGTGCATGGATAGGGGATATGCCCGTTGTCATCGAGCAGGTGATAGCGCTTGGCAATCTCGCGTGCCTCGCTACGGGTCTCGGCGGCCTTAATCTTGAGCGAAATCTCCTGCAGCTGATCCCAGGTGTAGTCGTCAAGTGAACCGCGGATGCCGTCAAGGTAGTCGGGGATGCCAAAGCCATGGGTTGCCGCCCCGATAACGCTGAGCCCCGCAACGGCTGCGATAGCGCCGCCGATAATAAAGCGGCGGCGGGTCATGGTATCGTGGCGGGCCTGATTCAGGATCTCTCGTGCGCGCTCGCCGGCGACGTCGACCTTAAGGTGCGTGCCAGAATCGATATCAATTGCGGCCTCGTCTCCTGCACCTTCGCGGCCCTCGGATTCGGCATCGGTGAGGTATGCCGAGAGCACCTCGAGCATCTGCTGCTCGGTGGGACGATCGCACTGCTCGACTGAGAGACCCTTCATGATGATCTGGACGAGCGCCTCATCGCCCTCGCAGCGCGGCTCGAGCGGTGCCGGCTTGGTCTTGGTCTTTACGAGATAGAACGAGCCGGTTGCAGCGGCGTCCGTCGACTCAAAGTCAAACGGTTTGCGACCGCTGTAGAGCTGGTACAGAATGCTCGAAAGCGCATAGACGTCGATTGCCGGCGAACGGCGAAGGGCCGCGATGCCTTCGATATCCTGCGTGAGCATCTCGGGCGCGGCGTATGCGGGCGTGGCAAAGCGCCAGATGTCGGCGCGCCGGGTGATCGTGTCGTCGCCGAGAGCCATGGTCGCGGAGCCCATGTCGATGAGGCAGGGGTCAAAGGAGCAATCGGCAATCTGCTGCTCGAGCGTTCGGCTGGTGGTGCGGAACATGATATTGGCAGGCGACAGGTCGCGATGGATGACCGGATTCACGAGGCCTTGGGTCATCAAGAGCGCACGAAGCACGGCGTTTCCGACGGCGGCGACCATCTGGGTGGTCAGCCCGCCCGAGGCGTCGTGCGGAAGCAGGGGCAGCGCCTGCTTGAGCGAGGTGCCCTCGACCCACTCCATGAGGATGAGCGGGTCATCCTCACACGAGCCGTAGCCATAGACGCGCGGAAATCCGCGCAGCTGCGAGACGGTACACAGATGACGGTACTCCTCGAACAGCGCAGCGGTGTTGGCCAGGTGCGCGGCCGATTGCTCGGCGGAGCGGTCGGGGGCTTGGCCGGAAAGGATAGCGTTGTCCTTGAGTAGCTTGACGGCAAAGACCTCGCCGCTCGTGTTGGTCGCGCGCAGCACGTGCCCGATGTTGCCGTTGTTGCGGTGGGCCGTCTGGAGAATAAGCGTCATAAACCGACGTTTGGCGTCGTCCTCGGCGCTGGGGTCGACCGCCACGGCGGTATCGAACGTATCGAGACGGATGAGTTTGTCGCCATAGGCGCTATCGGTAGTATCCATGGCGTTCCTTTGTCTGGCATGGGTTGCCGCACGTATACGCGAGCAGTGCGGATATCGGTAAAGTACCATGATAGCCGCACTGCCCACGTATACCGCTGAGCATTGTCGTTTACGACGCAGAAGGTAGAAGACGAAAGACGGACGGCGACCGTCTTCCGATCGCCGTCCGCGCTAGTCCACAATGACAAGGAATGTCGTGTAGAGACCCAGATGGAGCCTGTCGCTGTTTTCGATTTCCACTGGGGGATAGATCTTGCCGGGCTCGCGTTGGTCGCGCGGCGGCTCAATCACAATATCGCCGTCGCCTGCACCCGATTCGAGTACCGTGCCGTTGGTCGATCCAAGGCCCTGGGCGTACCAGTGCTCACCCTCGAGCCAAATGCGAAGATGCTCGCGCGATGCGTCGGCGCCCACATCGGTGATGCTGGGCGAGGTTTTGGGCAAAGAACCAATCACGGTGCCGCGCGGATCGCGTGTGAGGGGATGGATTTGCATGTCGGCGCAGTTGTCGGCATGGGTTCTGAGCAGACCGAGGTTGGGAGCGACGGTGCGCGGCTGCTCCAGGCTGCTCATAAAGCCACGTCCGACGGTAGTTTCGGTGGTGCCAAAGTGCCCGCCCGTCTTGCTGTCGCAAAAGCGCTCGACGGTGGCCACGCCCTGAACGGGATCGGCGAGCGCCCCCGTTGCCACAAAGAGCATAAGGTAAAGCGTGCTTTTCTCACGCACGGCATTGCCGTCAAAGTTGTCGATGCGATTGAGGGCATTTGCATATAGGCGGCTGTCCAGCTTGTAGCTGGCGAGAGCCGACATCATTTCGTTGGCGGCCGGACCGCGATAGTGCTCGGCGATTGCCCGATAGGCGGACTCGCCGCCGCCGAGCTTGCTGCAGATTGCCGAGGAAAGGTTGAGCGTGGTGACGGTAAAGTCGCTGTAGATGGAGGGCGCGCACTGGTCAGGCTTGCGATGGACGATGTAACGGGTGAGATACGAGCGGTTGGAAGAGCATTTCTCGAGCAGGGTACTGCCGAGATAAGAGTTTCCATTGATGAGCATTCGGGCGATCTCGAGATGTTTAAGACCGCCGAACGAGCGAATATCGTTATAGAGGACCGAGCAAGGCGTCTCTGCTGCCACGGATACCTCCTTTGATTGCTTCCTAGCCAATATGGCGATAGGAATTAATGGCCCCCGGTGGGCGACGTATTAAATGGCTGCGCAATATATAGCGTAACCAAAGCAACATTATAGGCCACATGTTCGAAATTGCAGGAAGACTGAGAGATTTGGTTTGGACTGGACGGAAATCCCCCTCTGTCTTGATCTATAACAATTAGGGCCGATTTTACTCCGTAACTGTTACAGATCGAGACGTTTGTGAACCGTGTCGACCGTTTGTCTCGATCTGTAACACGTAGAGGAAGATTTGCCCTGTAGATGTTACAGATTGAGACAATCAGCCGGGCCCGCCGCGTCCGCCTCGTCATCTGTGGTTTACGTGGGGGCATGCGAAGCACGGGTATACTAACCCGCGGCGAATCTGCTCCATCGCTTAGAGCTGCTGCGTCTGGACGGCGCGTGATAGGGCTGCCAAAGCGATCGCCAGCGTGCTGAGCAACGTCCTCTCTGTGCGCACCTGTTTTTGTATGTATTAGCGCACTACCAAGCACGCCCGCGCGGCCGCATGCCGTGCCCATTGCGCGTGCAGATAAGGAACAACAACATATGCGTAATTCTGTATCCGACGTCACGGACGCCGAGATCCTGGACGAGGCCCGCGAGGCCATGACCCAGGCTGCCTTCGATGCCGCCGATGAGGCCAATGCCGCCCAGGCCGTCGAGTCCGCCACTGAGAACCTGCCCGCCTTTGACGAGCTGGGGCTTTCCGACGAGATGCTTCGTGCTATCGAGAACCTGGGCTACACGGCGCCGACGCCCGTGCAGGCCGGCTCCATCCCCGTGGTGCTCGAGGGCCGCGACCTGCTTGCCGCCGCTCAGACCGGCACCGGCAAGACGGCCGCCTTTTTGCTGCCGACCATGAACAATCTGGAGCACATCGCTCCTCCCAAACCCGTGCGCGAGCGCGGCGGCCGCAACCGTCGTCGCGGTGCTAAAAAGCCCGAGGGCAACGGCCGCGGCCCCGTGATGCTCGTCATCACCCCCACGCGCGAGCTTGCCCAGCAGATCGACGAGGTCGCGAGCAAGATCGCCGACGTCACGGGCCACGTTGCCGTGACCGTCGTGGGCGGCGTGAGCTACAAGCCGCAAACCGCTGCCCTCAAGTACGGCTGCGACATCCTGGTCGCAACGCCGGGCCGTCTGGTCGATCTGATCGAGCAGGGTGCCTGCCATCTGGACGAGGTCAAGGTGCTGGTGCTCGACGAGGCCGACCGTATGCTCGACATGGGCTTTTTGCCTGCCGTCCGCCGCATTGTGCGCGAGACGCCGACCGAGCGCCAGACGCTGCTGTTCTCGGCGACGCTCGACGAGGAGGCCGTGGGCGAGATCACCGACCTGGTGAGCGACCCGGCACGCGTGGAGATCGCGCCCGCCACGTCGACCGCCGACACCGTCGACCAGTTTGTGTTCCCGGTGTCCATCGAGGCCAAGAACAACCTGCTGCCCGAGTTCCTCAAGAAGGAGGGCCCGGAGCGCACTATCGTCTTTATGCGCACCAAGCACCGCGCCGACAGCTGCTGCCGTCGTCTGGAGCGCAAGGGCATCAAGGCCGCCGCGATTCACGGCAACCGCAGCCAAGCTCAGCGCGAGCGCGCGCTTTCGGCCTTCCGCGATGGCACCGTTGACGTGCTGGTGGCAACCGATGTTCTCGCCCGCGGCATCGACATTAGCGACGTGCGCTACGTCGTGAACTATGACGTGCCGGCCGAGCCGACCGACTACATCCACCGCATTGGCCGTACGGGCCGCGCCGGCGAGCTGGGCTGGGCCATTACGTTTGTGACCGAGCAGGACGTCGACGAGTTCTACGAGATCGAGAAGCTCATGGACAAGAGCGCCGACATCTATGAAGCCGGCGACCTGCACGTGGGTCCCAACCCGCCCGCCGTTGACCCCGAGCGCGATCCTGCCGCTTTTAAGGTGAAGAAGAAGACCAAGCGCGGCAAGTCCAAGAGCAAGAAGAAGCTTGAGCAGGCGCGTCGCGACGGCAAGCGCAACGGCGATGAGTACGGCGATGTGGCCGGTCGTTCCAACCGCGGTCGCGACGAGCGTCGCGGCGACGGCGAGCGTCCGAGCCGTCCCAAGCGCGGCGGCAAGACCCGCGTGCGCGAGGGCGTTCAGGCTCGCGTGGACGAGGCTGTGGAGAGCGTGGCCCGCGAGGTTGCTGCCGAGGAGCGCGGCGGTGCTGACGCCGTCAAGCAGGCCCCGCGTGGCAACCGTGCCGAGCGTCGTGCCAAGCAGTTCCAGGGCGAGGCACATCGCCGCCGCCGCGAGGACGAGGATCGCGGTGGCCGTCGTCGTGTCGAGCGCGAGGACGAGGGCCGCGGTTCGCGCGGTGGCAAGCGCGGTGCGGGCGACCGCCGTCGTTCCGGTCGTGATGACGAGCGCGGTGGCCGTGATGAGCGTCGCGGCGGCGAGGGTCGTGGTGAGCGTGCTGCCCGTGGCGGTGAGTCCCGTGGCGGCAAGCGCTTTGAAGAGCGCGGTAGCCGCGGCGGCGAGCGTCGCGAGGGTGCTCGCGGCAATGGCGGCCGCGGCGGCGCTGGTCGTTCGAATGAGTCGCGCGATCGTCGTGACCCGCGTGCCAGCCGCGATCGTCGCGATGACTGGCGCAACTACGACGATACCCGCGAAGAGCGTCGTGGCGGCTATCGTGGCGCTCGTGGTGGCAACCAGGCCGGCTCCCGTGGCGGCCGTGCCGGCGGTCGCGATAACCGTGGCAGCTATGGCAACAGCCGTGGCGGCAAGCGCGGCGGCAGCTTCCGTCGCCCCGGTGACGGCGGCGGCAAGCGCAAGTAACATACACATCGCACGCTAGCGTGAGACAAGCTAAGGGCCCGAGCAAACAACGCTCGGGCCCTTTTGTTTGCCGTGTCCATCGCTAATTCAAACGTGATTTTCTCGGGAATGCATCTGGGGGATGCTGAGGACCTATTTTCTGCCATGCAGCAATGGGCCCCATGGGGTGCGCCGTGCATTTTTTGGAGTATTCTGCAGTTCGAGTTGTCTGCATATGATCCGACGTCGCCAACGGTGGCCTTCGGATATCCCTGGCGAGCGTTCTGAGTCAGATTTCGCCGTTTTCCGGAGCAGGGGCGCGTCATTCTCGCCATGTCGGGACTTAGAATGATACGGCGCCCTACAGTTTTGCCCACCCGCGGCGGTGCTGGCGTGGTTACGTTGCAGAATACTCCGTTTTTTGCACGGGCTAGGATGGGGTACCTCAGGAGAACACAGCGGTATCCCGTAAATATATACAATTTGTACCGTAATTTATACAAAACGAAGAGGCAGACAGCGTAGGGTGGGTGCATTGGGGAGCTTGGTGCATTAAAACGGGGACCCCACGTGCCGTATACTCTGGCTGGATGTGAAAGCGGCTTGACGCGTTGCCAGGCGTAGGGGAGGGTGCCTCGATGAGCGTATTCGAAATTGTGTTTAGTCCGACGGGTGGAACGCAGAAGGTGTCAGGCCTTGTGGCCGGAGCACTGGGCAAGAATACCGTTACCGTCGATCTGACCGATAGCGGGTTGGATTTCAACGCTGTCTCGATGACTGAGGACGACGTGGCCGTAATCTCTGTGCCGGCGTATGCCGGTAGAATCCCGGCTGTGGTGGCTGACCGGTTGGGCATGGTGCGCGGCAACGGGGCTCGGGCTGTTTTGGTTTGTGTATACGGAAACCGCGCGTTTGAGGACACGCTCGTAGAGCTGGAGGACGTTGCGAAGCATGCGGGATTCCGGGTGATCGCGGCAGTTGCAGCCATTGCAGAACATTCCATTGCGCGACAGTTTGCTGCCGGTCGTCCGGATGCGCAGGATGCGGCGCAGCTTGCTGAGTTTGCTCAGCAAATTCAGCAAAAGCTGTTGGCTGAGGATGCGTCCGAGCCCTCTATCCCCGGCAATCGTCCTTATAAACAAGCTGGAGGTCACCGCATGGCACCCGAGGCAACAGAGGATTGCGTTTCCTGCGGTGCATGCGCCGCGGCGTGCCCCGTTTGTGCTATCGACAAGGGTGACCCCAAACGAGCAGCTGGCGAGGCGTGCATCTCCTGCATGCGCTGCATTGCCGTATGTCCGCGAGGTGCTCGTAAGGCTGATCCCAACAAGCTATCCGCTGTTTCCCAGATGCTGAGCAAGGTTTGCGTCGTGCGGAAGGAATGCGAGCTCTTTATCTAGCGCAAGTGAGATTGGTGCAAACAAACCTGGCCCTTTTGCACCAAAAACGATCCGTTTTCCTCCGTTCCCAAGGGATCATGTGATCCGAAGGGGACGGAGGAAAACGGATCAAAAAGGAAAAATAGTAAGGCGCTCTTTTTCACATTGAATATTGTCATTTGGTAACGCGTTTTATCAAATATGGCATTTATCTGCGGTAATGTTCTATTTCACCGCTGAGGGTGACATTTCATGCCGCCTGCCGAACTGCGTGAAGACCTAACAACTTTTTAGGTCAGTGTTGTGCGTGTAGCAATTTCGCCCGGCCTCGCCTCCGGGCTGCCGCATGAGAGGGGATCTTATGGCACGACTGCACGTAATGGAACGCAGCCACGCTCAGGCCGTCATGGACGACCTGCACGATGCGCTCGGACGTCGTCTGGCGGTGAGCTCGCTCGCCCCGTGCCCCGTTGAGTTTACGGCAGCGCTCGTCAACCTGTGTTCGACGCAGAGCTGCGGCAAGTGTACGCCCTGCCGCGTGGGCCTGAGCGCGCTGAGCGACCTGCTTGCCGATGTGCTCGAAGGGCGTGCCGATGAGTCTACGCTCAACCTGATTGAGCGCACCGCCCGCACCATCTATCTTTCGAGCGACTGCGCCATCGGTTACGAGGCCGGTGCCATGGCGCTTACGGCTATCCGCGGTTTCCGCGACGATTTTGAGCACCACATCCGCGAGCACTCCTGTGGCTTTGACCGCGAGGCCCGCGTTCCGTGTGTCTCGGGCTGTCCGGCGCACGTCGACATTCCCGGTTACATTTCGCTGGTCGAGGCCGGCCGCTATGCCGATGCCGTCAAGGTCATCCGCAAGAACAACCCGCTGCCGCTCGTTTGCGGCCTGGTGTGCGAGCATCCCTGCGAGATGCACTGCCGTCGCGGCATGGTCGACGACCCCATGAACATCCTCGCCCTCAAGCGTTTTGCCGTTGAGCACAGCGACCTTAACGATTACAAGCCTAGCGTGGCCGACAACACCGGCAGGCGCATCGCCGTGGTTGGCGGCGGTCCGGCCGGCCTTTCCTGCGCCTACTACCTGGCCGTGATGGGCCATAAGGTGACCATCTATGAGCAGCGCCACCACCTGGGCGGCATGCTGCGCTATGGCATTCCCAGCTACCGTCTGCCGCGCGTGCGCCTGCAGGCCGAGATCGACTGGATCTTGAGCGCCGGCATCGACGTTGAGCTCGATCACTCCGTCAACGGCGAGGAGCTTGCCCGCCTGCGCGACGAGTTCGATGCCGTCTACCTGGCCATTGGCGCCCACAGCGATAAGAAGCTCGGCCTTCCGGGCGAAGAGGCGCCCGGCGTGGAGTCGGCCGTCAAGATGCTGCGCGCCATCGGCGACGACGAGCTGCCCGACCTGAGTGGCCAGCACGTGTGCGTCATCGGCGGCGGCAACGTGGCCATGGACGTGGCGCGTTCTGCCGTGCGCTGCGGTGCCGAAAAGGTGAGCATCGTCTACCGCCGCCGCATCTGTGACATGACGGCCCAGGATGCCGAGATCGCCGGTGCCCAGGCCGAGGGCTGCGAGGTTTTGGAACTCACCGCACCGCTCGCTATCGAGACGGGTGAGGAAGGCCGCGTGACTGGCCTGCGCGTGCAGCCGCAGATTATCGGCGAGCCCCGTCGTGGGCGTCCGGCCCCGCGTGCCGCAGCCACGCCCGAGCGCGTCATTCCCTGCGAGCGCGTGTTTGTGGCCATTGGCCAGGACATCGACTCCAAGCCGTTTGAGGACATGGGCATTGCCTGTAAGTGGGGCTGCGTGGTCACCGATTCGGATGGCGCCGTGCCTAACTTCGATGGTCTCTTTAGCGGCGGCGACTGCCAGACCGGTCCCGCCACCGTCATCCGGGCCATCAACGCTGGCCGCGTTGCTTCGGCAAATATCGACCGCTATCTGGGCTTTGACCACAAGATCAAGCTCGACGTTGAGCTGCCGACCGTGCAGTTTAAGGGCAAGCACGAGTGCGGCCGCTGCGAGCTGGGCGAGCGCGAGGCCGGCGAGCGCATCCACGATTGGAATCTGGTCGAGCAGGGCCTTACCGAGGAGGAGGCACGCCAGGAGGCAAGCCGCTGCCTGCGTTGCGACCACTTTGGATTTGGCGCGTTCCGCGGAGGGAGGAGCCTGGAATGGTAGAGCCCAACAAAACCACCGTCAGCGACAACACCGAAAACGGAGCGAACAATATGGTCAAGCTCACGATCGATAATTGCGAGGTCGTGGTGCCCGAGCGCACCACGATCCTGGACGCGGCCAAGTCCGTCGGCATCCAGATTCCCACCCTGTGCTACCTGCGCGATCTAAACGAGATTGGCGGTTGCCGCGTGTGCGTGGTCGAGGTTGAGGGCTGCGACCAGCTGGTTGCCGCCTGCAACAACTACGTGCTCGACGGCATGGTGGTCCGTACCAACAGCCCCAAGGCCCGCGAGGCGCGACGCACCAACGTGCAGCTGCTGCTGTCCCAGCACGACTCGCGCTGTACGAGCTGCGTGCGCAGTGGTAACTGCAACCTGCAGACCATCGCCAACGACCTGGGCATCTTCTATCTGCCGTACGAGCAGCACCTGGCGCGCGAGGGCTGGGACTTCGATTTCCCCATCATCCGCGATAACGACAAGTGCATCAAATGCATGCGCTGCATCAAGGTGTGCGAGAGCGTTCAGGGCTTAGGGATTTGGGACCTGACCAACCGCGCCACACATACCGCCGTGGGTACCCGCGGGCGCGCGCCGATCGGCAAGACCGATTGCGTCGCGTGCGGCCAGTGCATCACACATTGCCCGACGGGCACCCTGCGCGAGCGTGACGATACCGAGACCGTGTTCGATGCTCTCGCCGATCCCGATAAGATCGTGCTGGTGCAGATTGCGCCGGCCGTGCGTAGCGCCTGGGGCGAAGAGCTCGGCATTCCGCGCGAGGAGGCTACCGTCGAGCGCCTGGCTTGCGCGCTGCGCCGCGTGGGCTTTGAGTATGTGTTCGACACCGACTTCTCGGCTGATCTCACCATTATGGAGGAGGGCTCCGAGCTGCTCGAGCGCCTGGGCAAGGCGGCCAAGGGCGAGGGCGACAGCCGCGGCTGGCCCATGTTTACGAGCTGCTGCCCGGGTTGGGTGCGCTTTGTGAAGGCGCGCTATCCGGAGTTTGTCGACAGCCTGTCCACGTCCAAGTCGCCGCAGCAGATGTTCGGCGCTATTGCCAAGACCTACTACGCCAAGGTGCTGGGCGTGGAGCCCGAGCGCCTGTTTGTGGTGTCCGTTATGCCGTGTACGGCCAAGAAGGCTGAGTGCGCGCTGCCGAGCATGATGGGCGAGGGCGGCGCGCCCGACGTGGACGTTGCGCTGACGGTGCGCGAGATGGTGCGCATGATCCGCGCGAGCCACGTGAGCGTCGACACGCTTACCGAGGAGCCGCTCGACACGCCGCTGGGCTTTGGCACGGGCGCGGGCGTGATCTTTGGCGCCACGGGCGGCGTGATGGAGGCCGCCGTGCGCTCGGCCTATTACCTGGTGACGGGCAAGAACCCGGATGCCGATTTCTTTACCGACGTGCGTGGCCTGGATGGCTGGAAGGAAGCCGTCGCCGATATCGATGGCACCAAGGTGCGCGTCGCCGTGGCACACGGGCTGGGCAATGCCGCCCGTCTGCTCGACGCGATTCGCGACGGCCGCGTGAGCTATGACTTCGTTGAGGTCATGGCGTGCCCGGGCGGCTGCGTCGGTGGCGGCGGTCAGCCCATCCACGACGGTTGCGAGCTGGCAGCCGAGCGCGGTCAGGTGCTCTGGGGCCTCGATGCGAATGCCGAGATTCGCTTCTCGCACGAGAATCCCGATGTCCAGGCATGCTACCGCGAGTTCTTGGGCGAGCCGCTCTCGCCGCTGGCCGAGGAGCTGCTGCATACCGACCATCACGCATGGACGATGCCTAACGAGGGGGCGTGCTAGCCATGCGTGCGTTTGATGTTGAGATGACGCGCCGGGGATTTGCCTCGGCGCTTGCTGCGGGCGCGTTGTCACTCGTGCTTGCTGGTTGTGGCGGCGGAGCTGCGGGGGCGGGGTCTGCTGTGGGCTCGGCTGCCACGGACGGCGCCGGTGCTGTCGCAGAGCCGGTCGAGGTGCACGTCGCCTCGCTCAAGGGGCCGACCTCGATTGGCCTGGTGCAGTTTATGGACCAGGCAGCGAGTGGCGAGACGGATAACGAGTTCGACTTTGCGATCAGCGCCGCAGCCGATGAGATCGTGCCCAAGGTGATTCAGGGCGATGTCGATATCGCCCTGGTGCCCGCCAACGTGGCGAGCGTGCTCTACAACAAGACCGAAGGTGCGGTGCAGGTCATCGATATCAACACGCTGGGCGTGCTGAACGTGGTGACGGGTAACGCGGACGTTGCCTCGTTTGGCGATCTGGCGGGTCGTACCGTCTACATGACGGGCAAGGGCACCACGCCGGAGTACGCCATGAACTACTTGCTGGAGCGCGCGGGCCTGACCGGCCGGGTGGCGCTTGAGTTTAAGAGCGAGCCCACCGAGGTGCTGTCGGCCCTGCTTGCCGATCCGTCTGCCGTGGGCGTGCTGCCCGAGCCGTTCAAGACCGCTGCCATCGCAAAGAGCGAAGGCAAGCTGTCGGCTCCGGTAAGCCTGACCGATGTGTGGGACGAGCTGGCAGGTGACACGGGTTCGCGCTTGCTGACGGGCGTGACCGTGGTGCGCCGGGCCTTTGCCGAGGAGCATCCCGGGGCCGTGGCGGAATTCTTGAGCCGCCACGCGGCGAGTGTGAAGGGCGTGAACGCGGCGCCGGCAGACTGGGCTCAGGCCGTGGTCGATGCGGGCATCGTGGATAACGCCACGATTGCCGAAAAGGCGATTCCCGGGTGCATGCTCGTGTGCCAGACGGGGAAGGATATGAAGGCGGCGCTCGGTGGGTACCTGCAGGTGCTGGCCGATGCGGACGCGAGCGCCGTGGGCGGCAAGCTCCCGGCTGACGATTTCTACTACATGGAGTAGCCCGTGCGTGCGTTTGCTCGACAAATGGCAGAGCGTATGAAGGCGGTGGCGGCAGCAGGTGCCGTTGCCGCCTTTTGGCTTGCCGTGTGGGTGCTGGTGGCGGGTCTCGTGGCGCAGCCGTTGATTTTGCCGGGGCCGGGCGCTGTCGTGGTGGTGTTGCTGCGACTGGTATGCGATGCCGGCACATGGGCGATTCTGGCGGGCTCGGGTGCGCGAATCTTGGGCGGGCTGGCGCTTGCCGCGGTGTGCGGCGGCGTGATGGCGGGAGCCTCGGTGCGGTCGCGGACGTTTGCCCGCCTGGTGGCGCCGGCGCTTTCGTTTGTTAAGGCGACACCGGTTGCCTGCGTGGTGGTCCTGCTGCTCATTTGGTTGGGATCGGCGCGTGTGAGCATTGCGGCGGTCTTTTTGATGGCGCTGCCGGGCGTGTATTTTTCGCTGGCCGAGGGCTTGGCACAAGTGGATAAACCGCTGGAGCAGATGTTCCGTCTGCATGGCGTGCGGGGTTGGCGTCTGTTTTGCGCCCACACCTGGCGCGAAGTCCTGCCGTTTGCGCTTTCGTGCGCCCGTGCCGTGATTGGCATGAGCTGGAAGGCCGGCGTGGCGGCGGAGCTGATCGGCATGGCGGCGGGCACCGTGGGCGAACGCATCTATCAGGCGAAGCTGCTCATCGAGACGGCTGATCTGCTGGCGTGGACCGTGTTGGTCGTTGCCGCCTCGTGGGCGTGTGAGCGCGTGCTGGTGTGGCTGCTGCGGGTTTCGGGACCCGTGGCGTGGCGCGCGGCCGTGCGGGCACATGGGCATGGACTGCGCGGGCGTGCGGGCGGCTCTGCTGGTGGCGGGGCTGCGGCGGAGCTTGCGCTCGCCGTGGGCGATCGGGCGCCCTTGGCGCCGGCGCTCGACGGGCTGGTGCTTCGTGTGCCCGCCGGTGGGCGCGCCTGCGTGATGGGCGCCTCTGGCGTGGGCAAGTCGACGCTGCTTGCGCTGGCGGCGGGGGAGTGCGCGCCGTGCTCCATGGTGTTTCAGGATATGCGCCTGGTAGAGGGCGCCTCGGCTTTGGATAACGTGCTGGTGTGCGCAGACGCGCGCGTGGACGCCTCGAGTACCGCAGCCCTGTTGCGCCTACTGGTGCCGGGGGTCGATGTGCATGCTCGTGTGGCCGAGCTTTCGGGCGGGCAGCGCCGTCGCGTCGAGATTGCCCGAGCTCTGCTGTGCCCAGGCGACGCGGTGATTCTGGACGAGCCCTTTACCGGTCTAGACATCGCTGCGTGCGACGCATGCGCCGAGGTCGTGCGCGACTTGCTCGACGGCCGCATGCTGTTGCTTGCTACGCACGATGCCGTCGACGCTCAGGCCCTCAATATCTCGGACATCATCACGCTCTAAATACTTGCTCAGCAACAAATTGATCCGTTTTTCTCCGTCCCCATGGGGTCGGGTATGGTATTCTATCTGTGGGGTAATACTTAGGAATACCAAGTAATACCAACGCCGTAGAACAAACTCCAGATGCGGGCCAATCGGGTTGCCTTCACAGCCCGTCGCCCAGCCGCGTGGCCCGCATCCATCCGCACCACCGTCGTTTCAAAAAGGAAGCGCCATGGCAGAACACATGACCCCGGTTGTCGCGAAGGTCTTGCCCGAGGAAAAGGCGGCCTTCGCGGCGGCAACCCAGCTCGTGGGCACTACGCCGTCCAACGCCATCCGCATGTTCATCGCCGCCTTCAATCGCTGCGGCACCTTTCCGTTCGACATTTCGCCCAACGGGGCCTTTGGCGCTGCGCCCGATTCTCATCAACAATGACTGTTCCAAACTGCCGGCACTTGGGGACGTTCCTTTTCTGCCGGCAGTTAAGGAACGTCCCCAAGTGCCGGGTTTTGAGGAGGTTGGCATGCTCAATGCGATGATTTGGGCGCTTGCCTGTTTTGGTGTTGTTGCTGCCGATATTGCCCTGAGCATGGTTCTGTTTTCAGTTCTCGATGCCGTGTCGGTGCTGACGGGCTATCCGATCGACAATCTCGATATCCAATGGTTCCAGGCCGTCGCGCAGACGGCGTCGTTTTTGATGGCGCTGCTGTGGTGGCGCTATCTGTGGCCCCGCTCCTTCATGGCGCGCCGGCAAGGCGAACGCCCACTCGGCGGGGGAGCAGGCGCGGCATGGAAGCGCATTGTCTGCATTGTTGTGATCGGCCTATCCATGCAGGTGGTCATTAGCTACCTATGCGACGGCGTACTGTCGCTGCTGCCCGAGGCCGCGGCAGACTATAGCGAGCTCGTCGAGGAGACGGGCATGGGCGATACCAGCCTTCTTGCTGTCTTGACCACAGTGCTCGGCGCTCCGTTTTGCGAAGAGCTCCTGGTGCGCGGCATCATCTTTGAGTTTTCGCTGCGTGCGTTTAATCCACAGTGCCGTTCGCTCTGGAAGCGCCGGCGCCGCGCGAACGCGCAGGACGGCGCCATAGTGCCCTGGGCGGCCCCGAGTACCTGGGGCGTCGCCGCGGCAATCGTGCTGCAGGCGGCGGTCTTCGGCTTTATGCACATGAACTGGGTGCAGGGCTGCTACGCGGGCGCTGCCGGCCTCATTTTTGGTTGGGCACTCGTGACCACCGGAAAGCTTCGCTACACGATTCTGCTGCACTTTGCGTTTAATGCCGGGTCGTATCTCATGGGGCTGCTGTGGTTTGTGAGCACACCGCTCGACGTTGTGGTCACGGTTGGCATCGCCGGCTTTGTGCTGGTAGAGGCGATGCGCTCGCTGCTTCGATTGCGCATTCCCGTGTCGCGCGAAGCTGATCGGTCTGAGTAATAACGCCTTTAATTAGACCGATGCGTCCTGAACGCACCTGGCGTTTCGCCGAATGCTTCTTTAAATTTTGAGTAAAAGAATGACATGTTGGAGATGCCGACTTTTCGGGCTACATACTGCACGCTGCGCTCGGTGTTATTGAGAAGATATGCCGCCTCTGTGAGCTGCTGGTTGAGCTTGATTTGCGAAAACGTTTTGCCGGTTTTTTGCTTGATCAAGCTGCTGAGATAGCTGGTGCTATAACCCGTATCGCTCGCAATGCTTTCGAGTGTGCAGTCGCCGTAGCTTCGCTCAATATGATTCAGAATCGACACGATGCGTTCGTCCGACATGATCGCCTGGTTATCAGTTGCGGAGCGTCGGTACAGTCCTCGAATGAGAACAAGGAATAGGCTGACGGCGAGGTGCCTCATGAGTTCATTGGAATAGGCATCTTTAAAGTGATATTCGATAAAGAGCATCTCGATGAGGCGTCGCGCATGTCGGGCGTATTCCTCTGGAAGAATGAGATATTTTCGGGCCTCGCGGTTTTTGGACACAAAATCAAATAGAAGATTCGTTAATGGTGACGCGCCGGGTAGCTGGCTCAGGAACAACGAATCGAACATTTCTTTTTTGAAGACGATCGAAATGACGATATCATGCTCGCCCTTAACGTATGGAACGCTTCTGACTACGCCGGTGTTGCAAATGAGCACGTCGCCCTTTTTAAGGAGTAGTCGCCGTCCGTTGACGATAAACGTGCAGACGCCGTCGTACACGTAGTTAAGCTCCATATCCCGATTGATATGAGGAGGAATATCGGTAAAGCGCGACTCCTTGATAAGGCCCACGGGGTTTTCGTCGAGAGTTTCTTTCCAATCAAACAGATAGATCTCTTCGCCGTTAATGGTTGTGGTTTCCACCCTGTTATATCGCGGGCTGAGCTCTCCCGGATGTGTGCGATGCCACTCTTCGGTCTCGGTATGCGTATAGAGCAGCTGTTTGAGATTCGAATCCATGGGGTGCTCCAGGGGTGAACGGTAGAATCGATGCCTTAAACGGTATTATATCTAAAAAAATGTTATAAACCCACGCTTTCTATGCGATATCTTATGCATCTTGTTCTTCCTAGTATTGGGTTATTCGCTGGAGCATCCGATCAAGGAGGGAAAATGAGTAAGTTAAAACATGGGTTTGACTCCGACTTTTTATGGGGCGGAGCCATATCGTGCTCGCAGGCCGATGGCGCCTGGAATGAGGGCGGAAAGGGAAAGTCGACGCAGGATTGTCGATGGCTGGATGGTACCTGGACTCATGACCAGATTGAGGACAAGCATCAAAACAACCCCTTCTGCCATGACGAGCTAATGAACGCTCTCGCAGATGATGGTGTTGAGTTCTACCCGTTTAGGCGCGGTAACGACTTCTATCATCACTACCGTGAGGACATCGCGCTTTTTGCGGAGATGGGCCTCAAGCTGTTCCGCACTTCTATTTGCTGGAGCCGAATCTATCCTAACGGAGATGATCTTGAACCTAACCGCGAAGGCATCGAGTGGTATCGAAGCATGCTGGGTGAGTGCAAAAAGCACGGCATTAAAACCTTCGTCACCATGCTCCACTATGACATCCCGGTAAATCTTGTCACCACATATGGGGGATGGAAGAATCGCAAGACGATTGATTTCTTTGCCCGCTATGTCGAGACAATCGTTACGGAATTGGGCGATCTGGTCGATTTCTGGCTGCCTTTTAACGAGTTCAATGCAGCACGTTTTTCGCCTTGGGACGGGGTCTGTCTGGTCAAAGACGAAGAGGGGGAGAACTTCGATCGAGCCATCTTCCAGTGCCTGCACCACGAGTTCGTTGCCAATGCGCGTGCCGTCGAGATTGTCCATCGTCTTTCGCCCGATACTCCCGTTGGCGGCATGATCGCTCGATTCTGTACGTATCCCGCCACCTGCCGTCCCGAAGATAACATGCAGGCTATTCACGACGACCAGTATTCCAACTGGTTCTATACGGACGTGATGGCTCGTGGAAAATACCCCGCTTATATGAATCGCTATTTCGATGCGTGCGATATCGAGATTCAAATGGAACCGGGCGATGAAGAGCTCATCGCTCGCAACACGGTCGACTTCCTGGCCTTCTCGTACTACTTTTCCCAGGTATCCACCTGCGATCAGGGATGGGAGAAGACTGCGGGTAATCTGGTCATGGCAAACAAGAACCCTTATCTCGAGACGAGTGAGTGGGGCTGGCAGCTCGATCCCATTGGTCTGAGGGTTACCCTTAACCAGATGTATGACCGCTATGGGCTGCCCCTGTATATCGCCGAGAACGGCCTCGGTACATCTGATGTAGTCGAGGAGGATGGCAGCATCCACGACGAGTATCGAATCGATTATTTGCGCCAGCACATAAAGTGCCTTAAGGAAGCAGTGATCGATGGCGTTGACGTGCGCGGATACATGATCTGGGGATTCATTGACCTTGTTGCCTGCGGTCCTCTTACGATGGACAAGCGCTACGGGCTTATCTATGTCGATCTGGATAATTGCGGCAACGGCACTGCGGAGCGCTCGCGTAAAGACTCTTTCTATTGGTATCAGAAATGTATCGCCACTAATGGCGAGGATCTTGGGTAGGAGTGATTGTCGTGGCAGACAAGAAGGAACTGGCCGCTCGTGTCCTCGAGCTCGTGGGCGGCGCCGATAACGTTGTTATGGCAACGCACTGCATTACAAGGCTCAGATTCAACCTGAAGGACGATAGCAAGGCAGACCTGGAGGCCCTTAAGACGCTTGACGGCGCCTTGGGCGCGCAGGTTAAAGACGGACAGTGGCAAGTTATCATCGGCGCCAGCGTGGGGTCGGTATATGACGAATTGGAGCCCATGCTAGGTGACAGGATGGGTGGCGAGGTCTCCGCCGACGCCGAGCAGCCTGAGCTCCAAAAAGGTTCGGCTCGCGTATTCGATATCATCACCGGCATCTTTTCCGCTATCATTCCCGCACTGGTGGCGGGAGGCATCGTAAAGGGCATCCTGGCTGCTATCGCGGCTTTTGGAATCGACACGGGTGCCGGCGACTTTGCGATATTCAATATGATTTCGGATATCCCGTTCTACTTCTTGCCGTTTTTGCTGGCAATGTCTACAGCTGATAAGTTCCGGGTCAACCGTTCGCTTGCGCTTTGTGTTGCCGGATCGCTGATGTACCCGACCATTGTCAACGCTGTCGGTACGGGCGAGACGCCCCTTGCGCTGTTCGGTTTTGCGGTGCCGATTTTTAGCTACGCCGATTCCGTGTTCCCGGTTATCTTTGGCGTCATTGGCTTGTCTTTTGTATATCGTGCAATCGACAAAGTCGTGCCGGATCTTTTTAAGCTCGTTGTCGTTCCGGCGCTCTCCCTTGCTATCGTGATTCCCGTCAACCTGTTTGTGCTCGCTCCGATTGGTGCCTGGTGCGGTCTTGGTCTTGCCAACGGTATCGTTTGGCTATTCTCGACGTTAGGCCCCGTTGCCGGTTTTCTGCTGGGCTTCTTTATGCCGCTTATCGTGCTCTTCGGCATGCATCAGTCAACGAGCCCTATCCAGATTTCCAATATCGCAACGCTTGGGTATGACTATCTGCTCCCGATCTCTTTCTGCCATAACCTCGCCGAAAGCGGTGCGTCTTTTGGTGCAGCCCTGCGCATGACCGACGAAAAGCTCAAGTCCGCTGCAATGACGTGCGCCTTCTCAGCATTTATGGGAATTTCCGAGCCCGCCTTGTTTACCGTTCAGGTTCCTAACAGGACTCCGCTTATCGCTGCGATGATTGCGGATGGCATTGGCGGTGCGCTTACCGTTGTTCTCGGCGCAAAGTGCTTCGGCTTTGTTATGCCCGGCATTACCTCGTTGCCCGTTTATGCCGATCCAAGCGGCAATCCCATGAACCTGATCATGATTGTCGTCTGCATCGCTTTGACTTGGGTTATCTCTGCGGCGCTCTCGTTTGCGCTCTATGGTCGTTTCGACAAAAAGTAACGACGTTTTGAGATAGACAATATTAATCGGCCGCTCGCCGGGGAATCGTTCTGCGACGCTCCAGCGAGCGGCATTTTATTGGTGGGGCGTGTCGTGTCGCCAACGGCGGCATGCCGCCTCGCCGCGCTAGTTGCGTCTGCCGCCTCCGTTGGCGCCCTGACGCCCCTGTGCCGCGCGATTGCGACCGGCAGTGTTCTGCGCGCGGGACATACCGCCGTGACCCTTGCTGCCCTTGGGCCCCTTGCCGGCGGCGCCACCGTGGGCCTTGCCGCCCTTCTTGCCGGTGCCATGCCCACCGCCGGCAGACGTCTCGCCCGGGCGTGGCGGCACGGGGCGAATCAGGCAATGCTTGGTATAGCCGATCAGATCACGACGCCCGGCCTTCTCTAGCGCCTCGCGCACCAGCTTGTAGTTCTCGGGCTTGCGATACTGGATGAGCGCGCGCTGCATGGCCTTCTCATGCGGGTCGCGCGCCACGTAGATCGGCTGCATGGTGCGCGGATCTACACCGGTGTAGTACATGCAGGTCGACATGGTGGACGGGGTGGGGTAGAAGTCCTGTACCTGCTCGGGCATGTAGCCCATGTCGCGCACGGCTTCGGCAAGGTCCACGGCTTCCTTCATGGTTGAACCGGGGTGGCTCGAGATCAGATACGGCACCACGTACTGCTTGAGTCCGTATTCGCGATTCAAGCGTTCAAATTTACGGCAGAATGCGTCGTAGACAGCTCGGCTCGGCTTGCCCATCACGGACAGCACCGCGTCGCTCACGTGCTCGGGCGCTACGCGCAGCTGGCCCGAGACATGGTGTTCCAGCAGCTCGCGTAAAAACTCGTCCGAGGCATCGGCCATGGTGTAGTCAAAACGGATGCCGCTGCGCACGAAGACCTTTTTGACGCCCGGCAGCTGGCGCAGGTCGCGCAACAGCTGCGTGTAGCCGCTTTCGTCGACCACCATGTTCTTGCACACGCTCGGCCACAGACAGCGCTTGTTCTTGCACACGCCGTGCTTGAGCTGCTTGTCGCAGGCGGGACGGCTAAAGTTGGCCGTCGGTCCGCCTACGTCGTTGATGTAGCCCTTAAACTCGGGATCGCGCGTGAGCAGCTCTGCCTCGCGCATGATCGAGTCGTGGCTGCGCATCTGCAACACGCGACCTTGGTGGAAGGTGAGGGCGCAAAACGAGCATTCACCAAAGCACCCGCGGTTGGAGCTGATTGAAAACTTGATCTCGGCAAAGGCCGGCACGCCGCCCGCGGCATCGTAGTCGGGATGCCAATCGCGTGCGTAGGGGAGCTCGGCCACCTCGTCCATCTCATCGGTCGTCAACGTCGCCGACGGCGGGTTCTGCACCACATAGACGCTGTTGGGATAGGGCTCTACCAGGCGATGTCCGGTGATGGGGTCCATATTCTGCTGTTGCACGTTAAAGCTGCGTGCGTAGTTGAGCTTGTCGGCGGTAAGGTCGTCCCAGCTGGGTAGCAGGTCGTAGTCGTAGACCTCGTCGAGCGAGCCTGTGCGGTAGACGGTGCCGTTGATATAGGTGATCTGATCGATGGGCAGCCCCGCGTCGAGCGCGTCGGCAATCTCGACAATCGCGTGCTCGCCCATGCCGTAGATGAGGATGTCGGCGCCCGAGTCGAGCAGCACCGAGCGCTTGAGCTTATCCTGCCAGTAGTCGTAGTGGGCCAGGCGGCGCAGGCTTGCCTCGATGCCGCCGATGATGATGGGGGCGTCCTTAAACGTCTGGCGGATGAGGTTGCCGTAGACCGTGACGGCTCGGTTGGGACGGCGCCCCTCCTCGCCACCGGGGGTATAGGCGTCGGTGTGGCGGCGGTGTTTGGTCACCGAATAGTGGTTGACCATGGAGTCCATGTTGCCGGCACTGACCAAAAAGCCCAGGCGCGGCTCGCCGAGCACAGTGATGCTGGCGGGGTCGGTCCAGTCTGGTTGGCAGATGATGCCCACCTTGTAGCCGTGCGCGTCGAGGACGCGACTGATGATGGCCATGCCAAAGCTGGGATGGTCCACATAGGCGTCGCCGCAGATGTAGACAAAGTCGCACTGGTCCCAGCCACGCGCATCCATGTCGGCGCGGCTGACGGGGAGGAACTTATCGCGGCCCGGTCGCCAGGGGCGGGCGGGCGTCGCTTGGGAATGCTTGGTGCGGGCGATCGTGGCCTGCGCCTTACCGCCGCGCTTTTGCTGCTGGCCCTGTTTGCCCTGCTGACTGCGCTGGTTGTTCTGAGCGTGCTGAGGCTTTTTTGCCACGATCCCTCCCGGTGTTTGTATGCTGCACGTAATTGTAACCAGTCTTTTTGGGACCGGGCTAAAAAGACTGGGGGAGTACATGAGCTGGGGATCGGCGCGTCGATGCGGGGATCGTTTGTTTCCAGACTGTGTATCTGCGCGTTGGAGAACCCGTCTCGCGCGCACGCCATGTTGTCAATGGGTTACAGTATGAACGGCGGCTATGTTTCCGCCAACGCACGAGAGAGTCGTCAACAAGGAGGATGCACGACGATGCAGCGTGCCAAACAGATATCGGAGTCTATTGAGCTGGGCATCATCTTGGCGCTCGCCGGTGGCTTTATGGACGTGTATTCGTACATTGGGCGCGACCATGTTTTCGCCAACGCGCAGACGGGCAACATCTTGCTGGTGGGCGTGAGCATTTCGGAGGGCAATTGGGCGCTGGCGGGACGCTATTTCTTCCCCGTGGTGTCGTTTGCCGTGGGCATTATGCTTGCCGACCTGGTGCACGAGCGGTTTGGCAGTGTGATCCACTGGCGTCAGGTGACGGTGTTCTTTGAAGCCGTCATCTTGCTGGGCGTGAGCTTTATCCCCGGTGGCGGTTACAACCTGCTCGCCAACTGCCTCACCTCGTTTGCCTGCGGCATGCAGGTTGAGAGCTTCCGCAAGATACATGGTCACGGCATCGCCACGACCATGTGCATCGGTAACCTGCGCAATGCGCTGCAAAACGTGGACGACTACATCATCACCCACAAGCGCGGCTTTTTGGAAAACGGCGTGCTGTACTTTGGCGTGATCTTTACCTTTGTGTTTGGCGCCGTGCTGGGCAACTGGTGTATTGAGCGCATGGGCCTGCATGCCATCATCGTGGCGAGCTTGCTGCTATTTGTCGCGTTTGCCATCATGTTCATCGACCGCGAGCGCGACTTGCGCTTACGCTGGAAGGTTGCGGCCGAGGCTTGGAAAGAGGGCTGCCGAAAGTAACCGAATGCGGCAAAGGGGCTGTCCCTTTGCCGCATTATTTTTCATCATCTGTTGAAACGCTTTAACAATTTTGACGTTCTCACGCTTTTTTGTTTTCTAACAGTTTAGATAACGGGTGATGCCGCACCTATCCCAAGCTGCGGTAAGTCGCGTCGGCCATCAGGATATGGCGCACCACCCTTGCAGTCGGGTCCCACCTGTCGCGCGCCTGGTTGACCCTGA
>NZ_JAWHPN010000013.1:0-69916 GCF_032584215.1 Collinsella aerofaciens | reverse complement strand
GTTCGATGTCTGCCCGGATGCGACACATCTGGTGTGTCCATCCTCGCAGTATCCGGTTCTCAAGGTGCACGCCTGCGCTGGTTCCCGGTTCGACCGGGCCGCGCGGCAAGGAGATATATTGCCAGACCGGAGGGGCCCCGGGGGCGGGAATCTGTTCGTACACATTTCCTACACATCTTGTGATCCGACTAACGTTTGCCAGCTGTTAACTACCGCTCGCCGAGCATCTCTTTATATAAGGCAGTCTCATGGTTAAAGCGGATACGTCCCCCTAGCTAAAGCACAGCCAGCATCGAGCAACTCATCGCGTTCTTCCACCGAGAACCCCTCGGCGTAGACGCGCACCACCGGTTCGGTCCCGCTAGGACGGACCAGTAGCCACGTGTCATCCTCGAATGACAAACGCAAGCCATCCATATGACTAACGTTTTGCGGCACCTTGCCACAAATCGACTTGGGGTTTACGCCCGGCAGCAGGGTTCGTAACGTTTCGGCATCTTCGGCCTCAAGGCGCAAATCGCGTCGACCGTAACTCGTCTTACCAAAACTGTCCTCGAGTTGGTCGACCAGAACGCCCAAAGGCGCGTCCGTCTTTGCCATAAGCTCACACAGAATCAGACAGGCGAGGATTCCATCGCGCTCGGGCATATGCGCGGCGATGCCGATACCACCGGCTTCTTCGCCGCCCATGAGGACGCCGCCCTTCTTCATCTCTGCCGCTATATATTTGAAACCGACTGGCTTGACGGTCACGCGGCAGCCAAGCGCCTCGGCAATGCGACGCACGAGCGTCGAGCATGAAAGATTGACGACGACGCGCCCCTCCAAATTACGAAATTGAACCAAGTCGCCCAAAACGAGCGCCATGATCTGATGCGGATGTATATATCTGCCGCGCTCGTCAACCGCGCCGATGCGGTCGGCGTCGCCGTCGGTCACCAGGCCAGCGCAAGCTCCGTCCTCGATAACCGTGCGCTCGCAAGCGTCCACCCACGGCTCAACGGGGTCGGGGCAGATATCTTCTTGGTCAGACGCCTGCCCGGCATGAATCTCGTGCGCCTCGACGCCAAGCTCGCGCAGCAAGTCGGCTAGATAGCCCTGGGCTGCACCGCCCATGGGATCGATAACCACGCGCAGGTGCGCGGCGCGGATGGCTTCGGCATCGACAAACGATGCCACCGCCTGCATATAGTCAGGAATGATATCCGCGGTGCGATATTGCCCCTCGATCCCCATTGGCTCGGGAGCCATGGTCTCTTCGAGGTCTTCGATGACATCCTGGTTGGCGGTCGAGCCGTCACCCATGCGAATCTTGAGGCACAGATAACCCTGCGGATGATGGGACCCCGTCACCATGAGCGCGCCGCACGCCTCACCGTCATAAGCCGCCGCCCACGTAAGGGCAGGGGTCGGAACAGGTCGCGAAGCAAGCACGGCGTCCAGCCCGTGCGCTGCCAGCACGCCCGCCGCAAGCTCAGCGAACTCGCGCGCCAGGGGCCGAGTGTCGAACCCTATATATACCGTTTTGCCCGGATTGGTCTTTTGCCACAACTCGCCGACGGCATCGGCGATACGGGCAACGTTATCGGCAGTGAAGTCCTCATCGACGCGAGCGCGCCAACCGTCAGTTCCAAAATGAATTATCGCGCACACGCGCAGACACCTCACAGTGTTTGGATCATGGTACGCATGGGGTATACCCGCAACATGCACTCGGCAACCTGCCGGCACCAGCATTCACCATTTGGGCAAATGCTGCCGAAGACATGCAGGCAATAAAAAAACCGCCCCGTATGGAGCGGTTTTGCCCTTTATATATCGAGCGCCTCGGCCATCGCTGCCGTAGTGATTGCCGTGGTTCCACAGCAACTGCCCACCATTGCGGCACCGGCATGTCTCCATTCAATGCATGCGCGCGCGAAAGCTTCGGGGTTCTCGTGCCATACGGGGCCATCCTGAGTCTGGACCGGATCGCCTACGTTGGGACGCACCGTGACGGGAGTAGTCGCCGATGCAACCATCCTGGGCACCGCCGCGTTCGCGGCCGCAAGCGAACAGCAATTAACACCAACCGAGTTTGCGCCGTGTTTTTCGGCGTACAAAACGGCTGCCTCGATGTTGAGGCCATCGCCCAACAGGTCGCCTTTATCGTCAACGACAAAACTCACCAGAACAGGCATGCCGTCGGCGACATCTCGAGCGCCGGCAAGCATGGGCTGCAAATTACGGATAGATGTCACCGTCTCGATCAGCAGACCGTCAACGCCGGCATTGAGCAAGGCGTGCGCCTGTTCGCGCGCAATGCCTCGGATTTCACGATACTCGGCAGAGTCCTCGGCAAACCACTCAATACCGATCGGGCCCATCGAGCCCAGCAGCAGCTGAGGGTGCGCCTGGCGGGCATCGTCGACGGCCCCGCGATTGACCTCCGCCACGGACGGCGAAATCTGGTCGTGCTTGAGGGCATAGCTCGATGCCTGAAAGGTGTTGGTAATGAGCACCTGCGCGCCGGCGGCAACATACAAGCGATGAATACGAGAAACGGTCTGCGGCTCTGCCAGATTCCAAAACGCCGGTGGAATGTCGGCGGCATCGTACTCACTCAACAGAACACTGCCCATGGGGCCCTGCGCCAACAAGGTCTCGCTCGACAAGCGGCGCGTAAGTTCCTCGGCACCAAAGCGGTTGTAATAACTCGTATCCATATATATCCCGCTATTCCTCGACGCTGATTCCCTGCTTTTCGAGATAGGCGAGCCAGCGGCTCATCGTGTCCTCGGATAGCGCATGCTCCATCATGCAGGCCTCGGAATCGGCTCGCTCAAATTCGACACCGAGCTCCTGAACCAAAAACGTGCGGATGAGGCGATGACGGTACCAGATAGCCGTGCCAACCTCGCGGCCGCGATCGGTCAGGATCACCTTGCCGTAGTGCGATTGCTCGACAAGCTCGGATGCCTTGAGCGCCGAAACCGCTTTATTGACCGATGCCTTGGAGACGCCAAGGCGCTGCGCGATGTCGACCGATCGCACGCCGTTGGTTTCCCCCTCTTCGCTTTCAATGCGAACCATGCACTCCAAGTAGTCTTCGTTCGCCACCGTCAGATGTAGTTCGCGCGAGCTATTTGTCGTATCCATGATCTTCCGTCCCTTCTGCATTCAATGGCTGATTCTACCCCATCCAAGCGTCGTGGTATGCCGTGGCATACCGTGCTAGAGTTCTTGTTGCACACGACGACCAAGATTGGAGCGGTCTTTATGGAAAACACCACCACAAGCCCCGATGTCCTCGAGCGCTTTTTGCGCTACGTCCAGATCAACACGCAGTCCGAGGATGCAAACTGCGACCAGGTACCCTCGAGCGCCGTTCAGTTTGACCTTGCCAACGTGCTGGCTGAAGAGCTGCGCGAGCTTGGTGCGGAAGATGCCCACGTGACCGAGCACGCCTATGTCTGCGCGCATATCCCCGCAAGTGCGGGCGCTGAGGACAAGCCCGCCCTGGGCCTGATCGCCCATCTCGACACCACCGAAGTTGCACCGGGCGCCGGCGTGAAGCCGCACATCGTGCACTACGAAGGCGGCGACCTGGTCTGCGGCACGGTTGACGGTAAACCCGTTGCCATGAGTACCGCCAAGCTTCCCGCCCTGAATGACCTCGCGGGTGAGGACCTGGTCTGCAGCGACGGCACCACGCTGCTGGGCGCAGACGACAAGGCAGGCGTCGCCGAGATCATGTCGCTTGTCGCGCGTATCGCTCAGGACCCTTCTCTGCCCCATCCCGCACTCGGCATTTGCTTCTGCCCTGACGAGGAGATCGGCCACGGAGCCGAGCTGTTGGATATCGATACCTTTGGCTGCAAGTACGCCTACACGGTCGACGGCGGCCCCATCGGCGAGCTGGAGTGGGAGTGCTTTAACGCCGCCGAGGCGACCGTCCGCTTTGAGGGCCAGTCCATCCACCCGGGCGACGCTAAGGGCCGTATGGTCAACGCAGGCAATCTGTTCTGTGACTTCAACGCGTTGCTCCCCTACGTGCAGCGCCCGGAGTATACGGAAGGCTACGAGGGCTTTTATCACCTTGAGGGTGTATCTGCGACCGTCGATCACGCCACAGCGCGCTATATCGTCCGCGACCATGACGCCGCCAAGTTCCAGCAGAAACTCGACCTTATTGATGCCGCCGCCTCGATGCTCAACCAGCGTCTGGGTGAGGAGCGCGTGACGGTCGAGATTAAGCAGCAGTATCGAAATATGGCCGAGATCGTTCGTGACTATCCCGAGCTTATTGATGTTGCCAAGGAAGCCTACCTTGCCTGCGGCGTTGAGCCCCAAGTGCTGCCGATTCGCGGCGGCACCGACGGCGCGCAGCTGTCGTTCCGCGGTCTGCCCTGCCCCAACCTTTCCACCGGCGGCTATTGCTACCACGGCGTCAACGAGTTCGTCCCGGTCAGTTCGCTCGTCAAGATGACCGATGTGCTCCAGGAGCTCGTCGCCCGCTTTGCATAAGCCTGGCTGCACAAGTCCGAAAGACGAATCGCCCCGTCCTCAACCGAGAACGGGGCGATTTTTTTGCTGCAATGAGAACAGGTTGACGCACGCCAGCCTCTTAACGCAAGGAGTGTCCTAAACTGCCGGCACAAAAGGAACGTCCCCAAGTGCCAAGTGTTCCGGCAACGCCGATGTTTTGGCGCGGACAGCGAA
This sequence comes from Collinsella aerofaciens, assembly GCF_032584215.1. GTDB lineage: Bacteria > Actinomycetota > Coriobacteriia > Coriobacteriales > Coriobacteriaceae > Collinsella. The sequence goes on along the minus strand of NZ_JAWHPN010000013.1, from coordinate 65,215 downwards.
AACCCGCCAGAGCGAGCAAGGTGCCTTGAAACAAGGCGGCATTGATCTTTTAATCATGCCGCCGAAGTTGAAAGGCAGATTGCCGCTCTGGCGGGTTTGCAGCGTCAAGCGGTTACGCGGTTTGGTAAAACCGCGTAACCCTAATAATTGGCTTCGTAGCCGTTGCCGTCGCCGGTGGGCTCTTCGTAGTAGTCCGAATCGCTCGAATCGCTTGAGTCATCGGAATCGTCAGAGCTGACCGATGAGGTTGCGGTACCGTTTGCGTAGTCGTCAGACGTGTTGTTGTTCAGGTCGCCGATCGTAGAGCTGGAACCGTCGGAAAGACCCATGGTGTTGGGACCCTTGGGATCCTTGCCGGCATCGACGCGCTCCATCATTTCCTTGAGCTCGTCCTCGTAGACAAAGACGTAGCTCACACCGTCGATCATGGTGCTGTCGTCGGCATACGAGGGCAGGTTGGCCGAGTAGATGCCGTCGACATCCATACCGCGCATGGCATTGACCGTAGCCACGATATCCTGAACGCTCATATCGGTTACGAGCATATCGGACAGCGAATTAACCAGGCCAAAGATCTTCGTGGCATCGAAGTTATTGAGAATCTGGTTGGCAAGGGCGCCAAGCACCTGACGCTGGTGGCGCATGCGCGTGTAGTCGCCGTCGGCATAGGTGTAGCGGCAGCGGGCATAGGTAAGGGCAGTGGCGCCGTCCATATGCTGCTGACCAGCGGTAATCTTAATATCCAGGTGCTCGGGGTCGTCAACATCATCGGTTGCGTTAATGTCGATACCGCCAACCGAATCAATCAGCGCCTGCATACCGTCGAAGCTGACCTCGGCATAGTGGGAAATCTGAACACCGCACAGCTCGTTGACCGCCTCGACCATGGCCTCGGCGCCGCCAACGGTATGGCAGGCGTTGATCTTCATGGTCTCGCCCTTGTACTCGACCTTGGTGTCGCGCGGAACGGAAATGAGCGTCGCCTGCTTTTGCGTGGGGTCGATGCGTGCCAGGATAATCGAGTCGGCACGATACGTATCCTCGCCCGGACGGCCGTCGGTGCCAAGAAGCAGCACGTAGAACGGATCCTTTGCCTCATCGGTGTCAACCAGAACCCGACGCAGATTGTCGGTAATGACATTAGAATCGCCGAGCTTGCCCATAATGGTGGCAAACCACAGGCCGGCAGCGGTAGTGGCACTCAGCAGCACGCCAAGCACGACAATGAGCGCGACGTGACGAATCGTGTGGCTACGACGACGTTGACGAGCGCGCTCGGAATAGCGAGCCACGTTATCGCGACTGTAGATCTTGGCCTGCGCACCAGTTGAGGATCTTCGGGCGGTGGTATCCGCGAGGGGCTTTTTATTAAACATAGGCAACCTGTATTAGTAGATGACGGGATCGGGGACGGTAGCATGCTCGACATGCGCGCCGAGCGCCTGCAGCTTTTCGACAAACTGCTCGTAGCCGCGCTTGATGTGATGGATGGCCGAAACCTCGGTCGTCCCGTCGGCGATCAAGCCCGCTACGACGAGGGCCGCTCCGCCACGCAGATCGGGCGAGGTAACCTGTGCACCCGAGAAGCCCTTGACGCCATGAATCATGGCATGATGGCTCTCGATACGAATGTCGGCACCCATGCGCACCAGCTCAGAGGCAAACATAAAGCGATTCTCGAAGATGTTTTCGGTAATAACGGAACTGCCGTCGGCAAGGGCGGAGAGCACCATAATCTGCGCCTGCATGTCGGTCGGGAAACCGGGGAACGGAAGCGTCTGGATGTCGACCGGCTTGATACGCTCGGCACGGTTCACATGGACGCCATCTTCGACGCGCTCGCAGTCGATACCCATGAGCTCCATCTTCTTGAGCACCATGCCCAAGTGAATGGGGCAAAAACCCGTGACGTCGACACCGCGATCGTCGGCCATCAACGCACCGGCAACGATAAAGGTACCGGCCTCGATGCGGTCGCCCACCACGCGATGGGTAACGGGATGGAGCTCTTCCACGCCTTCGATAGTCACGACGGGCGTACCGGCGCCGACAATCTTGGCGCCCATCTCGTTGAGCATGTTAGCGAGATCGACGATCTCGGGCTCGCGGGCGGCATTATCGATAACCGTGGTGCCCTGTGCGCGCACAGAGGCCATGATGAGGTTCTCGGTCGCACCGACGCTGGCGAACTCGAGCGTGACGGTGGTACCGCGCAGACCTTGGGGCGCATTAGCGTTGATGTAACCGTGGGCGGTATCGAACTCAACGCCCAGGGCCTCAAGACCAAGAATGTGCATATCGATCTTGCGAGCACCCAAGTTGCAGCCGCCCGGCATGGCAATTTTGGCGCGATGGAAGCGGCCCAGCAGGGGTCCCATGACGGCGGTGGAAGCGCGCATCTTGGCAACGAGCTCGTAGGGGGCCTCCCAAGAATCGACCTGAGAGGTATCAATCTCGAGCGTGTGCTCGTCGAGAACATCGATCGTAGCGCCCATGCCTTTGAGCACCTTGCCCATCACGTGGACATCGGAAATATCGGGCACGTTCTGCAGCGTCGTCTTGCCCGGCGCCAGAAGCGTTGCCGCCATGAGTTTGAGCGCGGAGTTCTTGGCGCCCGAAACGGGCACGGAGCCTCCGATGGCGTGGCCACCCTCAACGCGGATAATATCCAAGGTCTACCCTTTCAAAAAGCATGCCCGGGGTGGCTGGGCCATCCCGGGCATGATGTGTTCGCAAATGGTCGAACGCTAAATCGTTTGACTATTGGGCAAGCTTGAGCTTACACCATGCGATTTCATTATAGAGGTAGGCGCGGCGTGCATCATCCTCCGACAAATTACCCAGCTTCTCTTCAAAACCTTGAATATCAGCTTTAAGCTTGTCGGCATCGACGGTCGCCAAATCGCAAGCGCGCTCGGCGAGAACGGTCACGACATCGTCCGCAACCTGGGCATAGCCGCCGGCCACGGCAAACGTGTGGTCGACAGTGCCCATGGCCTTATCGGAAACGCGAACGTAACCGCGGTCGATCGTGCAGATCTCGCTGGAGTGAGCAGGCAGAACGCCAAACTCGCCATCCGTGGACGGAATCGACACAAACGCAGCGTCGCCCTCATAGGCGCAGCTCACGGGGCACACGATGCGGATACGCATAACCTACTTCTCCCCCATCTTGCGGGCGCGCTCGCGCACGTCCTCAATCGTGGAAGCATAGCGGAAAGCCTGCTCAGGCAGGTCATCGGCCTTGCCGTCGACAATCTCGGCGAAAGAGCGGACGGTATCCTCGACGCGGACGTAGACACCGGGGTTGCCGGTGAACTTCTCGGCGACGTGGAAGGACTGCGAGAGGAACTGCTGAATCTTACGGGCACGGTTGACCGTAAGGCGCTGCTCCTCGGACAGCTCGTCCATACCCAGAATGGCGATGATGTCCTGAAGGTCGGAGTACTCCTGCAGGAGCTCCTGGACCTTGACGGCGACACGGTAGTGCTCCTCGCCAACGATCGAGGGATCGAGAGCGTCGGAGGAAGACGCAAGCGGGTCGATAGCCGGGAACAGGCCGAGCGACGAAATGCTACGCGAAAGAACCGTGGTGGCATCGAGGTGCGTAAACGTCGTGGCAGGCGCCGGGTCGGTCAGGTCGTCTGCGGGAACGTAGACAGCCTGGACGGAGGTAATGGAGCCCGTCTTGGTCGAGGTAATGCGCTCCTGGAGGTCGCCCATCTCGGTTGCCAGCGTGGGCTGGTAACCAACGGCGGACGGCATACGGCCCAGCAGTGCGGAAACCTCGGAACCTGCCTGAGAGAAGCGGAAGATGTTGTCGATGAACAGCAGAACGTCCTGGCCGCGATCGCGGAAGTACTCAGCGGTGGTAAGGCCGGCCAGACCGATGCGCAGACGCGCTCCGGGCGGCTCGTTCATCTGACCATAGACCAAGCAGGTCTTGTCGATAACGCCAGACTCGCTCATCTCGAGGAACAGGTCGGTGCCCTCGCGGGTACGCTCGCCGACGCCGGTGAACACCGAGGTGCCGCCGTGCTCCTGGGCGAGGTTGTTGATGAGCTCCTGGATCAGAACGGTCTTGCCGACGCCGGCGCCGCCGAACAGACCTGTCTTGCCGCCGCGGATGTAGGGCTCGAGCAGGTCGACGGCCTTGATGCCGGTCTCGAAGATCTCGGTCTTGGTGGTGAGCTCGTCGAAACGGGGCGCTGCATGGTGGATGGGGTAGAACTCCTCCACCTCGGGCATGGGCTTGCCGTCGACGGGCTTGCCCATGACGTTCCAAATGCGGCCGAGCGTCTTGGGACCAACGGGCATCTTCATGGGATCACCGGTATCGGTGGCGATGAGGCCGCGCTGCAGGCCGTCGGTCGAGGACATGGCGACCGTGCGGACGACGCCGCCCGGAAGCTGGCTCTCGACCTCGAGGATCGTGCTCAGATGACCGATCGGGGTCTCGGCCTCGACCGTGAGCGCGTTGTAGATCGGGGGCACCGCGCCGTCAAACTTGACGTCGACGACAGGGCCGATGATTCGCACGATGCGACCATCACCGGCAGTCGTCTTCTTGGTGGCTTCCTCGACCGCAAGCTTTACGGTGTTATTAGCCATTACTGTTCCTCCAATGCTGAGGCTCCGCCGACGATCTCGTTAATCTCGGTCGTGATCGAAGCCTGGCGCACGCGACTATACGTGCGGGTAAGGGTCGAGATGATCGCGGTGGCGTTTTCCGTCGCGGAGTGCATGGCCTTGCGGCGTGCACCCTGCTCGGCAGCCGCCGAATCGATCAGGGCCTGGTAGATGACCGTCAGGATATAAGACGGCACAAGCTTGCCGAGAACATGCTCGGGAGAGGGCACGAACTCGAACGTGGACGAGATGCGCTTAGGGGCGTCGGTCTCGTTCTTACGCGGACCGTGGGCCATAGCGATCATCTCGGGGTCGAGCGGCAACAGATGCTCGACGCGAAGCTCCTGATCCACGCGGTTCTTGGCGTGGTGGTAGACAAGCTCGACACGGTCAAGCTCACCGGCACGATACGCATCGCAGATATGAGAGGAGATCATGCGGGCCTGATTGAAATCGGGCTCAGAGGAGTTGCCCTCGAAGTGCATGATGACGTTTGCGCGGTCACGGAAATACGTGGCCGGCTTACGCCCGCACGCGATGATCTCGCACTCGATGCCGTCGTTCGCCCAAGAAGCGGCGAGCTTTTCGGCCGTGCGCTCCACCGTCGTATTGAAACCGCCGGCAAGGCCGCGGTCCGAGGCAATAACGACAATCAGGCCATGCTTGACGCTCTCATGCTTCTGCAGCATGGGATCGGTGCCCGAACAGGAGGCGTCGCCGGCGACCGTCAACATGACGTCGGTCAGCGCCTCCTTATAGGGCTCGGCCTGCTTGGAGCGATCGAGGGCACGACGAATCTTGGCCGTAGAGACCATCTCCATCGTGCGCGTGATCTGCTTGGTCGTGGTAACCGAGGAGATTCGCTTCTTAATGTCGCGAAGGTTGGCCATGGGGCTTAGTTCTCCTCTGATCCAGAAACATCCGAATGGTGCTTGGCCATGAACTGCTGCTTGAAGTCGCCGATGACGCGCAAGAGCTCAGCCTTGGTGTCATCATCGATCTTCTTGGCGCGAACCTTGTCGAGCAGCGAACCAAAGCCATTGTCCATGTACTCGATGAGCTCGGCACGGAAAGGCAGCACGTCGGCGATCTCCAGGTCATCCAGGAAGCCCTCGTTGCCAGCGAACAGCGTAACGATCTGCTCGCCAACCTCAAACGGCTTGTAACGCGGCTGCTTCAGGAGCTCGGTCATGCGAGCACCGTGGGTCAGCTGCTTCTGAGTAGCCTCGTCGAGGTCGGAGCCGAACTGCGTAAAGCCAGCGAGCTCCTGATAGGAAGCGAGGTCCAGACGGAGGTTGCCGGCGACCTGCTTCATGGCCTTGGTCTGCGCATCGCCACCGACGCGGGACACGGAGATACCCACGTCGACTGCCGGGCGCTGACCCTGGAAGAAGAGCTCGGACTGCAGGTAGATCTGACCATCGGTAATGGAAATGACGTTGGTCGGAATGTAGGCCGAGACGTCGCCGTCCTGGGTCTCGATGATCGGCAGTGCCGTCATGGAGCCGTAACCGTTCTTCTTGGACATCTTGACGGCACGCTCGAGCAGACGAGAGTGCAGGTAGAAGATGTCGCCAGGATAGGCCTCGCGTCCGGGCGGACGATGCAGCGTCAGCGACATCTGACGGTAGGCCACAGCCTGCTTGGACAGGTCATCGTAGATGACGAGCACGTGGCCGCCGGGGTTGGTCTCGCTGGCGGGCTTGCCGTCCTCGCCGTTGTACATAAAGAACTCGCCAATAGCGGCACCGGCCATAGGCGCGATGTACTGCATAGGGGCGGAATCGGCAGCGGTGGCCGAAACGATGATGGTGTAGTCGAGCGCACCGTGCTGAGCGAGGGTCTCGCGGATGTTGGCAACCGTGGAGGCCTTCTGGCCGATGGCGACATAGATGCAGACCATGCCCTTGCCGCGCTGGTTGAGGATAGCGTCGATGGCGATGGCGGTCTTACCGGTCTTACGGTCACCGATGATGAGCTCACGCTGACCGCGGCCAATAGGCACCATGGAGTCGATAGCGAGCAGACCGGTCTGAACCGGCTCGCACACCGGGGTACGATCGATGACGCCGGGAGCCTTGAACTCGATGGGGCGACGGTGCGTAGCGACGATGTCGCCCAGGCCGTCGATGGGCTGGCCGAGCGGATTGACGACGCGGCCGAGCATGGCACGGCTCACGGGGATATCCATAACGCGGCCAGTGGTGCGGCACTCGTCGCCTTCCTTGATGGAGTCGACGGCACCGAACAGAACGGCGCCGACCTCGTCACGGTCAAGGTTCTGGGCAAGGCCGAAGACGGTCTCACCGGTATCGGAGCTCTTGAACTCCAGAAGCTCGCCTGCCATGGCGCTCTTGAGGCCGGAGACGCGCGCGATGCCGTCGCCTACCTCGTCGACCGTTGAAACCTCATGCGTATCGACCGTCGCGGAGAGGCTCGTGAGCTGCTCCTGCAGTTTCTTGGCGATATCCTGGGCATTGAGGGTTTCGGACATTAGGCTTCACCTCCGTACGAATTAGCAGAGTTTGCGAGGGTCTCCTGCGCGATGCGCAGCTGCGTCTTGACGGAAATGTCACGACGCTCGCCGCGGGCCTCGAGCACCAGGCCGCCCACGATAGACGGGTCGACCTGCTCGATAAGGAATACCTTGCGGCCGAAGTCCTGCTCGCATTTCTTAGTGATGGTTTGACGCAGCTCGTCGTCGAGCGGGATCGCCGTGGTGACGGTCACGCCCACTACATCCTCGTCTTCCTCGGCAACATACTTAAAGGCAGCTGCCACCTTGGGAAGAAGGTCGAGCTGGTCGCGCTTGGACATGGTGTCGAGCACGGCGATGATCTCGGGGCTGGCAGAAGCCAAGCGCTCGATCATCTCGAGGTCCTCGAACACATGGTTCTCGGCCTTGGCGGCTTCCAAAAGGGAACGCGCGTAGGTCTCGAGCACCTTGTCCTGATAGCGGCTAGTCGGCATTCAGGCTACCTGCTTCCTGGATGTAGCGCTCGATGAGCTTCTTCTGCTCGGCATCGTCCTCGAGTGCCTCGCCCACGATCTTGGTGGCGACGGCAACGGACAGGTCGGCGATGGAGCTCGCGGCACCGGCGTAGATGGACTTGCGCTCGTCCTCGACGGTCGTATGGGCCTTGGCGATAATCTCCTCGGCCTCCTTGTGAGCAGCCTCGATGATACGGGCACGCTCGGACTCGGCGTCCTTACGGGCCTCGAGAACGATGTCGGCAGCCTGACGACGGGCGTCGGTGACGATCGAGTCGGACTCAGCGCGCTTGGCGATAGCCTCCTGCTTGGTCTTCTCGGCCTCGTCGAGGCTCTCCTCGATCTTCTTGCCGCGCTCCTCCATGGTTTTCATGATGCCCGGCAGGGCGACCTTGGCCAGCACGATCCAGATAATCAGGAAGGCGATAAGCGCCGGGATGAACTCCGCCATCTTAGGGATGAGGATGTCCGCACCGGCAGCGCCGTCCTCGGCGAACGCGGAAACCGGCATAAGCAGCGCGGCCGCGGACGCGGAGAGTGCGATCGCGCTCTTCTGGGATGAAAGATTCATACTTGACGCTCCGTGCTATTTAACGATCAGCGCGACAACGAAGCCGATCAGAGCCAGAGCCTCGCCGAAGGCGGAGCCCATGATGAAGACGGTGAACACGCGGCCCTGGACCTCAGGCTGACGGGCCATAGCACCCGTAGCACCCAGAGCAGACAGGCCGATAGCAAGACCAGCGCCGATAACACCGAGACCGTAACCGATAACTCCCACGATTCCTCCTTTGTCGTGCGTGTCTTATTTCACGCAGGATAACCTTTTTATAACTGCCGGGCTCCATGGGTACGGGCACCGGCGGTTTAACGAATTGCCTTACCTTTAAGGCGCGAACGGAAGATTACTCCTCCTCCGCGACCTCCTCTGCCTCGGAGACATACACGGCGGTAAGGACCGTGAAGACGTAAGCCTGGATGGCGCCGACCACAAGCTCGATCGCATAGATCAGGATGAGGATGGCAAGCCAGGCCAGCGAAGGCAGGGCGCCGACGGCGTGGGCCGCGGAAACCTGCTGAAGCAGCGGCTGCATGAACATGCTCGCCATGATGGCGAACGAGCCCATGACCACGTGTCCTGCGAACATGTTGCAGAACAGACGGACGGCGAGCGTGATGAGGCGCAGGAAGGTCGAGAAAAGCTCGACGACCCACACGAGCACGTTCATCGGGAAGCTCACGCCCTGCGGGGCGAGGCTCTTGATGTAGCCGATCACGCCGTGAGCCTTGCATCCGTAGTAGATGAAGTACACGAAGGCGAAAATGGCGAGTGCGGCGGTGGAGCCGATTGCGCCGGTGCCGGGCTTCATTCCCGGGATCAGGCCGATCATGTTATTGATCAGGATGAACAGGAAAAGCGAGCACAGGAACGGGAAGTGCTTCTTCCAGTTCTCACCCACGACACCCTTGCCGATATCGTTCTCGACGTACTCGATGATGTACTCGAAACCGTTGACGAAGAAGCCCTTGGGAACCAGGGTCTGCTTCTTCTTGAACACGGCCAGGACGATCAGGAGCACGATCGTGGAGACGATCAGCCAAAACGAGTACTGCGTGATGCCGCAGCTCAGATCGCCCACGACAGGGGTGGAGCTGAACTCGCTGACCAGATGATTAATCTCATCAGGCAGCTTTTCAAAAATTTCCACGACTTACCTTTCGACCTCATGAGGATCTCGCAGCGCCTTGGCGACGCGAACCGCGCAGGCGGCCATAAAGGCCACGAAGCCGATCGCCTCGCCCAGGAGGAACATGCGAAATGCCTCTCCGAACAACACAAACACAACCAAGGTAAAGACAAGCAACGCGATTGCCGAGACCGCGAGACTCACCATACCCTTGAGCATGTCCGCATTCTGCTTATCGTCAAGAACCGGCTTGAGCGTAAAGACAAAGGGAAGGAAGGCAATCGCGCCCGCGATGGCACCTGCAACGATAGCGAGCAGATCGGCTATCTGAAACACTGGCGTCCTCACTTTCCTTTTTAACGCCTCACAGAACAGTTCCCGCCAAACATTGGTGACTATTGTACGAGCCAATCGCTAAAGTACAACCGTAAAACAAACGGTTAATACGCACCTGTACGTTTTCTTAAGGCCTTCTTTATGCCGCAGGTACGGTAATACGTTTTTTCGAACCCCTCAGGGCAAAACGCCCGTTAACAGGAGTGCGCGCGGTCGTCTTTTGCTCGCCCGCGCGCACCATTTCTTCGTATTTTCGACGTTAGCCGGTATGGCCCAGAGATTACAGCGTGCCGTAGATGCGGTCGCCGGCGTCGCCCAGGCCGGGAACGATGTAGGCAGCTTCGTTGAGATGGTCGTCGATGGCGCAGGTATAGATATGCACATCTGGGTCCTTCTCAGTCAGCGACTTGAGGCCCTCGGGGGCCGCGACGATGCACAGCATGCGGATGTCCTTGACACCGCGCTCGCGCAGGTAGCTGATGGCCATCTCGGCCGAACCGCCCGTGGCGAGCATGGGGTCGACGACCAGGCAGATGCGCTGATCGATATCCTTGGGCATCTTGCAGTAATACTCATGCGGCTCGTGGGTAACCTCGTCGCGCTCCATACCGATGTGGCCCACACGAGCGGAGGGTACCAAGTCGAGGATGCCATCGACCATGCCAAGGCCTGCACGCAGGATGGGAACGATGGCGAGCTTTTTGCCGGCAAGCTGTTTGAACGTGGCGGTGGTGATGGGGGTCTCGACTTCGACGTCTTCCATGGGCAGGTCGCGCATGGCCTCGTAGCCGTCAAAAAGTGCGAGTTCGCGCACGAGCTGGCGGAACTGGTTGGTGCCGGTGTTTTTGTCGCGCAGAATCGACAGCTTATGCTGGACGAGCGGGTGATCGACAAGGGTCACACGGGACGTATCGTAGGTGACGGTCATGGGTTGATTGCCCCTTTCGTTGCGGCCGGAAGATGGCCTTGCTGACAAGGCGCATGGCGATGTTGTTGCCGCGCGCCGTGCATAAGTTTAACGGTTTGTTGTATCGAGCAGCTCGTCGCAACCCTACTGAGCGGTGTTGAGCGAACGCTTGACGGCATCACGCCAGCCCGCAAGGTTTTGCTCGCGGCGCTCGGCGGACATGTGGGGAAGGAAGGTCCTAACGATCTGAGCGTTTTGCTCCAGCTCCTCCAGGTCCTCCCAATAGCCGACGGCAAGGCCCGCCAAGTACGCGGCACCGATCGCCGTGGTCTCCACCGTCTCGCACTGCAACACGGGGATATCCAGCAGATCGGCCTGGAATTGCATGATGAACTCGTTGCGCGAGGCACCGCCATCGACGGACAGGCGCTCAATCGAAAGTCCCACGTCCTGCTCCATGGCGCGCAGCACGTCGTAGCTCTGATATGCCATGGATTCGCAGGCGGCACGTACGATGGTCGCACGGCTCGAGGCGCCGGTCAGACCGCACACGATACCGCGGGCATGCGGGTCCCACCAGGGAGCGCCCAGACCCGCAAAGGCGGGGACGAAGTAGCAGCCCTCATTGTCGTTGATCGAAGCGGCGAGTTGTGCCGACTCGCTCACACTCGAGATGATGCCCATGTTGTTGCGCAGCCAGTTCATGGTTGAGCCGGCGGCAAAGATAGAACCCTCGAGCGCATAGCTGATCTTGCCGTCCGCGGCGATACCGATCGTGGAGACCAGACCGTTCTTGGATTCGACGACCTCGTCGCCGGTGTTCATGAGCATAAAGCAGCCCGTGCCATAGGTGTTTTTGGTCTGGCCGGGATGGAAGCAGCAGTGGCCGAACAGCGACGCCTGCTGGTCGCCCGCCACGCCCATGATGGGCGGCATGTTGGTCATGATGTCGCTCGCGACGCGGCCGTAGTCGCCCGAGCTCCAACGAACCTCGGGCATCATGGAACGTGGAACGTCAAAGAGCGCCAGCAGGTCGTCGTCCCAATCGAGCGTATGGATATTAAAGAGTGCCGTGCGGCTGGCATTGGTGTAGTCGGTGGCAAAGACCTGACTGCCGGTGAGGTTGTAGATGAGCCAGGTGTCGATGGTGCCGAACATGAGGTCGCCCGCCGCCGCGCTCTCACGCGCACCGTCGACGTTGTCGAGGATCCACTGCACCTTGGAAGCCGAAAAATACGGATCGAGCGTGAGTCCTGTGCGGGAGCGCACCAGCTCCTCGCAACCCTGTTCAACCAACGCGTCGATTGCCGGCGCGGTACGGCGGCACTGCCATACGATGGCGTTATAGATCGGCTGACCGCTCACGCGGTCCCAGACCACCGTGGTCTCGCGCTGGTTGGAGATGCCGATGGCGGCAATGCGGTCGGAGTGGATACCGCTCTTAAACTGGACTTCCATCATGACGGCGATCTGGCTGGCAAGGACCGTCATGGGGTCTTGCTCTACCCAACCGTGACGTGGGAAGCTGGTTTTGACGCTGCGACGTGCCTGCGCGACGATGCATCCGTACTCGTCGACGATGGTCGCAAGTACCGAGGTGGTGCCGCAGTCGAGCGCCATGATGTAGGAACCGCCAAAGTCAAACGAGGCATCTTCCATGCCCAGGCTGCCCAGATTCAACGACATCGCTTACACCTTTCTATTGCATCGGGTCGGACAGGACCCGTTCGATCTCTGATGCGGGAAGTGCGCCTTGGCGCAGGATCTGGAGCCCGCCGTGCTGGAACGACACGATGGTCGAGGCGTCGCGACACGGGGTCTCACCGGCGTCGACGGCAACATCGACCCCCTCCAGGATGCGCTCCTCCACCGTGACAAAACTTGCCGGCGCGGGCGCGCCATGCGTGTTAGCGCTGGTGCAGGCAAGAGGGCTGCCGCAGGCGCGGATGAGCGCTTGGACCACAGGCGAGGCCGACGCGCGAAGAGCCACAGTGTCGTCGGCGGCACGCATAAAGGTCGGCACGCAGGGGGCCGCCTTGACCACAATAGTCAGGGCTCCCGGCCAGCATCGTCGTGCGAGTACGCGAGCCTCTTCGGGGATATCCACGCCATAGCGGTCGAGTGCTTCGGCATTATCAACCAGCCAGGCGACCGTTTGGGTGAGCTTGCGCTGCTTGAGGGTAAAGATGCGGCGGTAGCCGGTACCGAGCGCAGGGACCGCGGCGCCATTGACGACAGCCTGCGGATCGCGCGGCCACGATGGGAATTCGCTTGTATCTTGGAGCACGGCGTCCGAGAAGGCGTTGACTGCCACGGCGACACCGTAGACGGTCTCGGTCGGGATCAAGGCCAGGCCGCCGCGGCCGAGCACCTCGGCCGTGCGCTCGACGGCGAGCCGATGCGGCTCGCGCGTTCCCTCGTATACCCGATAGACCGTCTGCATGTGTATGCCAGCCCCTTACGCCCTGGTGCAAGTTTGTTTACTGAGGGGCATTCTCGCACGAAACGTTCAACCTATTTGGCCAGAGTGCATATTGGTTTGGTGAGCGGCTCTAGTAGTCGGTGAAAGTGAGGGGGTTATTGGAAGGCTACAGACTTCTTTGGTCTTCCGGCGTGACGTTCTTGGGCGGCGTAGCGCTCGATGCTGTCTATCGTTATCATCCGACGGCCGTCGACAAGTTCAACATCGAGCTTTCCGGCTTTGACCAGCGCGGTAATCCGCGGAGCGGAGACTTTGAGGTCCAGCGCTGCGTCTTTAAATGTTCGGCACGCCGCTTCCCGAGCGTCCTCGTGGTCGATTTCGACTGAAAGGGCCACGACCTCGGCCGAGCGTTCGTACCCTGCCGGAGTCAAACCGTTGTTGAGGTCGTCGGCCAAAAATGCCATCAGCGCCTCGGTGGCATGGGCAATCGCTTCTTCGCGCGTATCCCCATCGGCAAAGGCGCCGGGAATCTGCGGGAAGCTGGCACAGTAACCGTCGTCTTCTTTTATGAGAACGCAGTCATAGGTAAATCGTTGTTTCATCATGACCCCCTCGGCTACCATCCAGCTTGGCGACGAATACTTGCCCACGTGCCCTTCTTTGGTCGATCACCACCCGAGCCGTTCACGGTGACAACACGGTCACCGGAAACATACTTGGCATGACTACCGACTTGCGCGACCTTCACGAATCCATCGTGCTTGAGTAGGGCAATGATTTCCCGAAAGGTAGGAGGTTGCATGGGCCGACCTCTTTCAGCCGTCCTAATTATAAACTACTTTATAATTTTTGCTAACCAGTTAATAAATATTACTGGCGCTGCTTGGGCTCGGTGACGATGGCCCGGACGATGCGGGGGCGATCGGTGAGGTCGTGGACGATGCGCACGTCCGACAGACCCGCTTGACGGCAGAGCTCGGCCGCAGCGTCGAGCGCGCCCTCGTAGAGCTCGCAGGCAAAGAGGCCGCCGGCGCGTAGCATGTAGGGTGCCGCGTTGAGCAGACGGCGGAAGATATCGAGGCCGTCGGCACCACCCTCGAGCGCCAGATCGGGCTCAAAGTCCTTGACCTCGTGCGGCAGCGAGCGCATGACATCGGTGGGGATGTAGGGCGGGTTGGAGACGAGTACGTCAAAGGTGCCCCACTCGTCGTGGGGAATGGAGCTCACCAGGTTGGTGAGGCTAAAGGCGACCTCGTCGGATGTGAGGCCAAGCGCATCGCGGTTTTTGGTAGCAAGGTCGATGGCGCGCGGCTCGATATCGGTAGCAGTGCAGGTGACGTGGCCGCGACGCTCCCAGGCAAGCGAGAGCGAGATGCAGCCCGTGCCGCAGCCGACCTCGAGAACGCGGGCGATGCGGGGCTCGGCTGGAGCAGGTACGTTGGCCTCGGCGGCATCTTGCGCGGGAGTCGTCTGTTGGTCGTTGTCCTCAATGGCGATGCCGTATTCGTCGAGCTCGGACTTGGCGGCTTCCGCGACTTCGGCTTCTGCTGCCTGCGCGGCGGCTTCCTCGGCCTCGCGGTCGGCCAGTTCCTCGGCATAGGCACGGCTGCCCAGCACGTCGCCGCCTAGCGCCGCCTCATCGGCAGCCGTCAGGTTAGCGGCACGGCGCTCGGCGGTCGCGCGTTCGTCTGCCAGCGCGGCCTCGGCTTTGCGGGCCTCTTCGACCTCATCGTTCCAAGGCAGCTCAACACGCTGACGGGCAGCGGCCTCGGGACTCAGCACCTCGGCATCCAGATAGTTCAGGACTTCCTCGACGAGCATCTCGGTCTCGGGGCGCGGGATGAGCACGCAGGGGGCGCACGCGACGTCGATCATGCGAAACTGCGTGCTACCGGTGATGTACTGCAGCGGTTCGCCTTTGGCGCGACGAACGACGGCCGCGTGCATGGTCTCGAGCTGCGCTGCGTCGAGCGTCTCGTCCATGCGCATATACAAGTCGATACGCGCCAGGCCCGTTGCCGCGCACAGCAGCCACTCGGCAGAAAGACGGGGATGCTCCTCACCGCGCTCGGCCAGGTACTCCTTGGTCCACTCGAGACAACGCTTGATGGTCCAGATCTCGTTTGCCATGGGGTCCTCCCCTCTTAAGCGCCGGACGGCGCGCGAATGTCGGAGCAGATTGTACGCGAGGGCGGCACGCGGCAAGGGACGATTGGAAGCGATTATCGAGAATCAGCCCAGAATTTTGCACTGGGCTCGCTCAAAGTGTTCATTCGCCGACGTCTAGATTTGCATTCGTCAAGCTTTTGGCAAGGTTGCCCTTAACCTGACCAATATCTAACCAAACGCTTGCCACATCGCTTGACGCGCGACGCGTCAAAAATCACCCCGCGACTTCTTGAACGATTTTTCGAGCAATATTTTCAATTGCAGATGAAGGCTGCTGATTACTTTAAGCAGTTAGACAGCTTAATTTCTAACAAAGCAGATTAAATAAACTCGAATAGCAATTTACTCAACCTAGTCATTTAAGAACGTCCCCAATGAATACATCTAAGGCACCGCAGGTTGAGCATACCCAATGACTACCCAAGAGAACGCCGCAGGTAGAGGACGGACAGCGAGCGCCGCCCAGAGCGAACAAGTTGGCATGAAAAAGGCGAGGCATAGACCTTCTGGTCATGCCTTGCCTTTTGAATGACAAATTGTCGCTCTGGGCGGCGCGCAGCGTCAAGCCGTTACGCGGTTTGGTAAAACCGCGTAACCCACTACACAGCCTGTGCCAGCTTCTCGGCTCGCTCGGCGGCGGCAAGTGCCTCGATGACGGTGCCGAGCTGATCGCCCAGAAGGACGCCGTTATAGGTGGAGTTGAAGCCGATACGGTGATCGGTCACGCGGTCCTGGGGCTGGTTGTAAGTACGGATCTTCTCGGAACGGTTGCCGTGGCCAATCTGGCTCTGGCGCTCGGCGCCGAGCTCGGCCTGCTGCTTCTCTAGCTCCATCTCGTACAGACGGGCACGCAGCATCTGCATGCAGACCTCGCGGTTCTGGATCTGGGAACGCTGCTCCTGCGACTGCACCACGGTGTTGGTGGGCAGGTGGGTGATGCGCACGGCGGAGTAGGTGGTGTTAACGCACTGACCGCCAGGGCCGGAGGCGCAGTAGGTATCGATGCGCAGGTCGGACTGGTTGATCTGAACGTCGATCTCCTCGGCCTCGGGAAGCACGGCGACGGTTGCCGTGGAGGTCTGGATGCGACCCTGGGACTCGGTCTTGGGGACGCGCTGGACGCGATGCACGCCGGACTCGTACTTCATGACGGAGTAGACGCGGTCGCCCTCGACCTTGAACTCAATGGACTTAAAGCCGCCGGCCTCGCTGGGACTGGAGTCGAGCACGGTGGTCTTCCAGCCGCGCGACTCGCAGAAGCGCTGGTACATCTTGTACAGGTCGCCGGCGAAGATGGCCGCCTCGTCGCCACCGGCGGCAGAGCGAATCTCGACGATGGTGTTCTTGTCGTCGTTGGGGTCGCTCGGGATGAGCATGTACTTGATGTCTTCCTCGAGCTGGGGAAGCTTGGCCTCGTTTTCGGAGATGTCCATCTGGAGCATCTCCTTCTCATCGGCATCGGTGGTATCGTGCAGCATTTCCTTGGCAGCCTCGATGTCATCGAGCGCGCCGATGTACTCGCGCGAGGCGGCAATGAGGTCGGACTGGTGCGCGTACTCCTTGTTGAGACGCGTGAACTCCTTGATATCGGAGGCGACGGCCGGGTCGGAAAGCTTCTTCTCGAGCTCCTCGTAGGCCTTGATGATCTTTTCGAGCTTGTCGCGCATGACGGACTCCTTTATATGCGTGAAGGCGAAAATCGGCAGAATTGATGGGGCGCGGGGCGCCGCTGCGGGGGTAAGTCCAGCTAGAGCATGTCGATCTTCAGATACATGCGCATCCCTTCGCGTATGGGGTACATAGTTGCGGTCTAACCCATATATGATAGCGTGCGCAGGCAAACCTGCATATAACCCGCACGGAATCCGACAAAGGGACAGTCCCTTTGTCGGATTCTAAAGCGTATGGATCAGGGCGACGAGGAAGCGGGCACCCTGGAGGTAGGCGCGGCGGGTAATGCGCTCGTTGGTGCCGTGGACGCCGCGATCGCACTCGTCATCGTCGACCACAAAGGCCGAGAAGCGAATGCACTCGGAGCAAATGCGCTGGTAGTTGGCAGCGTCGGTCGCGCCGATCACGGTCGAGGGGACAATCGCCAACGGCTCGGATGATCCGTTTTCCTCCGTCCCCTTTGGATCACGGAAATAGCGGGCGGCGATGGAGCGAACCGCCTCGAGTCCCGGTCCGCCGATGCGCGGAGACGGCGAGGGTTCGGAGCTGCCGGGGCCCAGCTCCACTTCGACACGACCGGCAAGGTCCGCCCCGGCAACCGCTTCGCGGCAGCGCGCCACAACGTCGGCCACGCTCGTGCCCTCGAGCATGCGGAAGTTGATGTTGGCCCACATATCCTGCGGCATTACGTTGGCGCCGGTGCTGCCACCCTCGATCTGCGTGGGCGCGCAGGTGGTCGTCACCAGCGGATAGAGCTTCTTGCTGGCAAGGCAATCGCGGACAATGGCACCCCCGTTGGCGGCAATTTCATCGGCGGTATAGAGCCCCAGCTCGACGAGCTGCGCGGCAAGCAGGTCGGTCACGCGCGCCGGCCATTCGATATCGCAGATTGCGGTGATGGCACGGCTGAGCACCTCGAGCGATGTGCCACCGTAGGGGTTGGACGAATGCCCGCCCTCACTCTTCGTCTTGAGCACGATATCGGCATAGCCCTTCTCGGCAAGGTCGCCGTGCATGAGCCAGTCCTCGCCCGCGCTGTACTCGGCAGCCGAAACGATGCGGTAGTCGCCCTCGTCGATCAGGTACTCAAGCTCAATGCCGCGCTCCTCGAGCGCGCGGCCGATGGCGCCTGCGCCGTACTGCGTAGTCTCCTCGTCCTGGCCAAAGGCGAGCAGCAGGGTACGCTTGTGCTCCCAGCCGTGTGCGAGCGCATACTCAACCGCCTCGAGAATGCCTGCGACCTGGTCTTTCATATCGATGGCGCCGCGACCCCAAATGTAGGTGTCGTCCACATGTCCGCTAAAGGGGGCGTGCGTCCAGTCAGCCTCGGTGCCGGGTACCACGGGAACCACGTCCATGTGGCCCATGAGCATAATGGGCTTGAGGGCAGGGTCGGAACCGCTAAGCGTCACCAATAGCGAATGGTCGATAAGCTCGACCTTACCCGCCGTAAATACGTGCGGCCAAGCCTGCTGCATATACGCGCGCAGGTCGTCGAACGGCTGCCAGTTCACCGCCTCGGCATCCATACTCGAGATGGTCGGAAACGACAGCACGCGGCCCAGGCGCTCGCACGCACCAGCTTCGTCCAAATCGGCAAAATCATCCTCATGCGCAAAGAAGCGCCAAACCTCGGCCATGACATCCTTTCGATTGTGATGACGAGGGCCGCCCCACGGGAGCGGCCCTGTCATGCAAACATTTGCGGTCGGTTACTTGTCCTCGAGATAACGCGAGAGGAACTCGCGGGTGCGCTGGTGTTTGGGGTTGCCAAAGATCTCGGCCGGCGCGGCGTCCTCGAGCACCACGCCCTTATCCATAAAGACCACGCGGTCGGACACGGTTCGGGCAAAGGCCATCTCGTGCGTGACGACGACCATGGTCATGCCGTCGGCCGCGAGCTTGCGCATGACCTCGAGCACCTCGCCCACGATCTCGGGGTCGAGCGCGGAGGTCGGCTCGTCGAACAGCATGATCTGCGGATTCATGCATAGGGCGCGGGCGATGGCCACGCGCTGCTTTTGGCCGCCGGACAGGCGACCCACGGCGGCGTGCGCGAACTTTTCGAGCCCCACACTCGTCAAATGCTCCATCGCGACCTTCTCGGCCTCGGCCTTGCTCATTTTTTTGAGCGTGACGGGCGCAAGCGTGCAGTTGTCGAGCACATCCATGTTGTTGAACAGGTTAAAGCCCTGGAACACCATGCCGATGTCCTCACGCAGCTTGTTAATGTTGCAGCGCTCGGCCGTAAGGTCCTGGCCGTGGAACCAGATATGGCCCGCGTCCGGAGTCTCGAGCAGGTTGAGGCAGCGCAGAAAGGTCGATTTGCCCGAGCCTGAGGCGCCGATAATGGTGACGACCTCGCCGGGGTTAACGGACAGGTCGATGCCCTTGAGCACCTCGAGCGAGCCAAAGCTCTTGCGCAGGCCCTCGACGCGGATGAGCGGCTCGTTGGTCTGTGCGGCGGCCGCGGTGCCGGTAGTGGCGGTATCTGCCATGATGATTCTCCTCGTCTTGAGCCTAGTTGGAGCTGGGCAGCGTGACCGGAGCCTCGGCGCCGAGCTTTTTGCCAAAGGCCTCGAGCAGGCGGCTCGCCACGAGCGTCAGGATCAGGTAGACCACGAGCGCCACGCAGTAGACCTCCATCTGGCGGTAGTACACGCCGGCGACGGTGGTGGTGGCGTACATGAGGTCAAACACGCCGATGACCGAGAGCACCGACGAATCCTTGATGTTGATGATGAGCTCGTTGGTGAGCGCCGGAATCGCGTTTTTAATGCCCTGGGGGAACACGACTTTGCGCATAGCTTGCCACTGCGACAGGCCCAGCGAGCGTGCTGCCTCGGCCTGGCCGGGATCGATGGACTCGATGCCGCCGCGCAGGACCTCCATCATGTAGGCGGTGGAGTTGAGCGAAATGGTGACGAGGCCGGCGGTGAAGGTGCTCCAGATCTGGTTGGCCTGGGCGGTCTCGAAGCCCATGCCGCGCAAAACGGTGAAGCCCGCGTAATAGATGAGCAGACCCTGGACCATCATGGGCGTGCCGCGCACGATGGTGGAGTAGACGGTCGCAAAGCCGCGGCCGATACTCTTAAAGAAGCGCACCAGGTCGTTGTCCACGCGGTCGAACGTCTGAATACGCAGGAACACAAAGAGCAGTGCCAGGAAGAATGCGATGACAGTGCCGAAGGTGGCAAGCGCGATGGTGATCTCGATACCGCGAATGAAGAAGTCCCCGCTCTTGTAGGTCATGTAGACCAGGCTCGACAAAAAGTCGCTGGGGTTGGAGTCCGAGACAATGCTCACCTGCACCAGATCGATAAACGACATGACGCAGCGGTCCACGAAAAAGATCGCCGCGATGGCGACCACGACGTAGCTGCCCAGGCGTGCGCCACGGCGGCAACGCTCGGAGGCGAACGGCGACGTTTCGCGATAGTCGTTCCAGTGCATGAGCTTGGTGACCAGCGCCGCCGCCGACACGACGAGCCAGGCCCAAAGAATCGCCCAAAGGCAATCTTGGAACACGCCCGTGGGGGCCAAGAAGCTCAGCGGCGTGGGGTTGCGCTGGCTAAACGCCAGGCCGAGCGCCGCGATAACGCTCGTGCCCAGGTATATATAACGGTGGTCGGCCTTGATAAAGGAGGCCAGGCGATTAATGGTTTTCATGCTGCCTCCCTATGCCGGCTGACGGTCGAGGCACGCGTCCCACATTTGGTCGCGCTCCTCTTGGCTAATGCCCTTGAGTGTCTTGTCGATGAGCTTAAGCAGCTTGTCCGAGCCCTTGCGGCAACCGACATTTGCCGCGACCTCCTGCTTAAAGCCCTCGCCCTCGGCAAATTGAATCGGCACGATACCCGGGTTTTGGGCCATATAGCCCTTCTCGTTCTCAGTGTTGTAGGTCACGGCGTCGCAGGTGCCCTGCAGCAGATTCGAAAACACCGTGGGGACCGAGTCGACCGGGTTCTTGTGGACAACGCCCGGGATCTCGTCGATGACGGTATCGAGCATGGTGTCCTTTTGGCCGAGCACCGTAGCGCCGCTAAAGTCGCTGAGCTTGGTCGCATTCTGGTAGGGCGAGCCCTCTTTTACGAACAGGCCAAAGTATCCAATGAAGTACGGATCGGAAAAGCCGACAGACTCCTCACGCTCGGGCGTGGCGCTCATGCCGGCGATGATGAGGTCGATCTGGCCGTTGTTGAGCGAATCGATAAGACCCGAGAAGCTCTGCTTGACGGCAACGGGCTCGCCACCGAGGGCCTTGCAGACGATCTTGGCGATCTGCACGTCGTAACCATCGGCATAGGCGCCCTGCACGTTGTCGATGGGGATGGTGTACTCGCTGGCTTCGGAGACCTGCCAGTTGTACGGGGCGTAGGCCGCCTCCATGCCGATGCGGATCTTGTCCTTGCCGATCACGGAATCGGACAGGTCGTCGCGACCGCCGCCCGTCGTGGGCTGAACTACTTCCAGCGTGGAGGGGCGCTGGCAACCGGCAAGTGCGCCGGCGACGACAGAAGCGCTCGCAGCGAGAGCGCTACCCAAAAAGATGCGACGGCTGCATACCGGCTGTGGATGCGCATCGCGTTGATGGGGAGAATGCATAATCTGCCTTCCCTGTTGAATCGTATGCTGACGAGTTAACAGGATATACGCCAGCGACCAGCAGCGCAGCACAAGCTCGAAAAATTAATAGACACACGGTAGTCATTGGGGACGTCGATGTTTTGGCAATGCCGGCGAGCGACGTCCAGAGCGAACAAGTGGCATGAAAAAGGCAAGGCATGACCAGAAGGTCTATGCCTTGCCTTATGAATGACAAATTATCGCTCTGGACGGCGCGCAGCATCGACCGAGCGGCGGAACCTCTAGAGCAGGGTGACGCTAAAGCTACGTTTATCGGTGGCGCCGGGAGCCAAGGTGATGGTGTTGACCTTGTGCTCAAAGACATCGTCCTCGGTGTCCATGGTGGTATGACCGGTCCAGGGCTCGAGCGCCACAAACGGAGCTTCGTTGGCGGCAGACCACACGCCAATGTACTTAAAGCCCTCAAAGTCGATCTTGACGCCGTGACCCGACTTGCGACCGCGCAGCGTGAGCGTGGAACCCGGGGTATCGGTGAACATGATGGCGTCGTTATCGAAGCTGCGGTGCGTGATGGGCAGCACGTCCGAGTTATCGGGAGCCTTGTAGCTACCCTCGAACGTCATAAGACCGTCGGGCGTGATGATGGGAGCCTCGTTCGTCCAAGCCTCAGTAAACGCCAGCTCGTAATCCTCGAACGCCTCGTCCTCGGCACCGGGGGCGGGCACGTTAAATGCGGGGTGGCCGCCCACCGAGAACGGCAGGTCCACGTCGCCGGTGTTGGTAACGGCAAAGGTCTGCGTGAGGGTGGCGTCTCCGGTCAAGGCATAGGTCATGTTGAGCTTAAAGTGGAACGGGAACGCCTTGAGCGACTCGGGCGTATCGGTGATCTCGTACGTTACCGAGGAGCCGTCCTCCGAAACCTCGACCAGCTTGTGCTCGACAATGCGCGCGAGTCCGTGGCGCGGCATCTCGCAGGTGCCGGCCGCAGACGTTGCCGTGTTATTGCGCAGCGAGCCCACAATGGGGAACAGGATGGGCGCGTGCTTGCCCCAAAAGGCGGGGTCGCCCTGCCACAGATACTCGTTGCCGTTGAGGGCAAGGCTCGTGAGCTGGGCGCCCATGGAATCGATGGCCGCGGTGAGGCCGCCGCGCTTGATGGTAGTGACGGTAGACATGCTACTTCCTCCAAAAGTAAACAATAGTGTCGAGGGCTATTGTCCCACTCTTGGCGGCGGGACGGGACGGCAGGCGATTATTGAGTAGCCATAGCGGAATGAGCGGCGAGCGCCTACTGGGTATCTACGTAAAGGTCGAACCCGCCCTGCGGTGTGGTGTCGACCGTGTCGGGCGCCTGTGAGTTAAAGTTCACGGGAACCATGCGCTTTGAGGCGCGGAAGCGCGTGCCGTCGGTGGCGACGGGCGGTTCATCGACCGTGAGCTCGTAGTCGCCAGGCTTGAGCTCGATGCCGTCACCAGCGGAATTGACGTATTGATACTCGTCAATCGTCTGCCCTTTGAGCGTGCGCCCCACGATGTGGATGAGCATTTGGCTGTCGCCGCGCGCGGTGTCCCACGTCGCGCCGTCCTTGACCTCGACCGACACATGCACCGAGCGCGTACGACCGAGCGATTGCTCGACAGACATCTCGACCTTGGCGGCGTCTTTTCGCTGTTGTTCAACATGGCTCCAGACGTTTCCAATTACCGAGCATGCGATAACGCCGGCCATGAAGGCGATAAGGATGGGGCCGAGCGGAGAGCGACGTCCTGCATCTTCCTCGCGAGACAGATTGGGACGACGTGTGGGCGCGGGCGCCTGAGCACCCTGCGAGGGCACGTCGAGAATACTGAAGGATGCCGTGCTGCCGGGATCGATGGTGTGGCGCGGCTGCGGGGTCTTTGCCGGCGAGATTGACATGTCGGCCGGCTCGCCGAGCGTGGCCGTAGCGTCAGCCTTGGCCTCGTCTGCCTCGGCCTGGGCCCAAGCTTGTTCGAAGGTCAGAGGCTCGACGGGGTCGAGGGCGGCGTCAGAGTCGGCGGCAACGTCGTTGCCGGTCTCGTCCTCGTCGCTCGACACATCACGCGGCGTGGGCTCGTCCCACTCCTCGTCCGGAGCCTCACCCTCGCTATACCACCATTCAAAGTTATCGATATCCATACGGGGCGCCCCTTAGGCCTCGCAAATAAACGCTTGCTAGCCTTATACCCCCAGACGGCACGGCGGCTCGCCGGCACAGATAGGAAAACCATCACAACATTCGACGCTTTTCCTCGTTTTCGAGATTTTCATCGAATGTTGTGACGGTTTGGGCGGCAGCCACGCCGCGAATGTGACAAAGAGACTGTCCCTTTGTCACATTCTGTTAGAGTTGCAGGGATTGAATCCCGCTTATTCACGCGACATTGGAGTGACAACCTTGACCGCCGCAACCACGCCAAAAAGTAAGTCAACCGCCGCCGCGCTCTCCCCCGCGCGCACCAAGCTCTGCCTGGCGCTGCTCGTGTTGTTAGGCTTTTCGCTCGGCTGCTCCGAGTTCGTGGTCATCGGCATCGAAAGTGACTTGGCGACGGAACTCGGCGTATCGCTTGCCACCGCAGGCCAACTTATTAGCGTGTTCGCACTGATCTACGCTATCTCGACGCCGGTGCTCGCGCTCAGCACGGGGCGTTTTCGCCGCTACCAGCTGCTCGTGTGCTACAGCATCGTCTTTGTGCTCGGCAACCTGGTCATGGCGTTGGCGCCCAACTTCCAGGTGCTGTTCATCTCGCGCATCATCCTAGGCTCCGTCTCGGGCGCACTGCTCGCCGTGGGCGTGACGTACATCCCCGAGCTTCTGTCTCCGCAGCAAACTTCGCTTGCCATCTCGGTGGTATATGGTGCGTTTTCCGTGGCAATGGTCTTTGTCACTTCGATCGGCAAGTTTGTGGCCGACACGCTCGATTGGCACGTGGCCATGTACGGCACGCTGGCCTTTGCCGTTCTGATCTGCGGAGCGCTCGTGGCGTTTATGCCGCGCGCTGGGCAAACCGACGAGCCCGCCACTTTTCGCGAGCAGGCGGGTCTGCTACGCGAGCCGAGCATCATCACCGGCATGCTCATCTTTTTGTTTGGCGTGGGGTCGGTCTACGTTTTCTACGGCTACGTGACGCCTTATCTTGAGCAGGTGCTGGGCATGGGCACGGTCGAAGCCAGTACCACGCTCATGGCCTACGGCGTGTTCTGCCTGATCTCGAACATCCTGGGCGGATGGATCGATGCGCGCTTTGGCATGAAGGCGCTACTCGTGACGTTTGTGCTGCAGGCTGCAGCGTTACTCGGACTGTTTGCTGTGGGCGGCACCATGCCGCTCGCGCTGGTCTTTGTCTTTAGCCTGGCGCTGCTCATGTACCTGTTCTCGGTGTCGTGCATCACGCACTTTATGGACGTGGCACGCAGCCGCCATCCCAAGTCGATGGTACTCGCAAGTTCGGTTGAGCCCATGGCGTTTAACGTCGGCATCTCGTTTGGCACCGCAGTGGGCGGCGCCGTGGTAAGCAGCGTTGGCATTGCATATGTAGGCGCAGTGGGTGCCGCGTTCTCGCTTGTGGCCTGGGTGCTTACGCTGGTGACGATTAAGTTGGCTCGCTGGGAACGCAAGAGGGCGATGGCGCAGGCGTAGATGCGATACTCGAGCTCGATGATGGCGATCGAAAGGAAACCGCATATGCAACGTGTACTGTTTATCTGCTATGGAAACATCTGCCGCTCGACGATGGCCGAGTCGGTGTTTACCGAGCTCGTGCGCCGCGCTGGGCGCGAGGCGGAGTTTGCCATCGATTCCGCGGCGACCTCGACCGAGGAGATCGGCAACCCGCCACACCACGGTACCGTTGCCAAGCTGCGCGAGGTCGGGATTCCCGTCGTTGCGCACCGTGCCCGCCAGGTGCGTCGCGCGGAGTATGGCGACTGGGATCGCATTGTCTATATGGATGCCGAGAACGCGCGTGGCCTGTACCGAATTTTTGGGAAGGACCCCGATGGCAAGATCTCGCGCCTGCTCGATTGGACCGATCGCCCCGGCGACGTGGCCGATCCCTGGTACACCGGCAATTTCGACGCCACCTACCGCGATGTACTCGCCGGTTGCACCGCTATGCTCGAGCAGCTGTAGGCGCTCGGGCGGCGCGGACACACGGGCCACGCCATCGGCATAAAACGAGCGTGGGTTTTCTCCCGCTTTGAGCGTTCAAGTGCGCCCTAAACGGGAGAAAATCCACGCTCGTTATCTCGGTGGGAGAAAATCCACACTCATGAATGTGACAAAGGGACTGGCCCTAGACCGGCTTGACCTCCAACTTTACCCCCTCGGCACAGGAGTCGCCCAAAACATCCGAAAGGGCCCAGGTCGCATATAGCGGCAAATAGAGAACTGCTCCGTTGCGCTCAACGTTGCCTCTCGAGAAAACAACCCCGAGCCTTACGCCATATTCAGCCGTATCAAGCACATGACCGAGCGCGGCGTGCGCGTGGTAATAGGAGCCCGATTTAACCTCGATCGGAACAGCCGTCCCATCCGGTCCATCGACCACAAAGTCCACTTCACCGCGCTTTTTTGTCTGATAGTAGTAAAGCTGGCGATTTTGGGCAGCCAGCTGCTGGGCCACCACGTTTTCGTAAATGCCGCCCAGATTGGGCTCCTTGCTATCAAGATACGCCGCTTGGGCGACTCCAACGGGGTAGCGCGCCATCAACATGCCCGTGTCCGATTGATATAGCTTGAACTGCGATGGCCGTGCCGTCTTGAGCAGGGGCGATTTTGGCTCGGTTACGATATCGGCTTTGAGAGCAACGCCGGCATCGACAAGCCATACAAAATCTCGCTGATACTTCTCGTAGTGAGCCTTGGGGTCAATGGAATTGAGCACGAAGCGCTTGTTTTCGCCCTCGAGCATAATAGGGAGCTGATCGTAGATGCTCTGCACCTGAAGGGCTCGCCCGCTTGCATACTTGGAGATATCCCGTCGGTACTGTTCGTTGAGCTCTGACTGCAGCTGACGAACAGAGGCAAGGTCGCCCCGCGTGTCAAGGAAACGCTGCACGACCTCTGGCATTCCGCCGACAACGGTATAGGTCCTGAAGTTTGCCATCATCGCGTCATGAATGTAACCAGGAATGGGCTTCTCGTTGATGCACGCGTCGCGTATCGTTTGGCGAGCCCCTTCGCTCACCCCGATTGCCCAGCAAAACTCCTCAAAATCGAGCGGGAACATCCTAAGCTCGTGAACATATCCCACGGGATAGGATCTGACGCCCTTGAACTGGGTCCCGAGCATTGACCCCGAAAACGCCCAGTGGCAGCGCCCATCCTCAACAAGGA
Organism: Collinsella aerofaciens; assembly: GCF_032584215.1. Taxonomy (GTDB): domain Bacteria; phylum Actinomycetota; class Coriobacteriia; order Coriobacteriales; family Coriobacteriaceae; genus Collinsella. Next base: position 38,458 of record NZ_JAWHPN010000013.1, on the reverse strand, counting down.
ACTTTGCCATTGTCATGATGTCGGGGGCCTCTTGGACCTCATCGATAAACACGAGCGTTTTGCCTGGTGCAATCGACTTTCCCGAAAGAAGCGTCACCCTGCTGATGAAATCATCGGCATCCCGCGCCTCGAGAAGAGCATCTTTTGCCTGGCGATTTTCCATGAGGTTAAGCTCGATGTAGGTTGCATGGTTGGCTTTGCCAAATGCGCGAATCGAATAGCTTTTGCCGATCTGGCGAGAACCCGTAATGAACAAGGCCTTTTGCTCGGAAGACTTCAGCCAACGCTCCAGCTCTGCCGCTATTTTCCTGCGCAGCATAGGCCCTCCTCAGTGTCATCAAATGAAATGCAAAGTTTTATACGCTTGATTATCGATGAAATGCAGAGTTTTAGAACCTAAAATCGGATGAAATGCAGAGATTTGAGATTACAAGCACAATAGAAGGAACACCACCGGCGAATGTGACAAAGGGACTGTCCCTTTGTCACATTGCGCTCGACTATTCGTCGACGATCTCGGCAAGCCAGACGTTCAGCGTATCGACCTCGGGACAGCAGAACTTTGCCGTACCGGGCTCGTTGCCAGGCACGGTTCCGCCATAGCGCAGGATATCGATATAGGGAAAGCCCACATGGCAGGCCATGGCGCACATCTTGCCGCGATCTCGGTCAAAGTCAAAAACGTCGCCCGGCTTGTGACCATGGTGGCAGCGGCACGCACCCAGCTGGTCCACGCAGCTCACGCGGATACGCGGACGCTTGCCACGCGGCGCGCCGAGCGGCTTGTTCTCGCCCGTAGGCTTGATGCCGCCCTCGTCGGCGTTACTCATGGTCGATCACGTCCAAGCAGGCCTCGATGGGCAGGCCGGCCGACTTGTCCTCTTGATCGGCATTGCGCTCGATAAGCCCAGCCACCACGCGCATGGCATCGGACGTCGCGCGCTGCAGACTCCAACCTGCCATAACGCGGCCGACGAGCACCGCCGAGAACGTGTCGCCCGTGCCCGGGAAATAGACCGGAATGAGCTCAAAGGGAATTGTAAAGTACTCCCCCGCCACATGGTCGTAACCGATAACCGCGTTCGTGCCATTGACTACGGCGCTCGTAATGACAACAGACTTGGCACCCAGCTCGCGCACAGCGTCCACAAGGGTGCGGGCCTCATCGGGCGTAATTTGCTCGGCGATAGGCCTATCGGCAAGCAGGCACGCCTCGGTGTAGTTGGGAACCGCGTAGTCGGCGCACTCCAGCAGATGCCGCATAAGGCCAATCGTGGACTCGGGCACGCCCGCATAGAGCTTGCCGTTGTCGCCCATGATGGGGTCGACGAACACCTTGGTGCCCTTTTGCGCACGGCGGTGGCAAAAGTCCGAGATGATGCGCGTCTCTTCCTCGGTCACGATAAAGCCGGTCGAGATGGCGTCGAACTCAAAGCCGAGCTCCTCCCAGATGGCGAGGCTCTGGCGCACGTACTCGGTGGTGTCGTGGATGTAGAACTTGGGATAGTTGAGCGTATCGGACACAAGCGCCGTCGGCAGGTTATGGATACGGTAGCCCATGTGCGACAGCACCGGCAGCATGGCAGAAAGCGCGACCTTGCCGTAGCCGCACATATCGTTGATCAGCAGCAGCTGAGTGTTCTTCATGAGGGTCTCCCTTGGTTCGGGCACGGCGCAGCAGCGCCACAGTGCGACTAAGTGTAGCGCAGGGAGCACGGCAGGCGGGCGCTGGTGCCGTGGAGGTCGAATTGTTGCGGAAAGGTTACGGGAAGGAAGTTAGTCGTTGGGGACGTTCTTAAATGACTAGTCAAACAAGAACGTCCCCAACGACTAGTCGTTTAAGAACGTCCCCAATGACTACTCCCCGATGTTTTGGCAGCGGCAGCGAGCGGGTCGCATTTGAGACAAGGTGACGTGAAACGAAAGGGCGCTGACCTTCTGGTCGCGCCCTTGAAGTTGAACGTCAGATTGTCCAAATGCGGCCCGCGCAGCGTCGAGCCGTTACGCGGTTTGGTAAAACCGCGTAACCACTAGTTTGGTACCTTGACATTCATTTCTCATGCTCCTAGATTGGTTAGGCACAAAACAATTCCACTACCTAACTAAAGAAAGGAGCAACACTAATTCATGTGCGATGAACCTCTTAACCTTTGTTCGCACGAGCCCGACGGCGACCCGTCACAGCCGGCGGATGCACCCGAAGCGGTTAGCTCAGAAGACAAGCTTGCCAAGCGCATCCTCAATGGCCTGGGCTTTTGCGGCCATTACATGCATTTTCATGGCGGAGGCGTGTCCGGCAAGGCGCCCATCATCTGCCTGCTGGCCAAGCAACCCGGCGGCGAGATGTCGCAGCAGGAACTCGGCATGCACTTTGACCTCAAGCCGGGGTCGCTTTCCGAGATCCTGTCCAAGCTCGAGCTCAACGGCCTCATCGAGCGCAGCCGTAACCCCAAGGATCGACGGCAGCTCACCATTCGCCTGACCGAAACCGGCCGGGAAAACGCCCGCATCGACCAGGCAGCCCGCATTCGCTTTAGAGAGCAGGCCTTTGGTGCCCTCAACCACGACGAGCGCGAGCAGCTCGCCGAAATGCTCGAGAAAATCCGTGTAACCTGGGAGGAACTGGATGATTAAAACCCTCATGGGCAGCATCCGCGACTATATGAAAGTCACTGTTGCCACGCCATTGCTCGTGCTTGGCGAGGTACTCTGCGAGATGCTGATTCCATTTATCACCGCCAACCTGATCGACGCCATCAAAGACGGCGCCACCGTAGCCGAGATGCTTCCCACCGCGGGCTTTTTGGTGCTCATCGCGCTGACGTCGCTTGCTTTTGGCGCCGCTGCCGGCGTCACCTGCAGCCATGCGAGTTGCGGCTTCGCTAAGAACCTGCGTCACGACCTGTTCTACAAGATCCAGACGTTCAGCTTTGCCAACATCGATGAGTTCTCGAGCTCCTCGCTCGTCACGCGCCTGACCACCGATATCAACAACGTGCAGCAGGCCTTTATGATGATCATCCGTATCGCCGTGCGCGCGCCGCTGGTATTGATCTTCGCCTTTACCATGGCATTTATCATGGGCGGCAGCGTCGCTATGGTCTACCTGGTCATCATTCCGCTGCTGGGCTTTGGGCTGTTCTTTATCATCTTTAAGGTGCGCCCCATCTTCTCGCGCGTGTTCCACAAGTACGACGCCCTTAACGAGTCCGTCGAGGAAAACGTCACCGGCATGCGCGTAGTTAAGAGCTATGTGCGCGAAGACTTTGAGAAGGAAAAGTTCGCGACCGCCGCACGCGACGTCCAGATGGACTTCACCCGCGCCGAGAAGCTGCTCGCCTTTAACAACCCCATGATGAACATCTGCGTCAACGGCGCGTTTGTCGTCATCATCTACCTGGGCTCCAAGCTCATCATCACGAGCCAGGGCACGCTGTTCGACGTGGGCCAGCTCTCCTCGATCTTTACCTATGGCTTCCAAATCCTCATGAGTCTGATGCAGTTGTCGATGATCTTTGCCATGGTGACCATGGCCGACGAATCGGCGCACCGCATCACCGAGGTGCTGGCCGCCGAGCCCACGATCGCCGATCCCGCCGAGCCCGTGCTCGAGGTCGCCGATGGCTCCATCGACTTTGACCACGTGAGCTTTAAGTATTCCGCGCATGCGAAGCGCCAAGCGCTCGACGATATCGACCTGCACATTAAGAGCGGCGAGACCATCGGCATCATCGGCGGCACCGGCTCGGCCAAGTCCACGCTCGTAAACCTCATCGCCCGCCTGTACGACGCCACCGAAGGCACCGTGCGCGTAGGCGGCGTGGATGTGCGCGACTACGACTTGGACGCCCTGCGCCACCAGGTCGCCATGGTGCTGCAGAAAAACGTGCTGTTTAGCGGCACCATCGCCGAGAATCTGCGTTGGGGCGACCCGAACGCCACCGACGAAGAGGTCCGCGAGGCGGCACATCTGGCCTGTGCCGACGAGTTTGTCGATGGCTTCCCCAAGGGCTATGACACCTGGATCGAACAGGGCGGCTCCAATGTTTCCGGCGGTCAGAAGCAGCGCCTGTGCATTGCGCGTGCCCTGCTGCGTCGCCCCAAGATCTTGATCCTGGACGACTCCACCAGCGCCGTCGACACCAAGACCGACGCCAAGATCCGCGCAGGGCTGGCAAGCTATCTGCCCAACACGACCAAGCTCATCATCGCCCAGCGCATTAGCTCCGTGCAGGATGCAGACCGCATCATCGTCATGGAGGGCGGCCGTATCGCTCAGATCGGCAACCACGACGAGCTGCTCAAGACGAGCGAGATCTACCGCGAGACCTTCACCTCGCAAAACAAGATGTCTGCCGAAGGCGAAGAGGCCGTCGAGGCCGACACCGAGGCATCCGCAACACAAGCTCAGACCCAGGAAGGAGGCGAGGCACATGAGTAAGGCAACGACCGCCGAGCGCGCGCTCAACCGCAAGGGTGGCACCATGTCGCGCCTCATCAAGACGCTCTTTGGCTTCTACCCCGTGCTTTTGCCCCTCGTCGTCGTCGGCGTGGTGCTCTGCGCCATCATCAACTCCATCGGTGCGACCTTCCTTCAGAGCGCCCTGCAGATTATTAGCGAATCGTGGCAGTCGGGCGATTGGGAAGCTGCACAGCCCAAGATCGCACAGCTCGTGACCACCCTCGCCTGCATCTACGGCGTCGGCATCCTGTCCTCGCTGTTCTGGAACCGCGCCATGGCCATCGTCACGCAGGGCTCGCTCGAGAAGCTGCGCGAGAAGATGTTCAACCGCATGCAGGACCTGCCGATTCGCTACTTCGACACGCACCAGCGCGGCGACATCATGAGCCACTACACCAACGACATCGACACGCTGCGCCAGATGATCAGCCAGTCGCTGCCCAACCTGCTCATGACGACCATCGTCATCGTCACGGTGTTCTTTATCATGCTGTACTACAGCGTTTGGATGTGCCTGGTCATTGTGGCAGGCGTCGCCTTTATGACCTTTATGACCAAGCTGCTCGGCTCCAACTCCGCGCGCTTCTTTATTGCACAGCAGACCGAGCTCGGCGTTGTCGAGGGCCATATCGAGGAAGTCATGAACGGCCAGAAGGTCGTCAAGGCATTCTGCCACGAGTCTGCCGCCGAGGCCGATTTTGACGAGCGCAACGAAAAGCTCTTCGAGGTCTCGCAGAAGGCCAACATGTACGCCAACATCCTCATGCCTATCCTTATGAACCTGGGCAACCTGCTCTACGTGCTGGTCGCACTGGCAGGCGGCATTTTCCTGGCGCTGGGCGTGCCCAACCTGAGCATCTCGGGCATGGCGCTGTCCATCGCCGTCGTGGTGCCGTTCCTCAACATGACCAAGCAGTTCTGCGGACAGATCGGTCAGATCTCGCAGCAGATCAACGCCGTGGTCATGGGCCTCGCCGGCGCCGACCGTATCTTTGAACTCATCGACGAGGAGCCCGAGGCCGACGAAGGCTATGTGACGCTCGTCAACGCGCAGGTGAACCCCGATACCTGGCAGCTCGAGGAAGCCGACCACCACACCGGCATGTGGGCATGGAAACATCCGCACCGCGCAACCGGCGAGATTGAGTACGTGCCGCTGCGCGGCGACCTGGTCATGGACAACGTCGACTTTGGCTACACGCCCGACCACGAGGTGCTGCACGGCGTGTCTGTGTTTGCCAAGCCGGGCCAGAAGGTCGCGTTTGTCGGCGCCACCGGTGCCGGTAAGACGACCATCACCAACCTCATCAACCGCTTCTACGACATCGCCGACGGCAAGATTCGCTACGACGGCATCAACGTCAATAAGATTCGCAAGGCCGATCTGCGCCGCTCGCTGGGCGTGGTGCTGCAGGACGTGAACCTGTTCACCGGCACCGTGATGGATAACATCCGCTACGGCAACTTGGATGCCACCGACGAGGAGTGCATCGCAGCGGCCAAGCTCGCGGGCGCGGACGACTTTATCACCCGCCTGCCCGACGGCTACGACACGATGCTCACCGGCAACGGCGCCCAGCTGTCGCAAGGCCAGCGCCAGCTGATTTCGATTGCACGCGCTGCCGTCGCCGATCCGCCGGCGATGATCCTGGACGAGGCCACGAGCTCCATCGACACCCGCACCGAGGCTATCGTGCAAGCCGGCATGGACAAGCTCATGGAGGGCCGCACGACATTTGTCATCGCACACCGCCTGTCCACCGTGCGCAACTCCGACGCGATCATCTGCCTGGACCACGGCCGCATCATTGAGCGCGGCAACCACGACGAACTGATCGCCAAGCGCGGGTATTACTACCAGCTGTACACGGGAGCGTTTGAGCTGGAGTAGGAACGGTTACTGACGGAGGGTGCCCCGGGGCGGCGGGGTATTTCCTCCGCGCGCAGTTTCGCAGCGAAGCGAGAATGTTTGAGCACGGAGGAAATACCCCGCCGCCCCGGGGCACCCTCTTGCGCGCAATCAACCCGTCATTTAGAACGGAATAAAGTTAGTGAGGCCCTGGCCGTTTGGCCAGGGCCTCGTTTTGTTAGTCTTTTTGGGACGGGGCTTTTTAGCTACCCTGTGCCAAATACGGCGTCATGCTTCGACGGCACCAGATTGGGTAGCTAAAAAAGCCCCGTCCCAAAAAGACTACCCGCGCCAAATGAGCTACTTGAGGAGTTGGGCCATGGCGTTGACGAATTTTTGGACTTGGAGGGTGGGCTCGAGCGGATAGTGCAAAAAGACCGGCACCTCGCGACCACATAGGAACGGCACGCCCACAAAGGCCGGGTGCACCCCCGACCACGCCCCGCAGGTGAGCACCGCGTCGCCCTTTTCCTCCGCCTCGTTAAAGAGCGCAAAGTCAAAGCTATCCACATCGATCACATCCACGCCGCCGTCTGCCAAAAGATCGATACGCAGGCTGTCCATAGCGTCGTTGCCGTGGCGGAGCACGCGCAGACGCATGCCCTCCAAGTCGGCGACCGCAATGCGATTCTTGCGCGCCAGCGGGCTCGTGCGCGGCAGGTCGATATAAAACGGCACGTTGACAATGCGGAGCTTTTGGCAGGCGTCACCCCAGCGCGGGGTCGAAAAACTCGACTGCACCACATCGACCTCGCGGCCCAAGCTGCGCATGACGGTCTCGCGCTCGTCATAGAGGTCGCTTACCGGCACGATCTCAAATCGCAGCGACGGTTCCAGATCGTGGATGCCCGACCACATCGACAGCGTCTGGCGCCCCGGGCACATCATCGACACACCCAGACGCACGGCACCGCCATCGCCCGCCGCGCGTCGGGCGCGGCGCAGCGCGTCCTCGGACTGCCGCATGATCGAGCGCGCGTCGTCCACCAGCAGAGCGCCCGCCGGCGTCACCTTAACACCCGAATGCGAGCGCTCGAACAACGTGATGCCAAACTCGGCCTCGAAACCCGACACTTGTTTGACGAGCGCCGGGGTCGACACGCGCAATTTTGCCGCCGCACGTGAGAAGCTTCCCAGCTCCGCGGCGGCCGATATGGCCTCGAGTCGTCGATCGTACACGTCAATCTCCCGTTTTCGCGCCTGTGAACGCATGGCGCCACAGGGGGTCGTTTTGGCAGGTCACGCGCTCGATTGAGAAAAACTGCATCGCACAGTATAAACCTACGGTTAACGCCATTCTAACAAATATGCAATTCACCTGCGCAAATGCAAAGCATACGATAACCAGCGAAAACCACGTGGGTCGGTTAATGGGAGCGACCCACCGGGAGGCACAAGAAGGGAAGTTCCTATGAGCAATTGGCTTAAGCTCGAGGGCGATGTCTGCGCCGTGACTGGCGCGCTCGGCGGTATGGGCGTCGAGATTTGCCGCGAGTTCGCCCGCAACGGCGCCAACGTCGTCCTGCTCGACCTGGACGAGGAAAAGGTCAAGGCCGCAGCCGCCGACCTCGCCGCCGAGTTTGGCATCCACGCCGAGGGTTACAAGATGAACGCCACCGATGAGGCCGAGGTTCAGGCCGCCGTCGACGCCACCATCACCGACTTCGGCCGCGTCGACGTCCTCGTCAACACCGCCGGCATCCTGCGCTTCGCCGCCATGGAGGACCTGCCGCTGAGCGACTGGGAGCAGGTGCTCAACGTCAACCTCACCGGTTACTTCATCACCTCGCAGCGCTTTGGTCGCGAGATGATCAAGGCCGGCCAGGGCCGCCTGGTGCACATCTCGACCGTTGCCAGCCACTCCCCCGAGACGTTCTCGGGCGTGTACAGCTCCACCAAGGCCGGCGTCAACATGATGTCCAAGATGCTCGCCGCCGAGTGGGGCTCCTACGGCGTCCGCTCCAACTGCGTCGAGCCTTGCTTCGTTAAGACCCCGATGTCGGCCAACTTCTACGCCGACCCCGAGGTCGAAAAGAGCCGCAGCCGCCTGATCGCCACGCGCCGCATCGGCGAGGTCAGCGATATCGCCAACGCCGTCATGTTCCTGGCGTCCAAGCGCTCGGACTTTACCACCGGCGACGCCATCAAGGTCGACGGCGGCTTCTCCAACATGATGGGCGACCTCACCGCCAAGCCCGGCGGCCGTCGCGCCTATGCCGACAACTACCTTAAGAACAAGGGTGTCGAGCTCTGGTCCGATGAGTCCGGCGTCGCCAAGCCGACTGACCAGTAAACCAACCCGACAGGGAGGACCCGCAGACACGCCCGCTCCTCCCCCGCATCGATTAGAAAGAGTCCAATGGCTTCCAGCAACTCCAACAAGGGTCGCGCCGTCGTGCTTTCCGCCGCGTGCGTCACCATGTTCTTCATCAGCTCCATCGCGCTGTATTCCGTCGTGAGCAAGAACCTACTCGCCGTCTACCCCGAGTGGTCGAGCGCTCTTACCTGGGCCTTCCCGGTCTTTCAGACCATCATGGCCGTGACGGGCATCTTCGCCGGCCGCATCTCCGATAAGATCGGCCCGCGCAACGTCGTGATCGCCGCCGCCGTGTGCTACGGCGTGGGCTGGTTCATGTCCGGCACCGTCACCGAGCCGTGGCAGTTCTACCTGTGGTTCTCGCTCGTCGCCGCTATCGGCAACGGCCTGGGCTACAACCCCGCGCTCACCACCGGCCAAAAGTGGTTCATCGACAAGAAGGGTCTCGCCTCCGGCATCACCCTGGCCGCTTCGACCGCCGGTCCCGCCGTACTGTCCCCAGTGCTCGCCTCGCTGCTCATCCCGAGCCTGGGTATCTTTGGCGCCCTTAAGGCGCTCGGCGTCATCTTCTTTGTGATGATCGCCGCCTCCGCCCTGCTCCTGAAAGCCCCCGAGGCCGGTTGGCTGCCCGAGGGCTTCGAGGCCCCCAAGGGCGGCGCGCACGCCGGCACCTTCGGCGACCTCACCCCGGGCGAGATGGTCAAGACCCCGCGCTTCTGGGTCCTCATCATCACCTTCGCCTTTGCCGCCACCGCCGGTACTCTGCTCGTGGGCAAGGTTGCCTCCATCGCCGCCGTCCAGCTCTTCGCCGATCCCACGAGCGCCGCGGCCGTCGCCCTCGGCGGCATGGTCGTCTCCGTCAACACCTGCGCCAACCTGGTCGGTCGCCTGTCCTTTGGTCAGATCATCGACAAGCTCGGTGCTTACAAGTCGCTGCTCATCAGCCTTGTCGTCACCATCGTCGCCCTCGTCATCATGTCGATGAGCTTTACGCAGGCCATGTTCTTTGTGGCGCTCGCCCTGCTCGGCTTTAGCTTTGGCGCCCTGCTCGTCATCTACCCGCCGCTCACCGGCGGCGCCTTTGGCACCAGCAACATCGGTGTCAACTACGGCATCATGTTTTTGGGCTACGCCGCTTCCACCTGGATCAGCCAGCCCATCACCGCCGTGCTGTATCACGCCGAGGCCGGCAGCGCCGCCTACCAGCAGTCCTTCTACGGCGCCATTGTGATCGCCGCCATCGCCGTCGTGCTCACCGTCTACATGATGGTCTCCGACAGCAAGAAGAAGTCCGCCTAGTTTTACCGATGCGACAAAGGGACAGCCCCTTTGTCGCATTCCACCGGTCACCAGTATTAAGGAGTCGAAATGTCTGAGCTCAACCCCGTCCGCATTGCCGTTATCGGCGCCGGCGCCATGGGCCGCAACCACATCCGCTTTGTCACCGAGGAGCCCGAGGCCGAGCTCGTCGCCATCGCCGACGCCTTTGAGGGCGCCCGCGCCACGGCCGAGGCCGCCGGCGTGCCGTTTTATACCGATCCCGCCCAGATGATGGACGAGGTCAAGCCCGAGGCCGTCATCATCGCCACCCCCAACGACCTACACCTGGGCGTTGCCCGCGAGGCCGTAAAGCGCAACATCGTGCCGCTGGTCGAAAAGCCGATCTCCAACGACCTGGAAGATGCCCAGGCCTTCGCCGCCGAGGCCGAGACCGCCGGCGTGCCCGTGCTCGTGGGTCAGCACCGTCGCCACAACCCCTTCGTCAACAAGGCCAAGGAGATCATCGAGTCCGGCGAGCTGGGCAAGCTCACCGTGTCGAGCTTCCACTACATGATCTATAAGAATGACGAGTACTTCGATGTCGAGTGGCGCCGCAAGAAGGGTGCCGGCCCGATCTTGGTCAACCTGGTTCACGACGTCGACCTGCTCCGCTATCTGCTGGGCGAGCCCGTTGCCGTCCAGGGTATGCAGTCCAGCGCCGCCCGCGGTTTTGAGACCGAGGACTCCGCCGTGGTCAACGTCCGTTTTGCCGATGGCGCGCTCGCAAGCATGACCATCTCCGACGCCACCGCCAGCCCCTGGAACTGGGAGGCAACCGCTCGCGAGGACCCGCAGTACCGCCCCTTCGACGCCGACGCCTACTTTATCGGCGGCACTAAGGGCGCCCTGTCGCTGCCCCGCCTGCACCAGTTCTCCTACGACGGCGCCTCCAACTGGCACAAGCCGCTGCAGATGGAGATTCCGGCCGTCGACCCGGCACTGCCGCACAAGATGCAGCTCAAGCACTTTGTGAAGGTTGTCCGCCGCGAGGTCGAGCCCGTCGTGACCCCCGCCGACAACGTTAAGACGCTCACGCTTCTCAACGCTATCAAGGAGGCCGCCGAGACCGGCCAGCTCGTCGAGCTGTAATGCCTTAAGAGCGACCGCGGCAGAAACCCCATGCCGAACCCTTCGGTCCGCCACCAATAAGCCCCTCTTCTTTGCCCCGCGAGCAGCCTCCTGCCCGCGGGGCTTTTTGCTACCTTGCCGACGATTTTTCTGGGGCGGGGGCCATTTTGCGCCTCAGCTTGGTTCGTTCGCCACGAAATGGACCTATCTACTACGTTTAACCGACAACCCTCAACCATACCGAATTTTGCGAAATAAAAACCGCAGGTAGACAGGTTGCGTATTTTCGGAAAACCGGGGGATGGTCGACCCATACGGGTTAAACGTAGTAGATAGGCCGCTTTCGTGGCGCGGCCCCAAAACAGTCTTTTGAGACGGGTGGTATCCTTGGTAGCCCTGTGCTGCAAACGCACCTTAAACGCAAGGAGTCCCATGGATCTTATCACCCAGCTCGCCCACGAGCTCAACCTTAAGGCCGCCAACATCGAGGCGGCCGTCAAGCTCATCGACGAGGGCAACACCATCCCCTTTATCTCGCGCTACCGCAAGGAAGCCACGGGCGGCATGGACGACGTCGCCCTGCGCACACTCGACGAGCGCCTGTCCTACCTGCGCAATCTTGAGCAGCGTAAAGAGGACGTCATTCTGCTCATCGACGCACAGGGCAAGCTCACGCCCGAGCTCGAGCAGCAGATTCGCGAGGCCACGCAGCTCCAGCGTGTCGAGGACCTCTACAAGCCCTACCGCAAAAAGCGCATGACCCGCGCGCAGAAGGCCCGCGAGGCAGGCCTGGAGCCGCTCGCCAACATGATCATCATGCAGGCCTCGGCCAAGGGCAGCGCACTCGACGCCGCCGCGGCCTACGTCAACGAGGAGGCCGGCTTCGACACGCCCGAGAAGGCGCTCGCCGGTGCGGCGGACATCGTGGCCGAGACGGTGGCCGAGGACCCCGAGAACGTCGCCGACCTGCGCGCCTTTACGCAAAACACCGCAGACATCGTCGTCGAGGCCACCGACCCCACCGAGAAGACCCCCTACGAGCCGTACTACAGCTATGATGAGCCGCTGCGCCGTATACCCAACCACCGCGTGCTGGCTATCGACCGCGGTGAGCGCGAGGGCAAGCTCCGCGTGCGCGTGAACGTCGACGGCGCCGCCGCCACGGCACGCCTCGGCAGCCGTTGGCCCCGACGCCAGGGCGTCTTCGCGCCCGTCTTTGACGCCGCCATCGCCGACGGCTACAAGCGCCTCATGGCCCCCTCGCTGGAGCGCGAGGCCCGCGCCAAACTCACCGTCCGTGCGCAGACCGAGGCCATCAATGTCTTTGCCAAGAATCTCGAGGGCCTGCTCTCGGCACGCCCCGTGCGCGGTGCCCGCGTGCTCGCGCTCGATCCGGGCTACCGCACCGGCTGCAAGGTCGCTGTCATGGACGAGACCGGCAAGCTGCTCGACCACGGCGTGGTCTATCCCACCAAGCCGCGCCACGACGTCTCCGGCACCAAGCGCGAGCTCGCCCGCCTCGTCAAAAAGGACGGCGTCAACACCATCGTCATCGGCAACGGCACCGCCAGCCGCGAGACCGAGGAAGTCGTCTCGGAGTTCATTGCCGAGCAGGCGCCCAGCCTTCGCTACACCATCGTCAACGAGGCCGGCGCATCGGTGTACTCCGCCTCCGAGCTCGCCAGCCAGGAATACCCCGACCTGGACGTCACCGTGCGCGGCGCCATGAGCCTGGGCCGCCGCCTGCAGGACCCGTTGGCAGAGCTCGTCAAGATTCCGCCCCAGTCCATCGGCGTTGGCCAGTACCAGCACGACCTTGACCAGGCCGAGCTTTCGCGCACCCTGGGCCATGTGGTGGAGGACGTCGTCAACCGCGTGGGCGTCGACGTCAACACCGCGAGCGCGAGCCTACTGGGATACGTATCGGGCATCACGCCGAGCGTGGCCAAAAACATCGTGGCCTACCGCGAGGAAAACGGCGCCTTTACCGATCGCCGTCAGCTTAAGAAGGTCCCCAAGCTGGGACCCAAGGCATATCTCAACGCTGCAGGCTTTTTGCGCATCAGCGGCGGCAAGAACCCGCTCGACGCGACAAGCGTCCACCCCGAGAGCTACGAGGTGGCCACGGCCGTCCTGGAGCGTGCCGGCGTTGCGGCAAGCGAGCTCAGCCGTGGCGGCGTGCCCGACATCGAGCGCCGTCTGGGCAGCATCTCGGCGCTGGCAAGCGACCTGGACTGCGGCACCCTTACGCTCATCGACATCGTCAACGAGCTCAAGAAGCCCGGCCGCGACCCGCGCGACGACGCGCCCGAGGTGGTCTTTAGCCGCTCGGCGCTTTCCATCGACGACCTGGAACCCGGCATGGAACTCAAGGGCACGGTGCGCAACGTTGTGGACTTTGGCGCCTTCGTCGACGTGGGAGTGCACCAGGACGGCCTCGTACATATCTCCAAGCTGGCCAACCGCTTTGTCAAGCACCCCAGCGACGTCGTGCGCGTCGGTGACACGGTCAAGGTGTGGGTCGAAAAGGTCGATCGCGACCGCAAGAAGATCTCGCTCACCATGGTGCAGGGCAAGTAAACCGCCAAAGCAAAGGTACCCCCTGTAGCGATGTGCAAAATCGCGAGTATTCTGCAAATTCCACCGTTCCGGATGCCCCTCAGAGACGAAAAAGCAAAAAACAGCCCCCGTTTTAGCGTCGTCAGAGCCAAAACGGGGGCCGTTCCATGCTTCGGTTAACTGATAAAGACCTTTACCTTGCTGAATACTCTCAATTTTGCACGGCGCAGGCGGGGGTACCTTTGCCCACGGAAGGATATGGAAGCCAAGCGCCAACTTGCTGGCAAGCTCGTGCCGGCAGCCCCGGCCTTTCCTTTGCCTAGCGCGACCCTCGCGGAGCGCGTGAGCGATAGGGAAAGGAAAGGCCGGGGCGAACAGCCCACGGTACAGTCGGTGTTCGCGCTACGGCAGGATATGGAAACCGAGCGCCGCGATATCCTTGGCAAAACCGCGCACGGTATCGAGCGAGACCTCGTACGGGTCGCGACCGATGTTCTTGCGCTTGGCCAGGATGCTGTTGGGTACCGTGATGATCTGGCAACCGCAGGCCTCGGCCTGGTAGATGTTGATAAGCTCACGCGTGGACGCCCATAGGACCTCACAGTTGGGCTTGGCGGCGGCCTTCTTGACCGACTCCGTCATAAACGGAATGGGGTCGACGCCGGTATCGGCGATACGGCCGGCAAAGAGCGAGATGATGGACGGCGTCTCGGCGTCAACGGCCTCGACCATCTCATCGACCTGCGTAGGCGTAAAGATGGTGGTGACGTTGACCTTGATGCCGTCGGCCGAAAGCTTGCGCACCAGCTCGGCGGTGGACTCGCCCTTGGTAGTCACGCACGGAATCTTGACGTAGACGTTCTCGGCCCAGGTAGCGATCTCGCGCGCCTCGACCTCCATGGTCTCGACGTCGTCGGCAAAGACCTCAAACGACACGGATACATCGGTGATGTGGGCCAGGACCTCTTTGGCAAACGCGCGGTAATCCGTCACGCCGCCCTTCTTCATAAGGGACGGGTTGGTCGTGAAACCCTGAACGTTGCCGTTCTCGTACATGTCGAGCATGCCCTCGAGGTTTGCACCGTCAGCGAACACCTTGATTGCCATCTGCCTGATTCCTTTCGCTTGCACATGGGCGTTAAACTGCTAAACACTTTACCTACGTTTATCAAGGCGTGAGCTGCGGTTTTTTATCTTCTCGGCGAACGGTATAAACACCTCAGTGTTTGGATTGATAAATCGATTGAGCATGCAAAAGCAAAGAGTCGCAGTTTGAGCAAACGTCAGAACGTGGGATTCATTAGATGAGGCCGAAATGCTGCATCGCTGTGACGGTGCCGTCGTGTGCGACATCATCAGTCACGTAGTCGGCGAGCGCCTTGACCTCGGGCATAGCGTTGCCCATGGCCACGGCCGTCTCGACAGCGGCGAGCATACCCAGATCGTTGCCGGAATCGCCAAAGCCAAAGGTGCGCGCGTTGCCGGTGCGACCCAGGTATTCCAGCGCTCGCGCCACGCCCACGCCCTTGTCAATGCCCTTGGGGCTCAGCTCGCGATTCTGGCCACCGGTGTTGCACAGCTCAAACTCGCGATCGATAAAGCCGTCATCGTTGGCCACGCGAGCCAAACTGGGCACACTGAGGCATACCTTGCCCACGCGCAGACTGCCGTCGACGCGCATTTCCTCGGTGCTGTGCACCACAGAAGTGCCGATCAGAGACGACTGCTCAACACCCGCGGGTTCCAGGGCAAAAGTAGCCACGTTGGTCTCGAAAAAGGCCTCAATCCCTGCCGCGGCCATACGGCGCGCAAGCTCCTCAATAACGTCCTCGTCAAAGCAGTCCTCATGCACCACGCGGCCCTCGACCTCGAGCGTCGCTCCCGCCATGGCAACGACACCCGCCGGGTTCAGCGCGCGCAGGCCATCGGCAATCAGCCACAAGGGACGACCCGTGCAGATAAATGCATGGTGTCCCGCGTCGCGCAGACGATGAAACGCCTCGACGACCGCCTGCGAGGGGTGAACCGCCGAAAAGTCCTTGTCGGTCATGTTGTCGGGATCGAACGACGTCAGCGTGCCGTCCACGTCAAAAAAGAGCACGGCGGAATCGGGGCACGCATCAATCATATGGGTTCCTTTCGGGGGCGAGAGTAAACGAAGTATCCATCATATAATGGAGCGACGCAACCAGAGAGGTCACCCATGGAATTTTACGCAAGCTGCCCCGAGGGCTTTGAGTCCGCACTCGCCGATGAGCTTAAACGCCTCGGGCTTTCGCATGTTCGCCGGCTGAAGGGCCGCGCTACATTTGAGGGCGAGCTCGAAGAAGGCTACCGCGCCTGTCTGTGGTCGCGCCTGGCGAGCCGTGTGTTCGTGGTACTCGGGCGCTTTGAGGCGCAGGATGCCGATGAACTGTACGATAGCGTTTACGACATCGCCTGGGAGACCATCATCCGCCCCGGCGCCACCATCGCCATCACCGCCCGCGGCGTGACCGAGCAGCTGCGCAACACGCGCTTCTCGGCCCTGCGCGCCAAAGACGCGCTGTGCGACCGTCTGGCCGAGACCACGGGCCGTCGCGCCGACGTCGATGCCGCCGACCCCGATGTTCACCTGTTGCTTTCGCTGCGTCAGCGCCGCGCGAGCATCAGCCTGGACCTTTCGGGCGACCCGCTGTTCAAGCGTCTGCCGCCCGCTGCGACTCGTGCCGGCGAGGGCGCACACGTGTTGCGCCCCGACTACGCCGCCCTGGTGCTGGCGCAGGTCGGCTGGACCGCACTATGCGAGCGCGAGCTGACGGCCGACGATTACGAAAACGAAGCCCTTCCCACGCTGATCGATGCCTCGTGCGCCGGCGGCGGTCTGCTGCTGGAGGCCGTGAACATTCTGACCGACCGCGCCCCGGGCGCCGCACGCGAGCGCTGGGGCTTTGAGGGCTGGCAGCTGCACGACGCTGTCCTGTGGGAGCAGCTGCTTGCCGAGGCGCGCGAGCGCGAGGCGGCAGCGCGCGAGCGCCAGGCGCGCATCGTGGCCGTAGACATCGACCCCGCCGCCCGCAAGACTGCCGAGCGCATGGTCAAGTGCGCCGGCTACAAGCGTTTTGTCGACTTTTGTGCCGCCAAGCCCGCCACCGTGCTGGACCATGCGGGCGCCGTCGCCGGTGCCGCCCTGGTCGCGGACACGACCGAGACCCCGCTTTCGCTCATGCACGATGCCATGACGCTCATCGGCGAGCTGCGCCGCGCCCCCGAGCTCGCTTCGGCGCCGGTCGCCGCTCTCACCCGCGACGGCTTGCTGGCCCGCGCGCTCCACGCCGAGCCCGAGCGCTCGATCGCCGTCATGCCCAATAACGAGGAGGCGGCTCTTGAGGTTTGGCCCTCACTCGACCACGCCGCTGCAGCGTTTGAGGCTGCGACCAGCGCGGATGCCGAGGCCGAGGTTGCGGATGCCAACGAAGCCAACGACGAAGCCGCCGCTTCCTCCATGCCCGAACCTGCCGCCACGCTCGACTTGGGCGACGGCAAGCCGCTGCCCGTGCTCATCCCGGAGTCCGAGCAGTTCGCCAACCGCCTGCGCAAGAATGCCCGTCTGCGCCGCAAGTGGGCCAAGCGCGAGGGCGTGAGCTGCTACCGCGTCTACGATGCCGACCTACCCGACTACTCCGCCGCCATCGACCTGTACGAGGGCTGCCCGCAGACGCCGGGCCGCTGGCTCGTCATCGCCGAATACGCCGCGCCCAAGACCATCGACCCCGCACTGGCCCAGGCCCGCATGCTCGACATCTTGGCCATCTCGCCGCGCATCCTTGATGTTCCGGCCGAGCGCATGCACGCCAAGGCCCGCATGCGCTCACGTGGCGGCTCGCAGTACGGTAAGCAGGGCGCCGGCAAGGGCGGCTCGGGCGAGCGCGCCAACATCGCGCGCCGTCGCCTGCCGCTCATCGAAGAGGGTGGACTCACCTTTGCCGTCAACTTTGACGACTATTTGGATGTGGGCATCTTCCTGGATCATCGCGTCACGCGCAACCTGGTGCGCGAGCACGCCAAGCAGGCGCGCCGCTTCCTCAACCTGTTTGCCTACACCGGCACTGCCACCTGCTACGCGGTCGATGGCGGCGTCGAGGAGACCGTGACGGTCGACCTTTCCAACACCTACCTGGACTGGGCCGAGCGCAATATGCGCCAGAACGGCTTTGTTGGTCCGCAGCATCATTTTGTGCGCGACGACGTGCTCGCCTGGATTCGCGACCAGCGCCAGACGCGCAACCGCTGGGACTTGATCTTTGTCGACCCGCCCACGTTCTCGAACTCGTCCAAGATGGGCCGCCGCACCTGGGATGTCCAGCGCGACCATGTTGAGCTTTTGGCCGGCGTATCGCGCCTGCTCGCACAGGGCGGCCACGCCATCTTTAGCTGCAACCTGCGCGGCTTCCGCCCCGAGACACGCAAGCTCGCGCGCGCGGGCGTGGTGCTGGAGGACATTACGGCGCAGACCATCCCCGAGGATTTCGCACGCAACCAGAAGGTGCACCACTGCTATATCGTGCGCCGCCTGCCCATTGAGGACGCCATGGCCGAGGTCGGCTTTAGCGCCGAGGAGATTGCCGAGCGTGTCGAGGAGCTGCGCAACCCCGAGGCCCGCAAGCCTCGCGCGGCAGTACCCGCGCACGCGCAGGCCGGAGACCGAGGGCCGCGCGGCGACGGCAAACCCTCCCCCGCCGGCAAGCCCAAAAAGAAGAAGTTCTACGCCAGCAAACCCAGGGGCAAATAAACAAAGTTGCGGTGGAATATGGACTGTTTGGCCGCCAAATAGGCCATTTCCGTCCGTATTTCACCGCAACTCATATTGGGACGGTGGTTGGCGATCTAGCCTTGGGTGACCAATCGGTAACCGATGCCCACGTGTGTTTGGATATAGCGCGGGTGCGCGGGGTCGGACTCGATCTTCTTGCGCAGCGTGCCCATAAAGACGCGCAGGCTCGCCAGGTCGCTCTTAGTTGCCGTGCCCCAAATCTCGTGCAGGATAAACTGGTGCGTTAGTACCTTGTCGGCGTTATGTGCCAGCAGGCACAAGAGCTTGTACTCAATCGGCGTCAGATGCAGCTCCTCGCCATCCATCGTGGCAATGCCGGCATCAAAGTCGATATGCAGCTCACCGGTATCGAACGAGCCCTCGGAGGCAACACCACCCGTTTGCGCATACGAAAGGCGCCTGAGCGTCGTGCGAATGCGTGCAAGCAGTTCCTCGACCGAAAACGGCTTGGTCAGATAGTCGTCGGCACCGGCATCGAGCGCGCGGATTTTGTCCGCATCCTCGCTGCGCGCCGAGACCACGATAATCGGCATGCCCGACCATGCGCGCACCGACTCCACCACCTTGACGCCGTCCATATCGGGCAGGCCCAGATCGAGCAGCACAATGCTCGGTGCCTGCGATGAGGCGGCGGCGATGGCGGCATGGGCGGTCTCCACGGCCATATGACGCAAGCCGTGCGCCTCGAGCGCGGCAACAATAAGGTTGCGGACGGCGGGATCGTCCTCAACGACCAAGATGAGCGGTTTTACGGCAGAGTTCGGCACAGCGCTACTCCTTATCAAACGAAACGTCGGCGACGGGAAGCTCAATCGTAAAGACCGAGCCGTGCGGGTCCGCCGCGGCAACCTCTATGCTACCGCCATGCGCCAGCGCAATGGAGCGGCAGAGCGAAAGACCCAGGCCCACGCTGCGATGGCTGTCGGCAAGACCGTGGTTGGCGGTGTAGAACGACTCAAAGATTCGCTCGCGGTCCTCGGGCGCAATGCCCGGGCCGTCATCGGCCACCGAGCACGCCACGCGTCCATCGTCGACGCTAATCGAAATCATGATATGCGAGCCTGCGGGCGTATAGGTGATGGCGTTGTTCACCAGATTGACCACCAGCTGCACCATCAGGCGCGCATCGACGTTGACGAGCGCCGGCTCATCGCACGCCACCACCTTAAGGTCGTGCTCGCGCACGGCAGGGTTCACGTGGCGCAGCGCCTCCTCCACGATATCGTCCATGAGCTCGAGCGTGGTCGACAGGCGCATACCGCCGCCCTCGAGCTTGGTGATGGCGAGCAGGTTCTCGACGGTGGCGTTGAGCCATTGCGCATCCGAGCGAATGGACAAGAGCAGGCCGCGGCGCGTTTGGGCGTCGAGCACGGCGGTGCCGGTCGAGCCCTGGTCGAGCAGCACATCGGCATTACCCGAAATACTGGTGAGCGGCGTGCGCAGGTCGTGCGAGATGGAGCGCAGCAGGTTGGCGCGCAGCTGCTCATTTTTGGCAAGCACCGCCGCCTCCTCGCGGGCCTCCATGGCGCGGGCGCGATCGAGCGCCAGCTCGCCTTCGCTCACGATAGCATCGGCAAGTGTCCGCTCCTCGTGCGTCAGCACGTCGGGCTCGGCAACGATAGCCAGCACGCCCACCACCGAGGCGGGGTCGCCCGAGCGCGCGAAGCCGTCGCCTGTGCGAACCGTCAGGTAGATGCCATAAAACGCCGAGCCGCCGAACGTAGCATCGAGCGGCGTTCCCACATAGGCGGACGCCGAGAGCCGCGGTGGCATCTGCGGCGCCAGCTCGTGCACCGGCGCGGCATCGCCCACGGCCGTGTATGTCGCACGCGGCAGCAGGTCATCGCCCTCGGCGTCGGCGCTGTACCACACGACCGGACAGCCCGAAAGACGCGCCAGCTGCGTGGCCATGGCGTGAACGATCTGCTGCTCGTCGGCGCAGCGCTGCAACATGCGATTGGTCTCGAGCACCATATGCGTGCGGCGGTCGCTGGCGGCAGCCTGTGCCAAAGCGCGACGCAGGGCCAAGGCAATCGAGCTCGACACAAGCGAGACCACAAACATGATGAAGAACATGCCGGGATAGCCGCGGTCGATAAACGACAGCAAGTAGCGCGGGTAGACAAACAAGAAGTTGTAGAGCGCCACGGCGGCAGCCGAGCTCAGCAAGCAATACAGGCGACTGCAGGTAAAGAATGCGCACAGCTGAACGGCGAACACATAGACGATCATGATGCTCGGCGCGAGACCCGGATGGTCGAGCAGCGCGCCCACAATCGTCGCCGCGACCAGCAGCCCCACCGATACGCAGGCGTCATACAGAGGAGTGCGGCGCGTCAGCGTTGTGCGCCGCCACCAAAAGCTATCGGCAATATCGCCGTCCGTACGGACGTCCATCAGCGTTCCGCCCCTCTCTCAAAAACAAAAACCACCACAAAGGGGACAGGCACCTTTGTGGTGGTTTCCCCTTGTGGTGGTTCCAAGTGTAAAGCCTTTGCAACCTGCGGACGTTAGACAAACAGCACGTGCGCGAGCAGTGCGCACACGCACGCCGCGACAAGCACCGTCACCACGATCGAAATCACGCGGTCGGCCATGTCCATGTTGGCCCGATTCGTAAAGAACCGATCTTCGGCAGCATCGGCGCGTACCTCACGCACCAGCTCGGTCGCAAGATCGCAACCGTCAAGCACCTTTGCATCCATGGTTTCCTCCCAGGACTCAATCCCCGTCAATACAAGCCCGCCCGTTCGCAGACAAACCTCGAGCGTCGACTACGGCCGCTCGTTGGGAGCCAGGCGCTGCATCTTGTTCACGGCCTTGAACTTGGTGAACAGCGGCACGTACTCAAAGCTCACGTTGGAGTTCTCCAGGCCGTACCAACGCGCGGGCGTGCCGGCGGCGCGGCGAATGATGTACTTGAGCGTGATGGCCGTACGCTCGCTGGGCTCCACATCGCTTTCGGGCGCCAGAAGCTTACGGATCAGGACGAACTTGAACGTGCCGATGTTACCCGGATCCTTGTAGACCGAGTAGTCATGCGTCTGCGGCGGCAGCTCGCCGGTGGCAGCCAGGTCCTGAACAACCTGACGCAGGTAGGCATTGACGCGCTGGTTGATCTTGTAGCCCAGGTACAGGTGCACGCGGAACACGTAGTCGGTGCCGAACGTCTCGACCGAATAGGCAAAGGTGTGCGGTTCGTCCATGGTCTCGACATTCACGAACCACCAGGCGCGGGCACGCTTGGGATGCTTGTCCAAGATCGAATAGACGATATCGCGGTCGATGTAGTCGGTATGGGTGTCCTTGGTCAGGTACACGACGTTGTCACTCATGCGCTCGTAACGGTCGTCGTCGCGCAGGCGCTTGAGCTGCGGCAGGTAGCTGCGCAGCGGCAGCAGCGTAAACTGGCGCTGCTCGACCGCCGTGCCGTTGTACCAGCACACCATAATGCCCATGATGAGTGCAGCCATGAGGATGGTGAAATAGCCGCCGTGGAAGAACTTGGTGAGCGAGCTCACGAAGAAGAAGCCTTCGAGCAAAAGGAAGAAGGCCGCGAAGATCCACGGAGCAACCTTGAGCTTGCGCTCCTCGTGCAGGTAGAAGAAGAGCAGCAGCGTGGTGCACATCATAGTCAGCGTAATGGCAAGGCCGTACGCGGCTTCCATATGCGCCGAGTTCTGGAACAGCAGCACCACGATGACGCAGCCGACAAGCATGACGTTGTTGACCATGGGGATGTAGAGCTGGCCCTTGGTCTCGGCAGGGTAGAAGACCTGCATGTGCGGCATGAGGTCCAGACGGCTGGCCTCGGACACCAGCGAGAATGCGCCGGTGATGAGCGCCTGCGAGGCAATGATGGCCGCAACGGTGGAAAGGCCTACGGCAAAGGGACGCAGGCCCGGGGCGAGCATCTGGTAGAACGGATTGAGGTCGGCAATGCCCATGAGCTCGGGGTTGGCAGCGTTGTTCATAAGCCAAGCGCCCTGGCCCATATAGGAAAGCAGCAGGCAGCACTTAACGAACGGCCAGGTAGCGTAGATGTTGCCGCGGCCGACGTGGCCCATGTCGGAGTAGAGCGCCTCGGCACCGGTGGTGGCGAGGAAGCAACTGCCCAGAATCATGATGCCCGCGTGGTTGTTGGGGCTCAGCAAAAAGGCGATGCCGCGCACCGGGTTGAGGCACAGCAGCACGGCGGGGTGCTGGAAAACAAAGAAAAGACCCGTGCCGCCCAGGAACAGGAACCACAGCGTCATGATGGGGCCAAAGGCGTGACCGATCTTGGCCGTACCGATGCGCTGTACCAAGAAGAGCACGATGATGATGGCGAGCGTAATGGCGACGACGCGGCCCTGGTCATCGCCCAGCACGGCATGGACCGCCGGGATGGTGCGCAGGCCCTCGATGGCCGTGGTAACGGTAACGGCTGGCGTCAGGATGCCGTCGGCGAGCAGCGCGGCGCCACCCAGCATGGCGGGGATGATAAGCCACTTGCCGCAGCGCTTGACCAGGCTGTACAGGGCAAAGATGCCGCCCTCACCATGGTTATCGGCGCGCAGCGAGATGAGCACATACTTGATGGTGGTCAGCAGCGTGACCGTCCACACGACAAGGGAGAGCGCGCCGAGCACGAACTCCTCCGTCACGCTTCCGATGCCGCCGTTGCCGGCAACGAGCGCCTTGGTTACATACATGGGGCTGGTGCCGATATCGCCATACACCACACCCAGCGTGACGAGCATCGCCGAGATGCTCACAGGAATCGCAGCGTGCGAGGCTGCCTCCTTGGCCTTTTGTTCCATAAGCCGGTTTCCTCCCAACTTTAATGTTCGAAGGGATTATAGGTAATCGGCCTGCACTTGCACGGCACCGTTTTCCCAGCTAGATAAACATTTATACGGCCTTTAGGCCACCACGGCGATGTGAAATGTGACAAAAGGACTGTCCCCTTGTCACATTCGTCATTTTCCAAGCCAATTTTTGAACCACCACTCCATGGAGCGGCTCATCTCGGCCATAAAGGGACTGGTGTGTTTGCGGGTGTAGATATCCACCACGCGCTCGCCCACCTCGCGGGCATGCGGGCGAAACATCGCGTCCATCTCGGCCACCTGCGCGTCCATGGTCGCAGCATCGGCGCGGCAGTAGCGCTCCTCGTGCACCAGGTTCACCACGGGATGCGCAATGGCCGGACGCTCCTTACGGGGCGTGCCGATGATGAGCATCGACAGCGGCATGGTATAGGGCGGCAAGTCCAGCAGCTCGGCAACTTCCTCGGCATTCTCGACGATATCACCGATGTAGCAGCTCCCCAGGCCCAGAGCCTCGGCGGCAACCACGGCGTTTTGCGCGGCGATCACGGCGTCCTGGGCCGCGATGGCAAAGTCGCCCAAACCCGGCGCGCGGCGGGGCTCCTTACCCGTGCGCTCGACAAACTCGGACTCAAAGCAGCCCACATGCTCAAACAGATCGATCCACTTGGCATAATCGACCACAAATATGAGTGCCCAGGGCGCCTTGGCAATCATGGGCTGGTGGTCGCACAGGTCGGCCAGGCGGTCCAGCGTAGCCTGCTCGCGAATGCTTACGATGGAATACATCATCATGGCGCCTGCCGACGGCGCACGGCCCGCCGCATGCAGAATCGCCGCCCGCTGCTCGTCGGTCACCGCCACGGGGCGGTCGTCGTCATCACGCGCAAAGGCACGCGTGGAGGAACGGTGCTCCAACGTGTCCAGCACCGCGTTGCCCGTGGTCTCGACCGGATAACCGCCCGCGTCCATGCCAGCGCCCACGTCGCCCGCACTCGTCATACAAACCCGCTCGTTCACAGCCTCATCCCTGCCAATTCTTTAAGAAGCCTTTACGTTTCCGTGTAATTCCCGTCCATTATCGCGCAGGTCGCCACTACATTGCGCCACACCGCCACACGTGCGCGTTAATATGGCTGGTTGTTGTGCGCAGACACCAATTGCAGCGCATATCTTGGTAACAATCGGGTAAACCCCCGCTTTCGTACGTTTTAGTTTGTGAGGAGTCTCAGCATGTTCGCTGCCGCCATCTCGCTCGTCGGTCTTGCGGCGACCGTCTACCTTGTCTTGCGCGAGGCCAAGGCCATTCGCGCTCAGTCGGGCACCGTTGCCAAAAGCGCTCTTGGGTGGAGCGTCGCCTTCGGTCTTTTCCAGGTCTTTTTGACCATTTGGGGCGCCATTGGCCTCGTCGCCCAAAACGAGCCGCTCGCCTTTGTGATGCTCATCCTGACCAACGCCATCCTCACCGGCTGCGCCTGGGCCAGCATCGCACGTGACCGCATCGCCCCGCGCGTCTTTGCGTTCGCCGCGCCCGACGCCCCCGCCCCCACCGGCAAGCTCGCCCGCCTGCGCGGCGCCTTTGTGGGCAAACCGCTCGTCGCCGTCGTCCTGTGCCTGCTGCTCGCCGGCGTCTTTGCGCTGCTGGGCATGGAGGTCTCGTCCAACCACGACTTTACCTGGGTCTACCCCCTGTGCATCCTGCTCGAGTGGGCCATCATCACCACGCTCATGGTCGGCCTGTTCTTCCTGTTCCAGCGCCATGGCGCAGCTCCGGCCGTCCTGGCCTTTGCCCTCTTTGTCCTGGGCATTGCCGAGTTCTTCGTCATCACGTTTAAATCCATGCCCATCCAGCCGGGCGACCTTTCGGCCATCTCCACCGCCGCCGCGGTCGCCGGCAACGGCTACACCTTCTCCATCTCTCTGTTCTGCGTGCTGTCCATGGGCTTTACCGCCATCGCCATGCTGCTATGCGAGTACGCCGGCCTGGTGGCACCGCACCGTCAGAAGGGTGCCGTCAACGCCAAGCGCATGCTGCTCACCAACCTGCTCGTGGCAGTGCTGTGCCTGGGCGGCGTGACCGCGCATGTCACGCTCATCGACTACTACAACACTCTCGGCATCACCGTCTACACCTGGCGCCCGCTCGAGAGCTACTGGCGCGAGGGCTACCTGCCCGCTTTCATTAGCGCAGCGCAGTCCATCAAGCCGCCCAAACCCGCCGACTACTCCGTCGACGATGCCAAGGCAACGCTCAAAAAGTACGCCAAGGCCTACGACAAGTCCGACGCGGCCAAGAGCGACGAGCGCGCCGCCGCAAAGGAACAGTTCGACAGCGAGAAGCCCACGGTCATCGCCATCATGAACGAGACGTTCTCGGATCTGTCGATCTACCAGAACATGCGCGCCGGCTACGAGGGTCCGCAGTACTTTAAGAGCCTGTCCAACTGCCTCAGCCGCGGCAAGCTCTACGTGAGCGCCTACGGCGGCGGCACCGCCAATACCGAGTTTGAGTTTATGACCGGCAACTCCATGGCCAACCTGGGCTCGGGCGTGTACCCCTACACCATCTACAACATGGAAACGACCGGGAACCTGGCAGAGCAGTTCAAGTCGCTCGGCTATTCCACCACGGCCATGCATCCCAACCACGCGACCAACTGGAACCGTGAGAACGTCTACAAGGACTTTGGCTTTGACCAGTTCCTGTCCATCAACGATTTCCAGGGCGCCGATACCCTGCGCGGCATGGTGACCGACCAGGCTACCTACGACAAGATTCTTGAGCTGCTCGACCAGAACGCCGATCCGCAGTTTATCTTCGACGTGACCATGCAGAACCACTCGGGCTACGATACGGGCCTGCTGCCGGTCGACAAGCAGATGCACCTGAACATCGACACGACCGACCTGGACGCCAAGACCGTCGAGGACGGCACGCTATCCGATGTCGATGAGTACGTCTCGTGCATCGAGCAGTCCGACCAGGCGCTGCGCTACTTCCTAAACGCCCTGAGCAAGCTCGACCGCAAGGTGGTCGTGGTGTTCTGGGGCGATCACCAGCCGTTCTTCCCGTCCAAGTTCAACGACAAGTGGTTTACCGACGAGGACGACGCCACGCATCAAGAGCGCCTGTGGCAGACCGACTACATCATTTGGGCCAACTACGACGTTGCCGGCTGCGACCAGACGAGCAAGGTCGACGACCTGTCCACCAACTACCTGTCCACCCAGCTTATGCAGCTGATCGGCGCGCCGCTGACCGACTACCAGAAGGCGCACATGACGCTGCGCGAGTCGCTGCCCGCTATCAACTCCGTGGGCTACGAGGACGCCAACCTGCGCTGGGCGCTCTCCTCCAACGTCACCGGTGACGACGCCGCTGCCGCAGCTGCCACCAAGGCACGCGAGGATTACGCCAAGATGCAGTACTACGAGATGTTCCGCGACGGCAAGAACGTGTACACCGAGCACTTCCAGACCGAGGCCAACGAGACCGACCCCAACTTGGCACCGGGTACGACCAAGATCAAGTAGCGGGTCGCTCATAACTGGTTCGTCTGCCCGGCGGCGCGGAACGTAAGGTTCCCTGCTCGGACAGTCCTGCTCGCACGGAGAGCACATTAAGTGCTCTCCGGCTCGTGCGGAACTCGCGATGAACCTTACATTCCGCGTCGCCGGGCAGACGCCTCGGTGTTGAAGCGCGGCTTGTCATGGAGACACCTGCTGAACATATATAAGTTGAAGGCCACGTCATGTGGCCTTTTTTGCATCCGGAAACCGTGTCCCAGAATTCTTGTCTGGAATGGGATGCAGTTTCCGCTTGGGACCCGATTGGGAAAGTGTGTCCCACTATTCAGCTGGATTCCGGGATATATTTTCCGGTTGAGGCTCGTTGGGAAAGTGCGTCCCACTTTGGGGGCTGATTCTGGGACGTGGTTTCCGGTTGGCTCTCATTGGGAAAGTTCATCCCATTTCTCGGCCTAATTATGGGACGCAGTTTCCCGTTGAGGACCCTTTGGGAAAGTGCGTCCCGGTCTGGGCGCTCAAACTGGGATGGATTTTCCGGATGAGGGCTTGACGGAAAATGTGTCCCGTTCCGGGCGCTAATTGTGGGATGCAGTTTCCGCTTGCGGAGTCTCCACTCAACAGAAAACCCGGGTGGCCTGTTTTTTGGCTACCCGGGTTTTTGGGTTGTCGATATGTTCGACTGGCTACTAGTGGGTCTTGCGGCGCTTGATCAGCATGATGAGGGCTATCACTACGAACGTTGCTCCCGCTGCTGCTGCGGTGGCGACTAGGGCGAATGTTTGGTCGCCGGTGTTTGCGAGGTTCTTCGCTGTGGCCGTAGTCTTGACCTTGGTGTCGATCTTGGCTCCGTTGTCGGACTTGGGCTTGTCCGGGTTCGTCGGGGTCTCAGGAGTCTCGGGGTCCTTTGAGCCTTCGGAATCGGTTGGGCCGGCGGTGTTTACCAGCGTATGGTCCAGGAACTTCTTGGCGCCCGCACTTGCCTGTGAGAACAGGCGGCGCGTGCGGATCGGGGTGGCGTTCACCGTTGTGGGCGCCGTCTCCTCGGCCTCGATATTCACGAGCGTCGTGCCGGTGTCGAGGCCCACGTCGTTGTATCCCACGTGGCAGTAATACTGCGCACCGTCATCGTCTGCGGTCAGGTCAATCTCGAGCTTTGAGGCCGTTCCAGCCGCGAGGTTGCCATCGGCACCCACGAGCTTAAACTCTGTCTCGCCGCGGCCCTTGCGGTACCACATATAGGTCGGTGCCAGCCCTGTTTCGCTATCGTCGGCACCGAGTTGCTTCACATGGCCAATCGCCGAGAGCGTCAGGTGGCTTCCCGCCGCGCGCTCAACCGAAGAGTCGTATCCAAGATCCGACCCCTCCGCAGCATCCGCCGCAGGTCCGCTCACGGTCATCGTCATGCCATCGGGCATGGTCTTGACCGTGATGATTGCCGAGCGAATACCTGTTTCGGTCGTGGATCCATTCTTAACGGCGGCGATGGCGAATCGATACTCCGTATTGGGCTGCAGCCCATCCCACTTGAGCGAGGTCTGCGTGTTGTCGGCAATCTTCCAGCTATTGACGACCGCATCCGCCGCATTGCTCTGCAGCATGCCCACGCCGTAGCTAAAGCCACTCTTGTTTGCGAGTACATCGTCCCAGCTAAACGTAACGCTGGTCGAATCGACGGCGTTTGCCGTAAAGCCCGTCACGGCCGGCGCGTCGGGCATCTCGACGTCCTTAACGTCATAGCCCACGATCCAGAACTGGTCGGTGTCCTTGGTGCCGAGCTTGTCGCCCGAGTCTGCCTCGAACTTGTCGACATCCACCGCGTTGACGCCCAGACGCCACGCAAAACCGTACTTGCCCTGCGCGGCCTCGGGCAGGTTGTCGACGGTGCCGCCGTATTCGGTCGATTCACTCGAGGAGTTACCCGTAGTAAAGCCGGCGTTGGCACCAAAGCACAGGCCGCCAAACAACTCGTGCTTTGCGAGCTTCGCGCCCATGACAACGCTGCCGTTCAGCGTCAAGCCGAGCTCGAGCTCCTGCTCCTTGCCCTCCTCGACTTCGATGGTCTGCTCAATGCTCGCCCCCGACTGCGCGGCGGCGCCGTTAAACCCATCGTGCGTGTAGGCGCGCGTTACGCCAGGCTTGCCCAGGCCAAAGGAATCCCCAACGGGAGTCTCGCCGTTGAGCGTCGTTTGATAGGTTCCGGGTTCTCCCGACCGGTTGGTCAAAAAGTAGCTGAGCGGCGTCATATTGTGCTGTTTGGCAATGCGGCCATAGGCCTCGACATTAACGACCGAGGTCTGCGCGCCGAGCGACACGGGCGCCGCCATCACGCCCTTGCCACCAGTTT
Organism: Collinsella aerofaciens; assembly: GCF_032584215.1. Classification (GTDB taxonomy): domain Bacteria; phylum Actinomycetota; class Coriobacteriia; order Coriobacteriales; family Coriobacteriaceae; genus Collinsella. The sequence continues at coordinate 9,327 of NZ_JAWHPN010000013.1, read as the reverse complement.
CCTCATTTTCAATCTCATACTCGTAATAGACCATCGGAATCGTGTAGAGCACGGCCTTGTCACCCTCGCCGGCATGCGACTCATAGCTTACGCTTGCGCTGACCGTGCGCTCGCTCCGGTAGTCATAGCATCCCTCGGCGGCAAAATCGACTGAAGCATTCATCGCGACCAGGGGCGGACCGGTCTGCACCTCGACGGCAACGCCCAACTCGGCGCCAATGGTATAGCCCTGGGATGTCCCCGTGCCCTTTTCCTCTCCGTATGACGTGCCGCCCAACACCAGATAGCCGTATGCCTGCTCCAGATCCTCAACATAGGGCGCATCCTGCAGCACGGCAAGCACGCGCGGGTTGGTATAGACCTTGTAGCGGTCCTTGTACGTGATCTTGACGCTGTCGTTGTCGACATCGGGCAGCGCGAGCGAGATAAATGTGCCGTAGGTAGTGCCGCGACGGTTGCTCTCGCTAATCACCTGCTCCTCGCCGCGGCGCACCTTTCCGTTCTCGTCGAGCGAAAAATGCGAGGCGGTCATCCAATAGTAGTCATCGTTCTTGCGCAGGTCCTCGTCGCGGTGCTTGCCCACCACGGCGATAAAGCTCTCGTTATAGCGGTCCGAACCCGAGACGCTGCCCGCCTTGACGTCGCTGATCCACACCTGCTCTATACCCTTGTGGTCATGCTTGTTGCTGCTGTTGTATTGCTGACCGCTCATGCTCATGGTTCCGACCATGGACCCCAAGCCCTGAGCCCCGCTCTGTGCCGTGTTGCAGGCAAAGTCGCGGAACACATCGCCGCCCACGAGCACCTCGTCGACCGCCAGCTGCTCGGACAGGCCGTCAAGGTTGGCAGTGGCAAGGGCAATAGGCGCCAAGGTGCACGGATAGCGCTTATCCTGAGCGCTATCCTTCCATGCGCTGTTGGGCACATGCATCAGCCCATAGGAGGCGAGGAGCCCGTCTCTGTATTCCTTACAATCGGAAAGCTTGAACTCGCCAGACTCCGAGTCAAAATACGCGTAGCGGTACAGCGCGCCGTACAGCCCCTTGCTGCCGTCAGAAGCGCCGTAATCAAAAGCGCTGCGTTGCCAGTCATAGCCCGCAAGAATAAGGCCCGTGACGGTTTCACCCGTCTTCTTTCCTTCTTCATCGTAGGCGGCAAACGTGCCGAACGTCGCATTCGCAGCGACCATGGTCTTGCCGTTCGCGGAGAGGGAGATTGCGCCCGCGTCGCCCAGAGCATCGACATGGACGAGCGCACCCTTGGATGCATCCCACGAAAACAGCTCGCAATGCGTCGACTTATCAATATTCTTCTTGCCGTAGGGTGCCGAGACCACGATGGCGAGGTCATCGCAAAAATCGCGATCGAGGTCGCCGGCCGCTAGCGAAACGACAGGAGCTGACTGAAGCTGCGTCCAGGAGTCGTTCCCGCCCTTGTTGTGCGTGGTGTAGTCCGCGGCGTTACCGGCATCGATCTTGACGACGCTTTGCTTCCAGTTGCCGCCCTCCAAGTCATACATGTCGACTACAGCCTTGCGCACGCCGTTCTCGTCGACATAGCAGCCCGCGTAGACAAAAAGCTCGTCGACGCCGTCGCCATCGACATCGCCCGCCTCGACATCAAAGACGGCGTCGTGCTCTTGCAGGTAACCGGCATCCAGGTACTTAAAACGGCCTTCGTACATCATATTAGTGTTGACCGTCACCGGCAGGTGTGTGTCGAGAGTGCGCGTACGCCCGTTGCTAAACGAGTAGAGGACCAGCTCAACCTTTCCGGCGTATGACTTGCCGTCAATCGTCGTGGAGGAACTGTCGCCGTAGGCACGGAGCTCGGCAACGCGGCTCTTTTTGCCCGTGCTGGCGTCGCTGCAGAACTCAACACTCGTGGCGTGAATGCCCGAGAAACCGTTGTTGTCGTTGGCGAGTACTGTTGAGGACTCATTGTTGCTTAGGTACGACCAGGTGCCGCCACCGTAGTCGCTATGCTTGTAGAGATCGCTGTTCGTATCGAAGTTGTTGACGTTTTGCCAGAACTTTGCGGCGCCCCACACACTTCCATAGCCATCGGTGAGTTTGCTGCCGCCGCCAATGTCACCGCGCTCGACGTTCTCGAGCTTGTCGCGCAGAGTGTAGCGATTGCCATGGCTACCGTTAGCTGCCATATAGACCTCGCTGCGCGTGGCAAACGTCGTGGGGGTATCAGTGGAATAGGGGCCAACGGTATCGGCCGGAATGTCCTCGCTCGTGCCCAGACCAAGGGCTTGATAATCCTGCTCGGTCATATCGGTGATTGCGGGCGCGTCTGCCGCCTGGGCAACCTGGGGCGTGGCAGTGAAGCAGGCGACGCTCGTGGCGATCAACGCAGCAAGCGCCGCCGTCCCAACAAGCGGGATTTTCGACAGCCTACGGATACGGGGGTGTGGAACGTACATGAGGGACCTCGCTTTATTCGAGTGGAGTGGACTCATTTTTGCAAATGATACATCCGATGCCCGATATCACGTGTCTCATTTTCGCCAACGGCGTGTCTCATTTTTTGTGAATCCGAGATGCCGCGGAAATCTTATCCCAGCTCAAAGGCCATTTCTGGGATGTATTTTCCGTCGAGTGCCTCATCGGGAAACTGCATCCCATTTCAAGCGTCGATTCTGGGACGCATTTTCCCCTTAGACCCTCAACCGGAAACCGCATCCCACTTTGAGCGCAAATTCCGGGATGCATTTTCCGCTTGAGCCTCATTGGGAAACGGCGTCCCACTTTGAGGGCTGATTGTGGGATGCATTTTCCGGTTTTGCTCTCATTGGGAAAATGCATCCCGTTTCTTGACCGAATAATGGGACGCAATTTCCCGTTGGAGCGCCTTTGGGAAAGTGTGTCCCACTTCGACCGCCCAGAGTGGGATGCACTTTCCGCAAAGCACCTCAACGGGAAACTACGTCCCATTCCAAAGGCAAATTCCGGGACGCATTTTTCGAAAGCCTGCCCATCCGGAAAGCCCGTCCCACTTTGGACGCATCCGGGCACGGAACCATCGACCTATCAGGCCTCCCATCAATAAAGAGGCGTCCTCCCGGACGGCGGGGCACGAAGTTCATCGCGAGTTCCGCACGCAAAGAAGGCCACTTAATGTGGCCTTCGTCTTGCGCAGGACTGTAGAGCAGGGAACTTCGTGCCCCGACGCCCGGGAGGACGTTTCATTTAGAAAGATGGACCGACCGCCGTCAGCGATGGGAGCTACTCCCCCAGCACGGCCTTTTTGGCGGCTGCGGCCATGTTATCCAGATCTTCCTTGGTGGGATGGTCCTTCGCGGCAACCCAGTTGTCGAGCAGCATCTTATAGCGAGCGTTGTCGGGATCTTGCTCGAGCATGGCCTCGTAGCGCTGCTTGACCGCGGGACCCATCTTGCCCTGGCACATCGCCCAGCCCGCAAGCTCGGCATCCCCAGCCAAATTAGAAGTTACGCGATCAATAATCTGCTGGTAATAGCTCTGGTCGGCGCCAAAACCGCAGGTGCCAAACAGGAAGACGCGCTTGCCGTGCAAGGCGGAGAGCAACGCCGCGACCGAAGGCGTGCACGCGCCCTTGTCGCACCAAAAACCGACGAGCACCGTGTCGGCCACGCGGGCGCCCTGCGCCTCGAGCGCAACCTGATCTGCATCCGCATCGTCGCTCAACGCCGCGGCATGGACAAACTCAACGCCCGCAGCCTGCAGAGCGCGCTTGATCGCGCCTGAAACCATCCTGGTATTACCGCTCTTGCTGTTAACCACCAAAGAGCACGTCATAGTCACGTTGCCTCGTTTCCCCCAAAACTAAAGCCACTAATGCAATTTATTAGATGAATATCTTAGTACTAACGTGACAGATGTAAAACCACCGTCTGTCGATTGATTAATTTGCGCCACGGGCTTGCTCACTGGGCGAATTGGCTGCGGTAGAGTTCGGCGTAGAAGCCGCCTGCCGCTAGCAGCTCGTCGTGCGTGCCGCGCTCGATAATCTGGCCGTCGCACATCACCAGAATGCAGTCGGCGTTGCGAATCGTGCTCAGGCGATGCGCCACCACAAAGCTCGTACGACCGGCCATGAGCTCGTCGAATGCCGCCTGCACCTGCAGCTCGGTGCGGGTATCGATGCTCGAGGTCGCCTCGTCCAGCAGCAAGATAGCCGGGTCGGTGAGCATGACGCGCGCGATGCACAGCAGCTGTTTTTGACCCTGGCTAAACGTGCCGCCGTCCTCGCCGATGACCGTATCGTAGCCGCCTGGCAGCTGCACGATAAACTTGTGCGCATGCGCGCGCTTGGCAGCTTCGATAACCTGTTCACGCGTGGCATCCGGGCAACCGTAAGCGATATTTTCCGCCACCGTGCCCTCGAACAGCCACGTATCCTGCAGCACCATGCCAAAGGCGCGGCGCAGGCTTGCGCGCGTGTAGTCACGCGAGGAACGGCCATCGACCGCAATGCGACCGGCATCGATATCGTAAAAGCGCAGCAGCAGGTTGATGAGCGTCGTCTTGCCGCAGCCCGTGGGGCCGACCAGGGCAAAGCGCATGCCGGGCTTGGCCTCGATGCAGATGTCCTGCAGCAGTTTGCGGTCGGGCACGTAGCTAAAGTCCACGTGTTCAAAAGTCACCTCGCCCTGCGGGGCGGCAAGCTCTACAGCGTCCGACGCGTCGGGCTCCTGCTCGCGCGCATCGAGCAGCGCAAACATGCGGCGCGCCGAGGCGTACGCGGTCTGGATCTGCGTAATGACGTTGGTGACCTCGTTGAACGGCTTGGTGTACTGGTTGGCGTAGGACAGGAAGATCTGCACGCCGCCCACCGTAAGCGCCGCCGGCACGCCCGTGATCACGCCCACACAGCCAATCACAGCGACCACGGCATAGATGATGTTATTGATAAAGCGCGTGCCGGGGTTGGAGAGCGAACCCATAAACTGCGCGCGCTCGCCCGCGGTGTAGAGCTCGGCATTGAGGGCATCGAAGTGCTGTTGGGCGTTCGGGCCGTAAGCAAACGCATCCACCAGCTTTTGCTCGCCTACGTACTCCTCAATATGGCCACCGAGTTGGCCTTGGATGCGCTGCTGTGCCGTAAAGCTTTTGTTGGAGAGCTTGGCGATGGCGCCGGCCGCAAAGATGGAGAGCGGTGTGACGAGCACCACCACGAGCGTCATGGCCAGGTTAATGGAGAGCATAAACGCGAGCGTGCCCACAATGGTGATAACGCCGGTAAAGAGTTGCGTGAAGCCTTGTAGCAAGCCATCGCCAACCTGGTCGACATCGTTGACCACGCGGCTCATAAGGTCGCCGTGGGCATGGCTGTCGATAAAGCTGAGCGGCATGCGGCTGAGCTTATCGCTCGCCTCCACGCGCATGTCGCGCACCGTCTCGTAGGACAGGCGGTTGACGCAGTAGCCCTGTAGCCACTGGAAGGCCGCAGCACCTACGACGACAATCGCGAGCTCGGTAACGAGCGGCAGCAGTACGTCAAAGTCCACCTGCCCGGCGGCAACGATCAGGTCGATGCCCTCGCCGATGAGAATAGGCGTGTAGAGCTGCAAAATTACCGAGGCGGCGGCACTTAAAAACGAAGCCGCAAACGAGACGCGGTGCGGGCGAACATAGCCCAGCAGGCGGCGGGTCACCGCACCCACGGGATAGCGCTCGGGATCGCCGGGCTGGCGCGGACCGTCGCCCAGGTCGTTGAGGTTATCGTTGCCGGACACGTTGGCCGTCATCGTGGCGACCGAACCGGAAGAAGTGTACGGATTCATTTAGCAGCCCTCCTTTGCGCAGACGGATGCGGGGGCGGTCGGAGCGGACGTGGGCGTCGTGCTCCCCTGCTGGCCCTCGAGCTCCTCGCGGCGAAGCTGCGACTGGCAGATCTCTCGGTAGAGCTGGCAGCTTGCATACAGCCCATCGTGCGTGCCCAGGCCCGCAACCGAGCCGTGGTCGAGTACGCAGATCATGTCGGCATCGCGAACGGTCGAGACGCGCTGGCTTACGATCACCGTCGTGAGCGGCAGCCCGCCCACGGCGGCACCGCGCACGCTGCGCTCGCGAATGGCATGGCGAAGCGCCGCGTCGGTCTTAAAGTCGAGCGCCGAGGCAGAGTCGTCCATGATCAATATCTGAGGCGAGCCCACCAGGGCGCGCGCGATGGTCAGGCGCTGGCGTTGGCCACCGCTGAAGTTCTTACCGCCCGCCTCGACCGGGGCATCGAGCCCCTGCGGCTTGTTGCGCACGAACTCGCTCGCCTGCGCCATGTCGAGCGCCGCCCAGAGCTCCTCGTCGGTCGCAGCCTCGTCGCGCCAGGTCAGGTTGCTGCGGATGGTGCCGCTCACCAGCGACGCGCGCTGTGGAACGGTCGCGACCACACGGCGCAGCTGGTCGAGCGGCCAGGTGCGCACGTCGGCGCCCATCACACTCACGCTGCCGGTGCTCGCATCGTACAGGCGCGGGATAAGCGAGACGAGCGTGGACTTGCCGCTACCCGTACCGCCGATAATGCCGAGTGTCTTGCCCAGCGGCAGCTCCAGGGTCACATCGTTGACGGCGTTGGCAGCGCCGGTGCCAAAGGAGAAGTTCGCATGGCTCAAGCTCAGCGCGGGAACGGGAGCGACATTGCCCGGCTTGGGCAGCGCGACCGGCTGGTTGCCCTCGTCGGTGATGCTCGGCACGCAATTGAGCACCTCGTTGATACGTGACGCACTGGCGCTCGCCTTGGTAAAGACCACGACCAGGTTGGCGACGTACACGATGGAGATCAGGGTCTGCGTCATGTAGTTCACAAACGCCATGACCTGGCCCTGCGTAAGCTCGCCCACGTTGACCTGGATGCCGCCCACCCACAGGATGGCGCACACGCCCAGGTTCATCACCAAGAATGTGACGGGGTTAAGGACCGACGAGAGCTTACCCACCGCAATGGCGGTATGGGCCTGGTCATCGGCGGCTTGGGCAAAGCGCTCGCGCTCGTGATCTTCGCGTACAAAGGCGCGAATCACACGGGCGCCCGAAAGCCCCTCGCGGCAAATGAGCGCGATGCGGTCGAGCTTTGCCTGCAGCTGCTTGTAGTACGGGATGCAGCGCGCCATGACAAACCAGGACACCAAGCCGATGGCGGGCGTGCAAATCAAAAAGATCACGCCGAGCTTAAGGTCGATGGCAAGGGCCGCGACCATGGAGCCCACCGCCAGGAAAGGCCAGCGGATGAGCATGCGTACGCCCAGCGCCACGGCGAGCTGCACCTGGTTGACGTCGTTGGTAATGCGCGTGATAAGCGACGGCGTGCCAAAGCGGTCGAGTTCGGCATAGCTCAACTTGTTGATGTGCTGGTAGAGCGCACCGCGGATATCGGTGCCCATGCCCTGCGAGGTGAGCGCCGCCATCTTTTGGCAGACGAGCGTAAACGAGATGCCGATCACAGCCATGGCGCCAAGCAGCATACCGTAGTGGACGACGGCGTTGACATCGTGCGCGCCAATACCCTTATCGATCATCTGGGCAATCACCAGCGGCGTCAGCAGGTCAAAGATCACTTCGATCAGCTTACACGCAGGGCCAATCACCATATACCGGCGAAACTTACCACCAAAACGCCTGAGCAGCTCAATCATGTATAGGCGCTCCCTATCATCATCCACATTCAATTCGAACCATGATAGTACCGCCACCCCAAAAGAAGCGTAAACAACTCGTCATTTCTAACGGGATTCGGTTTCCAAAGAAGCGGAGAGGCACACGCACACCCAGCTAGTGTCGGGTCGACCACTTGGTATACTTGCATTAGTGCTACCAAGTTAGTCGCCGACCCTTGAAATGAGGTGCCGAGATGAACGACATTCTCGCAAGAAGAGCAAAACGAGCAACTGTGGGCATCGCCCTTTCCACGGCACTTGTCGCGGGAATCGCCCCCGCAACGGCGATCGCGGCAGAAACCAGTTCCCCCACCGGTGCAGTTGCCTTGCAGACGGAAGATGCGGCCGCCGCAAAAGAAAAAGCGTATGCAGCCATGCAGGAAGCGCTCAAAAACCTCGAGGCCGCAAAAGACGCCGCAAGTCCCGAAAAACTTGCGGAAATCGATGATGACATTGCCAGTTTTCAAGAGATCCACGACATGGTGGTGACGGAAGCCGCCAAACGGAGGGAACCCCTTCCCGCCATGCAAGCGAACGTCGATGCAGCCCAAGCCAAATACGATGAGGCCCACAACCGGACAAGCGGCCTTCAGGCAGAATTAGATAAGGTACTCAAGGAGCTCGGCGACGAGGCGCCCAGCACAGCTATTAAGGAGCATATTAAGCAGTTGCGCAGTGAGATCATGGCGGCAGAAAGGCGAGAAAAATCTTGTGAAGATGATCTTCACCGCTACCAACGCCGGCTCGAAAGCCAGGAAAAACAGGTTCAGTATTTCGAAAGTGAGGCAGAGGAAGCTAAAGCCCACATCGACGAAGAGACAGCCAAGCGAGATGCGCTCCTCGACGATTTGAAAAAGGCGCAAGCGGCCTATGACGACGCCTGCAAGGCATACGAAGAGGCAAAAGCCGCGGCAGACAAGACCACCTCTCCCGAGATAACGAAACCCGTCGAGACGACAAAACCCTCCAGCTCAGCGCAACCCACCGAGGCGACACCGCCTGCAACCGGCAAAGACGCCTTACCAAGCTCCCCCAAGCAAGCGAACACAAGCAGCGGCAAACAGACAGATGCGACCGCCGGCAAGCTCGCGAACACGGGCGACACAGCGCCGAGCGCAACCGCACTCGCAGGAATCGCCGCCGCAGGACTCGGAATAACCGCCACAGCCACACGCCGCATCAGGAACTCAAAATAGCTGCCAGCGGTTATTGTCTTCGCCAATCCACGAGCCCAGAGAGAAAAGAGGCCCGTTTCCCCAACCTGAACTGCCTCCCATTTCTTGGACATGAGAAATGGGAGGCTTTCTTTATGCGCGTTGATTTGAGGGTGAAGCATGATATCGAGGCCAGGAAGGCGGCCATAGGGCTCTTCGAGCTCGGGCACGGGTATAAATCTGCCGCGATTGCCCTTTCGCTTCCCGCGGAAGCCGTGAGAAGATGGCAGGAGATATACCGCGCATTCGGGAGCGAGGTGCTGCTGCGCATGGACGGAAAGCAGGGCAGGTACACATACGAGCAGAAGGTCGCCGCCGCCTCCGCCGTCGTCGACGGCGGCATGACGAAGACCGAGGCGATGGCGGCGTTCGGCATAATGTCGATGTCGCCGCTCAAGAAGTGGTGCGCGCTATACCGCCGGGGCGGCGCGGAGGCCCTGCGCCCGAGGCCCAAGGGCCGGCCGAGCGGTTCCA